>JANYDK010000099.1 GCA_025363655.1 Deltaproteobacteria bacterium | reverse complement strand
GCAGCAACAGCAGCAGCTACAGCAATACGTCGCGGCCTCTCAGCCGATGACCACGCCGTATCCGCCAGTGCCACCTCCGGGGGTGAATCCGGCCTATGCCGTGCCGCCTTCGCAGCGCCCGCCACCGATGGGTCCTGGGGCGGCGAATGCGGTGCTCGCTGCAGCGCTGCAGCCGCTGCGTTCGCCGTCGGGGCAGACGCCGTCCGCGGGAACGCAGAAGAAAGGCAAAGGAGGAATGGTCGTCGGCCTCCTCTTCGCCGTCCTCTTCGTCGCCGCCGCGGCGCTCTTCGCGTTGCGTTATTTCGGCGTGCTCGTGCTGTTCTAATGGGGCGAGTCGACTAGAATTGCGCGCATGCGCATCGTCGATCGATTTCGTCCATCTTCTTCTCTCGCGTTTGGGCTCCTCGGCACGGCGCTGATCGCCTGCAGCAGCTCGGGAGATGGCGGAGGCAGCGCAGACAGCTCGGCCTCTGGGACGGGCGACACGAACGTCACCATCGACGACACACCTCCTCCCCCGCCGCCCGATTCGGCGCCGGGCACCAGCAGCGCCGCCGAGCTCGCGAAGAGGCTCCGCGGCAAGAGCAACTTCCTCATCGGCCTCGGCAACGACCTCGCCGACGATCACACGAAAGACGGCGCGTACACGCTCGGTCAGACGCTCGACATTCACTACACGTATCTCAACGGCGTCGTCGGCGACGGTGGCTGGCCGGACTGGAACCCGGGCGGCTCGTTCGTCAACGCCGTCGGAGATCCAGCGGTGGCCAAGGGCGTGACGCCGATGTTCACGCTCTACAACGCGTACCAATGGGAGAGCGACAACAAGATCCTCTCGAACGCGACGTACATGAAGAAGTACTGGGACTCGGTGAAGCTGATGTACCAGCGCATCGCGCTCCTCGTGAAGCCGACGATCGTCCATCTCGAGCCTGATTTCTGGGCCGACATCGAGCGAGCCACGGGCGGCGATCCTTCGAAGATGAAGGTGACGATCGCGTCGCTCGCGCCCGACTGCGCCGGCGTCGCCGAGGACGTCTCGGGCATGGGCAAGTGCCTCATCATGCTCGCGCGCAAGTACGCGCCGAACGCGGTGGTCGGGTTGCACGTCTCCGAGTGGGGTGCCGACACCGTCGCCGAGGTCATCACCTTCAGCAAGGCGATCGGCGCGACCGACGGTGACCTCTTGGTCGTCGAGACGCTCGATCGCGACGCGGGCTGCTTCGAGGCGGGCACCGACCCGAACTGCAAGCGCGACGGGAAGTTCTATTGGGACGAGTCGAACGCCGCGAGTCCTAATTTTCACGAGCATTTCGCGTGGGCGAAGGCCATCCACGATGGGCTCGGCAAGCCGCTCCTCTGGTGGCAAGTCCCGCTAGGCGTCCCCAGCGACACGCCGGGGGGCACCTCGGGACACTACCGCGACAACCGCGTCCACTATTTCTTCCGTCACATCGACGAGCTCATCGCTGCCGGCGGCGTCGGCGTCGTCTTCGGGACGGGCGCCGATCACCAGACGTACATCGAGAGCGACGGTTCTCAGTTCAAGACGGCAGTCACGGCCTACTTCAGTAAGCCGTGGCCACTCTAATCTAGCCGTTGCGTTTTCCTACTGAGCTCCAGCTGCTGCCGGCTGTGCGGGCGGCGTGGGGCCTTCGAGGAACTCCTTCATCACGACCGGGGGCTTGTACTTCAGCATGAAGCCGAGGCCCTTGAAGCCGCGCACGGCCCAGAAGCTGAAGAGGAAGGCGAAGACGAGAAGCCCGGGGCCCGAGAGAAGGATGAAGTTCCAGCTGTGGTCGCCCTTCTCGGTGGCCTTGTCGAGGAGCTTGTCCACGAGCGGGTTGACGGCGAGGAGGAAGAGGAGCGGGAAGACCTGGATCCAGATGACCGCGAGCGTGCCCCAGAGCCAGAACTTCTTGTGCGCCTTGAGGGGGATCTTGTCGTGGAACTTCTGCTGCAGGATTTTGTGTGCTTTTCCTAGATAGAAGGCGCTCGAGATGATGATCAAGAGGAGGTTCAAGACGAGGAACATGATGGTGCCGCCAAGGCTGAGCTTGATGACCATCGACGACGCTCCCTGCTCTTCCTTCAGGTAGACGATGCACATGAAGAAGTACTCGAGGAGCGTCTCGACCGCCGGCTGAACGACCTGCGTGAGCAGCGTCTCGGACATCAAGGTGACGCCGACCAAGAGACCGATGAGGCAGAAGGTCGCCAAGAGCTCGTGCCAGACGCGGAGGAAGGCCTCTTTGATCACGGACTTGGCGGCCCCTTCTTCGCCGCCGGCGACCCTGCCTGGCAAGCTGATGAGCGCCGCGAAAACGGGTTTGGCGGACACGGCGAAGAGCACGACGGCCACGATCAGGAGCACGATCGGTATGTATTGAAAGAGCCACGACACGCTCTTGAAGAACTTGGCGATCGAGATGATCGCCTCGAAGTCCCCCTTCATGTTCTTGACGTTCTCCATCAGCACGGCCGCGGGCGGATCTTCCGGATCGATTTGTTCTTCGGTCTCGCCGGCCATCGCCTTCATCGTCGGCTCGACGAGGTCTTTGCCGAAGGCGAGGAGGTTGTCGGTCGACTCGATGAGCGCGTCGAAGGTCGCTTCGGTGATCTTGATCTGCGGATTGGTCAGCTCGCCGAGGCTCCCCTGCACGCCGCGGAGCGTGAGGATGACGCCGGCGAAGAGGTTGATGACGAGGACGCAGATGATCGCGGCGATGCCGCTGTACTTGAAGAGAAGGCCGAGTTTTCCTGGATATTTCTTCATCACGAAGAAGGGGATGAAGAGCAGGAGGAAGCCGCTCAGCGAGAACATCGCGAGCCAGAAGGTCAGCTTCTGCATCTTCGCTGCCTGCTTGTCCTGGATCTTCGCGATCATCTTCGCGAGGACCTTCTCGCGCGCCTCCTCGATCTTCTTCTTGATGAAGTCGGCGTAGACCATCGGATCGAGCGTGTGGTGGGCCTTGGCCTCTTCCGGCGACTCGTTCTCGTCTTCGCCCGCGCTGCCGCTCGCGCTCGCAGCCGGCGCCGCGGGGTCATGCTCATGCTCGGCGGAGGACGAGCCCTCCGGTTTGGCCTCGGCCGAGCCTTCGCCGGCAGGCTTTTCGCCCTCGTGGGTGGCTTCTGCAGCAGCGGCGGGTTTCTCTTCTTCCTCGGCGCGCGCCCGCGGCGAGACGACGAGACCGAGCATGAGGAAGAAAGGAATGAGGACGGCAAAAGACCACTTACGCATCAAAGGCTCTCCCTGGAGGCTGCGACGAAACGAAACGAGTTCGACGCACCCGAGCCAATCGTATCGACGTGACCTACGTCAAGTGGCATCGGGCAACACGCACGGGCGTTGGACGTGACGTCAGGGCCCGGCAGCGGCGCAGCAGCGAAAACCCGTCTCGGTGCCTTCGTAGACTTTGTCGTGGCCGGCGTTGGTCGCGCGGCACGTGCTGCGTCCGGGGAGCCACCACGAGCCCTTGAGGAGCGTCATGTGCGTGTGCGGGGAGGTGGGGACGCCGCTCGCCCACTCTTCGAGGTTGCCGGCCAGGTCGCGGACGCCGAAAGGACTGACGCAGCGATTGTTTTCGCCGGTCTCGGAGCGGAAGTCGTGGAGACGACCGACGCCACCGCCGAGCCCTTCGCGATCGATGTTGCAGGCCGTGGCGTCGCGGACGAAGCCGTAGGGATAGGGCCGCATCTCTTCGCCTTCGCAGGCGAACTGCCACTCGTCGTCGTTGCAGAGACGTGCGCCGCGGTCTTCACACGTCTGTTTCGCCTCGACGTAGGAGACGTGATTCGACGGGCGGGGATCGGCTGCTTCGGCGGCGAGGCGTTGCTCGTCGACGTCGATGCAGTAGCGCATCGGCTGACGATCGCTCTTGCACTTCGGACTCTCTTCGTACGCTTCGCAGCGGAAGAGATGGTACCGACCTGGCGGATCGAGCCAGCGTTTGCAGACCTGCTCGACCTCGGGACAGTAGTTGCCATCGACGAGGGCCATGCCGCTCGGGCAGACGCTCGGCTTCTGCGCCGCAGCGGCGACCTCGACGACGTGCAGCTCGACCTGCGCGCGAGCAGCCGTCGGCACTGCAGCGAAGGTCTCTCGATCGTTCACGCGCGTCGCGCCTGGATGCTCGCTGCCGCTGCAGCCGCACGTCAGGAGCGCAAGCAGCGCAAGGAGCGCGAAGCCCGCGGAGGCGCGCTGGCTCGGAGAGAATCCCACGCGCGACCTTGTACCTCGGCCCCGCGCACCGTGAGGGGACGCCGCACCAGCACGGCGCGCCCGCGGGAGACGATCGCTCGTATCCCTCCTCGATCACGTTGAAAAGCAAAAAGAGCCCGCGGAATGGCCGGACGATACGTCTCGACGGATCGATCCAGTATTCGTGTACCCGGTCACTCGAAACTGAGGCCGATGGTCCTCAGTTCATGCTTGCGCTAGCTGGCGTTCGCGCAGCAGCGCACGCCGACTTGTCCGCCCTCGTAGGTCTCGCCGTGACCCGTCGTCGCCGCGCGGCAGGTGTTGCGACCGGGGAGCCACCACGCGCCCTTCATCGACGACTTGTCGTTCGGGTCTTTCGGGTGATCGAGCGTCGCCCATTCTTCGACGTTGCCGCTCATGTCGAAGACGCCGAAGTCGTTCACGCACTTGGGATGCGAGCCGGCGGGCGTTCGCAGATCGCGGAGGCCGGCGTTGGGCTTGCCGAGGTTCGTGCGATCGATGTTGCAGGCGTTGGCGTCGCGATGGAGCCCGTCGCCGTACGGATACGGGTGCATGTCGGGACCCTCGCACGCGAACTGCCACTCGGACTCGAGGCAGAGGCGCTTGCCTTGCGACTCGCAGACCGCCTTCGCCGTCGTCCACGAGTGATGGACCGCGGGGAGCTGCTCACCAGGCGGCGTGTACTCGTTGCGGTCGATGCAGAAGCGCATCGGCGTGCGCTCGGTCGAGAGGCATTGGGACTTGTCGTAGATGCCGCAACGGAAGCCCGCGTAGGTGCCCGGCGGATCGAGCCAGTGCAGACACGGTTGCTTCACCTCGGGGCAGTAGCTGCCCTCGATCGCGACCATGTCGGCGGGGCAGCCGCTTGCTGGCATCGGCGTCGGGTTGCCGGCGACGTTGCTCTTGGGATCGTCGGTTGCGCCGGTGGGCGTCAGCGACGATCCCTTCAGAGATGGAGGGGCCGCGTCTTCAGCGGGGGGCGACTCCCGAGCGCTGCAAGCGACGACGACGGCGGCGGAAACTATCGCGAGGGTGGAGACGATGACACTGCTCTTCATGACGACCTGCCTGCACCCGACATTGCGAGTGCTGCTTAAGCATTAAGCATCGGCACGTAGAACGCCAAAATTGCTACAGATTCGACCGGCAGCGGAACGCGAAAATCGACGCGCCGGTCTTCGTTGGACGCGGCGCTCGCAACGTCGATTCAACCCTGCGCGCAAGGCCGCGAATGTGCCCGAGATCTCGGCGTCAAGGCGCGATGCCGTCGGAGCAGAAGTCTTCGGTGGCCTTGCCGTAGTGGGCGTCGATGAACGCGCCGAGCGAGGCGGCGTCGATGCAGCTGGCGCGGTAGGTCCACGTCCATGCGGCGGCGGCGATGGGGACGTCCAAGGTCGGATCAGGGACGAGGATGACGCGTCGACGAACGCCGGCGTCGACGTCGCAGAGTGGATCGACCGGGCGCGCGTCGATGATTGCTTGCAGGGGCGCCGCGATCGACGGGCAGCTCCCCGACGCGCATTGGTAGGCGATGACGACCGCTCCGTGCTCCATCGAGTGGACGAGGTAGCCCCAGGGAATCGGGTGATCGTAGGTACGAAAGGAGGCCCAGATGCCGAAGTGGGCTCCGGACGACGGCGGCTTCGTGCAGTAGGTGACGTCGGCGTCGACGTCCGCGTGGGCGTGGCCTTCGTCGTTCCACGATTGAACCGTCACCGAGCACGTCGCCACCGTGCTGGTGGTGAGCGCAAGGCCGCATGCTGCGACCTCGTCGGTGTCGCCATCGGCCGGCCCGGTGTCGTGGATGTGGCTGGTCTCGTCGACGGCTCCGTCGACCTCGCCGACGTCTCCGGCGTCTCTGGACTCACCTGCATCGCTCGCATCCTTGGTCGCGTCGGCGTCCGCGCTCGTGTCGGTTTCGCCCGTCGCATCGAGGCGTCCGTCGAGTGCGGCGTCGGGCTTCGCGTCGAGGGGCGGCAACGTCGATGGCGGAAGCGCGGGGCCATGATCGCTCGAGGAACACGCAGCCACGAGCGTGACGGCGACGACGAATGGGGCAGCGATCGCGAGTAGGCGGCTCGGTCTCATACGCGCCCCTCGGGTGGCCACACCATCGCTGCCACAGCGTACGTCACGCCGGCGACGATGCCACCGACGAACCACGCGTAGTCGTAGAGCGGACGAAGCGGAGGGACGACGAGGCCGATCCAGGCCATCACGCAGCCGGCGAAGGTGGCGACGATGGCCGCCCAGTGGGTGCCGAAAGCGCCATAGCGATAGACGCCGTCGCGTCGGTAGAGGTCGGCGAGGACGAGGTGCTTCTTGCGCACGATCCAATAGTCGACGATGAGCACGCCGGCGATGGAGCCGAGGCCGCCGGAGTAGCCGAGGAGCCACTTGAAGATGTAGCCGTTGGGATCGGCGAGGAGCTTCCACGGCATCATCGCGATGCCGACGAGGCCGGTGATGAGCCCGCCGGTGCGGAAAGAGATTTTCTTCGGCGCGATGTTGGCGATGTCGTTGGCCGGCGAGACGACGTTGGCGGCGATGTTGACCGAGAGCGT
Organism: Deltaproteobacteria bacterium; assembly: GCA_025363655.1. GTDB lineage: Bacteria > Myxococcota_A > Polyangia > Polyangiales > JADJMO01 > JANYDK01. The sequence goes on along the minus strand of JANYDK010000099.1, from coordinate 9,625 downwards.
GGCGATGACGATGGTGAACATCGCGATCGCGACGATGATCCGTGATTTCCAGCGTGCAATCAACTGAACGGGCTCCCACATGGCCTCGCCGTAGATGACCGTGGTGGCGCTGGTGATGAAGACGCTCATCGCTGCGAAGATGGTCATCGTCGTCGGGAGCGCGACGACTTGGCCGATCATCTGCTCGCGCTGCGAGCGGCCGTAGCGGGTGAAGTCGGGCATGTTGAGCGAGAGCGTCGCCCAGAAGCCGATCATCGCGGTGAGTGAGGGGGCGAAGATCTTCCAGAAGGTGCCCGGAGCGCGCGTCGGCTTCATCGCCAGGATGGGACCGAGGCCGTGCGCGCGCCAGATGGCCCAACCGAGGAGCACCGCCGCCATCACGAGGACGAAGGGAGCCGCCCAGTTCTCGACCTTGCGGAGGAGATCCATGCCTCGGTAGACGATGAGGATGTTGAGGCTCCAAAAGAGCATGAACGAGAGCCACATCGTCGGCGGGTGACCGCCCGGCGTGGACGCGCCGAGGAGCGCTGGCCAGCTGGGGGCGAGCGAAGTGAAGAACGCTTGCAGCGCTTGGCCGCCGATCCACGCGTTGATGCCGAACCAACCGCAGGCGACGACGGCACGCATGAGCGCGGGCACGTTGGCCCCGAAGACGCCGTAGCTGGCGCGGGCGAAGACAGGAAAGGGAATGCCGTAGCGCGTGCCCGGGTGGCTGTTGAGGAGAATGGGCGCGAGGACGATGACGTTGCCGAGCGCGATCGTGAGGATCGCTTCGAGCCACGACATGCCCTTCCCGATGAGCCCGCTCGCCAACATGTACGTCGGGATGCAGTGGGCCATGCTGATCCACAGCGCGGCGTAGTTGTAGGTGGACCACTTTCGATCGGCGACGCGCGTCGGCGCCAGGTCGTCGTTGATGAGCGCAGCGTCGGGGAGCGGTGCGTCTTTCGTCAGCTCGACGCGGCCGTCGTCGTGCTCGATTTGTCCGGCGGCCTTGGTCGTCACGCGCGGACTCTATCACTAGGTCGGGGCGTCTTCGCCGTCGTGTTCGTCGCGTGCGTCGCGTGCATCGCGTGCGGAGTCTTCGTTTTCCTCATCATCGTCGGCGACGAGGGCCGCGAGGTGCGCGAGTGAGACCGGGTGGTAGGGCGGGCGCGGCGTGAACGGGAGGGAAGCGTCGCCGCCCTTCGCTGCGAGAACGCGAGCGCAGAGAGCCAGGCAGCTCTTGCCTTGGCACCAGCCGGTGCCGAAGCCGGTGTAGCGCTTGAGCGACTCGATGTCGTCGTGACCGCGCGCGATCGCATCCTCGAGCTCGTGGAGCGTGACGTCTTCACAACGACAGGCGAGGATTTTTCCCTTCATCGGGCCTCGACGAGGGCGGCGACCGCGCGACCAAGGCGACTCGCGGCGCGCGCGAAGGCTGCGTGATCGAGCGCAGCGCCGGTGACTTCCCCGAGCGCGAAGAGCGGCGAGTTGCGAGAGCCTACGTCACCGGAGGGCGCGCCCCCGAATCGTCCATCGACGTCGACGACGACGGAAAAACCAGGCTCTCCGTGCGTCACGCGGGCACCAGCTTCGACAGCGAGCTCGAACGACGGTGCGCACGGCGCGTCGACGACGACGGCATCGCAGGAGACCTTGCGCGTTCCCGAGCCCTCGGTGAGGACCGCGCCGCGCACCCGTGAGAGACCGCGCGCACCTTGGAGGCTCGCGAGGGATGCGCGTTGCACTTTGGCGCCATGACCGGCGGCGGCCGCAGCGAAGGCCTCGGCGTGGAGGCCGTCGCCGACGACGAGCGGCGCATCGCCGATGAGAACGCCCTCGCGAAGCAGACGTCCCGCGGCGCGCGCGCTGAGGACGCCGGGAAGGTCGTTGGCGACGATCGCGGGGACGCCATCGTGGGCACCGACGGCGAGGATGCGGGCACGCGCTTTCACCCGGACGAGGCCACGATCATGCCCATTTCCTAGCCAATCGCCGCCTTCGAGCACTCCGAGGAGGGTGGTCTCGGCGACGAAGGTGGCACCCGCGGAGGCGGCTTCGGAGACGAGGTTGGCGCGGAGCTCGTCGATGTCGACGATCGCGCCGTCGACCCCGAGCGCGACCTTCGCGTGCTCGGGAAACGAAAGGAGCGAGCCACCAGGTCGCATGCCTTCGTCGAGGACGATCACGCCGAGCCCGAGCCGCCCGAGCACGCACGCCGCGACGAGGCCGGCGAGACCGGCACCGACGATGAGCACGTCGGCGGTGAGGTCGTCGATGGCGGTGTGCGCGGCGACGGCATGCTCGGGGAGCTCGCCGAGCCCGGCCACCCGGCGCGCGAGCGATTGCATGATGTCCTGCACGCCCGGCACGCCGGCGAACATCTCGTGGTGGTTCATGCCGTCGGGGAAGAACCAATCAGCCGCGCGGAGGACGTCGAGCTTGGCCGAGAGGACGACGTTCTGCCGTTCGAGCTTCGCGCCAGGCTTCGCGCGCGTCATGCACGACATCACGTTGGGCATTCCGTCGAGACGCACGAGGCAACCATCGCAGCCGCCGCGCATGCACGAAGGGCCACGCGGGCGATGGAATTTCGGGCTCCGCGCGAGCTCGAGCTGGCCCGCCGCGACGAGGGCGCTGGCGAGCGATGCGTCTCCATCGGCGACGATGGAAGCGCCGTCGAGCGTCACCTCGAGGGGAAGCGTCGGTGGACGAACGCGACGCGGCGGCACGATGCGCGTGTAGGCGAGCGCGCGGAGAGCGTCTACGTCCGCGTGCTCACTTGCAGCTCGACGCGGAGACGCACGCGCCGATCGTACCGGCGTCACCACTGACGACGCAGCGCGTTCCGACGACGCACGCGGGGCCATCGCCGCCGATGTCGCAGGCGCCACCCTCGGCAGCGGTCGCTGCGCACGTGCCTTTGCCGGCGGCTCCCGTCGGGACGATGCACGCGCCGCTGCTGCACGAAAGGAACGTGGCGGCCGGATCGATGAGCCCGCACGCCTCACCGCCCTTGGCGAAGCCGCTCACCTTCGCGCACTTGCCGGTCGAGGGACACCAGAGACCGAGCGAGCGATCGCAGCCAGGGAGCGTCTGTTCCTTGCCGTCGCATGCGCCTCCCTCGGTGCCGACGAGCGGCTGACAGGTGCCGGTGGAGGCGCCCTTGGCCGTGACGCATCCGAGGCCGAAGTCGCAGACCTTGTCGCCATCGCAGACGCCGCTGTTGGCGACGAAAGCCACGCAGAGTTGCGCGGTCTTGCCGCAGTGGAGGTCGGGGCCGCAGCCCACCGACAGACACGAGTCGCCGACCTTCGGGACCGGCGCGCAGATGCCACATGCGGAGCCTTTGGGAACCGCGCAGAACGTGCTCTGGCACTGCGAGGCGAATGCGCAGGACGCGCCGGCCGCAAGCCCGCCAGCCTTCGCGGCGCAGGCCGGAATGGGAACGTTGCCGAGGAAGCTGGGACACGTCGAGGCGGCGATGGCTGCGGCGCAGGCTTCTGCCGTCGACGGTGTGCTGGCGGTGCTCGGCGCGGCGAGCCCGTGGAGACAAGACGATTTCTCGCGCGCCTCGCAGGTCGCCTCGTCGCCATCACGCGTCGTGAGGTCTTGGCTCGAGCACGCCGCCAGACGCTGGCACCGAGCCTTCGCGAGGCCGGCACAGGCCTGATCGGCGCTCGGGCCGAGAGCACCGTCGCCGCCTCCATCTCCTGTGCCGACGTCTCCGCCGTTCGCATCCGAAGACGACGACGAGCTGCACGAAGGCAAGGCAACTAGCGCAAGACCGAGGCAAGCGAGTGAACCGATGGAACCGATGGAGCCGAGGGAGCCGAGGGAGGCGGCGAGAAGACGTGAAGCCATGGGATGCGTTCCTTCCGAAGGAGGTGGAGCCTCCCCTTCAGCAGGCCACGCGCCAAGACAAAATGCCGCAAAATAAGCCATTTCGTGCGTTTTTGCGCGTCACGACCGATGACGGGTGTCGCGATGCCGGACGTCACGGCCGAGGGTCGACACCGATGGCGCATCACGTGCAGACTCTTTCACCATGCGGCCTCGCAACCCTCGCGTGATCTGGCGCCCGATCGGTCTCGCGGTGACGCTCGCGATGGCACTCACCAGCCTTGCATGCAGCTCTCACTCCGACGCGAATGCGGCCGGCATGGACGCCGAATGCGCAAAGGCCGGCTCGGGCAAGAGTTCGACGATGGATCCCGCCGTCGTCACCACCGGCCTGCGCGCAGCCCTCGATCACGCCGGCTACGACGTCGCCGACGGCGCGATGCGCTTCTTCTACGTCACCGACTGCATCGGGCTCGACAACTGCTTCGGCAACAACCCGACCTCGCCGTACGGCTTCTACTGCTTGCCGGCGTCGGGAGAGTCGTCGACGCCCGGGCTCTCGAAGATCTGCCCGCCCGGAATGGCGCCGACCTGGCGCTTGCGCGAAGACGAAGCGATCGTGCTCGTCGGGCGCACGCCTCCGACCGCGCGCTATTTCGGATTTCGCAGCTACGTCTACGGGCGCACGTTGGACGACGGCACGCGCAAGGTGCTCTTCGCCAGCCTCGGCGACACGCTCAATCCGCTGAGCATCGGCACCAGTGGCACTCCGTGTGGCGCGGGTGGCGACGCCTTCGACGCCGACGTCGCCGTCGTCACGACCGCCGATCGAACGCTCTCGACGCGGCTCCACGAGCTCCTTCCGACGGTCGGCGTCGCGGCCAGCATCATCAACGACGACGCGATTCCGCGCGCGCCGGTGCGCATGGGTCTCGAGCCAGCGAGCGACGATTTGGCGATGCTCTTCCGGGTCGCGCTCTTCGCCGATGCGGCGAAAGGAAAGGCGTGGCTCGACGCGCCGCCGGTCAGCGTGCTGCGGGTCACGCCGAAAACGCCGGCAAAGATCGACGGATTCGGTACGCCGACGTTGCGCACGCGCGGCACCGGCACGTCGGAAGAATCACGCGAGGCGGCACTCACTCGGCTCGTCGACGCCGTGCACGCGCACTTTCCCGAGAAGAAGGCGGTCGACACGCGGATGATTTCGATCGCGCCCTTCGGCCTCAACTGCCTGGCGAAGAACGAGAACTGCCTCGGCGACAACCAAGACACCCTCTACGTCGCCAGTGCGCCTGATTTTCTCGACGATCATGACGGCCTGCAGGATTGCACGTGGGTCGTCGCCGGGGTCAATCACGAGGTGACGGGCAAGGCGACGTACATGAATGTGTCGGTGTACATGTCACGAAAGATCATGGGCGTGCTCTCGGTCACCGGCAGCGAGCTGCGTGGTACGGCGGCGACGTATCTGCCGGGCGACGCTGCGGAGGGTGAGCTCTACGCCTTCGAGCTCGCGCGCGACTGCGCTGGACGCGCCCATTGCCTCCCGGTGCCGACCGGCGACCTCGGTGTCCCGCTCGGCGAGCGTGTGAACCTCATCATGCGTCCGTACCTCGAGCCTTCCACCAAGGCCGCGCCGGACTCGGGCGAGATCGCGATGCCGTACGTGATCAAGCTCTGCAAGTGAGTTGCAGACCGGCAGGCGCCGACGCAGAACCAAGGCCGGAGCTAGGGTGGCGGAATGGCAGACGCAGCCGGCTTAAAACCGGCGGCCCGCGAGGGCGTAGGGGTTCGACCCCCCTCCTTAGCACTCGAACTGGCCGCGCCCGAGGCGGCGACGCTCGAAGCGACGCTCGAGCCCATGCTGCGCGTCTTCGTCGTCATTCCGGCGCGCGACGAGGCGCCACGCATCGGGCGGGTGCTGCGCACTCTGTCGCGTGAGATCGCTGGGATCATCGTCGTCGACGATGGCAGCCTCGACGACACCGCAGTGGTCACCTCGAAGATCGCGGAGCACAGCATCACACCGATCGAGCTCGTCCAGAGAGCGCGATCGATCGGTGTCGGCTCGGCCATTCGCGAGGGCTACCGACGTGCGCTCGCCCTCGGCGCCGACGTGGCGGTGGTGATGGCGGGAGACGGACAGATGGATCCACGCGATCTCGACGCGCTCCTCGAGCCGCTGCGGAGGCGGAAAGCCAACTACGTCAAAGGCAATCGCCTCGCATGGCCGAACGGCGCCCGTGCCTTCCCGCGTGATCGTCTCTTCGGCATCATGGTGCTCGCCGCGCTCACGCGATGGGCGACGGGGCTCTCGATCCACGATGCGCAGTGCGGCTACACGGCAGCCGACGTCGACGCGATGCGCGCCTTCGTCCACGCCCCACCTTGGGATGGATACGGCTACCCGAACCACCTCCTCGTCATCTGTGCGCGCGCAGGTCTGCGCGTCGCCGAGGTCCCGGTGCGACCGATCTACGAGGGCGCGCCGAGTCGACTCTCGGTGCGGCACGTCCCTGCCATCGTTCGAGCGCTCGTGCGCGAAACGGCGGCGCGACGCGTCTTCGGTGGTAGAAGCCGTGCCGAGGAGCCTCGTTCGTCATGTCTGCGCCGGGAAAACACGTTCGACTGACCCCCATTCGCGTGCCCGACACGCTGGTGGTCCACGAAATCTACGCGAGTGTACAGGGCGAGAGCTCGTTCGCCGGCGTGCCGTGCACGTTCGTGAGGCTCACCGGGTGCAACCTTCGCTGCACCTATTGCGACACGCCCCAGGCCTTCTTCGGCGGCACGCGACGCCAGCGCGCAGACGTCTTGCGCGACGCGCTCACGATGGACACGCCGCTGGTCGAGCTCACGGGTGGTGAACCGCTCCTCCAACCGGGCGCCCTCCCCTTGATGCGTGAGCTCGCAGACGCAGGAAAAACAGTGCTCCTCGAGACCAGCGGTGAGCGTGACGTCTCGGGCGTCGACGCGCGCGTCCATCGCATCGTCGACTTGAAGACGCCTTCGAGCGGCGAGCACGCGCGCATTCGTTGGGAAAATCTCGAGCATCTCGGCGTTCGCGACGAGATCAAATTCGTCCTCGGCTCACGCGACGACTACCAGTGGATGCGCAGCGTGATCACCGAGCACCGGCTGGCGCGTCGCGTGGGACATCTGCTCGTGAGCTGCGTCTTCGGCTCGCTCGCCGCGAAGGACGTCGTCGCCTGGATGATGGAAGACAAGGTGCCCGCGCGCTTCCAACTGCAGATGCACAAGTACATCTGGGAGCCGTCAGCGCAGGGCGTTTGAGTCGTCTCGCATCGTCTAGGCCGGAGGCGCGTACCCGACCGCTCGACGTGGCGCCTGCGCGACGGTCTCGTAAGTAATCTCCCACGACGGCGTACGCGTGGGCGACGACGGAGGCTCGTCACGGGCCAAGAGGACGACGACCTCACCGTTCGGCGCCAGGCGATCGCCGAGGGCGAGCCAATCTTCCGGAGCGAGGGTCGCGCGGGAAATTGCAGCCGCGAACGTCTCGCCGCGCGAGACCACGTCATCGCCCTTCTCTTCGATCACCGCCACGCGCCCGACCAAGCCGAGTGATCCGAGGACGGTCCGCAGGAAGGTCGCCCGCTTGCCGAGCGGCTCGACGAGGCGGACGGTGAGATCGGGACGAAGAATGGCGAGCGCGAGGCCGGGCGCGCCGAAGCCGGTGCCGACGTCGACGACGAGGCCGCCGGAGATCGCGATACGACTCGACGCATGCGCGGCATCGAGCGCGCCGAGCTCGGCGAGGTCGGCGTCGGTCTTCGCCGCCGTGAGATCGATCTTCGCGTTCCACTTGCGGACGAGCGTCAGCCAAGCGGTGAGGCCGGCAATTGCCTTCTCACGATCGGTCGCCGGGTGCAGCGGCACTCGCAACCGATCGATGACCTTTTCGACTTCGCCGGCGAGCGAGCGTCCCATTTTGTCGGCGCTTGTCACGAGAGGACCGTCAGGTCGGATCGGGCTCGAGGAAGGAATAGCGCCAGCTCGTCGGCGGGACGAACGTCTCTTTCAACGTGCGCGGCGAGATCCAACGGACGAGGTTCCAGAGCGAGCCGGCCTTGTCGTTGGTGCCCGAGGCGCGTGCTCCTCCGAACGGCTGCTGCCCGACGACCGCGCCGGTCGGCTTGTCGTTGACGTAGAAATTGCCGGCCGCGTTGCGTAACCGCGCGGTCGCGTGATCGACGAAGGCCCGATCGCGCGAGAAGACCGCGCCGGTGAGCGCGTAAGGGCTCGTCTCGTCACAGAGGGTGAGCGCGCCTTCGACGTCGTTCGCGTCGTAGACGTAGCTGGTGACGACGGGTCCGAAGATCTCTTCGCTCATCAGCTTCGATTTCGGATCGGGCGACTCGACGTAGGTCGGCTGGATGAAGAAGCCGACTTTGTCGTCCGCGCCTCCACCGGCGAGGATCTTCGAGCCATCTTCCCGCGCATGCGCGACATAGCCAGTGATGCGTCGATAGGCGCGCTCGTCGATGACCGCGCCCATGAAATTGCCGAGATCGGCGACGTCGCCCATCTTCAGCTCGGAGACCATGGCGACGACGCGTTCGCGCACTTCCTTGGCGATGGTGCTCGGGAGATACACGCGCGACGCCGCCGAGCACTTCTGTCCTTGGTACTCGAAGCCGCCGCGCACGATGGCGACGGCGAGCGCGTCGAGGTCGGAGCTCTCGTGGGCGAAGATGAAGTCTTTTCCGCCGGTCTCGCCGACGAGCCGCGGATACGTGCGGTAGCGACCGATGTTGTCGCCGATGGTCTTCCACATGGAGTTGAAGACGCCGGTGGAGCCGGTGAAGTGCACGCCCGCGAGGTGCTCGTTCGGTAGCGCGACGCCGGTGATGGTCTGCGCGTCGCCGTAGACGAGGTTGATGACGCCGTCGGGGAGGCCCGCTTCGCGCAGCACCTGCATGATGACGTGCGCCGAGAGCGACGCCGACGCCGCGGGCTTCCAGACGACGACGTTGCCGAGCAAGGCCGGCGCCGTCGGAAGGTTGCCGGCGATGGCGGTGAAATTGAACGGCGTGATCGCGTAGACGAAGCCCTCGAGCGGGCGAGCATCGACGCGATTCCAGATGCCTCCACGCGGCGGCGAGAGCGGCTGCTCGGCGACGATGCGCTCGGCGAAAGTGACGTTGAAGCGGAGAAAATCGATGAGCTCGCAGGCGGAGTCGATCTCCGCTTGATGCGCCGTCTTGCTCTGTCCGAGCATGGTCGCGGCGTTGATGACGTAGCGATACTTGGTGGCGAGGAGCTCGGCGGCGCGGAGGAAGATGGCGGCGCGCGAGGCTTGCGAGGTGGCCGCCCAGTCCGGTTGCGCCTTCATCGCCGCGGCGATCGCGGCCTCGACGTGGCCTGGATTGCCTTGGTGCGTGCGGCCGATGACCTTCGCGCGGGCGTGCGGCGAGAGCACGTCGGTGAGGACGCCGGTGCGCACGTCCTTGCCGCCGATGCACATCGGGAGGTCGTGCGTCTGCGACGACATCTCGGCGAGGGCGCGACGAATCGCCGCTCTTTCAGGCGTTCCCGGCGCGTACGAGAGCACCGGCTCGTTCTGGGGGAGAGGCGCGCGACTGTCGGCGTTGAGCATGGGGCGAGCACTCTAGGAGCGCGCCGTCGAAACGCCAATGCTTCGGCAACCGAGCAAAGCGAGATTGACCGAAGCGGCCAAAGTTGCGAAGCAAGCTTTGGCTAAACGTGCAGCTTCGGCAACCGAGCAAAGCGAGATTGACCGAAGCGGCCAAAGTTGCGAAGCAAGCTTTGGCTAAAC
>JANYDK010000097.1 GCA_025363655.1 Deltaproteobacteria bacterium | reverse complement strand
CATCGACATGGGCGGCCGCGTCTACGACCCGAAGACGCGCCGATTCCTCACGCCCGATCCGGTCATCAACCCGACCTCGCTGGGGCTGAATCCGTACGCCTATGTTGAGAACGATCCGATCAATCGAGTCGACCCTTCGGGCTTCGACGACGAGCCCGCGCAGACACGCGAGGACGCGAGCGGCAGCGAAGCGAATTCTGAAGGCGGTCAGCCGCTCGAGATCACCTTCGAAGGAGACGTCTACGTCGACCCACTCGGTGTCATCCACGGCGAGACCAACCTTTCGCCCGTAAAGCGGCATGGAGGATCCTTCCGCGTCGACATCTCCGTCATCACCGCAGACGACGGCGGCGCGAGTTCGCAAGCGTCCCGCTCCGGCGGCCAGATCGACATCGTCGAGGTCGGCGGCGAGGTCACTGGCGAGACGTCGGGGCCACTAGGTAGGGTGCTCGACTTCCTCGGCGGGCCGGATCTCGACAACCTCGGCGCCGAGAACCACGGGATGTTCGGAGACGAGCAGACGGCCGTGAACAACATCGACGCGCTCCGCGGCGCGTTCATGACAGGCGACGTCGAGAAGTTCTGCGGGACGTGCAACGGCAATTGGGGCGACTTTCTCAAGGGGCCGCACAGTCCGCTCGCGAAGGAGAGCTACGAAGCGCGAGCGCGGGGGTATGGGATCAAGTTGGTCATCGCGCTCAGTGACAAGGTCATGACGGTGGCCTCGGTGTTCGCCGCAGTCGCTCCGCTCGCACGGGCGCCGATCGTCGCTGCAGATGTCGATGCTGCAGTCGCCAGCGGGCGAGGCTTCGGAACTGGACGCGGGGCGCATGAGGCATTTGTGACGGTCTACCGAAACGGCGACGTTGTCGCTGCGGACGTTCTCAAGAGCGGCAGCATGACGGCCGAGGAGGCTTCGCTAGGCTTCCCACGAGCGTCGCTGGCAACGCACACCGAAGCGAGGGCATCTCGATTCGCTTTGAAGGCCGGCGACGTCATGATCATCGAGGGAAAGTACGCACCCTGCCCGAGCTGCAAGGGCGCTATGAACGCCGCGGCTCGCACTTCGAAGGCCGAAGTGCATTATCTTTGGGAAGACAAAATCTGGTCCGCCGCGACGAAGGGAAAGTGACGATGATGCAGAGATTCCGAGCGCACGCGGTGTCAGCCCAAGAGATTGCCGAGCTGAACGTCTTCGCGGTTGTCCTCGCAGAGCGCGCTGATGGTGGAGGGGCACGGCTCGAGCTTCAGCGAGCGTTGTCCTTCGACGATCAGGATCGAGCACACGGGATGGACACCTACTGCGTAGCGACCGAGTCTGGTGCCAACCACTACGGCGGGATTGCCAGTTGGCGGCTCGGGGATGGGGCACTGGTAGTGAGGTTGGCGCCGGAAGCGGCGGGATCGCTAGGAATCGCAGGGTTCTCGATCGAGGTTGCTGAATCGGACGAGGCGACTGTCAGGGCTGGTCTATCGCGCGTTCTCGATGGGCCCACCTAGGAAATCCATTTATCACGCTGTCTCCCCGCGCGTTTGCCGACGCATGGCGCGCGGAGAGCCCGTGCTCGTCCCACAGGAGCTCAAGTACCCAATCAAATCAACTCTCACCTACCCGCCTCCTTTCGCAGGCGGGGCTTCGAGACCCTGCTCCGATCCACCGCAGTCTGGAACTCTAAACCCAGGAGCCCCAATCGCCAGCAAAGCGCCAGCAGCCTCATCGCAGCGAGGCGAACGGCGCGCTGGAGCCTGGAAAATCAGGCCCCTCTCGCTTCCCGACCCCTCCCCTTGAAGGGCCTCCGAAGCCAAAGGTCGTGCGTTCGAATCGCACGTGGCGCGCCCCTTGCTATCGATTGAAGTCGTTCGCTGGCGATAGCTCTCCGAGACTTCGTGGAGGGCGAGACTTCGGGGGGAGCTGAGCGAGGCCGAGCTCCTCGAAAGCGCGAGCACGGCTCCGATGGCGCCGATCACGTGACCTACTTCCTCGACACATGGAGCGAGGTCCGCGACGGGCAGCTCGTTCGCTACCTCGTCCACGGTGACCGCCGCGTCGCGCGGCTCGCGAGCGCCACAGGACAGACGCAGGCCGCACTCGCTGCCGATACCGAGGGAACTAAGGCCGAAGAGCCCCCAGCAGCCCACGCCGCTCGGCTGCGCGTTCTCTCGATGAACGCGGGTTGGTTCTTCGTCTCGCTCGCGCTCATCGCTGCGCTCGGTGCCCGCTACCGGCGCCAGCTCGAGGTAGCCCTGCCCGCGGTCATCGCGGCGCTCGCACTCAGCCTCGGCGCGTGCGGACATGGAGGCGGCACGCCCCCTCCGCCCGATGTGCCCGACGGCACCATCCTCACTCTCTCCGAGGACGACGAGATTCTTCTCGACGACGTCGTCGGCTCCGTGAACGAGCAGGTCTCGGGCTCCGGCAAGGTGAAGGGGAGCTGCGCTGTCTACCCGGGCGGACTCGCGCGCTACGACTCCGTGAGCACCGAGCGGAAGTTTGCGAACACGCCGCGCGACGTCGGCGTCGGGCTCGACATGATGGGCGCGCGTGCGTACGCGGCCGACATCGGCGCCTGGACGCGCCCGGATCCATTGCGCATCGAGCGGCCTGAGACGCTCGTCGGTCGCACGTTGTCCGCGGCGAACGCGTACCTGTACGCGAACGCCGATCCAATCTCTCGAAACGATCCCTCCGGCTACGACGCCGAAGCAATTCTCGTGGTTGGCTCTGCGCCGATCGCGATCACGATCGGGATCACCATCGGCATCGGCGTGCTGACCTACGCCGCCGTTCACAACAGCAGCAGTTCGACGGACTCGTCCGTGGGCACGGTCGCGCACGCGGGCATGTATGACCTCGCAACGGCCGCGGGCACGTTCGCTAAGAAGAAGGGCGAAGCGTCCGAGGGCGGCGGCGAGAAGCCGAAGAAGGAGGCTCGACCCAAGTTCCGAGCCAAGACGGTCGAGCAGGCCGTATCTGAAGCCGAGGACGGTCCGATCATCGGCACGAAGAAATGCCCAACGTGCGGCAAGACGATCGACGACAGCAAGGACAAGCACGGCCGCCGGCAGTGGGACTTGGATCACAAGGACAAGAAGTGGTCGGACACACTGAAAGACCTGAAGGCGAAGGGCGCAACGAAGAAGGAGGCGAACGATGAGTATCAAAAAGGCGTGCGCCTCCAATGCCGTGCGTGCAACATCGGGCACCAATTCGAGCCGAAGCCCAATCCCCTCGGCACCGGAGGCTACCTCGGCGCCCCTCCCACCACTCCGTGAGCACGAACATGCGGCAGATCGTCAGTGAGCACCTTCAGTCCCACCTTGGTTCGATTTCGCGGCGTATTGCTGGCGTAGACGACAGCTGGGATGTCTTGGTCTTCGACGACGAGCCAATGACCGGGGCTGTCGCGTTCGCCTCGTGCGGTCTGTCTTCCGTAGTGGTGCGGCAGCCCGACAAGAGTCCGATTCGGCAAGAGCTGCTTCTCACCTTTCGGCCGGGATCTGTATCGGACGGCGAGGTCGTTCGACTGATCGATCTCCTGAGCGGCCACATGCGAGCTGGTGAGTCGCTGCTTCGGGGTAGTCTCCATGGGCTCGCGCCGGGCCTCCTCAGTGGCGCGCGCAACGTCGAGGACCTCTACGTCACCCTGCCCGTGTACTTCGACGACGCCCTGCGCAAAATAGAGCCACCGAGCGCCGAGCCAATCGTTCTGATGTGGGCGGTGCCCCTGGTGCCCGAAGAAGCCCGGTGGCTGCGTCGGACTGGATGGAAAGGGTTCGAAGAGATCCTTGAGGTAGCCGACCCCGACCTCACCGATCCCAGGAGAAGGCCTGCACCAGTCTTCGCAGGCACCAACTAACCGGCTGGCAGCCTGGCAGGCGTCGTCTTACCCGAACGCTCGGACGGCGACCATTTGCAGATGATTTGCAGACAACGGAACCCCGCGGATCGCGGACCGGCCTATTTTTACTGAGTGGGCCAAGACGGACTTGAACCGTCAGCCAACGGATTAAGAGTCCGCTGCTCTACCAATTGAGCTATTGGCCCGAAGAAGAAACCGACGCACTCTCTACTCGTCACACCGTTTCCGATCAACCGTGATTTTCATCTTCGGTCGATCCTCGCGCGCTCGGCCCGATTCGAACGGGCGACCAACGGATTCGAAGTCCGACGCTCTATCCAGCTGAGCTACGAGCGCTCGGAGCTCGAGGGCCAGAAGCGCACTCGAGCTACGCGAAGGGGCGTTTCGTACGAGACCGGCACCGGACTGTCAAGACCTTCGGTGCGATCACTCGTGGAGACAGCGCAGACGGCCGGCGTCGCACCTGCACAGCTGGTTCGCCGTTTGGCAGGTCGCCCCGTCGTTGCAATCGCTGCCGGGTGAGCAGCGCGACGGCGAAAGCACGCCGAGCGAGCTGGCGAGACACGTCCATTGGCGATCGCTTCCGCAGACGCAGGCGGTGCGCGTGCCGTCGTCGACGCTGAAGTAGGAGCACACGTCGACCGTCGCGAGCTCGCACGCGGCACCTTCGGAAGGTCGTAACCACGGGCAGGCGTGGTCGACGCCCGACGCGGCGTGGGGATCGTCCGGCGGGGGAGGGTCGATCGAGAGGCGTTGCTCATCGCCGGCACATCCGAGCCCGCCGCCGAGGCTGAGGACGAACGCGCTGAAGGCGGCGACGCTCGATGCACGGGCGATGCACATCATTGGATCACCTGCTCGCAGTGGAGGAGCTGGTCTTCGCGGCAGGTGCACTGGATGTCGGCGACGTTGCAGTGCTCGTCGCCGAGGCAGGCGAAGCCTTCACGACAGGTGTTGCGCGACGGCGGGGCGCACTCGGATTTCACGCACAGCCAAGTGCCGCGATGGGTACGCGCCTCGTAGGCGCAGACGCAGGTGCGCGCGCAGGTGGCTCCCTCGTCGAGCGCGTAGAGACACTGCTGCGGCGCGACGTCGCAAGCGTCGCCGGGGACGGGGACGTTGATGGGACAGACGCGCGCGCCCTTGGCGTGGGGAATCGGCACGAGCGCCGGAGCCGCGTCGGGGCCCGCGTCGCCTGGGGATCCGCCGCCGAGGTTTTGCGTTTGCAGGCACGCGACACTGCCCATCGCGAACGTCGCGAATGCCAACGCCGCTACGAGCCCTGACCGATGGCCGTGGGCAGATGCAGTTCGAGGTGGGCGGGACGAGAGGGGCAGGGACTACTCCGTGGCGGCCTCGACGACGGGGAGGAGCATGCTCTTGGGGTACGCTTTCACGAACCGTTCGGCACGCGCTTTGGCCTCGTCGTGACGGCCGGAGCGCGCCAAGGCTTGCACGTACAGTGCCTCACGTTCTTCACGGAGGACCCCTTTCGGAAACTTCTTCTGGTGGGTGTCGAGCGAGCTCATCGCCGATGCGAAATCGCCTCGAGAAAGCGCGGTGCGAGCGACTTCGAGGAGGGAGCGTTCGGCGGCGAGGCCGACGTCGGAGCCCTGCGTGCCGCCAGCACCGACCGCTGTGGACGGTGAGGATTTGTCCCCCTGTGCCGCGGGCGAGACGCCCATCGCCACCGTCGTTGACGATGAACCTGACGCCGCCGCCGTGGGAAGTTGATCCGTCGCAGCCGCGGGAACGGGGACGCTCACCGTCTTCTCGACGTAGACGGTGGTCACCGTGGTGGTGACCGTCGTCGGCATCACCGTCGTCTGCGAGTGGGGCTGGAGATACGCGTGGAACCCGGCACCGGCGAGGCCGCCGAGGACGAAGGCGACGAAGGCGAGGATCCACGGCTTGGCCGCAATTTTCGCGGCGGTTCCCGTCGCGGCGACGGCGGTGACGGTGCCGGCCGAGAGCGCGAGGACGCCGACGCTCATCTCGACCCGACGACGAAGCCGTGCCTCGGCGTTGCCGGGAATCGTGTGCTCGCCGCTTCGTTCCACCTCGAGGATGGCGCGCACGTCGGCCGGGAGCGGCGGGACGGGCGAGAGACGTTCGTTGGCGGTGGAGCTCATTTGATTCCTCGAGCGCGGAGCCGGCGCACGGCGACGGCGAACTGCTCACGCGCGAGCCGGAGCCGAGAATAGGCGGTGTTGAGCGGCACCGACAGGGCGCGTGCGATCTCGGGCATCGCGTGCCCGTCGAGCTCGTGCATGACGAAGATGGCGCGTCGATCGAGGTCGAGCACCTCCAGCGCCTCCATCACCAGCTGCTTGGCGCGCGCCGTTTCGAGGCTCGACTCGGCGTCGGGACGCTCGTCGGCCGGCTCGAAGCTCCCCTCCCCTCCGAGGGGCGAGACCACCTCGCGCCGATGACGCGCGAGCCGTCGATAGTCACTCGCCACCCGATAGGCGATGCCGAAAATCCATGGTCGAATCGGTCGCGTCGGGTCGAAGTCGCCGAGCCGACGGTGCACCGTGACGAAGACGTCGTGCGCCACGTCCTCGAGATCGCGCTCGTGCACCCCCAGCCGCCGCAGCGTGTGCCACACGTACCCGCACTCGGCGTCGAAAATCGCCCTAAAATCAGGCCTCTCGCGCGGCACGGTGACCTCCACGACCTCCGAGATCTCTTCGATCTCGTCCGACGCGGGGAAGATGTCCGCTTGCATCAATGCCTGCACGGGAGGTGATTGGGGCGTGCCCGCCGAATCCGTCACGCCTGCGCCCGCGCCTGCGCCTGCATCTGCGCCCGCGCTCAATAGAACGCTCCCACCATCGCCGCCGTAATCCCCCCGGCAACCTGCGGGCTCACCCACAATTCCTGCGATGGATTGCCGAAGGTCAACTCGGCCCGCGTGATGTTGAAGACCGCATCGAGCGTGAAGCGAAACAGCACCCTTCGACTCGCCGGCACCTCGAGGCCCATGCGCGCGCCGACCGAGGCGTGGAGCGACGCGGCCGAGACGACACCGAGACTCGAAGAAGCGGTGGTGCGGTGCGAGCCGACGGAGCCGAGGAGGCAGACGAGGACGACGTCTTCGTGAAGGCAGGGGATCACCGTGGCGAGGAGCACCGCGGTGCGCACGGTGACGGTGCTCGTGGAGCCGGCGAGGGACGCATACGAGCTCTCGACGGGGAGATCGGCGCGGCCTTCGAGGCCGATGGAGGCATTGGGAACGCGATAGGCGACGCCGAGGATCGCGCCGACGCCGAAGTGCGGTTCGTAGCCGAGCGCGGTGATGAAGCCGGCGCTGGCGAGGAGACGACGCGGCGGGATCGGCTCCGGCGGACTCTCGAGGCTCGGACGGTCTTCGACGTGGGAAATCGGGGGCTCTGAGGAAGAACCGCCGCCACCGTTCGGAGGACCGACGTTGGTCGCCCCGGACGTCTTGCCGTTGGTACCGTTGGTACCGTTGGTACCGTTGGTTTCATCGGGTGCGAGCGGCGGAAGCGGAAGGGGTGGTGGGTCGCCGACGAGGCCGGACATCGGGTCGATGGCGATGCTGATGGCGAGCGTGATGGCGCCGGCGAGCTCGCTGCAATCGCTTCCCTTCGCATCGAGGCGGCGCGTCCCCTTGGTGACGCCGTCTTTGTCGCGGACGTCGATTTGGCCGTGAAAACCCTTGAAATCGTGGATCATCGCGACGACGACGGTCTTGCTCCCATCGGCGTCGACGAAGGGGTCGTAGCCGAGCCTGGCGGCGACCGAGCCACGCAGCGTCGGTTCGTCAGGACACGACTGCGCGCCCTCCCCGCGCACGTAGTCGAGCTTCGCCGTCGGCTTCGTCGGGGCCGCGCTCGCCGGGATCGCGAGCACGCCGAACGCGCCCGAAAGGAGCGTCGAGAGCGCGCAGAAGAACGACGAGGCGCGCCGCATTGCGACGCTCACCATAGCGCGGCTGGTCGCGTTGTCGTGCACGGTTGCCGTCCGCGAGCGGCACGGGGATGCGAAAGAGCAACCCAGATGGAGCGACGATTGACCCCCCCCGAGCTCGGCGCCGATCCCATCGAACTGACCCATTGGCTCTGCGCCATCGCCTCGCCCATCGGCGAAGAAGCCGAAATCTGTGAGGCGTTGCTCGCTCGCGCCGCGCGATGGAAGGCGGCAGGTCCAGCGACGCGCGTCCTCAATTCGTTTGCGGTGCCGCTGACGCGGGGAACGGGCGGACCTCGCCTCGCCTTGGTCGGACACACCGACACGGTCCGCACGCAGCACGACGGGCCGACACGCATCGAAGGCGATCGTCTCTATGGCGCGGGCGCGGCCGACATGAAGAGCGGCCTAGCGTTGATGATCGCCGCCGCAGAGGACGCATCGCTTTCCCTACGCGCCGACGTCACGCTCATCTTCTACGCGCGCGAAGAGGGGCCGTTCGCCGAGAACGAACTCGGTCCTTTCTTCGAGAAGCACCCCGACCTCGCGCAGCATGATCTCGCCATCTGCCTCGAGCCTTCCTACGGGAAATTGCAGCTTGGATGCATGGGGTCGCTCCACGCCAAGGTCGTCGTCCGCGGTCGCACCGCGCATTCGGCGCGTCCGTGGCAAGGCGAGAACGCGCTCCACAAGGCGTGGCCGCTCCTTCGTGATCTCTCCGCGCGCGCGCCCGTCGATGCCACCCTCGACGGCCTCCCATACCGCGCGGTGATGAGCGCGACGATGGGACAAGCCGGCCGCGGTCGCAACATCGTTCCCGACGGCTTCGAGCTCAACCTCAACTACCGCTTCCTCCCCGGCGTCTCCCTCGAACAGGCGGAGGCCGACGTCCGCGCGATGGTCGATGGCAGCCTCGGCGAGAACGGCGCCGAGGTGACGATCACCGATCGATCGCCGAGCGCTCCTCCGCACCGCGAAAACGCCCTCGTCCGCCGCCTCGTCGAGTCAGGCGTTCCCGCCGTCGAATCGAAACAGGCGTGGACCGACGTCGCCCGCTTCGCCACGCTCGGCGTCCCTGCCGTGAACTGGGGACCGGGCGACCAGGACGAGGCCCATCAACGAAACGAAAGCACTTCGGTCAAAGGTCTCCACGACGGTTGGAAGATCTTGCGCACGTTTCTCGCTTCGCTCTGAGCACTCCGGCAGGCGCGGGCTTGTCGTTCACGGCTGCCGTACCTAGCGAAGATGCATGGCTTGGGATCCATCGCTCTATCATCGCTTTCAGAAAGAGCGCGCGGCGCCGTTCGTCGATGCGATGGCGCTCGTCGAGGTGAGGGCGGGCCTGTCGGTGATCGATCTCGGGTGTGGCACCGGAGAGCTGACCAGGCAGCTGGCGGATGCGCTTCCCGAAAGTGACGTCGTCGGAATCGATTCGTCGGCCGAGATGCTCGAAGGGGCGAAGACGCACGCGCGTCCGGGTCTACGCTTCGAGCGGCGATCGATCGAAGACGTGCACGCTTCACGCGAGAACTACGACTTGGTCTTCTCGCACGCGGCCATCCAGTGGGTCGACGATCACGCGCAGCTGGTGCCGAAGCTGTGCTCGCTCGTGAAGCCGGGAGGACAGTTGGTGGTGCAGCTGCCGAGCAATCACGATCATCCGACGCACCGGCTCATCCGCGAGCTCGCCAGTGAAGAGCCGTTTGGCGCCGCGCTCGGCGGCTACGTCCGCGCCTCGAGCGTGCTCTCCGTCGATCGCTACGCAGAGCTGCTTTTTGCGGCCGGTGGAAGCAATTTGGTGGTCTTCGAGAAGGTCTATCCGCACGTGCTCGAGTCGTCCGACGCGCTCGCGACGTGGACGACGGGCACCACGCTCGTCCCCTACCTCGAGCGTCTCCCTGCAGAGCTGCACGAGGCGCTCCTCACCCGTTACCGCGCGCGGCTCGCCGAGGCGTTTCCTGCTCGACCCGTCTTCTATCCCTTTCGGCGCACGCTCTTTCGTGCGTCTCTTCACGGATGAAGACGTCGCGTCTCGTCGCCGTCGTCGCGGCCCTCGCGCTCTTCACGGTCCACGAAATCGCCGACGCCGACGCGCTCGCGGTCACGACCGGCTATCCGAAGCACCCGCTCTCGCCCAACGCCGCGCTCATCAATCGCAACGATTGCGCGCAACCGCTCGAGCACTGGCAGTTCGCGTTCTCCATCCCGGTGTCGTCGACGTACACCGATCTCGTCGTTTACGCGCGCTCCGACGCCGGCAGCTGCGCTCCTCCCTCGGCGCGCAGCGGCAGCGCACCGGCGTGCCGTCGCGTCGCGTCGTTCGCGCGCACGGCGGTGACGAGCAACCAAGTCGTCACCATTCCTTCGGCGGCCATGCTCCACGCGCTGGTCGACAAGGTCGACGTCGATCCCGCCGCGACCCTCGATCGCGAGGCGATTTGCTATCCCGCTGCCGACGAAGTTCCACGCGATTTCGTGCTCTCGTCACTCCTCTTCGACGGCGCCGACGTCGCCCTCGATGCCACCGGCGCACCCTTCGAGGCGACGACGAGCCTGAAGTTCGATCGTCGCGGTCCCGAAGCGCCGACCGCGGTGGCCCTCCGCCCGTCGGGTACCAGCGCCGACGTCAGCTTCTCGATCGCCACGCCCGCCAAAGATGCGCGTGGCGTCGCCGCCTACTGCTTCCCGCTCGTCGACGCCGAGACGGGCACCTGCGCCGTCGCCACCGGCATGCTCCACACGCACGAGCTCCCCGGACTCCTCCTCGAAGGCAACGTCTGCGGGAACGGCACGTCTCTCGTCACCTCGATGCACCTCACCGGCTTCATCCCTGGCCAGCCCTACGCGATCGGCCTCGTCAGCACCGATACCTCGGGAAATACGGGCCCAATCTCGCCGGTGCAGTGCTTCACCGCGAGCAAGCAGCCCGAGGTGCTCGAAGACACCGCCCCGTCGGCGCCCCCACCGCCGATCAACAACTGCAGCTGTCGGCTCCCCGGCTCGAACGCACCTACGACATCGAGCGCGCTATCGTCGATATCGTCGCTCTTGATGCTCTCGCTGTCCGGCCTCGCACGAATTGGCAGCCGATTCTTGCGTACACGCCGCGCGCGCACCGTGTGAAGCTGCCCGAATGGCGACGCGCAAACGCACGGAGAAAGCGGCGGAGAGCGACCGCGCGGTCTCGCAAGAGGTCCTCGACCCGACGCCGATGCGCGAGGAAGAGCGGTTCGATCGCGCCCTCCGCCCGGCCTCGCTCGCCGAATACGTCGGTCAGAGCGCGCACGTCGAGAACCTGAAGATCTTCGTCGAAGCGGCGCGTCGTCGCGGGGAGCCGCTCGATCACGTGCTTCTTTGCGGACCGCCGGGCCTCGGCAAGACGACGCTGGCGCACATCCTCGCCAAGGAGATGGGGACGCAGCTGCACGCCACGAGCGGTCCGGCGATCGAGCACAAGGGCGCGCTCGCCGCCATCGTCACCAAGCTCGACGGCAACGACATCCTCTTCATCGACGAAATCCACCGGCTCTCGGCGGTCGTGGAAGAGAACCTCTATCCGGCGATGGAAGATTTTCAAATCGACGTCGTCACCGGTGAAGGGGCCTACGCCTCGTCGATCACGTTGCCGCTCCGTCCCTTCACCGTCGTCGGCGCCACCACCCGCACCGGGCTCCTCACGAGCCCCCTGCTCTCTCGCTTCGGTCACGTCATTCGCCTCGATTTCTACAGCGAAGAAGAGCTCGCCGCGATCGTCCGTCGGTCGGCGGCGCTGCTCCACATTCCGGTCGACGTCGAAGGCGCCGCTGCCATCGCCGCCCGCGCTCGAGGTACGCCGCGCATCGCCAACCGCCTCCTCCGCAACGTGCGCGACTTCGCCGAGGTCGTCGGGCGCGGCGTCGTCGACGCCAAGATCGCCGAGTCGACCTGCGAGCGGCTGGGCATCGACGCGCTCGGGCTCGACGCAATGGACCGGCGGCTCCTCCGCACGATCATCGAGGTCTACGACGGCGGTCCGGTCGGCGTCGAAGCGCTCGCCGCCTCGCTCGCCGAGCCACGCGACACCATCGAAGACGTCTACGAGCCGTTCCTCCTCCAACGAGGTCTGCTCTCTCGAACCAACCGCGGTCGCGTCGCCCAACGTCGCGCCTACGAGCACCTCGGCATCGCGCCGCCCCGTCGCCCGCCGGGCAACGGCGAACAGGGAACGCTCCCGATTTAGTCGCAGACTAGCGCCGACGAATTTCGATCGAGCCGTCGGCGAGCAAGTGGAGCGTCACCGGCAAGGTGGTACCGCCGGAGACGACGCCCAATGCCTTCACGGGATCGAGCCCGTGCACGCCGAAGGCTTGGTCGACGGAGATCGAACCTTCGATCGCGCAGCCAGCGATGGCGTCGACGAGCGCGTGCAACGAGGAAAGCGAGCCGCGCACGGTGAAGGGCGCAAGGGTGGCGTCGACGACGATGGCAGCGCCTCTGCGACGAGCGATCCAGAAGAGCGCGCGGAGGTCGACCTCGACGACGGCCCTCGGATCACGCGCTGGTCCCGCGTGCTCGACGACGTTGGCGGCGAGGCGCAGCACGTTCTCGATCTCGACGAGGACCTCGGGCGCTTCGCCCGGGAGGTCGGGCAAATCGCGGAGGTACTCGATGTTGGTGGTCGCCGCCGCGATCAGCCCCCGGAGGTCGTGTCGCAGCTGCGCGGGGAGAGCCGGCTCGACCGGAATGTCCGGCGGCTCGCCTCCCGAGCTCGACTTCGTACGCGGCATTCGACGACAGTGTACGGGCAATCAGCGCAGTGACTTAAGCCCTCACGCGGCTCGTCACTCGGCGAGCAGCTTTTCTGCGGCTTCCTTGAGCTTGCCCGCGCTGCCCTTCACCACCGCTGCGGTCGCGCCGTAGCGGCGGGCGAGCGCGGTCTCCTCCTCGAAGCTGGTGGCGACGAGGATGCGGAGCGAGCGAGTGGCCTCGTCGTTGCGAAGCGCCGTGAGCACGCCGGCGCCGTCGAGCCCAGGCATCTTCATGTCGAGCACGACCAAGCTCGGCGGTCGCGCAGCGATGGCGACAAGACCTTTGTACCCGTCAGGGAAGGTCTCGACGACCCCTAGGGGTGCAAGGTGTCGCTTCGCGGCGGCGAGCCACGCCGGATCGTCGTCGACGACGTAGATGAGGCGCGGCCCTGGACGCAGCTCGCTCGGGACCTCGAATCCGCTGACCTTGAGGAAGTCGACGAGCGAGTCGACGTGAACGCGGAAGCGCCCGCCGCCCGTCGTCGCCGCGCGCAGACGACCTTGGCGGATCCAATTGACGATCGTCTGCGTGCTCACGCCACACGCTCGAGCAGCGTCGCCGGTGCTGATGAGCTCGGGCTTCTGGGCCTCGCTCATGGAAAGCGCTTGCGGGGGCTTGGGGGGCGAGTGGTCGTCGGGCATGGGCCTCGGGGATGGCGTTCCGTGGGACGGACGAATGCCCGACCCCTTGACCCCCCGTGGTCGAGACGGGTTTCCGACAACACCTCGCCATCATACGCGGATGAAGCCGGCGACACCCAACTTTGAGCGTCGAGGCGCGAAAGCGGGAATGACGGCTGAAACAGTGCTCAGCGCTGGTTGCGACGTCGCTCGCACTCGACGACGAGCGCCTCGTGGGCGAGGACGATGCGGGCCCAGAGCTGCTCACACTCGGCGCGCAGCTCGGCCACCTCGGGCGCGAGCTGATCGGGATGAAATCGCATTGCCAGGCCGAGGTATGCGCTCTCGATCTCGGTCAGCATCGGGCGATCGGCGACCCCGAGGACTTCTTGTGGACGCCCGTTCGCGAGCGCGGCGACGCTGGCGGCGTAGCGCGCACGAAGCTCGTCGCGGAAGGCATCGACGCCGACGAAGCTCGCGAGCTGTTTGCGCGAGCTCGGCGGCACGCAATCTTCACGACCATCGCCGCCGCCCTCTTCGACGATGCCCGGGGAAGGAACGCGCTTGAGCGCGATTTTCACGACCGGCGCGCTCGAGATTCGTCCGAGTGCGCGCATCTCTCGCGAGGCCCTTCGCGGCGCCGCCGAGGTGACGACCGCTTCGATCTGTCCCGCCATCAAGAGCGCATAGGCGAGCGTGCGCGCGCGTGTCGGATCGAGCACGCCGGCCTGCTCGAGCTGCTCGACGTTCATCGGCGACATGCGCAAGAGCCCGAGCAGGTCACGCTCGTCGGGCGTCATCGTCAGGCCGCGAAAATCGGCGTCGCGCTTCACGCGGAGCGGTGAGCCCTCGAGCGCGTCGATGACGAACTCGGCGTGCGGCCGCGGATGGGCGCGCACGCCGGCGAAGACGATGGGCGCGATTTCGACGGGGAGCAGCTCGGGCGCGCCATGAAACGCGAGCGCATCGACGCCTTCGTAGAACTCGAACTGCGTGCTCGACGGGAGCCCGAAGAGCAGGATGAGCTTGCGCACGGTCTGCACGCGGAGCGCACGACCGAGCGCGGTGGCGTCGATGGCACCGGTGCGCACGAGCACTTCACCGAGGAGCCCAGCGCCGCGCGCGCGGGAATTTTCCGCGGCGGCTCTCATCTCGTCGTCGATGACGCCGAGCTCGACGAGCAGCTCGCCGAGACGAAAGACCGGATCGGTGATCCGAATCTTCGCCGGCAGCCCGTCGACGAAGGTGACGACGTCGGAGAGCGCGAGGTCGGCGACGCTTTCGGCATGCAGCACGAGCGATCCACGCAGCCGCTTCTCGGCGATGGTGCCGAGCAAGTGCTCGAGTGGCGTCCTCGCCAGCACGCCGACGAACGCGGGATGCATGACGCGGAGCTTACGCGTCAAATGTCCTTCGCCACAGGGGTCGAATGGTGTAGGCAACTCGCGCCTTGTCCTCGCGCAAACTTCGAGACTGCCTCGTTTCGGAGTAGATTCGCGCCTCCTCCATGAGCGCCTTCTCCCAACTGCTTGGCCGACGGGCGAAGCTCGAGCTTCGTCGCTTCGCTGCGCCTGGCGCTTTTCTCGTGGTCGACAGGATTGGCGACAGGATCGGCGATAGGGGCGGCGACGGGAGCGGCGAGGCGGCGGACACGGTCGTGCTACTCCCCGGCGCCGAGGTGCCGGACGGCGCAAAAGAAGGCGATCTCATCGACGTCTTTCTCACGCGCGACTCCGAAGACCGACCCCTCGCCACGACCCGCACGCCCAAATTGGCGCGCGACGAGGTGGCCTTCCTCGAGGTCACCAGCGTCACGCAGTTCGGTGCCTTCGTCGACTGGGGCCTGCCGAAGGAGCTCCTCGTCCCCTTCGCCGAACAGACGCGCGAGCTCTTGCGCGGCGACTGGCATCCGATCGGGCTCTTCCTCGACGACACCGAGCGGCTCGCGGGCACGATGAAGGTGCGTGAGATGCTGCGCATGCATCGACGCTTCGTCCCCGGAGAGTGGGTCGCGGGTCAGGCTTGGCGCGACGAGCCCGAGCTCGGCCTCTTCGTCATCCTCGAACGTCGCGCCCTCGGTCTCCTCCCCCGCACCGAACCGCACGCGCTCTCACGTGGACAGGAAGCGCAGTTTCGTGTGGGAACGGTGCACGGTGACGGCAAGGTCGAGCTCTCGCTCAGGCGCCTCGCGCATGAAGAAATGGCCACCGACGCCGCCGCCGTGCTGGCGGTCATCGCCCGTCCCGGCGCACGTCGCTACGGCGATCGATCGAGCCCGGAAGAGCTGCGCAACGCCTTCGGGCTGAGCAAGAAAGCTTGGAAACGCGCCGCCTCCCGGCTGCTCAAGGACGGCTCGGTCGAGCTCGACGCCGAAGGCTACTTGCGACCGCGGCGTTGAACGCGACCAGCAGGTGCGAAGTCGCACACCCAGCTGTGCTACGACCGGCGCATGTTGCTCGACGACCTCAAGGCGAAGATCACGGTCGCGGTGAAGGCGAAGGACGAGGTCGCGCGCGACGTGCTCCGGCTGGCGTTCGGTGAAATCCAGACCGGCGAGGCGCGCGCCAGTCGTCCGCTCGACGACGGCGAGGTCGCCGCGATCCTGAAAAAACTGGTCAAATCGAACGAAGAGACGCTCGCGCTCATCGGCGATGGACCGCAGGCGCCAGCGTTGCGGCGCGAGATCGAGATTCTCTCTTCGCTCCTTCCGAAGACGATGTCGGTGGCCGAGCTGACGGCCGCGCTCGAGTCGCAGAAGGAAGCCCTCCGCGCCGCCAAGAGCGACGGACAAGCGACGGGCGTGGCGATGAAGCACCTGAAGTCGACCGCGCTCGTCTTCGATGGCAACGACGTCGCGCTCGCCGTGAAGGCCCTGCGCGCCTGAGGTTCACGTCGAATTTGCGCTCGATTTGAGCGCGCGGCCGTCAGCCTCTACGATGGACCGAGGCGATGCGAGAGCCGAAGGTCCGTCAGTGACGAAGTCCGGCGCCGGAGACGACGCCGACGAGACGCTGCGCGTCGGTCTGCTCGCTCCTCCTCGCACGCTCAATCCGCGGGAAGCGTTCGATCTCGTCAGCGCCTTCGCGGTCTCTCAAATTTTCGAGACGCCGTTCGCGCCGCCGAAGGGAGACGGCCCAGCGGTGCCGATTCTCTTCGCGTCGCCGCTCGTCACGATGTCGGACGGGACGCGCGTCGGACGCATCCGCAACGACGCACGCTTCAGCGACGGCACGCCGCTCACCGCCCAACTCCTCGCCGCGTCGCTCGGCGCGGTGACCGAAGTGACCGCGCTCGCCGACATCCGCGCGCGTGGCGACGAGGTCGTCTTCACGCCCACGCAAGACAGCCCCCGCTTCGATTTGGTGCTGACGCAGACGCACTGCGGGGTGGCCGCGCTGCGTGGAGGGCGCCTCGTCGGGACCGGACCGTACATGCTGGCGCCGAACGCGCGGCTCGACGACCTGCGACTCGTGCGCAACCCCTACGCGAGGCAGCACGCCGACATCGAGCGCGTCACCTTCGTCGTCCATCCGCCCGACAAAGAAGGGCGACCGCGCTCGCTCGTGCGTGCGCTCGAGAGCGGAGAAATCGACTTCACGACGATGCTCTCGCGCACCGACGCCGCCGGCGTGCAGGGCGTGCGCAAGCTCTTCCAGCCGAGCAATTCGACGGCGATCCTCTATCTCAACGTCGAGAAGGCGCCGCTCGACGACGTCCGCGTGCGACGCGCGATCGCCCAAGGGATCGATCGCGTGGCGCTCGCCGCCATCTCCTACGCCAACCCGCTCGCGTTCGTCGCCGGCAGCCTGCTCCCGCCTTCGATGGGCACCGCGCGCGATCGAATCGTCTTCGATCGCCAGGCGGCCAGGGATCAACTCGCCGCGCTCGCCAGCTCTCCAGCGTGGAAGACTTGGCAGGGCGCGCAGAAGAAGCTCCGCCTCGTCGTCGTCTGGGCGCCGAGGCCGTACCTGCCGCAACCGCAGCTGGTCGGTGATCTCATCGCCGCGCAGCTCGGCGAGATCGGGCTCGACGTCGA
The DNA here is from genome assembly GCA_025363655.1 of Deltaproteobacteria bacterium. GTDB lineage: Bacteria > Myxococcota_A > Polyangia > Polyangiales > JADJMO01 > JANYDK01. The sequence goes on along the minus strand of JANYDK010000097.1, from coordinate 48,528 downwards.
GGTGATCGTGCCGAAGACGGCCGACGCCTACTTCGCCCACGCGCGCCTCGGCGACTACGAGCTCCTGCTCACCGGCTGGGTCTCCGACACGCCCGATCCGGCCGATTTTCTCGACGTTCATCTCCGTTCGGGGCGAGTGCCGAGCGCGCGCACGACGTCGACGTCGGCCGTCAACCGTGGGCGCCTGCGCTCGCGCGAGATGGACGAGGCGCTCCGCAAGCTGCGTGAAGAGCCGACTGCCGGACGACGCGACGAGGTGGTTCGCCTCTGCGCCGAGCTCTGTCCGCTGGTGCCGCTGCTCCACGGACCGAACGTGGTCGTCCATGCGTTTCGCCTGCGCGATCTCGAGGTGAGCGCGCAAGGCGTGCCGTGGTTCCACACCGGTCGCCTCGTCTGAAAGCTAGCGGAGCGAGATGGACCGAAGCGGCCAAAGTTGCGAAGCAAGCTTTGGCGAAACGAGAAGCTATGCTCGACGCGTGGGACGCGTCATCGGTTCGTTTCGGCACCTTCGTGCGGTGCTGGTGAGCAACGTCTTCCTCCTCGACGGTGGACGCGGCGATCGCTGGCTCATCGACTGCGGACACTGGAGCGAGCGATTCACCCTTCTTTTCGAGCTCCGCCGCGCCGGACTGCGACCGAGCGACCTCACCGGCGTGCTGCTGACGCACCTGCACAGCGATCACGCCGGCAACGCTCGTTATCTCCAACGCGTGCACGGCGTGCGCATCCACGCCCATCGTCGCGACGCCGAGACGTTGGCGCGGGCCGAGCGCGCGCGAATGGTCCGCGGAGAAGGCTCGCAAATCGCCGGGCTCATCGCCGAATTCGAAAACTACTGGCCCGCGCGGCTCGACGTCGATCGCGCGCTCGACGACGGCGAACGAGTCGCCGGCCTCGAAGTGCACTGGATTCCCGGTCACACCGACGGCTCGGTCTTCTATCGCCACGAAGGCACCGGCGCGCTCTTGTCGGGCGACTCGCTACTGACTGCCCTTCCTCCGCTCGTGATCCGTCGCGGCTTCGCCCTCCCCTACTCCACCTTCAGCGCCGATCTCCCGCGCGCCATCGAATCGGTGCGCGCGTTCCATGCGCGGGGTGTCCCCTACGAGCATCTTCTTCCTGGCCACGGCCCGCCGATCGTCGGCGGCGCTCGGGAAGCCGCGCTGGCGTTCCTCGATTCGACGGCGAAGGTCGGCTGAACCGCATGTTCATGCGGCGGGTTCGCTCCTCCCAGGACCGCGCCGATCGTCTACGTTCCTGAACGGACGGGGGAAGATCGATGCGACCGCTCGGCGCTGGCGACATTTTCGCCAAGTATTATCGAGTCGAACGCCTGCTCAAGGCGGGCGGGATGGGCGCGGTCTACGTCGTCCAGCACACCGAGACCGGCAAGCGGCAGGCGCTGAAGCTGATGCGCGCCGAGATCGTCGCCGACGCCTCGCAGCGCGCACGCTTTCGCCAGGAAGCGCAGGTCGCCTCCCTGATCGACGATCCCGATCACGTCGTCGACGTCAGTCACGCCGGCATCGACGACGAGACCGGCGCGCCCTTCATCGTCATGGAGTTGCTCCAAGGCGAAGAGCTTGGCGCGCGCATCGCCCGCGTCGGTGCGCTCCCGAGGGCCGAGGCGCTGCTCCTCCTCGAACAGGTCGCCGCCGCGCTCGATCGTGCGCACGAGAAGGGCGTCGTCCATCGCGACTTGAAGCCGGAGAACCTCTTCGTCGTCATCCGGCAGGGCAAGCCGCTCTCGCTGAAGGTGCTCGATTTCGGCATCGCCAAGCTCCTGCAAGGGAGCTCGGGCACCGCCACGCAGGCCGCCGGCACGCCCGTCTACATGGCGCCGGAGCAGACCTCGCGCTCGACGCACATCGGTCCGCACAGCGACATCTGGGCCTTCGGGCTCATCGTCTACACAAGCATCGTCGGCGCCACGTATTGGCAGTTCGAGGACATCGCGCAGATCTACCGCGCGCTCATCATCGACGAGCTGATCCCCGCGTCGGTGGCCGCGCGCGCGCGTGGGGTCACTTTGCCCGAGGGCTTCGACGCGTGGTTCTCGCGCTGCGTGAACCGCGACGTCACGCAGCGATTTCCCACGGCAGGAGAAGCCTTTCGTGCGCTCGCGCCGATCCTCGGGGGCCTCAGGGGCGAGGCGCCGAAGGTCGTCACCCAAGCCGAGGTCGCGAAGACGGTGTTGGCGTCCGAGACGATGCTCTTGACCCCCGAGCCGCCGCCGGTGCGCAAGGACGTCAGCGGCACGATGGCGATGCCCGAGGTGCCGACGGTGCAGCCGTTCGTCGAGACGATCGTGCAGACGCCGACGAAGGAGCCGATCGGCCCGCCGCCCGAAGCGCCCGCGCGCACGCAGGTTGGTCCGGCGATGACGATACCGATGGATGGTCTTGCCCCTGCCATCGCCGACGTCGTTCGCGAACGCACGCTCGAGGCGCAGAAAGAACGCGATGGCGCGAAACAGGCGGAAAAACAAGCTGAAACGAAGCCCAGCGGGCTCTCCGAGAAACAACAGAATTGGATTCGCGCGGGCGTGGTCTTCGGCGCGCTGACGGCGCTGACGGTGATGGTCGTCACTCGGGTGAACCGTTCTCCCGCGCCGAAGTCCGCGAGCACGACGTCGAGCACGGGCTCGCAACACGTCCTCCCGGTGCAGAAGCTGGCGACGAGCGCGAGCCCGCTGGTCGACTCCGTCTTGCCGCCGATGACGGGCGACCTCGCCACCGCCAATCGCTGGATCGAGGTCACGCCGACGGTCTTCATCCAACAGCACGAGGTCACGCGCCGCGAGTATGCCGAGTGGGTCCGCGGCTTCGGCGACGACTTCTTCTCGAAGATGCCCCTCGGAGGCGTGCCGCTCGGCTACCTCGATCCGCTCAACGAGACGCGCGCCGTCGACGACATCAACTTCGAGTCTGCGCAGGGCTTCTGCAAGGCGCTCGGCCCCGACTCGGGCCTGCCGACCCGCGACGAGTGGCGACAGACGTTCACGACCACCTATCCTTGGGGCTCCGATTGGCCAGGAGCGCCGGGAGATCTCGCGATCGCACAAAAAGACGCCGTTCTGCCGCGCAACGTGATGACGGCGAAGCTCGACGTGACGAAGACGGGCATCTTCGATCTCGCCGGCAACGTGCGCGAGTGGACCGCCACGCTCGAAGGTTCGAACCGCGTCGTCCTCGGGGCCTCGCTGCCGATGGACGAAACCGAAGCGCGCCGCGTGATCGGCCAGGACCCCGCCCTCGCGCTCGCGAACAGCGCGGCGTTCATCGGGTTTCGCTGCGTGACGCGGTTCGCGGAGTAGTCACACCCCTCGCTCGATCGTCGCCACGAGCGCACGCACCAGCCTCTCCTGACGCCACCGCCCAAGGCGCGGCCCCGAAACGTCGTGGCGAATCCCGTCCCTCTCGACGATCAGCACGCTCGACGTCAGCACGCCGCTCTGCTCGCAGACGACGTTCGCGCCCTCGAGCTCGATGCGTGCGACCGTGTTCGGCAGAAAGAGCCGCCGCTGCTTCACGATCAGCGTGCGGGTGACGGGGTCGACGTGCACCGTGCGTGGGCGAATGAGCACGCCGGCAGCGACGAGGTCGGCGATGAGCACGAGCGCCGAAAGCCACTGCGGGACGTCGAGCCAGACCTCCTGCCACGTCAGCGGAACACCGAAATCGCTCATCGAAATCGGTCCCGAACGCATCGCGCAGACGTGCGGCGCCGTCCCGCCAGCGATGCAGAGGTCGTAGGTGATCGTGCCCCCGAGCTGCACCAGGGCGATCGCCGCGACGATCACGAGCGATCCGAGCGTCATCCATTGCATGCTTCGAAGCAGCACGCCGGGCGCCATGAGCACCGTCGGGGAGCGATACGCGTGCCCTGGCTCGGACGCAGACTCGAAGCTCGCCGATGGCGCCATCCTCGGGCCGACATGGCGGGCCCCCGAGAGTTCCCGGCCTTCAGGGCTTGGAGCAATCGAAGAGCGGATCGACCGAGGAAATCTCGAAGGAAACGTTCCCGGTGCCTGCCTTTTTCGTCTTCTTGTTCTCCATCACGGTCGCGGTCTTGGTGAAGGAATACGACGGCATTCCGGAGAAGCCGCTCTCGTCGTTGCACTCGGCGAGCTCCTTCTTCCAGTCGCCGCTGCCGCTGTAGACCATGCCGTCGGGGCAGGTGATCGACTTCTTCTTCTCGTCGTACTCGACCTTGACGGTGCCGTCGGCGCCGGCGAGCTCGAAGTGTCCAGCGCCGCGGTCCATCTCGCTCGCCGGCTTGGTCACCGTGGCGTGGAACTCGAGGCACTTCTTCCCGGCCTTCCCCATGAAGACGTCCTGCACCTCGCACTCCTTGTCCGGATCGCAAGCGCTGCCGAGCTTGACCATGCCTTCGTCTTGGAGACGACAGACCGAGAGATCGGCCTCTAGCTTGCCTGTCGCGTGCACCGCGCCGAGACACGCGCTCACTTTGGCGGCGACGATCTTCCAACAATTCTGATCGCCCTTGAGGAACGCGCAGTCGAGCTTCTTCTCGTGTGAGCCGGCGCTCGAGGCTTCGTCGGCCGCCGTGTCGGGGCTCGGCTTGCTCGAGCCGCACGCGCCGCATGCGAGGGCGAATCCCGCGCCGAGGACGGAGACGAGGACGACCGGGAAGATGCCGCGCGTGGAGCTCATCGCGGAACCATAAACGCTCGGGCGAGCAAGTGCACCGTGTCACGCAGACGTGATCCTGAGGACTGCAGTGCGCCATTTTCTCGCGAGCCCTCCACCCGTCATCGCGGACGCCGACGTGCGCCGTGCTGGCGGAGAATCACGAATGGAATCTTCCTGCCCGAACGGCCTCCGCCCAAGGTCGGGAACTCCGGCAGGTCGCGCGCGGTCGAGACTCGCATGCGCCGAACGCTCTTCGCGACCTCTCCCGTCAGCAGCCTCGTCGGCTTCAGCTCTCTTTCGCTCGCACTCGCGCTCGTGCTCGCTCCCTCGCCCGCGGGTGCCGACATGGTGAGCGGCACGCGGAGCTTCCTCCTCTTCGAGCGAAGCGACGTCGTCGACTTGGTCTTCGATCATGGTCACGCCACGCTCGTCGTCCAGCGCACCGTCGAGAACCTGGGGCCGAAGCACGATCAGGCGCTCTTCGACATCTACATTCCGAAGACGGCCGTCGCGGTCGGGCTGCGCACCTTGGGAATCGTCGACGGCAAGCCGGTGTGGTTCACCGGTGAGCTGCTCGAAGCCGAGCTCGCGGCCGCGCGCTACAAAGAGCTCACTGGCATCGGCGGTTGGTATCCGAAGGACCCTGCGCTCCTCTCGTGGCGATCGCCCACCGAGCTCAAGTTGCAGGTCTTTCCGATCGCGCCGAAGACGAAGAAGACCGTCGAATACACGCTGGAAATGCCGACGCGCTACGTCGATGGGCGGTACGCGCTCGACCTCTCGGCGATGGGCACCGAGCAGCTCCCGGCGCTGATGCACCCGCGCGCGGCCGATCCCAAAGACGCGCTCTACCTCGACGGCGCGAAGCTCGACGCAAAGCTCGCGGCCAAGGGAATCCCGCTCGACGACGCGTGCACGCTCACTCTCGCGCCAGCAACGCCGCCATCGATCGGGGGCACGCTCGCCAGTGTCTCCTTCGCGAAATCGCGCGCGTTCGTCCACGCCAGCCTCGGGCTCCCCGAACGACTGTCCGAAGAGCCGAAGGGTGCGTACGTGGTGGTGGTCCTCGATGGCTCACGCTCGATTCGCGACGACGATCGCCTCGCCGAAGTCGCCGCCGCGAGCGCATATCTGGCGGGCCTCCCCGACGCCCACGTCGCGGTCCTCACGTTCGCGCGCAAGGTGAAGGCGCGCAACGTCGGCTTCGTCGGGACCAAGATCGCGCTCAGCGACCTCGAGACGCTTTCGGCTTCGTTTCCCGATGAAAACGGCAGCGCCATCGACGCTGCGCTCGCCGAGGCCGCGCGCCTCCTCGCCACCGCACCGGCCGGCGCACCTCGTCGGGTGGTCGCGCTCACCGACTTCCACACCCGCTCCGCCATCGAGCCGAAGACCATCTCGGCCTTCGACGCGGACACGATTGTCCACCTCGCCACCATCGGCAAAGGCTCGGCGCACCTCGAACGCGACGACGATCACCCGTGGGCGAAGCTTGCCCGCGCCACCGGCGGACTCCTCTACCAAGGCGCTGCGAGCACCTCGTCGATGGACGTGGAAGTCATGCGCGACACCTTCGAGGAGTGGGTGCGCCCGCGTCACGTCGAACGCATCGTCGCCACCGGCATCGGCCTCGACGGCGCCGCGCTCTCGATTCCCTCGGTGATGCGCGAAGGCGAAGGCTGGGAGCAGCTCACCTTCGCGACGTACGCATCACCGGCGATCGCCGTCACCGGCGAGCTCTGGTCGAAGAAGGTCAGCGCGCTCCTCTCGAGCACCTCCGAGAGCGAAAAACTCTGGTCGGCGCTCGTCTTCGGCAGCGATGTCCGCGACTCGTTGAACGAGAAAGAGATGATGACCTTGGCGATGAAGGGCGGCGCCGTCTCACCCGTGACGAGCTACCTCGCGATCGAACCGGGCGTTCGTCCGTCGACGGAAGGTCTCGAAGAGGGCGGTGCGGGCTACGGCGACGGCATCGGACTCGGCAGCCTCGGCAGCTTCGGCCACGGCTACGGCGCGAAGATCGTCGCGATGTACGATCACGCGAAGTTTCTCCAGGACGAGCTCACGGCTGCGCTGACCGTGTGCGGTGGACAAGGTCGGAAGGTGCACGTCGAGATCGAGACCACGTACGACGAGGTGGTGGACGTGGAGGTCAGCGTCGCCAGCGTAGACGGCGGGAAAGCGAGCGGAAAAGCTGGCGCGGGCGATGCGCTTGACGTCTGCGTGGGGGAGAGGTTTTGGTCGACGGTGCTTCCGAGCGGGTTTCGGAGCGCGTTTCATCGATTTGGGGTGTCGAGCAAGGCGTGAGAGCGTGAGGAGCCGACTCACTGCGTCGCAATCCCCGCGCGCTTCCCTCGGAGCACGAACTTCTGCACCTTCCCCGTCGCCGTCTTCGGCAATTCACCCACGAAGTGGAACGCCTGCGGACACTTGAAGTGCGCCAGGTGCTCACGAACGAACGCGCGTAGCTCCTCGGCCGTGGCGCTCATCGACGCGCGGAAGACGACGAAGGCATGCGGCGCCTCGCCCCACTTCTCGTGCGGCATCCCCACCACCGCGACCTCTTGCACCGCCGGGTGTCGCAAGAGCACCCCTTCGACCTCGACCGAAGAGATGTTCTCGCCGCCGCTGATGATCACGTCCTTGATGCGATCGCGCACCTCGATGAAGCCGTCGGGGTGCACCACCGCCGCATCGCCAGAGTGGAAATAGCCGCCACGCAGGGCCACCGCGCTCGCTTCGGGATCGTCGTAATAGCCTTTCATCACGACATTTCCGCGCACGGTGATCTCACCTTGCGTGGCTCCGTCGCAGGGCACCTCGCGTCCCTCTTCGTCGACGACCCGCACCTCGCCCGAGGTCACCAATTCGACGCCCTGTCGCGCCTTGATCACCGCGCGCTCGGCGGGCAGCAGCTCGAGGTGCTCGGGGCGGACTTCGCAGACGGTGATGAACGGCGCCGTCTCGGTGAGACCATAGACGTGGGTGACGTCCCAACCGAGCTCGCCTTCGATGCGACCGATCGTCGCTGCGGCCGGCGGCGCTCCCGCGGTGAGGACGCGCACGCCTCGAGGCGCCGTTCGACGTAGCTCTTCCGGCGCGTTGGCGATGGAGATGAGCACCGTCGGCGCCGCGCACAACATCGAAATCTGCTCTTTTTCCAGCGTCGCGAAGATGTTCGGCGGATCGACGCGCCGCAGACAAACGTGCGTGCCCCCGACCGCGGTCACCGTCCAGGTGAAGGTCCAACCGTTGGCGTGGAACATCGGCAACGTCCAGAGGTAGCGATCGGCTGGCGTCATGTGCACGTGGATGAGCGTGCCGACGATGTTGAGGTAGGCGTTGCGGTGCGTGATCATCACGCCCTTCGGACGCGCCGTCGTCCCGCTCGTGTAGTTGATGGTCAAGAGATCGGTCTCGGCGATCTCTGGCGCGGTGAAGTCGGCCGGCGTCTCTCGCACCAGCGTCTCGTAGTCGAGCCAGCCCTCTCGCGGCCCATTCGACTTGCGCGGCGCGTCTTCGAGCGACCCATCTTCGAGCGACCCATCTTCGAGCGAGACGAAGTGCTTCACGTTCGGTACCGACGCGCGGATCGAATCGACCATCTCCAGGTAGTCGGGGTGGGCGCAGACCACCTTGGCGCCAGAGTGCGCGAGGATGTACGCGAAGTCGTCCGCGATGAGCCGATAGTTCACCGGCACCAGCACCGCGCCGAGCTGCGGCACTGCGTAGAACGACTCGAGCTGCGCGTGCGTGTTCGGCGCGATGTAGGCGACACGATCGCCCTTCTGCACCTGAAAACGCCGTTGGAGCACGGTCGAAAAGCGATCGCAGCGATCGAACAGCTCGGCGTAGGTGAGGCGCAGCTGACCGTCGACCAAGGCCTCGCGGCGCGGGTGGAGCCGGCGAGAGCGCCGCATGAACTCGAGCGGGGTGAGCGGCGTTTCCATGGCCCGTCAGGATACGAGCAGCGCCCAACTCTTGGCGAAACGATCGAGCGGCTCGAACAGGCGAAGGAGCGCCTCGCCGGTCATGGTCAGCGCATAGCCTCCGTCCCCGCCCGACCCGCCCGACCCGCCCGACGCGCTTGCTTCGTCGTGCACCACCAACCGGGCCTCGCGCAGCTCTTGCAATCGCGTGTTGAGCACCGTCGGCGACACCTCGTCACACCGCGTGCGCAACTCGCGAAACGTCGCCGGCCCCGCGCGCAGCTCCCAGAGCACGCGCAAAGTCCACCGTCGCCCGAGCAAATCGAGGAGCGCCATGATCGGCCTGCCGGTGCGGGACCCACGAACGGGACGAGCTGCGCGAGGCGAGCGAGATGAACGAGGGGAACGAGGGGAGCGAGCGGGCATGCTACAAAAACGGTAGCACGCCCTTGACAGCCCCGCCGGCTGCTACAGATTCCGTAGCATGACCGAACCGACGCCGCGCATCGCTCCCGTCAGCCCGCCCTACACGCCGGAGATGGCGCACATGCTCGAGAAGTGGATGCCGCCGGGCAGCGGCCTCGCGCCCCTCGCCATCTTCCGCACCCTCGCCCGCCATGAGCTGCTGTCCGAGCGCATGCGTCCCCTCGGCGCCGGCCTGCTTGGTCGCGGAGAGCTGCCAATTCGCGTGCGTGAGCTGCTGATCCTCCGCACGTGTGCCCGCTGCGGGGCCGAGTACGAGTGGGGCGTCCACGTCACGGCCTTCGCCGCGGCGGCCTCGCTCGACGAAGCGCTCGTCGCCCGGACACGCCTCGCGCCCGCGGCCGAGCTGGCGAACAGCGAGACGGACGACGACCTCGTGATGCGCTTCGCCGACGAGCTGCACGACCATGGGCATGTCGAAAATTCGACTTGGCATGGCGCATCCCGACGTTTCGACGACGCCTCGCTCCTCGAGATGCTCGCCGTGGTCGGCTTCTATCACCTCATCTCGTTCGTGGTGAACGGCGCGCAGGTCGCGTACGAGCCGTGGGCCGCGCGCTTTCCCTCGCAGCCCGCAGAGACCGCATCGAGCAGGTGACGTGCGCGACACGGCGGACTAGCCTGAAAAATGGAGGATGAACGAGAGCGACGAAATCCAGCGGCTTCGCCAACGCGTCGCCGAGCTCGAGGCCCGTGAGTCGCGCGAGTCCCATGAGAGGCCCGCGCCGAACGATCGCGACGCGCGCCTCGCCGAAGCCGAACGCGCCGCGCAGATGGGCACTTGGGAGTGGGACGTGACCACCGGCACGGTCTCGTGGTCGGCCGAGCTCTATCGAATCCTCGGCTACGAGCCCGACGTCGATCGCCCCTCGGCCGAGCTCTATTTCCAAGCGTTGCACCCCGAAGATCGCGAACGCGCGCGCGCCGAGGCGGAGGAGAACGCCCGCGAAGGACGCGAACGCTCGAGCCGCCTGCGCGTCGTTCGAAAGGCCGGCGAAGTGCGCGAGGTCGTCACCGCCGGCACTGCGTCGCGCGACGCCCAGGGCAACATCATTCGACTTTATGGCACCGTCCTCGACCTCACCGATCGCGCCCACCTCGAGGCGCGGCTGCGGCAAGCCGAGAAGATGGAGGCGCTCGGGCGGCTCGCTGGCGGCGTCGCCCACGACATCAACAACGTGCTCACCGTCATCCTCGGCTTCGCCGGTATCGTCGCGCGGCAGACGAAATCGCCCGACGTCCAGGAGATCATCCGTGCCGCCGAGACGGCGAGCGATCTGACGCGGCAGCTGCTCGCCTTCAGTCGCCAGGTCCAAATCAAGTCGACGGTCGTCGATCTCAACGAGCTCCTCCGCGCGTCCAGCAAGATGCTCGCGCGCGCCGTCGGCGAAGACGTCCGCATCGCCACCGACATCGCGCCCGAGCCTTTTCCGGTGCGGATGGAGGGCACGCAGATCACCCAGCTCCTGCTCAACCTCGTGATCAACGCGCGCGACGCGATGCCTCGTGGCGGCACCGTTCGCATTCGCTCGATGCTCGACCTCGCCACCGCCTACGCAGCGCGAGGTGGCCGTCGTTGGATTCGTCTCGAGGTCGAAGACGAGGGCGTCGGCATGGACGTCGCCACCATCGCGCGCATCTTCGACCCCTTCTTCACGACCAAGCCTCACGGCCAAGGCACGGGGCTCGGCCTCTCGACGGTGTTCGGCATCGTGCAGCGCGCCGGTGGACGCATCGACGTCTCGTCCTCCCCCGGTCGCGGTGCGCGCTTCGAAATCCGCTTGCCGATCGAGACGGTCGTCGACGTCCACGCCGAAGCCCCCGCGTCCGTTCCTACGCCCGTGACACCGGCCACGCCGATCCTCCTCATCGAAGACGACCCTGGCGTCGCCCGCGTGGTCGCCGAGACGCTCACCGGGGCCGGCTACCTCGTCCACACCGCCGGCTGCGGCGATGAAGCCGAGGAACTCTGGCTCCAACACCGCGACGACATCGCCCTCCTCGTCAGCGACGTCGTCATGCCCGGCCGCAGCGGCCCCGACCTCGCGCACCAATTTCGCGTCGATAGGCCTGATTTGCCGGTGCTTTTCGTGACTGGGCATGCACCTGACTGGGTCAGCGAGCGGGGCGTAGAGATCACCGATCCGATCCTCGAGAAGCCCTTCAGCGCGGCGCAGCTACTGGATGCGGTGTCGCTCCACGCTGCGCGGCGAGTCCGCGTCGTCAGCTGAGAGAGGTCGAAAGATCGAGAGCGAGAGACCGAGATCGAGAGGGTCACGGGGCGACGGAGGCACGGAGCGACGGAATTTTTCGGGCCCAAGAGGGGAGGTTGCATGCGGCGGCCGGATGTCCGTCCAACGGCGGCTCGATGAACCTCGGAAGACGCACGTTCAGCTGGATGGGCTTGGTCGGCCTGATCACGTTCGGAGCGAGCGCCTGTCGCATCAAGGCGAGCGCCTCCCCGCGTCCGCTGACGACTTGCGAGGCGCCGTTCGAGGTCAGCGTCGCGCCCGCCGCTCCGCGAGTCGCGCATCCCCTCGGGAATCTCGCGCTTGTTTGGCGCGCGCATGACACTGCGTTGATCGCGGTCGGCGACGAGTCGATGGTGGTGCAGCGCGCGAACAAGCTCGTCGCCCTCGACCCGCGCACCGGACGCACCACCAGTGCGCTCGATGCGTTTCCGGAGAAGGGCGTGTTCGACTCCGCGCTGGCGATCGTCCCCGGTCGCATCGCCGCGCTCGAATCCTTCGTCGCCCCCTGCCCCGATCAACCCGATTGCACGACCAGCACGAGCCGCCTCTTCGCCGTCTCGCCGCACGCACCGGGAGACGCGACGACTCCCTCCCAACTCGACGCGCGACCATGGGCCGTCGAGTTCGGGCTCCTGAGCGGTAGTTTGCGGTACTTGCGTTCGGTTTCGGGGGGTGACTTGTCGCTCTTCCTCGTCCACGACCGCGACGAAGCGCGTGCGTTCGATGCCGACGGCCACGAACTGTGGCGCGTCGGCGGCGCCTTCGAGGATGCGCATTTCGCGCTCGCGACCGGCCGTCTCGTCACGACCACGCGCGCGCGGACGTTCGCGATGCATCCAGAGCAGGGATGCACGCTCTGGTCGGTCGACGAGCCGATGCTGACTGCAGAGGGACCCGACGTCGTGACCTGGCGAAGGACGCCTGCGCCAGCGCCAGGCCAACGCGAGGTCACCGTACGAAATGCGATCACCGGTGCTGCCCAGCATCGCGTGCGGACTACGATGGCTCCGACGGGCGCTTCCGTGGTCGGAGGCGTCCTCCTGCTTCACTCGCGCGATCGCGCGCAGCTCGTCGCATTCGACGTCGTCGGTGAGAGGCAACTCTGGTCGCGGGATGGGGTCTACGACTACGTGACCGTGGAAGATGCGGTGTACGTCACGGGAACGACGTGCATGCTCCGCGCGCTCGATCCGCGCACGGGAGATGTCGTGACCACCTACGCGAGCGCATGCGCGACTGGACAAGGCGTCGTGCCGCGCCTGCATGCGTCGAAGGATCGAGAGCTCGGAGAGGTGATCGCCTTCGAGACCCACGGCGACTTGGTGATGCTCGCGCGCGCGGCAGCTGCGCCGAAGCCCGTGTCCACGACGCTCCGAGGACTCGTACGCGTCAACGGCAAGCCCGCGACGTCGGTGCGCGTGCAAGTGGGTGAGCTGGTCGTGAAGACCGACGCTACAGGTCATTACGAAGCACGTGTGACGACGCCTGGCACGGTGTTCGTCGGGCCGATGGACGATGATCTCGCGCCGCTCGCCGAGGGAAAATCGTGTCCCGAATGTCACCTCTTCGTGGCCGGAGAATCGTATCCAGCCAAGGTCGTCGAGGTGGGCGCGAGCGACGAGGTTCGCGATTTCGACCTTCGCGTCGCGTGGGTGAGCATCGGGATCTAGGGCTTCAATCTCGCCAAGAACGACTGCAGCTCCCCGCTGCCGGCAGCGCGGGCGTCGTTCCGAGGTCCAGCATCGCCGAAGCGGTCGGACACGCGGTCATACGTCGCCTTCCAGGCCCATAGGCCTCAGCGCTCCGGAATGTCCATCGCATCACCCTCCCTTCGTGTAGGCCCCGCGAATCCCCAATAGCAGCCAATTGTGCAACGCCGTCGTCGGATGTTCGATGACCTTCTCCGCGCCGAGCTCTTGATACGTGCGCTGCAGGTGCGTGCCGAACGACCACGAGATGAAGGGGCCCAATGCGAAGGTGTCGCTGCCGAGATCGAGGCCGGCCTCGAACTTGGCGAAGACGGAGCTGACGTTGTCGGACCGAAGGCTCACGCCGTTGCGGGAGCCGTCGACGTGGGTGATGTCGAAGCCGAACCCGAGGCCGAGCCACGGATCGATGGGCAGCTCTGGGCTCACGTGCTGCATGACCTGCGCGCCCGCGCCGTAGTGATAGGCGACGCAGCTGTCCGAGGTCGGCCTGGGGAGCGACGTGCTGCACGCGGGCAAGCCATCGCTCTTCGTGCTGAGCCATCCGGCCTGGAGAAAGAGCCCGACGAACGTGCCGCCGGTGCGCGCGCCCATGTCTCCTTGCAAGAGCACCTGGCCTGCATACGCGTCACGGATGGGCTCTCCGACGAACATGCGCCCGGCGGGCTGTCCGTAGGCGAGGCGAAGGCCCGCTTCCGGGCGAACGACATTGGAGCTTGGCGATTCGCCTGGCTCGGCCGTCGGATCCGCCGACGCAGCCGTCGCCACCGTGAGCACCAAGAGCGCGGAAACCGCGGAAATAGTCGAGAGAACCGGCCTAGCTCGATTCGTCGCACGCATCGGGCGGACGTACGTCATCCGCCGCCAACCAGGTAGAGGCGGCGGCGATTCCAGCGGATGCGCTGGGACAACTCTCGGCGGCTACGTCGGAATCGTCCTACATCACTTGCGTGCAGCGAATGGATTGTAGCCAGGCTTCTTGTAAAGCCTGTCGGCGCTCTCGAGGATGTCGGGCTTGTAGACGTCCTCGGCCCATCGCTCCGGCGCGAACTCTTCGATCGCGACCGACACGGCCGCGTCGGCGAAGTCGAGCGTCGACATCACGGCCTTCTGCACGGCATCGGCGACACGCTGTTTTTGTTCTTCGGATCTACCTGCGTAAAGCTTCACGATGACGTGCGGCATGGGGAATTCAACGTCGCACATGATGGCGGCGAGCGCCCTTCTTCACCGACCGAGATCTGCTCCGCATCGTGCAACGCGCTGGAAGTTGTCTTTCACCAACCGCACTGTAACTTCCGGCCATCTAGGGCCACTACGCACCGTGGCTCACCGCACCTGGTTCTCGTCCGCACCTTCCATCGTCTTTCCGACGCTCGTCGCGAGCCTCGTCGGATGCGGAGCCACGCACGCCTCCGAACCCCCTCCAGCCGCGCCTCTCGCAACCGAGAAGGCGAGCACCACCATCCGTCGCACGCTCGTTCGGCGTCAGCCCGCGCACGAGCCAGGTTACGAAACGCGCCTGTACCTCGTCGAATATCCGCCGCTGGCGAAGGCGAACCCGCACGTGCACCCGGCCGTCGGCATCGGTTGGGTCGTCGAAGGAAGCTTCGAATCGGCGTTCGGCGACGAGCCGATCACGACGGTCCACGAAGGCGAGGGCTTCGTCGATCCGGCCGACATACCGCATCGATTCTTCCGCAACCCGAGCCCCGACCACGCGCTCCGGTTCGTGATCGCGTACACGACGCGCGTGGAAGACGAGCAGTTTCGACCCTTGCCGTAGACGAAGGGCCGGCGCTCCAAGCTACCTTTCTCGTTCGATGACCGCGCCGAGCTTCTACCGCCGCCCACTCCCCGACTCGCAAATCCCCTTCGCCTGCGCCGAAGGCCGTCTCCTCTTCCGCGAAGCGCTCGCCGCCGGCACGATGGAGGGCTACTTCGCCCAAGCCGAGCAGTTCCACACCCAGCAAGAGCCTGCCTTCTGCGGCCTCGCGACGCTGGTGGTGGCGCTCAACGCGCTCGCCATCGATCCCGGCCGCATGTGGAAGGGCCCATGGCGCTGGTACGGGGAAGAGCTCCTCGACTGTTGCGCGCCGCTCGACGAGGTGAAGGTGAAGGGCATCACGTTCGATCAGTTCGCTTGCCTCGCTCGATGCAACGGCGCCACCGCGAGCGAGACCCGCGCCAGCGAAGCTTCGATCGACGCGTTTCGAGCCGCCATCGAGTCGTCGGTGCGCGCGGCCGAGGGCGAGGTCCTCGCGATCGCCTACACCCGGCGCGTCCTCGGTCAGACGGGCGACGGTCACTTCTCGACGATCGCCGGCTTCCATCGCGCGCGCGATCTCGCCCTCGTGCTCGACGTCGCGCGGTTCAAGTATCCGCCGCATTGGGCGCCGGTCTCCATGCTCTTCGAAGCGATGCAGCCGCACGATCCGGCGACGGGCCGATCGCGCGGATGGATCACGCTTCGTCGCGGAGAGCATCCGCCGCTGGCGTATCGGCTCTCGCCGCAGTCCTCGACGTGGCCGCAAATAGCGCGCGCGTTCGATGGCCTCGGCGACCAGGTGCGCATTGCTCCCTCGGTCGACGATGCGCTGCGCGTCTTCTTCGCCACGCTGCCTCCCGAGCTGCGGAAACTGATCGAGCCGCACGACGCCGAGTCGCCCGAGCACCGCGGGATGGTCTGCGCGCTCGTCGATGCGTTGCGCACGACCCAGCTCGGCGTCGCGGTCCGTCGCGTCCTCGGTCGTGAC
This sequence comes from Deltaproteobacteria bacterium, assembly GCA_025363655.1. GTDB lineage: Bacteria > Myxococcota_A > Polyangia > Polyangiales > JADJMO01 > JANYDK01. Next base: position 32,747 of record JANYDK010000097.1, on the reverse strand, counting down.
GACGACGTGATGACGATCGTCGCGCTCCTCGCGCCCGATCGCACCTTCGAGGGCGTGCCGGGGTTCGCGCAGCTACGCGTCGATGCTGCGCTGCCCGCGGTGGTGCTGGCGGAGGTGGTCCGCATCCGAGAACAGCTCGCGACGATGACCTGCGCGGCGCGACGGTGAGGCGCCAAGACGCTATCGCCCCATGAAATCGCCCTTCTCGAGCGGCACGCCCTCCTTGCGAAGGATCGCGTACGCGAGCGTGAGGTGAAAGAAGAAGTTCGGGAGCGCGAACTCGATCAAGAAGCGATCGCCGCGATAGGTTCTCGTCCCGCGCGGCAACGGGAGATCGACGGTCCGATCGAGGCTCGCTTCGAGGGCGGCCTGGTCGATCGCTTCGAGTGCTCCGATCGCGCCGTCGATCGCTTCGTGGAGACTGGCGTACGTGGTCGCGCTCGAGGGGGCGGGCGCGGGGGCGCTGGAGACGCCGAGCACTCTGTCGAGCGCGAGCTTGGAGCCTTCGCTCGCCCAGTGCACTTGCGCGGCGAGATCTTGCATCCCGTCGACGAGGCAGGCCGTCACCTTCGCACCGTGCGCTTCGCCTTTCGAGAGGATCGTCTTCAGCTGGGTGAGCCCGCGCACGAAGACGCCGGCGGAGATTTCGTACGCGTGCAGCATGTCCGACGGGTACGCGACGCCGGTGGGCCCGTATTGAACAAACGCGACCTGCGTCGTAGCGTTCTCGAAATGCTGGCGCTTCCGCCACCCCGCGGAATTCTCCGCGCCCCCGAGCCCGATGGCCTCCTCGACGGTCGACGCCTCGTCCCCTCGTCGCCGCTCGCTCCGTTCGTGCATCACTATTGGTCGATTCGCTGGTCACTCCGCTCTCCCTTTCGCGGCGAGGCCCTTCCGCACCCCGCCGCACAAATTCTCCGCATCGCCTCCGCCACCGAACGAAGCGCCATCGTTCTCGGCGTTTCGTCGAGTGCCTTCTCCCGCACGCTCGCCGGCGAAGGCGAGACCTTCGGCGTCAGCTTCCGGCCGGTGATGTTCCGCGCGCTCCTCGGCGCTTCGATGTCGAGCGTCACCGATCGCGTCGTGCCGCTCGCGACCCTTCTCGGCGAGCCCGCGCGTGCCTGGGCCCGCGCCATCGACGCGACGCACGACGCGGAAGAGAAGGTCGCGCTCACAGAAGCGCTCCTCGCACCACGGCTCGGTACGCCATCGCCAGACCTCGAACGCGTTCGCGACCTGGTCGAGCGCATCGCGGTCGGTCGATCGATTGTCCGCGTCGACGACCTCGCGCGCCTGAGCACGGTCGACATGCGCACGCTCCAACGAAGCTTTCGCACCCACGTCGGTCTCTCTCCGAAAGCGGTCATCCGTCGGTACCGTCTCCACGAGGCGGCCATCCAACTCCGCGCGCCGCATCCACCTTCGCTCGTCGACCTGGCGACCTCCCTCGGCTACGCCGATCAGGCCCACTTCGGGCGCGATTTCAAGCGCGCGGTCGGACAGTCCCCAGGAGCGTTCGCGCCCTGCCCCGCACGAGGTACTCGGGCGCCATGACGACGACCTCGACGCTCGCAGTTTCGGGAGCTCTCTCGGGAGCGATTCCCCTCGGCGCCGACTTTGCGCAGAATCTGCTGCGGGCGCTGCCGCGACTGCTCGCGCGCGACGCGATGCCCGAAGACTGGGATCCCCGCGCGACGACGTACGATCTGAAGCGCTTCGACTCCGACGAGGCGTTCGGTCAGCGGTTCGAGCAAGCCCTCGCGGCGATCCTTCGCGAAGATGTGACCGAGCCGCGTCTCCTTCGCGAGCGACTCGCCGCCGTCGGTCTGCCGTTCGACTACGCACGCCTCGGTCAGCCGCTCTCGACGATCTTGGAGCTGGTTCTCCAAGCGCGCACCCACGCGGCGCGATGCTTCACGTTCGCGTCGGTGACCAAGCCCTGGCTCGCCGTGATCGAAGCGCCGGGCCGGAAGTTGCCGGTCCATGTCCATGCCGAGTCCACGCTACCGATTTCCCCGGCCAAGGCGGCGTCGCTGCGCGCCGAAGGCTGCGTGCTTCACGAGAACTGGCGAGCGCCGCTCCCACAATTCGACCCCACCGCGCTGACGGTGCTGGTCACCGACAAGCCCTTCCTCGGCGATCTACGAACGCTCACGGCCGATGCGGTGTGCTTTGCCCTCCCCGACCGTGACGCCGGACCGTCGCGGGGTGGCGTGCTGCTCCTTCGCGACACGACCCGAATCGATCCGCGCGGCATTCAACTGATCCGCAAGCGCACGGTGGCCGCGATGCTCGGCGCCGACGCGCGCACGGAGCTGGAACGAATCGCCGGACAGACGCCGACGGTGCTCGAAGAAGCCACCGTCAGCACCTGCGATGACAAGCTGTGCGCGCTCTTTCCCCAGATCCGCGGCAGCCTCTACTTCTGCACCGGGCTCGCCGCCGAGGCCGCAGTCTTCGGTGCGGCCGCCGACGTACTCGGAGCCGCTCCACTCACCTTTTTCTACGCACAGAACGGCTACGGCGGCACCGGCCAGCTCATCAGCGAGCTGCTCGCACGCGGCGGCGCCATCTCGCCGAGGCCGCTCGTCGTGATCGGTCGAGACGCGCACGGCCGTCGACTCACGCTCGTCGATCGCGTGCTCGCCGGCGTCGAAGAGCTGAACGGCGCACCGGCCTGCGTCTTCCTCGAAACTCCGACCAACCCCGAGCTCCAGGCCCACGACTTCGAGGCGCTGATGAAGGGCCTGCGCGCCGATGCCGAGCGCTGGGGTCGCAAAGTGCCCGTCATCGTCGACACCACGCTGGCGCCGCTCTTTCCGATCTTCGAGAAGCAGTTCTCCCAGGGATGGCCCTTCGTCCTCGTGAAGAGTGGGTCGAAGTACTTCACCAAAGGGAAGACCACGCTCGGAGTCGCCGCCTGCGCCGACGAGCCGGTCGGCCTCGCGATCCTCGCCCGTGCGCGGGAGCTGGGCAGCGACGCCGACTCGTTCGCCCGTCCCCACCAGCTCGCCGAGCTGAGCAAAGGCCTCGACGATCTCACGCCGCGGATGAAGGCGATCAGCGATCACACGATCCGCTTAGCCAAGGGCCTACGTGCGGCTCTGCGCGCGCGAGGTCACGAGATCACTCTGTATGCGATCTCCGAGCCCCAAGTCGCCGAGGGCATGGCGACCGGCATGCTGTCGTTCTACCTGCCGAAGGCGCCGACGCGTCACGCAGACCTCGTCGACGAGTTCGTCGACTACCTGCTGCAGCATGCGCCGACGTTGGTGAAGAGCCGCGTCAGCTACGGCCAGTCGACCGGCGGCGGGAAGGCGGATTACTTCTACGTGATCAATCCGGAGGAATCGACGCAGGGCGCACTCTCGGCGGAAGTGAAGAACGCGCAGAAGCAGGACGATGTGCAGATTTGCCGGATTTCGGTGCCGGAGCATGCCGATGTCGATGGGCTGCTGGCGGCGATGGATGGGTTTTTCAGCGAGAAGTATGGAGTGCGCGGACCGGCATAGTCGCCAACCAGGTTGACGTGGGCGCCATCGAAGGGCGCGGCTGCGCGCGGGAGAGTCGGGAAATCCTCGCCGCTTTGCGCGTGCATGCATCTTGCGTTGCCAGGCCGACATGCGCGCTCGGCTGGCCCCGACGTTGACCTTGATCGGCGCGCTCTGCGCCCTCGAGACGGGCGGCTGCCAGCGCGCCACCGTCGTGCCGCTCGTCTCGGGCGGCGACGACATGATGACACCGCCGCGCATTCGCCTGACCAAGATCGACAAGGTCGATCTCCTCCTCGTCGTCGACAATTCGCCATCGATGGGCGACAAGCAGCGCGAGCTGGCGCGGCGTCTTCCCGCGTTCGTCAAACAGCTCACCCACCCCGACATCGATCCCGCGACGGGCAAGCCGAAGTACCGCGCGGCCGCCGATCTGCACGTCGCCGTCGTCAGCTCTTCACTCGGGTCGTTCGGCACCAGCGCTTGCGATGCGAAGACGAAGGGCGCGCACGAGAACGATCACGGACACCTCCTGCCGCGCGCCGGCGAGATCGCAGCCGTGGGCTATTACGCGGAGACCGACGACGCGAAGACGCCGACTCCCGATCTCTGTCCGACGAGCGTCGGCGCCTCGTCGCTTCATTGGGTGAACGACGCCACGCGCGATCCGGCGGCCGCGCACGTCGGCGCTCCGGGGAGCAACGAGCTTCAGGTGGCGAGCTCGTGCGTGATCGAGACGGTCGGCGAAGACGGCTGCGGCTACGAGCAGCCGTGGGAGGCGATGTACCACTTCCTCGTCGACCCGACGCCGTACGCCAAGGCCGAAGCGGCGTGCACGTTCGGCGACAAGGGCGACGACTGCACGAGCGGCGGCAAGCCGAACCCGATCCAAGTGACCGGCATCGACGACGAGCTGCTCAAGGAAAGAAACGCCTTTCTCCGGCCCGACTCTCTCCTCGCGGTGGTGATCGTCAGCGACGAGAACGACGCCTCGCTCAAGCCAGCACAGCTCAACTGGCTCCCCTTCGGTTATGGCGCCGGGCAGATGCAGCGCGGTTGGGCGGCGTGCGCAGACGTGCCCGACGCTTTCGAACCGGAGACGACGAGCGAGTACAACGAGTTGCACGAAAAATATCGCTGCAAGTCGTGCTTCGAGGACACGAGCGATCCCAACTGCTCCGTGCGCTGGGCGATCGATCCGCGCAACGCCGACCCCGACGCGCCGAGCCTCCGCGCGTTCGCGATGACCCAGCGCTTCGGCTACAATTTCCTCTGGTCGCGCCAGCGCTACGTCAACGCGTTCAAGAGCCAAGTGGTGCCCGGCATCGACGCCACCGGCGCTCACGTCGACATGGCCAACCCCGTGTTCGCCGGAGGCTTTCGTTCACCGGACCTGCTCGTCGTCGGCGGCATCGTCGGTGTCCCGGGAAAGCTGGTCGGTGATGCGGCGGCCGCCGATCCGTACACGTTCCGTCCCAAGAAGCTCACCGAGGCCGACTGGGACAAGATCATCTCCGCCGATCTCTCCAAGCGCGATCCGCGCATGATCGAGTCGATCGCGCCGCGGACGAAGTACGGAATCCTCGGCTATGCCGGCGATCGCGCGATCGACGCGGTGAACGGCGGCGATCGCGACGTGCCGACCGGCGACGATCTGCAATACGCCTGCATCGGCCCCCGCGACGTCGACACGCCCAAAGGCGACTGCGGGTCCGATGCGGCGAAGAACCCGCTCTGCGACGCGAGCGGAAAACAGCCCTATTTCAAGGCGTATCCCGGCCTTCGTCACGCGCGCATCCTCCACGATCTCGGGGCCTCGGCGTTCCTTGGTTCGATCTGCAACGACAGCTACGCGCCGATTCTCCAGGGCATCCGCGACAAGCTGCAGAGCGCGATGAACAGCCAGTGCTTCAGGACGCTCCTCATCGCCAGCTCCGACGGCCAAGTCGACTGCCAGATCCTCGAGGTGTTCACCGCGCCGCTGAGCGCGAAGGCGACGCGTTGCGAGACGATCGGCGACGGCTATTGCACGGTCGGCGCCGAGCCCTGCCGCGCGGCCGGGAGCGTCTTTCCCATCCTCTCCCCCATCGATGCCGCAAGGCAGCTCAACCTCGCCGTCACCGTCGTCGGTGCCGACGGCATCGCCACGCAGGAGAAGGTGCAAGCCCAGTCGGACGGCACGAACGTCACCGTGACGGGGAGCGACGGCGTCCGCCATCTCGTCTGCGAGACGCGCCAGCTCGTCGGCCACGACGTCGACCCGGCGACGTCGAACGCGTGCCTGAACGATCCCTCTTTCGAGCTGCCCGCGGGCCGTGGCGGCTGGTGCTACGCGACGAGCCGCGCCGTCGTCGGCGATGCCTGCGCGAGCATCGGCGCGGTCGGCACGTTGCGCTGGCTCGGCGACGTGCAGCCCAAGGACGGCTCCGAGGTCTTCCCGCTCTGCAGCGGCCGCTCGCCCTCACCGGGTTGACACGGCAAAGACCAGAGACTTCACGCACGACCTCGCGACGCGGCTCGTCGCCGGTCGAAGTCAGTGTCGGGGAACAGATCGAGCGTGCATCTGCGCCGCGGCGGCTTGCGAGGGCGAAGTACGCGACGCATGCTCGGCGGGTGCGCGCGCTCCTCGTCTCCTCGATCGTACCGATCGTACCGATCGTACCGATCGTACCGATCGTACTGATCGTACTGACTACGCTCGGCTGTCATAGCGATCCCGTCGGGCTCCCGCTCGACCACGACGTCGGCGTCGACGCCGATGCCGGACTCGACGCGCTCGCCGACGCGGCGGATGCCCAGGTCGACGCCGACGCCGTCAGTTCGTCGAAGTGCAAAGGGGCGCATGGCTCCTCGATGGTGCTCGTCGACACGGCGTCGACGCCGTATTGCATCGACGCCTACGAGGTGACGGTGAGCGACTTCAACGCGTTCCTCGCGGCGCCAGGCGAACCCTACGACACGCCGCCGAGCTGCGCCGCGCTACGCGACCCACGCCCAGGCCTCGACGCCGAGCCGCTCGTCGGCAAGACGCCGAAGGGACAGGTCATGTACTGCTACGCCTACGCCTACTGCAAATGGGCCGGCAAGCGGCTCTGCGGCAAGATCGGCGGCGGCGCGGCGGTCGCCGACCCGGCCTCGGTACAGAGCGAATGGACCTACGCGTGCACCAACGGCTCGAGCGCCACGCGCTTCAGCTACGGCGACACGTACGATCCGAAGAAGTGCGACACGGGGACCGGGGCGGCGGGGCCGGCCGACGTCGACGCGCATCCCGGTTGCCACGGCACCGCTCCGCCCTTCGATCGCATCTTCGGCATGACCGGGGGCCGCGCCGAGTTCGACGACTTCCTCGCCGACGACGGCTCCGGACACCTCGTGGACCGCACACGCGGTGGCGACTGGCGCAGCGCCGACGCCGAAGTGACCTGCGTGGCCACGGGTGTGTCGGCGCTCGGGAGCAATCCCGACTACGGCAACGGCTTCCGTTGCTGCGCCGATCCCTGAGCGGGCTCCGGCGAGCGCGCTAGCCACAAAACGACGAACCGACGGCCTTGCGGTGCGCGAGCCTCACCCGGAGCGCGCTCATGCAAGGTCGTCGGTCGTCGCCGTTGGCACACGCGAAGTCGTGTGATCCAACGGAGCCAGCAGTCACCCAACCAGTCCACTCATGTCACTCGCGAAACTCACGTCACTCACGTCACTCACCCAACACGAAGAATTCAGGCGAAGGGGCCAGTGCCCGTCGTAGGCGTCGAGGCGGGCGTCACGGCCGGCGGCACAGGCGTGGGGCTCGTCGTCGTGCCCTTGTCCTTCGGACCGGTGGCGTGGCTGCGACCGCCGTAGAGGTTCGGCGCGATCGTCTCGAGGTCGCCCTCGCGACGACGCACGAACCCGAGCGCCGCGCGCGCCTCGTCGTACGCATTCATCGCCAACGTGAAGGCGCGGGTGCGCTGGTCCGCAGCCACCGAGACCTTCTCCGGGATCAGGTCGCGCGCGCCCGAGATCTTCTGCAACACCCGGCAAAGCTCCACCGCCCGTTCGAGCTCCTTGGGCTGCACGCCGGTGTGGCCTTCGAGGCTCTTCCAGTTGTTGCGCACGAGCGTGTGCACCGCCAAGAGATCGACGGCCACGTTGCGGAATCCCGTGCTGCCCGACAGCTTCGCCAGCGATTCTTCGGACAGGAGACGCCGATGCATCAGCGCGCGCACGTCGACCATCAGCGTCTCACGGAGCGTCAGCGCCTCGGCGTAAAGGTCGGCCGACTCTTCCGGCGGCATCGCCGCAACGAGCCACTCGCTGTGCGCGTGCCCGAGCGCCAATGCGTACGCGGGAATCGCGTCGAACTGCTTCACGTCGAAGCTCGGAACGACCTTCACGATCGCCGCGCGCCGCTCGTAGAGACGCGGAAAGACCGTGTCGAGCGTGCTCACCGCCGTCGGGATGTCGAGGTTGACGACGAGGAGCTGTTCGGGCTTCAGCGCCGCGCGCGCGGCGGCGGTGGCGTCGAAGGCTTGGAGGTAAGGATCGGCGCTGGTCTTCTTCTTCGACTGCGTTGCCGCGCGAGGAGTCGGCGTCGACGTCGAACGGATACGGGAACGGGAACGGGAACGGGAATGCGAAGAGGTTTGGGCGGGGGTTGCGCTGCGAGCGGTCATCTGTGTCTCCACGATCGATGTTGACGAGGTCGGACAGCATGATTGCTGCTGGTGACCGTCCATCGACCGCAGGCCCGCGACGGTTGCGGGTAGTTGGGGATTTGGGGCGAGCCGTGGAGAGGCGTGTGATTTCGCGGGGTTGAGGGGGGTTGGAGGGTCGGAATGCTTGGCGACAGCGTGGTCCGGCCGGTTCGGAGGGGTGCTGATGCTTGGCGACGGCGTGGTCGGGCCGGTTCCGAGGGTCGCTTCGGTCGACGGCACGCTGGGGGGTGCCGGTTCGGAGGGGTGGTGGTGCTTGGCCGCGGCGTAGACCTGCCGGTTCGGAGGGTCGGACACGCTTGGCGCAGGTCGTGAGATGACCGTTCGGAGGGTCCCGAGGTCGCGCGTGCACGTCGCGCGTGCACGTCGCAAAGAAGAGGACGATGGTTGTCGACAAGGGAGCCGAGCACGACTGCCGCGTCTGCGGGCTTCGCCAAGACGAATCGATCTGGGGCGCGGACGGGCGGTGCCCGACGTACGACATCTGCGCGTGCTGTGGCTGCGAGTTCGGTTACGAGGACTGCGATCCGGCGGGCGTTCGTCGTCATCGCGAGAGCTGGGTCGCGAGCGGTCACGAATGGTTCCTTCCGGCGGAGCGACCTGACGGATGGCGGCTCGAAGACCAGCTCGCGAACGTGCCGCGCTTCACTTTCAAGATCCTGCCCGGCTTGCCCGGCACTGGCGAACCGGCTGAAACGTTCAGTCCCACGGCCAAGCGCCTCCACTCGGAGCACTTCGTCGTCGAGTTCTCGGGCCCGAGCTGGCCGAGCTGGGTTGGGAATTTCGAGGCCGGAACCTTCGGAGCGAACGCCGTTTTCGCGCACCCCACCCACCGAGACTTGGCAGTGGTGATCGCGGAGGGGCTCGGCTACGTCGTCGAGCTCGAGACTCGGACGCTCGTTCGATCTTTCGGCGGGCAGATTGCGGATGTCTTCTCGCTACCCGACCGCGAAGCGATGATCTTCGGCAACGGACTCTGGTTCGAGTGCCATGGCCCGGAAGGACTCCGCTGGACGACCCGCCGCATCTCGTGGGACGGGATGACGGAACTGGCGCTCGACGGCGTTCGGCTTCGCGGCCAGGCCTACAGCCCGCTCGGCGACACATGGTCGCCCTTCGAACTGGACGTCGACACGGGCGAAGTCGAGGGCGGGTCCTATCCGCCAGATCTGCCCTGACCCCCTCACCGGAGTCGAGCCGTCGCGCCGCGACGCCTCGCTCGCGCTCTCCCTCTCGCCCCTCTCGGCGGGATTTGCCCGAGCCGTAAGTCGTCGCCCCGCGACGACTTGCTCGCCAACGCCCGCCGACACGACGGAGAAGCCGCCAATGCGGCTTCTCCAGTCGGGGAGGCGGGATTTGAACCCGCGACAACGAGCACCCAAAGCTCGTGCACTACCGGACTGTGCGACTCCCCGGAGAAGCTCGACTCTTAGCACACCCCCCGCGCCAAAGGATCCCAGCACGAGCCCCCAGCCGCCGGCGCCACCCCACCCAACCCCGCGTCCCCCCTCGAAAATTCGCCCCGGCCCTCCGCGTCAGGCATTCTTGATCCCAGCGCATGGGCGACTACGACGACATCAAGCGCTGCTCGGACATCAGCGACACGCACGTCATTCGCGCGGTGCGCACGCGGGCCGCCATGCGTGAGCTCCTCGAGCACGTGATGACCATCGCCCGTGCCGGCGAAGGCGGACCGAAGGTGCTCCTGGCCTTCGCGCGGATGGCGAGCAGCTCGTGCGATTGGCTGGAGGGCGAGCTGCGCGTCGAGATCACCGACGACGCCGGCGCGTGTGCCATCGACGTGCTCTGCGATCTCGGCGGCGGCTTCCGCGAGCGCGTTTTTCCGCCCCTCGAGATGAAGGTGCCGATCGACGAGTTCATCCGCTCGGTGCGCCTGGTGCCGCGGATGATCTCTCCGCTCAACATGCAGAAGCGCGGCGACGACCGCCTCATCTTCAGCGCGCGCGAGATCGACGAGTCCGAGCCGCCGCCCGAGCTCGTCGAGGTCGAAGGGCACGAAGAGGGCGACGCCACCAGCTCGGGTGACATGCTCGGCTCGCTCAACATCATGGTCGAGGCGCCCGACGAGACCCCTGCCCCGACCGCGTCGCTGGTGCCGCCCTTCGCCAAGGACCACCTCAGCGAGAAGAACAAGAAGCGTCCCTACGACCCCGCGCTCCACGCCGCCAAGACGGCGGTGCGCATGCCCAAGGTCGACAAGAACGCGCTCCGATCCGACGTACCTCCGCCGAAGCCACGCACCGAGCCACCGCCGACGAGGCCTCTAGGCCAACCGCAGGACGAGACGGGCACGAGCAAGCCGAGCGAGCCGAGCGAGCCGGGCGAGAAGACACAGGCGAAGCCGAAGAAAGACGAAGAGCTCGACGAAGGCTGGGAGTAGTCAGCGGGTCGCGCTGGCGTGCGTGAGAGCGCGAAAACGCTACTTCGCTCGCTTTTCCAGGCTGTCCAGTCGCTTGGTCAGCTCCTCGTGCAGAAGGTCGACCTTCTCGTGAAGGTGCGACACCTCGAGCTCGGCGCGGACGTTGACCTGGTACTCGATGTCGCTCCGCACGCGGTCACGCGCGATCTGCCGGTTCTGGCTGAGGAGCACGAAGACCGAGAGGATGATCGCCTCGAGCGACACCACCATCGTCAGGAGCCCGAAGGGAAACGGATCGAACCCGCCGACCGGCGGATGGTTCGCCAGCGGTTTGACGTTGAGGACGACCCACACGAAGAAGATGCCGACGTGGATGAAGAGGAACGTGAGGCTGCCGGAGAACTCGCTGATCCAGTCGGCGACCTTCATCACCGTGCTGCGCGTGTCCTCTTCTTCGGCGTTCACATTGCGCGAGACGGTGCGACGGAGAATGTTCGCCGACTCGCGGAGGCGCTTGCCCGCGGCGGTGAGCAGATCCATCGCCGCGGCAGGGCGCAGCTTGAGGAACTCTTCGAGATCGCCGCGATCGATGACCAGCGCCTCGAGGTCTTCCGTCGCCGTCACGGTGGCGGTGCGGGGACCGGCGTCGAGGAGGGAGATTTCGCCGAAGAACTCGCCGGGCTTGACGGTCTCGAGGACCATCTTCTCGCCGGTGTCGTTCTTCACCGAGACCTCGGCGACGCCGCGAACGATGACGTAGATGGCATCGCCTGGGTCGCCGCGGCTGAAGATGACCTTCCCGGCGGGGAACGTCATCCGCTCGATTCGCTGCGCGAGGACCGCGCGCTCCTGATCGTCGAGGAGGGCGAAGAACGAGACCTCGGCGAGGGTGTCGGACGCCTCGTTGATTTGGGCTTCGGAGGGGGGAGGAGTCGATGGCACGTGATGTTGCTCCGCAGCTCATGCATACGACGAACGGCGAGAAATGTGGGCGAATTTCCGCAATTCGTCGCACGAGTGTCACGCACGCTTGCCGCCGCTTCGTACCAGGTCTGAGCTATCGAGCCTCATGCCCAACGCGTACATCTCCGGAACCGGCTTCTACGTCCCCCCGCGCGTCGTCACCAACGACGACCTCGTGAAAACCTACGGCATCGACACCACGCACGAGTGGATCGTGCAGCGCACCGGGATCGAAGAGCGCCGCTTCGCGGAGGAGGGCGTGGGCTGCGCCGACCTCGCGCTTCCTGCTGCCGAGATGGCCATCGAACAGGCCGGCATCAAGAAGACCGACCTCGACATGATCATCCTCGCGACGCTCTCGAGCGATCACTGCTTCCCCGGCTCGGGCGTCTATCTGCAGCGCAAGCTCGGCCTCTGCGAGGGCTCGAACGCCAAGTTCGTCCCCTGCATGGACGTGCGCAACCAGTGTTCGGGCTTCCTCTACAGCCTCGGCACCGCCACCTCGATGGTGAAGAGCGGCGCGATGAAGAACGTCCTCGTCGTCGGCAGCGAGGTGCACTCCGCCGCGCTCGATCTCACCACGCGCGGTCGCACGGTCGCCTCACTCTTCGGCGACGGCGCCGGCGCGGTCGTCGTCAGCGCGACCGAAGAAGATCGCGGCGTGCGCACCTGGAAGCTCGGCGCCGACGGTCGTCACGCCGACATCCTCGCGCAGAAGATCTGGGACATCAGCAAGCGGCCGTTCATCCCCAACGACGCGAACGGCGTCGGTCAGGTGCAGCCCGAGATGATGTGGGCGCAGATGCAAGGCAAGACCGTCTTCAAGCACGCCATCGAACGCATGGCGATGGTGCTCATGGAAGCCTGCATGGCCGAAGGCATCACCGGCGAGAACATCGACCTCTTCGTGTTCCACCAGGCGAACCTCCGCATCAACCAGTACCTCCAGCAGATGCTCGGCATCCCCGACTCGAAGGTCGTCCACAACATCCAGCGCTACGGCAACACCACCGCCGCGACGATCCCGATCCTCCTCGCCGAGGCCACCCGCAGCGGCAAGCTCAAGAAGGGCATGAAGGTCGCGATGGTCGCCTTCGGCAGCGGCTTCACCTGGGGCGCGGCGATCGTCGACTGGTGAGGTGCCTGTCGGGGATGGGGCTGCAGCACCCCATTCGGTGACCGATGCCCCCAAGCCTCAGGGGCCGTGAATCCATGCACGCGGAGCGCGGGGGCCTGCGCACAGTTCACGATCCGTGGCCTGGGACATGACAGCTCTGTCGCGCTCACGCCGGGGTCGAATTTACCCCAATGTGCGGCAAATCGTTGATTCCTCACGGAGGATGGGGCGTCGGCGAAGGTGTTGGCTCCAGAATTGAATAGGAGAGTGCTCGCCAGCTTCCAACGGCCCTGAGCCGTAAGCCGGAGACGACGCCACCGTTGGGAAGAAGACGTCCCTCGTAAGCGTCGCTGGAGAGCAGTCCCCCATGCGCAACTCCGTTCCCCCAGTTTTCCTCCCCTCCCAGGTCATCGTCCTCGAAGACGATCCGGCCGTGCGTGGCGCGCTCTTCGCGGCGCTGCGACTCGAGGGGTGTACGGCGCGGACGCGAGAGACGCGGGCAGTGGGGGCCGAAGAAGCGCTGGTCGATCGCCCCGGCGTGATCGTGTTCGAATACAACCTCCCCTGGACCGACGCGCACGCGATCGTCGAGCAGCTGCGCCTCTTGATGCGACCGGCGCCGGCGATGATTCTCCTCACCGATCCGACGCGCGTCGCGCAGGCCTGCAGCTCGCACGGCATCTCGGTGATGCCGATGAACCCGCCCAAGCCCGACAGCGTCGTCGTCGGCGACTCGTCGATCGTGCGAAACACGCGCGTCCTCACGGTCGACTGTCCTGACCAGGCCGACGAGTTCCTCCGCTGCATCGCGCCCGAGCTCCCCGCCGATGGCAGCTCGATGCCCCCGCCCTCGTCGCTGAGCGACCGCCCGTCCCTCTTGGTCGTTCGCCAGGCCAAGTCTGGCACCCGCATCCGCGCCGCCGCGGTCACGCCGATCGCGACCCCCGCAATTCAGCCGCGAACCAGCATCGCCGGCCGCTGATCGGTCGCGGAAGTGGTCGGACTGGCCGCGCGCTGACTAGAATCACGCCGTGCTCGAGCTCGCGACGCTGAAGCCGGGGGACGTCTTCGCCGGTCGTTATCACGTCCGTGGGCTCCTTCGCGCCGGTGGCATGGGCGCCGTCTACGACGCCTACGACAGCGAGGAGCGCACCGGGCGTCGCGTCGCGCTCAAGCTGATGCGTCCCGACGTCGTCGCCGATGAAGAAGCACGCATGCGCTTCCTTCGCGAGGCCCGCGTCGCCGCGCAAATCGACAGCTCGTACGTCGTCTCGGTCCTCGACAGCGGCGTCGATCCCAACGGCGTGCCGTACCTGGTGATGGAGTTCCTCGTCGGCATCGAGGTCGGCGATCTCTTGAAGCAGCGCGGCCGTCTGCCGCCCGCCGAGGTGGTGTCGATCCTCTCGCAGGTCGGACGCGCGCTCGACAAGGCGCACGCGAAGAACATCATCCACCGCGATTTGAAGCCCGAAAACCTCTTCTTGGTGATCAAGGAAGACGAGCCGTCGGTCGTCAAAGTGCTCGATTTCGGCATCGCCAAGGTACGCGAAGCGAACGTGCAGGAGTCGACGCGCGCGACCGGAACGCCGCTCTACATGGCGCCCGAACAGACGCAGCGCTCGGTCGACATCGGTCCCGGCACGGACGTGTGGGCGCTCGGTCTTCTCAGCTACACGCTGCTCGTCGGTCGCACGTATTGGCAATCGGTCGACGAGCGCGGGATGGTCAACCTCCAACACCTCTTCCGCGAGGTGCTGGTGTCGCCGCTGGAGCCACCGTCGCTTCGTGCGCGTCGCCTCGGCGTGGTGCTCCCGCAGGCGTACGACGACTGGTTCTTCACCTGCCTCGTGCGCGAGCCGGCCCGGCGTGTCTCGCGCGCGTCGCAAGCGGTGGCCGGCCTCGCGGCGGCGCTCGACGTCTCTGCCGATGCCGGACGTCTCTCGCCGCACCAGACGTTTCGTCCGCCCGAGCCTCCGCCACGCATCGAAGCGCAGACCGTGCTCGCTGCGCCGCCGACGATGATGGTCGGCCAGGTGCCCGTCGCCGGCACGGTCGCGAGCGGCGGTGCGATGGGTATGGGTATGGGCAGCGAAGGTGTCGCCGGCCATCCCGGGACCGGCACCATGCGCTTCGACGAGCCGACGCCCGCGCCGATGTACGCGACGCAAATCGCGCCACAACAGGTCGCCGCGCCGAGGCCGCCGACACCTGCGCCGGCGATCCCCGTCACCAGCGTCAGCCAAACCCTCCCCGCCTCCAGCTTCGTCGAGCACGAAGGTCGTCGCTCCGGCATCTGGCTCTTCGTCGTCCTCCTCGTCCTTCTCGGCGGCGGCGGCGGCGGTCTCTACTTCGCGCTCTTCGCCGATCGCGGTCACGACGATCCGAAACCCGCGCCTCCACCTTCGCCCCTCGACGATGACGACGACCCGACGACGAAGAAAAAGGCCAAAAAAGCGAGCGGTGCGGGCAATGACAGCCCTTCGAAGTCTCTGTCAGCCTCGGTGGCGAAGACGAACGCCTACGTCGACGTCGGCTCGGTCTCGGTGCAAGAGCACGAGGTGACGCGCGGCGAGTACGCCACGTACCTCGCGACGCTCGCCGAAGCCGATCGCCCCGCGCAGAGGCCGCTCGGTTGGACGAGCGACAGCGATCCCGACGTCGACCTCCCGGTGAGCGGCGTCGATTGGGATCAAGCAGGCAGCTTCTGCGCGGCGATCGGCGCCCACTTGCCGACGCACGAAGAGTTCACCAAGGCGATCGGCGATCCGCTCTTTCCCCCGAGCACCGAGGGCCTCGCGCTCGGCGGCGCCGGAGGAGCCACGCCCGTCGCCGTCGCCACCAAACCGAACGACCGCACGAAAGACGGCGTCCGCGATCTCGCCGGCAACGTCGAAGAATGGACCGCGGTCAGCGTCGCCGAGGGCAATGCCGGCGTCCGTGGCGGCAGCATCGCACTCTCGGCCATCGAATCGCTCACCGCCATCCGCGGCCCCGGGCGCTCCAAGCCGAAGACGACGAAGAGCGCGACGCTCGGCTTTCGTTGCTACCAATAGCCGTCATCCAGAGCGACGATGGGCGGGTGAAGAGCGCCAGCGATCTGCTCGCCTCCGTCGAGAGGCACATCGGCCCCGTCGCCACGCCCTATCGCGCTGCGCTCTTGGCGGTCGATCGCACGCGCTTCGTCCGAATCGTCGATCGCGATCGAGCCTACGTCGACGAACCGTTGCCCCTCGACACGCCCGCCGGCCCGCACCTCGCGACCGTGAGCGCGCCACACGTCTACGCCCTCGCCTTCGCCGCCCTCGCGCTCTCTCGCGGCGACGACTGGCTCGAGCTCGGCAGCGGCAGCGGCTACGGCGCTTCCCTCGCCTCCGAGGTCGTCGGCCCCACGGGTCACGTCACCTCGATCGAGGTCGACCCGCTCCTCGCTCAGATTTCCCAGGAAAACACGATCGATCGTACGAACGTCGCGATCCTCGTCGGCGACGGCCTGACGCGCCCCGACCTCGTCGCGCGCCATCGAAAGACGTGGCTGACGTTCGCGGTGAGAGAAGTGCCAGGCGCGCTCCTCGCGGCGATCCCCGAAGGAGGGGCGCTGCTCGCACCGGTGGGGCCGCCGAGCGTCGAACAGCGGTTCGTGCGGCATGTGCGGAGGGACGGGCGCATCGTGGCGGAAGATTTGGGGGCGGTGAGGTTCGTGGCCGCGCGTTGAACGCTAAAAAGAGACCTCGTCCCCATGCGACGCCGCATCGGCTCGCCCATACGAGCACGCCGTATCCCTCGCCGGCAGGTAGTGATCGCAGCCCGTGATCGAAGGCACCGCCCCGCCGTTGCAGTTGACGGTGCCGTTCTGGTTGGCGCAGCGGAGGAAGTCGTTCTCTTCCGTCGCGCAGTAGCTTTGATCGCTCAGGCACGACTTCTTGCAAGCGTCCTTGTCGAGGCTACCGCGGCACTTGGCGCCGACGATTTTCGTGCAGTACGCGTCGCACGCGCCGTCGCCGACGAGCGTGCTCTCGGAGGAGCAACCGCCCGTGACACCGGCGATCCCCGCCCCGCCGGTAACGACGAGCGCGCCCACGGTGACCAGCGCAAGCATGCCGAAGGCGGAGACGACGCGCGACACATCGGGAATCTAGCGCGGATTTCACCGTGCTCGTTGGCCAAGGCTGCGCGGACGTACTAGATCGCGTCCTCCCCCGATGGCTCCCCGCTACCTCATCGAGACGTTCGGCTGTCAGATGAACGTCCACGACTCCTCGCGCATGGAGGAGGCGCTGCGTGCGCGCGGGTGGGAGGCGTGCACGTCCGAGGACGACGCCGACCTCATCGTCTTCAACACCTGCAGCGTGCGCGAGAAGGCCGAGCACAAACTCCGCAGCGAGGTCGGTCGCCTTCGTCCGATCAAACGCGCGCGTCCCGAGCTCATCGTCGCCGTCGCCGGATGCGTCGCCCAACAAGAGGGCGAGCGGCTCCTCACCGAGATCCCGCACATCGACATCGTCGTCGGTCCCGACAACCTCGCCGATCTCCCCGAGCTCGCCGAGGCTGCGCGGCTCGGAGGTCTGCCCGTCGCGCGCACCGTCTTCGACGTCGAGTCGCCTACATTTCTCGGCGCCGATCCCGGTCCGCATCGCGAGGGCAGCCCGGTCACCGCGTTCGTCACCACGATGAAGGGCTGCGACGAGCGCTGCTCGTTCTGCGTCGTCCCCTACACGCGCGGTCCCGAGCGCTATCGCTCGATGCAGGAGATCCTCGAGGAAATCGCGCGCCTCGTCGCCGCGGGCGTGCAAGAGGTCACCCTCCTCGGCCAGACGGTGAACAGCTGGCAACCGCCCGAGACGACGACCGTCAAATCGATCGCCGGCAGCGCCGAGCCGCGTCCGTCGTTCCGCGGCGAGGCCTCGCACTTCCCCGAGCTCCTGCGCGCGATCGCCCGAGAAATCCCGCTCCTTCGTCGTCTTCGTTACACCAGCCCGCACCCGCGGCACGTCACCCCCGAGCTCGTCGCCGCGCACGCCGAGCTCGACGTCCTCGCGCGCCACGTACACCTCCCCTCGCAGTCGGGAAGCGATCGTCTGCTGAAGCGCATGCTCCGTCGCTACACGCGCGCCGAGCTCGTCGAGCGCTCGCACATGCTCCGCGACTCGCGCCCCGGCACCACGCTCTCGACCGACATCATCGTCGGCTTCCCCGGCGAGACCGAGCAAGACTTCCTCGAGACGTTGTCGATGATCCGCGAGGTCGGCTTCATCGCCGCCTTCGGCTTCAAGTTCTCGCCGCGTCCGTACACGCCGGCGCTGAAGCTCGCCGACGACGTCTCCGAAGCCGAGAAGGCCGAACGCCTCGCGCGCCTATTTTCCACGGTCGAAGCGCTGCAGCAGGCGCACCTCCTGACGCTCGTCGGCAGTCGCGCGAACGTCCTCGTCGAGGGCACCTCCAAGCCGGGCGGCACCAAAGGACGCACCGACGGCCTCGTCCCCGGTCGCGACGGCGGCCCCGCACACATGCGCATGATGGGTCGCAGCGAGCGCAACGAAATCGTCCACCTCGATCTCCCGCCGGGGCTCGATGGCCGGATGCTCGTCGGCCGCTTCCTCGACGTGCGCATCGAACGCGCCAACGCCCACTCGCTCGTCGGCGCGCTCGACGAGTCGACCCTGCGCTCGTTGCCGGCCCTCGCCGAACCGCCGCGTCAGGCCGTCCGCCTCCAAGTGGTCGCGGGCTGAGCGAAGGGCACCGCCGTGAGCGATCACGACGCGCACGATCCGCAGAAGCAGAAGCCGCAGGAAAAACCGAGAAAAAAGGTCTCGCTCCCGGTCGTCGGCGCCGGCGCGAAGAAGACGTTTCTCGAGCAAGCCGAGCTCGGCGACGAAGAAGCCGGCACGCGCTCTCCCGCGGCCTGGGTGCTCCTCGGCGCGATGGCCACGTTCGTGGTCCTCGTCCCGGAGGCGATGCTCGCGACGTGGGCGCTGACCGCGATCTACCGCCGAGGAGCCGAAGCGAGCGCCGGCACGAACGAGCTGCCGTTCCTTCCCTTCGTCCTCGTGTCGATCGCCTCGGTCGTCCTCGCCAGCCTCGCCGGTGGCGCGCTCATCGGGCGTTTCGGGCCGAAAATCACGGTGCGAATGGGCGCCCTGGTCGGCGCCTTGGTCGGCGTCGTCCTCTGGGCGCTCTCGCGCACGGTGCTCGGCGTGGTCGTCCTGCCGGTCACCCTCTCGATGGCCGCGCTCGGCGTCGTGCTCGGCCGTCGTGGCCGCACCAAGCGTTAGAAGAAGCGACTCCTTCTTCGACTTCTTCTACTTCTTCTTGAGAGGCGGCACCGCGGCGTACGTCGCGCCGTATTCGCCGCCCGAGTTCCACGCGAGCCAGCCGATGCCGCCGCCCTTGCCTGCTTCCTTGATTTGGTCGGCGATGTACGGCGCGCCGAAGTGCGGCGATTTCCAGGGAAACGCCTGCACCCACGAGCGGACGACGACGTTGTCGGCGCCCACCTCGTGCAAGGTGTCGATCGCGCGCTTGGTGCCGATGGCGACGATCTCGGGATGATCGCCCGGGACCTCGAAGCCCTGGAAGCCGACGCCGAAGTGCGACGGGTAGACCATCGGCGAGAGCGCCTCGACTTCTTTGCCGAGCCTCCGGAGGTCTTGCCCCGTCGACTCCATGTCCTTCGGATACTGCCAAGCGACGCACCCGAAGACGTCGAGCGAGAGCGGTACGCCCGCGGCCTTCGTCGTCTCGTGCACGCGATGGACGAAGCCGGTGATGACGTCGGCGGTGGTGAGGTTCTTCTCGCTGAGATGGAAGTCGGCGTCCCAAATTCCTTCGGTCGGATAACGCACGTAGTCGAGCTGAATTTCGTCGACGCCGGCGTCGATCGATTCCTGCACCACGTCGACGAG
Source organism: Deltaproteobacteria bacterium (assembly GCA_025363655.1). GTDB lineage: Bacteria > Myxococcota_A > Polyangia > Polyangiales > JADJMO01 > JANYDK01. Next base: position 13,203 of record JANYDK010000097.1, on the reverse strand, counting down.
GTATTGCTGCACGGTGTCGTTGGTCGGATCGAGCCAGTCGACGATCTTGCTCGGCGCGACGTGCGGCTGACCGTTCTTGTTCTTGATCGCCAGCTCGCCGTGCACGGGGCCCATGTGCTCGTCGCGGAAGCAGGAGACGCGGCTGATGACGCGGATGCCCTTGGCGTGGGCGACGCGCACGAGGCGCGCGAGCGAGCCGATGGTCGAGTGCTTGGTGGCGTTGATCGAGAGCGCGAGGGGGATCTTCGTCGGGTAGGTGAACCAACCGGTGACGTCTTTGGCGTCGACGACGACCGCGTTGATGCCGCGCGCCGCCATCTTGTCGAGGTTCTCGGAGAAGCCCCCGCCCCAGTGACCGCCCATCATCTCGGCGTTCATGTAGATGGCGCGAAGGGCCTTGTCCTCGGGCCAGCCGAGCCGCGCTTCGGCCGGAGACTTCAGCGGCGCCGTCACCACCTTGGGCACCCGCACCTCGACGCCGGCCTTGATCGGCCCGAGCCCCTTCACCGTCGGATTGGCACGAATGAGATCGGAGACGAGCTCGCCCTCGCTGTAGGCGGTCGTCAAATCGACGTAGTGCGCGGCGATCTTCGAGAAGGTGTCGCCCTCCGCAGCGCTGTGCATGAGGCCGATCGGTCCGTCCCCTTCGACGATGCGCCCGCCCTCCGGCATGTGCGCCCCGAGCCATGCACGCAGCGCTTCCTCCGGCGTCGGCGGTGGCGCGACGATCGGCGCCGGCGCGGCCTTGGGCTGATTCGCTTGTGCATTCGCCTCCGCGTTCGCCTCGAGGACCGGCGTCGGCGGCGCAGTCTTGTTGGGAACCGTCGCCTCGACCGGGTCCGGCTTCGACGCACCGGCACACGAGAAGCGATCGCGCAGACCGGAGCCGGTAGCTCCAGCCATGGCAGCGCACGGGACGAGCGCGATTGCGAAACGGAAGGCGCGGGAGCGAGGTGCCGTCGTCATGCGCGGATCGTCGAGCCTAGCGCCCCTTCGGGCCAAGCTCTCTGCGCACCTATACCCACATGACCTTTTGCCGAGCATCGAGCGAATGCCGGTGCGGCTCCATGAAGCACTTATGCAAGTACTTCGCGAAACGACGAGTCAGCAGCGGCCCCGGCGACGGCCGGGGATGTGACGAGTCTCAGCCGCCCGCGACGCCGACGCCGCGCGCGAGGATCTCGGCCATGTACTCGTCGAGGGTGTCGCGCGCATCGCGTCCGGCGTGATCGCTGCCGAGATCGACGGCGACGCGATCGTGCCTCGCGGCGAGACGCGCGCGCATGGTGAGGGTCGGATCGGTCGCCAACGCCGCTGCCCAGGCAGCGCCGAGGACCGCAGCGCGCGCCTCCTTGTCGAGCTGGTGCTGGGCCGCGAGCGGCGTCGCCGTCTTGCTCTCGAGCACGCGCAACACCTCGCCACGCTTGAGCGGTGGCACCGAGAGATGCGCCGCGGCGGTGAAGAGCGGCAACGTCTGGGCGTCGTCGAGCGGCTGGAGCACGTAACGAAGCGCATCGACCGCCGCGAGGCCGACGAGGTGTTGCTTCGCCGTCGACTCTTCGGCGTAGTGCCGCGCCTCTTCGATGACGTCGGCCTGCACGTGCAGACGCGCCGCCACTTCGAGGATCGCCGCGCGCTCCGCCTCCTCGACCCCATCGGTCGCCGCCACCTCCCACGCCCCGACGACGATCGCGCGCGCGAGGTTCCACTCGAGCTCTTCCGGAAGCTCGAGCGATACGATCGCCGGCATCGGCTCGGCCGCGAGCATGCGCACGTCGGCCTCGGGGAGCCCCATCGCCGAGACGAGCACGTCGATCGCTCGCTGCTCGTCGGCGCTGATCTGCCCATCGGCCACCGACACCACCCGCACCACGCGCACCGCGAAGAGCCCCACCCGACGAAGCCGCTCGGTGGCGCTGACGCCGAGGAGCATCGCCCGCAGCCCCTTCGCCTCGCGCTCGAGCGTCAGCCCGTCGTCGATCGCCTCGCGCATCGGCACGAACCACGGCGCCCCCACCGGCGCGAGCGCCCACGAGAGCGCGCAGAGCCACGGCTCGAACTCCTGCATCGTCGGCGTCGGCTCACCTCGCGCAATCGCATCGTGCGCCGCCGCGCGCCGCCGAGAGACCCCCCCGAGCGCCCGCGGCCCCTTGGCGAGCATGGCGAAGAGCGCATCTTCGGCCGATGCACGGGTGAGGAGGGCGAGGCGTTCGTGGGAGTGGGACATGGGGAAGAGGAGGGTAGATCAATTCCTACTTCTTCGGCGCTGGCGGAGGAGGAACAGGCTTGACGTTGGTGCTCGCGGCCGCGGGCGGAGCGTCGAGATCCTCGAGCATGATCTTCGCGCGCTGCTCCTTCGGATCGAGTGAGAGAGCCTTTTTCAAGGCAGTTCGGGCGTCGTCCTTCTTGCCCATCTGAATGTAGAGGCTGCCGAGGTTGACCCACGCCGAGACGCGTTGGGCGTCGAGCTTTATCGCCTCTTTGTACGCCGACTCGGCGTCGGTCCAGCGTTTGGCGCTTTGGTAGGCGAAGCCGAGAACGACGCGGAAGACGGCCTCGTTGGGAGCCTGTTTGACCGCGAGCTCGAGCTCCTTGATGGCGCGGGGGACGTCGCCGAGTTGGAGGAGCGCAGCGCCGAGATCGTTGCGCGCGCCGGCCGACGTCGGGTCGAGCTTGAGGGCTTCCTCGTACGACTTCACGGCCGCTTCGGGTTGACCTTGGAGCAGCAGCGCGGTCGCGTAGTTGCGGCGACGCGGGGCGCTCTTCGGATCGAGATCGACCGATTTTTTCAGGTCCTTGATGGCGTCGTCGCCTTTGCCGAGGGCGAGCTTGGCGATGCCGCGTGCGCTCACCGCTTCGGCGTCGTCGGGGGCGAGGGCCACGGCCTTGTCGAGCTCGGCGAGCGCCGACGACTCGTCACCGACCATCAGCGCTGCGCGTCCAGCTTCGACATAGGCGGTGGCGTAGGTCGGCGAGAGCTTCTCGGCAGCCGCCAGAATTTTTCGCGCCTCGGCCACGCGCTTCTCTTTGGCGGGGTAGCCCTTCGCCGAAGAGAGGTCGAACGGCAAGCCGAGCGAGGCGAGGATCGCGCGCGCGCGTCCGACGAGCGGCTTGGCGTTCTTCGGCGCGAGGCCTTCGGCCTTGAGGAAGGAAGCCTCCGCCTTGGTGGCGTCGCCTGCCGAGAGGAGCGACTCGGCGTTGGCGAGCTCTTTTTCCGCAGCCGCCGAGAGCATCGGGCCCGAGGCGTCGGCGCTCGCGGCAGCGGGAGCGGCGTGGACGACGGGACACTCGACAGACGTAACCGACGCGGCAAACGCGGCAAACGCGGCGAGTACGACCGACGACGCGAAGAGGCGGAACGAAGAACGCAACACCCATCCACTATAGAAGGCCGCCGGCCAAACGCCCACGCCGCGTCGTGGTTGCCCCCCGCGCGTCGTTCCGTCAACCTGCCGAGGATGGGCTTCCCCCGGGCCGGTGGTGCAGTCGCGCTGGCGATCGCCGTGCTCGGCCTCTCGCGTCCGGGCTTCACCAAGAGCATCAGCGACGAGGAGCCCGAAGAGGGCACGAGCAGCGGCATGCCGTCGGCGGTGTCGTCGAATTCGCTCGCCGGCGTGCTCGGGCTCGCAGCCCTCCAACGTGACGCCAAGTCGAACGACGCGGCGGTGCGTGCACGTGCGGTGGCACGCGCGGCGCAGCTCGGCTCCGATGACGGTTGGAAGGTCGTGGAGGCAGGCGCCGCCGACAACTTCGGCGACGACACCGACGGCGCACTTCGCGTGCGTCTCGCTGCAGTGCGCGCGCTCGCCAGCGATCCGCGAAAACCCTCGGCGACGACCGCGTTGCGCGCCGTCTTCGATCATCCCGAGCCAACCAGCCTTCGTCCGCCGACCCCCTACCCCTATCCGGGAAGCATCGGACCGATGCCGCCGTGGGGTCCGGGGCCCTACATGCCGCCGCCGCCGCCGAAGCCGCTCAAGCACGGCGATCCTGGCCTCGTCGCGCTCGTGCGTGAGACCGCGGCGTTGGCGTTGGCGCTGCAGGGCGAGTTCGAATCGCTCCTCGCGCACGCGCGCAGCCCCAGTGACGTCGCTGCCCAGCTCGCGGCGCGCAAGGCGCTGCTCTCCTTTCCACCGCCGTCGCTCTCGTCCCTGCTCTCCAAGGCCGACGACAAGCTCGGCAAGGAGACCATCGAGCTCCTCGCACAGCTCGGCGATCTCCGCGCCGCCGACGTGCTGGTGCGCGTCGCCAAAATCGGCGCGCTCGACGTCGCGGGCTCGAGTGAAGCCATTCGCGGGCTCGCGCGGCTCGGGGACGGACGCGTCGTCGCCATCGCCAAGGACGTCCCCACCGACGTCGACGTGCGCCTCCGCGTGGCTGCCGCAGCAGCGTTGGCGGAGCTCGGCGAGCCCGCCGCGGCAGGCCGAATCCTCGCCTTGCTCGAGAAAGAGAAGACGCAGCTCGACGGTCGCAACCTCGCCTACGAGTATCCTTCGAAGGACCTGGTACCCGCGCTAGCCAAGCTCGCAAGCGCAGGCGATCCGCGCGCCATCGCCGCCCTCGGGCGGGTCGGTGCCGACGCAGTCGACGTGCTCCGTTCGCTCGCCGCCGACGACGCCGCGAAGAATGGCGCTGCCGACGCCGCGGCCTATGCGCTCGCGACGATGCCTGGATCCGCCGCAGAAAAAGCCATCGAGGGGCTCGTCGAGGGCGCTTCTCCTGCGCGCGTGCGCCGCCTCTTGCGCGCCGGCGCCGTTCGACTCGCGCGCATGGACAGCGCGCCCTCCAAGCTCGACGCCGTCGCCAAGTCGCTCGTCGGTTCGAAAGACGACGCCGATCGCTGGGTCGGCACGCTCTATCGCTGCGTCGACTCGATCGCGCGCTGCGAGAGCAGCCTCGAGGACGCCGACGTCATCGTCCGACGCGCCGCTGCTTCGGCGCTCGGTTCACATCCGATCGCGGCGGCGGCGGCCGTCGCTCGCGCGCATCTCACCGCCAAAGCAGCCACCGAAGACGCGCTGGTCGTGCGCGGCCTCGTCGCCGTCGCCGCGCGCGCGATCGACGGCAGTCCGGGTCGCGACGTTCCGGTGACGACCTCGACGTTGGCCGTCTGGCTCGCCGAAGACGGCGAAGCGTCGGCGCTCGCGGCCTACCTCTTGGCAGCACGCGGTGGTGACGTGGCGAGGCCGGTCGTCGAGCGCGCCCTGCGATCCGACGACTTGTCGGTGCGCGTCGCCGCACTCCTCGGCCTCGCGATGGCCCCCGACTCGACGGCAACGGGCGATCTCGTGGGACGCTATCCCGAGCTGATCACCGCAGAAATGCGGCGCGCCGCAGCTCGGGCGCTGGTCGCGAGGCGCAACCCCGGTGCGCGCGCGGTCCTCGAGCTGGCGCGACGACTCGACCCCGACGCCGACGTGCGTGCGCTCGCGGGGGGCGCGGTGCTCCTCCCTTCCGCGACGCCGACGTCACCGCTCACGCTCGGACGCGAGACGTTGCAAGTGAAGGTCGCTGCCGCGCCTGGGGTCGTCGCGCGCGCGGTGGTCGTACGCGTCGATGGCTTCGCGGCCCCGACGTTGGTCGATCCCGAGGGCGTGCTCTTGGCGTTCCGATTGCCGGGCGGACCGACGCGCGTCGATGTGCGCCCGGTCGCGCCGACGAACACGCCGACGAACGCGCCGACGAAAGACGCAACGCCGTGAGCGACCAAGTCAGCGCGCCGCCGAGCTTCGAGGAGGCCATCCGCCGTCTCGGCGAGCTCGTGCGCAAGCTCGAAGAGGGCGAGCTGCCGCTCGAAGAATCGTTGCGCGCGTTCGAGCAAGGCGTCTCGCTGGTGCGTGAAGCCCAACACCGCCTCGACACCGCCGAGGCCCGCGTCGACGAGCTCCTCGGCGTCGACGATCAAGGCCGCGCCGTCACTCGACCGATCGCCTCGGGAGAGTCACCGGCGCCCTCGCCTCCTGCGCGCGAAGCGCGGCCAACGCGCGATGTTGCGCCGGCGACGACGCGAAAGAGCGCGAAGCCGGTCGGCGACGACGACGATTTACCCTTCTGAGCGAGTCTGAACGAGCCGGGCTCGCGCTCGGCGGCGCGCCGTACTACACGCAGCGCGCCATGAAGTTCGTCGATTCGGTGCGACTGCGCGTGAAGGCGGGAGACGGCGGCAACGGCTGCGTCGCCTTTCGCCGCGAAAAATTCGTTCCGTTCGGCGGCCCCGCCGGAGGCGACGGTGCTGCCGGCGGCTCGGTGGTGTTCATCGGAGACGAGGGCCGCACCTCGCTCCTCGACCTCGCCAACTCGCGCACGCTCACCGCCCAACGCGGCGAGCACGGTCGCGGCAAAGACCAATACGGCCGCCACGGCGAAGACCTCCTCGTGAAGGTACCGATCGGCACGCAGGTCTTCGAAGGCGACAGCGGCGAGATCCTCGCCGACGTGTCCGCGCACGGCGAGAAGCACGTCGTCGCCCAAGGCGGTAAAGGCGGCCGCGGCAACATCCACTTCGCCACGCCCTTCGATCGCGCACCCCGCCGCGCCGAGCCGGGCGAGCCCGGACAAGAGCGCGCCGTGCGCCTCGAGCTCAAGGTCATGGCAGACGTCGGCCTCCTCGGCTTCCCCAACGTCGGCAAGTCGACGCTGGTCGCCACCATGTCGCGCGCGCGTCCGAAGATCGCCGACTACCCCTTCACGACGCTGCAGCCGCACCTCGGCGTGGTGAAAATCGGCGGCCGTTCGAGCAGCGCCAGCTTCGTCATGGCCGACATCCCCGGGCTCATCCCCGGCGCCAGCGAAGGTCGCGGCATCGGCACGCGCTTCCTCAAGCACGTCGAGCGCTGTCGCGCGCTGCTCCATCTCATCGCCCCGCCCACCGACGAGCTCCGCGAAGAGGGCCGCTCGCCGCTGGCCGACTTCGACGCGCTGATGCACGAGCTGCGCACCTTCGCGCCCGAGCTCGCCAACAAGCCGATGGTCGTCGCCATCTCCAAGGGCGACATCCCCGAGACGCAAGACGCCTTCGTCGATCTCCAAAAAGCCTTCGCCAAGCGGAAAATCAAGCTCCGTTTGATCAGCGCAGCGACCGGCTCCGGGCTCCCCGAGCTGGCCAACGATCTCTACCACCTGCTCCGCGGTCATCGCCCGGAAGAAGACGACGCCGAAGCCGAGCCGCCGCCGCCCGTCGCGCCGCCGATCGCGAAGAAGAAGCCCGCAGCCCGCACGACCAAGCCGGCGGCGAGGAAGAAATCCTCGGCGAAGAAGTCGTCTTCGAAGAAGCCCGCACCGAAGAAGTCGGTCGCGAAGAAGCCCATCGCGAAGACCGCGAAGAAGAAACCAGCGCCTGCCAAGCGACCCGTGAAGCGACCGGCGAAGAAGGCCGCGCCGCAACGGGCCGTGAAAAAGGCCACCGGGAAGACCGCGAAGAAGCCGGCGAAACGTGGCAAAACCACGGCTAGTTCGCGAAAACCCAAGAAAAAAAGCTCCAAACGGTGATTTGACCGCGCGCGCGGAGGGCCGTGCTAGCTTGCCCCCCGCATGATCACCGTCGGCTGCGCGGGCTTCGCTGTCCCGCTGACCCGCTACGTCAAGGAGTTCATGTTCGTCGAGGTGCAGGAGACCAACTTCTCCTCCCCTGGACGCGGAACTCTCGGACGATGGAAGCGCCAGGGGCCCGAGGGCTTCGAGTTCGCCTTGCTCGGACCGCGCGAGGTCGGACAGGAAGGCTTCCGCGACGGCAAGGTCGTCGAGACCGCGCTCAACATGCTCGGTGAGGTCGCCGACGAGCTCGGCTCGCGCACGGTCGTCTTCCTCGCGCCGCCCGATTTTCCCTCGAACAAGACGAACCGCGCCGTCGTGAAGGACTTCCTCGGCGGCGTGCGCAAGCGCTTCGATCGAGTCGTCTGGGAAGCGCCGCCGAATTGGGATCCCGACGAGGCGCTCAACGTCGCGCTCGAAGCCGGGGCCGTCGCTTCACGCGATCCGCTCTCGCTCGGCACCTACAAGGCGAAGTTCGGTTACTACCGTCTGCCCGGACCCGCGGGTCACAAGTCGCGCTACGAAGATCCGGCCCTCGAGAAGCTCGCCGAAATCGTCAAAGCGACGAAGCACGAGAGCAGCGTCTGGGTCTTCACCAACGTCGACATGTTCGCCGACGCCAAGCGCCTGAAGAAGCTGCTCAAGCTCTGAAAGCAGAGCCGGTCTTTCACTTCGTGCCTCTTCAGCACGAAGTGAAAGCCAGCCAGTGTGACCGTCAGTCTCTCGTCAGTCTCGCTCAGCGCCCGAAGCGCGAGACGAGCCGTCCGAGCACATACCCCACGCCGACAGCGACGCTGAGCACGAGAATCGGATTCTCGCGCACCTTCGCGACGAGAAGATTGTCGGCCTTGCGGACGGCGTGTTGCGCGCGTTCCGCAGCCTCGCCGACCTTCTCGCGCGCGCGTTCGGCCATCTCGAGCACGTGGCCGAGGTCGGGGCCCGTGGCCTTGGTCGTTCCGTTGCCGTTCGTCATCACGCGTCCAATCGGTAGCTTCAGTAGCTACGGTTGCTGGTGTTCGCCGGCACGTCGGCGGCGATGGGGCCATCGGTGGCGTCGTCGTGATCGCCCGCGGCGGCCTTCTTGTCGCCCTTTTCGCCCTTTTCGCCGACGAGCGACGAGACTTTGTCGGAGAGCACCGACACCTTGTCGGAGAGGGCCTTCTGCGCGTCGCTCGCGCCCTTCTTCACCTTCTCGCGGGCCTCGGCGCCCTTGTACGGCGTGAGGAAGAACGCCAGTCCAGCGCCGATCGCGAGTCCAGCGCCGAGCCCGGCGAGCATGGGGAAGACCCACTCGCCAGTGTTACGGCGCTGCAGGCCGACCGTGCCGAGGACGTCGTCCATGTCATAGTCGCGCAAGTTGGAGAGGTATTTCTTGACGCTCATCGCTTCGGTCCTCCGTGGCATTGCCAAGCACTCGGTGACTGCTCGGCGAGTCTACATCTGTCCTTCGGCGGTCTTCACGAGCTTCTGACCTTCTTCGAGCTGCGTGCGCGATTTCTGCGCGCGGGCGTGGATCGCGTTGAGGAGCGCCTCGGCGCCCTTGACCTGCACGACGCCGGTCGCGACGTCTTTCGCGCCCTCGTCGATGGCCTTCTGGCCCTTGGCGATTTTCTCGTCGCCGAGCGCGTCCTTGCCGTGCTTCTTCGCCTCGCGCCCTTGCTTCTGCAGCTTCTGGCCTTCGCTGATGGCGTGACGGCCCTTGTTGACGAGCGCGTTCGCGGCCTTGAGGGCAGCGTTCGCCTTGGTCGCTTCGTCCTTCGTCACCGCCAGGTCTTTGTTGGCCTGCTCGATCATCGACAGACCTTTTTGGATCATGGCGACGAGCTGGGGGTGCGGCGGTTTGACCACCGTCGGCGCAGCACTCGCTTTGGCTTTCGCCGTCGCCATCCCATTGGGCGGCGCATTGGGCGACCCCGACTTCGGCGGGTCGGCGAAAACGGACCCGGCCACGACACCGCACACCATCGCGACGCCGAGGGCGAACGCGAGGACGGGAATCCGTGGTCGAAGACGACGAGACATGCGCGGCGGAAGCCTACTCCTCGCCGTCCCCCTCGTCGATTGCCCCCCGCAAGGGCCCTGCTAGAAGGGGCGCGCAGTGAATCGCACGGGTCTGTTCTCGTCTTTCTCCACGGGAAAACCCAGCACCCCATCGTCGGAGGCTTCTGCCATGTCTTCTCTTTCCGCTTCTTCGCTGTCCGCCCGCGCAGCTCGTCTCCTCGGCGCCACCGCCCTCGCCGGCCTCGCGCTCGCGGCGGCCGGCTGTCCCAATGGCCAGTGCTGGATTCGCCTGCAGAAGACCGACAACGCCGGCAACGTGAAGAGCGACGAGTGTCTCGTCGACTCGTGCGTCAAGAACAGCAAGTGGGTCGACGCGAAGAACGCCTGCGAATGCGCGGCCGGCTTCGTCACCCTCGGCGGCGCGTGCAAGACCGAAGCAGAGGCCACTGCCTCGTGCGGCAAGGGCTATCAGTACGCCAACGGTGGCTGCGTCGCCGTCGTCTGCGCGGCCGGCCAGGTCATGAACGCCGACACCGGCGCGTGCGAGAACAAATCCGACAGCGATGCCGCGGTCGCCGCGAGCGCCGGCGTTTCGATCAAGGCCGGCCAGTCCATCGGCTGCCCCGCCGGACAGACCTACGTCATCAGCGGTCGTGACGGCTCCTGCGTCCCCAACGAGCTCACCTGCGGCGCCGGCACCAAGTTCGAGGGCAGCGGCTGCGTCGCCACCAACTGTGCGGCGGGCACCGTCTACGACGCCAACACCAACCAGTGCACGAAGATCGGCAACGACTCCAACAGCTTCAGCGTCCAGGTGAAGCTCAACTCGGAGCTCGGTCCCAGCTTCTGCGCGCAGCACGCGAAGAACCCGGCCGGCTTCCACGTGATGCCGGGCCAAGCGATGACCATCAAGGTCCAGGTGACGGTCAGCGTCCCGGGCAACGCCATCGAGCAGACGAGCCTCGTGTCGGTGAAGACCATGAACGTCGGCGGCGCCGAGCTGACCCCCGCGCTCTTCCCCGAGGTCGCCAACATCAACAAGCACGTCAACGAAGGCGTCATCTCGAGCATCCGCTCGCTCGGCGGCAAGTCGATCGAGACCCAAGCGACGAGCGAGGTCACCTGCGTGATCAAGCGCGCGCCGATTCAGGTCATCGAGACCAAGGGCGGCGGCGTGTGACCTAGAGCCTGCGGGTACGCACGAGCAGTCCCGAAATCGGCAGCCGACCCCGAGGTGAATGACAAAGTGGCAGAGGCCGCTGCGTCGCGCCGGGGTCGGCGCTCGATTTTTGCTGCACGAATCGCGCTTCGGACTTGCGCCACAGGGGTGGCACGACGAATGCTGAGGGAGCCCCCGATGCATTCGCGATCCTCCGTCCGCTTCCTCTTGCCGTTCGTCTTTGCGTTCACCATCGCGCTCGGCATCCTCCTCGCCGCCGGCACCGCCAGCGCGCAGAAGATCGCCATGGCCGCGAGCTTCCCGCTCCGTGTGGGGACCTCGCGCACCGCGACGCCGACGACCGGCACGGCCGGAGTGAACTCGGGCACCAACCGCGCCGACTGCCTCAGCACCGGCACGCGCTACTGGTTCAAGTTCGCCTTCCCGACCTTCACACCGGGCTGGACGACGCCCTCCGACATCCAAATCTGGGCGCGCACCGACAACGGCAGCTGCGCCGATCCGACCACGCGCAACAGCACCGCGGGCTCCAAGGTCTGCTTCCACATCGCGACCATCCCGTACACCTCGCTCAACGCCTCGCAAGATCTCTTCATCCCCGACGTCGCCTTCATCGCGGCGATCAACGTCGACGGCACCAAGCGCGACATCACGGAGAACGTCGTCTCGAGAGATCAGAACGCTCCGCTCGACGCGATCGATCGATCGATCGCCTGCAACGCCCTCGCGAGCATGGAGCCGGAGACGTTCTACTTGAGCCTCCTGCCCTTCAACGGCAGCGACGTGCTGAACGGCTCGACCTTCGAATCCCTCATTCCGATGGGCTACGATCTCTCCGGTCCGACGCCGCCGACCATCGACGTCGGAGCGGGAAATACCCTGGCAAAAGCTTCGTGGGGCACCGTCGGCACCGTGCCTTCGCTGGCCAGTTTCCAAGCGTTCGTCGTCGACCTCACCGCGATGAGCGACGCCGGCCCAACCGACGGGGGCGTCATCTCGCCCGACACGGCTCCCCCCGTCGACACCACCCCCGCGCCCGACACCACGCCTGCGCCGGACACCACTCCCGATCCGGACGCCGACACGTCGACCGCCGACACCACGGCCACCGACACCATCGGTACCGACACCACGGTCGCGACCGATTCGACGAGCACGAGCGAAGCCGGGAGCAGCACGGGCTCGCACTGCACGTACACGATCCCGGCGTTCATGCAGGCCGGCGCGCTGCCGACCAACACGCTCCTCCAAGACCAGTACAACGGCGGACGCTCGGGCTCGCTGACGTCGACCGAGCTGCAAATCAGCGGTCTCATCAACGATCACCAGTACGCGATCGCCATCTCCGCGACCGACACCTGGGGCAACGCGGGCATCCTCTCGAACATCGTCTGCACGACACCAAAGGCGACGAGCACCTTCTACGACGCCTACGAGCAATCTGGCGGAAAGGCCGGTGGTGGATATTGTAGTTATGCACCTGCGACGCAGCTGACCATGTTCTCGACGCTCGCCATCTGCGCGCTCGGTCTGCTCGTTCGTCGTCGCACGCTGCGAGGCCCGCGATGAGCGCGCTCCGCATCGGCGCTGCCCTCGCGCTCGTCGTGGCGACCGCCACCGTCGCCCTCCCCGCCGCGGCTTGGGACGGCCCGACCAAAACGAAGTCGAAGATCGTCAAAGATCCGTATCTCGCCTTCGAGCTGCGGTTCGGCCCCTACCATCCGAACGTCGACGACGCCGTCGGAACCATCCCCTGCCACACCTCCTCGACCACGACGAAGTGCACGCCGGCCGGGCCGTACCAATCGGTCTTCGGTGACGACAAGCGCTTCATGCTCAGCATCGAGGTCGACTGGCAGTTCCTCCATGTGCCGCACTTCGGTTCGCTGGCGGTTGGCGGCGCCGTCGGTTACACGACCGCGTCGGGCACCGCCCAGTTCAAAGACGGCACCGACGGAAGCGTCGAACAGACGACGTTCAAGGTCTTTCCCTTCGACGCCCTCGCCGTCCTCCGCGTCGACACGCTCGATCGCGACTTCAAGATCCCCTTCGTGCCGTACGTGAAAATCGGCCCCTCGGTCGCTTTCTGGTCGGCGGCGAGCGACACCGGCGTCTCACGCTCGAGCAACGGCACGCTCGGGCGCGGCCACACGTTCGGCTACTCGTACGCGATCGGCATGCAGTTCGTGCTCGACTTCCTCGATCGCCAAGCGGCGAAGACCTTCGCCATCGAGCAAGGCGTCAAGCACAGCAACATCTTCGCCGAGTACACGGTGCACCAGCTCACCGGCCTCGGTCAGACCGGCGCGATGTACGTCGGTGACAAGACCTGGAACCTCGGCCTGATGTTCGAGATGTAGCCGCGCGGTTTCGGCTAGTAGTTCGTCAACCGAGCCTCGATGGGTACAGGCGAGCGAGCTTGATCCGAGCGTCGCCAGTCGTGAAGCGCCAGCGAATCGGCGCGGGGTCAGCGTTGTGTCGCGCGGCCCACG
>JANYDK010000094.1 GCA_025363655.1 Deltaproteobacteria bacterium | reverse complement strand
CCCGCGCCCGCGCCTGCGCCCGCGCCCGCGCCTGCGCCCGCGCCCGCGCCTGCGCCCGCGCCCGCGCTCTGGGAAACCGGCCCCGAAATCGGCCTCGGCGTCGCGCGCAAGGACACGGGCGCCGGCGACCACATCGCCATCCTCTACGCCGGCTGGGGCCTCGATCTCCCTGCCGCCCAAACATGGGCCACCGCCCTCTACGAAGCCTCGCTGAAGGAACTCGGCGTTCGTCACCTCTTCGCCGTGCAAGGGCCCATCGACTCCGACTACGCACGCCGTGAGCTGGGCAACAGCAAGATCGCGGCGGCGAGCCTCGCTCGGTTGGGGCCGAAATCGAGCGTGATCGTGATTGCGCACTCGAGCGGCAGCTTCGTCGCCGACGAGCTCCTCGGGCGTCTCGCGGGCGATCTCGATCCCGACCATCGCACGCGCGCGCGCATCGTCTATTTCAACCTCGATGGCAGCGCCGCCTTCCTCACCAAGGAGTCGGTCGCCAACCTGCGACGTGCGTATTTCGTCGGCGCCGTCGACGACGCGACCAAGACGCCTTCGCCGAACGCCGCCGACATGCGCGACGCCGCGACGAAGTTCGGCGGCACCTACATCGAGCACCGAGCGCAAGCGAGCGGTTGCCCCGCGAAGGAGGTCTGGTGCGTCCACGTCACCGTGATCACCACGCGTCCCCATCGCGCACCCGATCCGCGCTTGGATTACAGTGATTTCGGCGATCGCGAGGTCGTCCACGATTGGCTCGACGACCACGCCGCCGAAGCCGGGCTCACGCCCTAGACGGAGCGAAGAGGTCGCAGAAAATCCGCAATCGTGGATTCGAATGTGACGCGAATCGTCAGCATCGCACTCTAGGTACGCCCGCCAAACGCGTGATTGTCACGCGGCCGCCGACGAAGGTTGGACGGCAGAGCCTCGTGCAGGAAGTGCCCTCATGCGAAGCGTCTTCGCGTCGTTCGCCTTTTCGTCGCTCTTGCTTGCAGCTCCCTCTTTTGCCGAACCCTTGAAGTCTCTCGAGGTCGTGCCCGCTGCGACGCCGACGAATGCGGAGACGACTTCACCACCGACGACGCCGACGAAGGACACGCCGGCCGGCACGCCCGAGAAGAAGAAGGCGCGGGATGCCAACGCGAAATTCGGCGTCCTCGGCGCGCTCGGATTTCCGCGGCCGCTCTCGATCGAGGCGATGATCAACGTCGAGGAGTCGGTCGCGATCGGGATCGAGTACGGCTATCTCCCGTCGATCAAGGTCGACGGTGCGGACGTGCACTACCACGCGATCGCCGGTGATTTACGCGTCTTTCCGCTGAAGAGCCCGTTCTTCCTCGGCGCGCGCCTGGGCAAGCAGCACGTCGATGCGTCGGGCACGATGACCGTCTCCGGCTACGGCACGTACAACGAGTCGATGTCGATCGACGCGTGGTTCGTCAACCCGCGCCTCGGCTTTCTCTGGACGCACTCGTCCGGGATCACCATCGGCATGGACGTCGGGTTGCAAATTCCGATCAGTCACACCGAGTCGAGCACGGTGCCGGCGGCTCTGCAGGCGAAGGCCCCGCAGAGCATCACCACCGTCACCACCCTCTTCGGCACCAGCGTCTTGCCGACCGTCTCGCTGCTCCAGATCGGAATGCTGATCTAGCCTGAAATTTCAGGCTCGTTTCACGGGCAAGCGGTACCCGAGACGCAGATCGGCGACTTCTGTCCGGGGAGCTTCGGGCAGCACGTCGCGCCGCCGCCGCCACCACCGGTGACGAAGACCGAGTTGCAGTCGGTGCACGGGCAGGTGGTGCAGGTCACCGCCGGCACGTAGCCACGGCAGCGACCGGCGACGCAGATCTCGTCGTTGTTGCAGGTCGTGCCGCACGTTCCGCAGTGTGTGTCGTCCTTGTTGAGATCGTAGCAACCCGCGAGAGTCGTCCCGCCGGTGCCGCCGAAGGTGCACTTCGACTGTCCCGTCGGGCACGCCGTCGCCGCCGCTTTGCACGCGCCGCCGATGCAGATTTCGGTGCCGAGGCAGGTCTTGCCGCAATCACCGCAAGCGAACGGGCTGCCGGCGGTGTTGAGGCAGGTCGGCGCCGTGGTTCCGGCGACGGTGCAGGACTTGAGACCCGGACGGCAAGCGCACTTGCCGGTGCCGTCGCAGTATTCGCGATCGCCACACGCGACGCCGCAGCCGCCTGCGCCTCCGGTGCCGCAGAAGGACGGATCGGCCGTGGTGTCCGCGCAGACGCCGCGAGCTCCTCCGCCGCCGCCACCGCCGCACGCGGTGCTCCCGGTCGGGCAAGCGCACTTGCCGCTGGTGCACGAGCCGAACGCATTGCAGCGCGTGAAGCACCCGCCGCAGTTGTTCGGATCTTTCGTGATGTCGGTGCAGGTGCCGCCGCCGCCGGGTCCACCACCGCAGGTCGTCGCGCCGGTCGGACAAGTGCACTTGCCGGAGACGCACGCGCCCGAGATGCCGCAGTTGGTGGTGCAGCTACCGCAGTGCGCAGCGTCGCTGGTCGGATCGACGCATGCGCCGCCGCAGATGATCTGTCCGGTGGGACACGTGCACGCGGTGGTTGCGCCCGTCGTCACGCACGCCGCCGTCGGAGGACACGAAGTGCCACAGCGCGCGCAGTTCTTCGGATCTTTCGTCAAATCGACGCACGCGCCGGCGCAGTTGACGAGACCGGTGGGACACGCGCCGTCGACCGGCGTGATGACGTCGGCGGGCGTCGGCACGTCGGGCAAGGGCCCATCGGTGGGCGTGCCGTCGGGCGTCGTCGAGTCGATGCCGGTGCTGTCGGTGATCGTCGAGTCGGTGGGAGGAACGCTGGTGTCGCTACCGCCAGCCGTATCCGTTCCGCCGCCGCCGGTGTCATCGGTGGTGGAGGTGTCATCGCCGGGTTCGTCGGTGGGTGAGACGCTGCCGCCACACGCGACGAAGACGAAAGACGCGCAAAGAGCCCCGAACGGAAGGAAGTGTTTCATCGACATGACGGCCTCCAAGCAACCTTTGGATGTGAAGCATCCGGTGCGGGAGAGGCCTTGTAAAGAAGCCTGCGCGAAGATCGTCTGCACGCGATGTGCGCCTCGGTGGGCGCGAGTGCTCGATTCGATCAGCGGGGCGAGAAGAATCCGACGCACGCGGATTCTCCTCAGCCGACGGAGTCCATCCGTTCAATTTCAGAACCGCATCTCATCCGCCAGGTGCCTCGGTGCCGCCAGCCGCGTGGCGTCCGCGCAAACCTTTCGCGTTTCGCTTGCGCGAAGTGTCGTTCGCAGATACGACCGGTTACCTGGACTGACACGCCAGTCTAGTCTGGCGACCGGAATTCCACGGCGATCGTTTCGCCGGCCACGCGATTGCACTGACGCGTCAGTCCGAATGCAGACCGCGCGCTGTGAGGAGGCTCGATGACCACAGGTCGAACGGGACGCGAAGTCGAGGGTGAGCTCGTCATCGGAATGGACGTCGGCTCGACGACGGTGAAGGCCGTCGTCGTCGACCCGGTGACGAAGGACATTCTCTGGCGCGACTACAAGCGCCACCAGACGAAGCAACCGGAGATGGTGCTCGAGTTCCTCGAGCGCATCGCCGTCGACTTCAAGGAAGTGCCCGCCGACAAGTGGCGCATGTTCCTCACCGGCTCGGGCTCGGCGCCGCTGTGCAAGCCGACGGGCGGGAAATTCGTGCAGGAAGTGAACGCGGTCACGCTCGCGGTGGAGCACCTCCATCCCGACGTCGGCTCGGTCGTCGAGCTCGGCGGTCAGGACGCGAAGATCATCATCTTCAAGTCCGACGAGACCGGGAACAAGACGGCGATGGCGTCGATGAACGACAAGTGCGCGTCCGGGACCGGCGCCACCATCGACAAGTGCTTCATCAAGGTGGGCATGGCCAACGAGTTGGTCACCAAGCTCCACTTCGACGACTCGAAGCTGCACCACGTCGCCGCCAAGTGTGGCGTGTTCGCCGAGACGGACATCGTCAACCTGATCAAGAGCGGCATCCCCAGCGAGGAAGTCCTCTGCTCGCTCGCCGACGCCATCGTCATGCAGAACCTCTCGGTGCTGACGCGTGGCAACACGCTCAAGCACAAGGTCCTGCTGCTCGGCGGTCCCAACACGTACTTGCCCTTCCTCCAGGAGTGCTGGCGCAAGCGCATCCCGCAGACGTGGGACGAGCGCGGCTACGACTACCCGAAGGACGTTCCGATCGAAGAGCTGATCATCGTCCCCGAGAACGCGCAGTACTACGCGGGTCTCGGCGCGGTGCTCAACGGCCTCCACGAAGAGCCGCACATCGGTCGCTACAGCGGCCTCGCCGGCCTTCACGACTACATCACCAACGGTCGCAAGGCGCGCCTCGGTGAGAGCGCGGGCCCGCCGCTGTCGAAGGGTGAGCAAGAGCTCCTCGACTTCCGCGAGCTCTACAAGATTCCGCACTACGAGCCGGCTCGCTTCGAAAAGGGCGAGAAAATCCGGGCCGTCATCGGTCTCGACGGTGGGTCGACCTCGTCGAAGGCAGTCCTCGTCGACGAGAACAACAAGATCCTCTGCAAGGCCTACCAGCTGAGCAAGGGCAACCCGATCCTCGACATGAAGGAGCTGCTCGCCCAGCTCAAAGGCTACGTCTACGACCAAGGCGCCGAGCTCGAGATCATCGGCTTCGGTGCGACCGGCTACGCGGCCGACGTGCTCGAGGACGTGCTCCTCGCCGACGTCAACATCGTCGAGACGGTCGCGCACATGATGAGCGCGGTCCACTTCTTCGGCGACATCGACGTCATCTGCGACATCGGTGGTCAGGACATCAAGGTCCTGATGATGAAGAACGGAGACATCTCCAATTTCCGTCTCTCGAACCAGTGCAGCGCCGGCAACGGCATGCTGCTGCAGGCGATGGCCGATCAGTTCGGCGTGCCGGTGAAGGAGTACGCCGACGTCGCCTTCCAGGCCGAGCTCTCGCCCAAGTTCAGCTACGGCTGCGCGGTCTTCCTCGACACCGATCGCGTCAACTTCCAGAAGGAAGGCTTCTCCAAGGAAGAGCTTCTTTCGGGCCTCGCGCAGGTGCTCCCGAAGAACGTCTGGCAGTACGTGGTGCAGATCCCGCGCATGGCGGCGCTCGGCACCAAGTACGTGCTCCAGGGCGGCACGCAGTACAACCTCGCGGCCGTCCAAGCGCAGGTCGACTACATCAAGGACCGCGTCCCCGGCGCCGAGGTGTTCGTTCACCCGCACACCGGTGAAGCAGGCGCGATCGGCGCGGCGTTCGAGACGCTCCGCATCGTCAAGCGCAAGGGCACGTCGACCTTCATCGGCCTCGATGCGGCGATCGCCATCACCTACAACTCGAAGAACGACGACGAGACCGTCTGTCACTTCTGCCCCAACGAGTGCAAGCGCACCTTCATCGACGCGCAGCGCCCCGACGGTTCGACGTCGCGCTACATCAGCGGCTTCTCTTGCGAGAAGGGCACCGTCGAGTCGAAGGAGGCGATGCTCGAGCTCGTCGCCGAGCGGAAGAAGCTCGCCCAGCAGTTCCCCAACTGCGTCGACTACGAGTCGAAGCTGGCCTACCGCAGCTTCTTCAAGTTCGAGCCGATGCCGGAAGCGGGCACGCCGATCGACGACATGGAGGTGAAGAAGGGCTTCTTCGGCCTCCGCCGCGTGAAGACGACGCGTCCCTTCCAGCGCTCGAGCAAAGAGAGCTGGGACAAGCGCCGTTCGGTGCGCATCGGCATCCCCAAGGTGCTCAACGTCTGGTCGACGGCGCCCTACCTGCGCACGTACCTCGAGGCGCTCGGCATCCAGAAGCAGAACGTCGTCTTCAGCGACTACACCTCGGAAGAGATGTGGCAAGAGGGCGGAAAATACGGGTCGATCGACCCCTGCTACCCGAGCAAGGTGGCGCAGGCGCACATCCACAACCTGCTCTTCCACCACCACCAGCCCGAAGAGAAGAAGCCGCTCCACTACATCTTCTTCCCCATCCTCACGCACGTCGAAAACTTCATGGTCAACACCATGGACAACGCGTGCTGCCCGATCGTCGCCGGCGCCCCGGAAGTGATGAAGGCCGCGTTCACCAAGGAGCAAGACTTCTTCGGGACGCGCGGCATCGAGTTCCTCGATCCGGCGCTCTCGTTCATGGAGCCGACGCTGATGGCGCGTCGCCTCTTCGAGATCTTCGGACCGCGCCTCGGCGTCACCGAGGACGAGAACGATCACGCTTGTCGCGAAGCGTGGAAAGCGCTCCAGACCTACGACGCCGACGTGCAGGAGAAGGGTCGCGCGATCCTCGAGACGGTCGAAGCGGAAGACCGCGTCGCCATCCTCGTCATCGGTCGCCCGTACCACAGCGACCCCGGTCTCAATCACGGAATCCCCGAGGAATTCCAGGTCCTCGGCTATCCGATTCTCTCGGTGCGCTCGATCCCGAAGGACGTCGAATACCTCAATCGCTACTTCAAAGACGAGGTCGCACGCGGGCAGTCGCCGCTCGATCTCAACGACGTCTGGCCCGAGAACTACTCGGTCAACTCGAGCCAGAAGGTGTGGGCCGCGAAGTTCGCCTCGCGTCACCCCAACGTCGTCGTCCTCGACCTCTCGTCGTTCAAGTGCGGTCACGACGCGCCGACCTACGGCCTCATCGACTCGATCATCTCGGCGAGCGCGACTCCCTACGCCGCGCTCCACGACATCGACGCCAACAAGCCGGGCGGCTCGATCAAGATCCGCGTCAAGACCTACGCCCACTCGCTCAAGCTCCACGAAGAGCGGCTCACCGATTCGAGCCAGAAGAAGCGCCTCCTCGAGCACAGCCTCGACATGAAGCGCATCGAGCTGCTCGAGATGAAGAAGGTGCAGCTCGAAGCCCGCAAACAGCACGACCCGGCCGTCGAGGCGAAGCTCGAAGAGCTGCGACTCAAGGTCAGGGCTTACCAGCCGCCGGCGCGTCCGCCGGAGACGCCGAAGGGGACGATTCTCCTCGGCAAGAAGCGCGTCGATGGAGCGATCGAGCGCATTCCGATGGCGGGCACCAAAGCCCAAGAAGAGATCGCCGCCGCAGTGAAGGCCGCCGGAGCGACCAAGTCGCACGACCTTCGCTTCGATGACATCAACCCCGCGGAACCGACGGTCGCGGAAGTCACTTTGCCGAAGAAACCCGCCGCTGCGCCGCAAGTCGCTGCCGCTGCCGACGCTGAATAAGGGGACGAGGAGAACACCATGGCCAACACGACCAGCACCGAAGTGAAGAAGAAGGTGGGCCTCCCGATCGTCGGCGGGCAAGCTGTCAAAGAGCCGAGCGCCGTCGACGAGATCGAATTGGAGCTCAAGCGCTTCGAAGAAGAAGAGCGCGCGCGCCTGGGAATCACGCCCGATCGTGAGCACTGGGTCGAGGAGATGGCCGACCTCTCGTTCTCCAAGAAGGAGCGCGAGGAGTACGGCGTCACCTTGCTCGTCTGCGGCCTCACCATGGCGCACGACTACTTCATCGAGGGCGCGCTCAAGGGCCTCGGCTACGACGTCATGCACCTCGAGGTGCCGGACAACGAGGCGCTTCGCTACGGCAAAGAGTTCGGCAACCGCGGCCAGTGCAACCCGACGTATTTCACGGTCGGCAACCTGGTGAAGTTCCTCTGCCTCCTCCGCGACAAGGGAATGAGCGAGGACGAGATCGTCAAGAAGTACGTCTTCCTCACCGCCGGTGCCTGTGGCCCCTGCCGCTTCGGCATGTACGTGACCGAGTATCGAAAAGCCCTCCGTGACGCCGGCTTCGACGGCTTCCGCGTCATGCTCTTCCAGCAGACCGGCGGCTTCCAGCAGGCGACCGGCGACGAGCTCGGCCTCGAGATGAATCCGCCGTTCTTCATCGCGGTCATCAAGTCGATCCTCTGCGGCGACGTCCTCAACGCGCTCGCGTACCGCATTCGTCCTTACGAGGTCGAAGCCGGCGCCACCGACCGCGCGCTCGCCAAGATCAAGAAGAACGTCTACGACGCGCTCGAAGGCGGAAACTCGATTTTCCGCGCCCTCTGGACCGCGCGCAAAGAGCTGGGGGCCATCAAGGTCAACAAGCTGATGCCGAAGCCGAAGGTCAGCATCATCGGCGAGTTCTGGGCGATGACCACCGAAGGCGACGGCAACTACCAGCTGCAGTCGTTCCTCGAGGGCGAAGGCGCCGAGCCCGATGTCCAGCTCGTCAGCGCGTGGATCCTCTACACCATCTGGGAGGGCCGCAACGACATCAAGAACCGCATGGAGCTGCGCGGCACCGACAACGGCAAGTACGGCCTCGCCCCCGTCGAAGGCGTCACCGGCGTGCAGAAGAAGCGCGCGGTCCTCAGCGTCGCCGACAAGGCCGTGCGCGTGGTCTTCCACACGTTCGCCTGGGTCGCCGGTCTGCACGGCTACCACCTGCCGGACATGGACCAGATCGCCGAAATTTCGCACAAATATTACAACAACGACCTGCGCGGCGGCGAAGGCCACATGGAGGTCGGCAAGCTGATCCTCAA
Source organism: Deltaproteobacteria bacterium (assembly GCA_025363655.1). GTDB lineage: Bacteria > Myxococcota_A > Polyangia > Polyangiales > JADJMO01 > JANYDK01. Next base: position 58,831 of record JANYDK010000094.1, on the reverse strand, counting down.
CGTGGCGAAGAAGAAGGCGCACATGACGCTGAGCGTGAAGCCCTTCGGCTGCATGCCGAGCGCAGGCGTCAGCGACGGCGTGCAGTCGCTCATCACCGAGCTCTTCCCGGGGACCATCTTCTGCCCCGTCGAGACCTCGGGCGACGGTCGCGTCAACTTCTACTCGCGCGTGCAGATGTACCTGTTCAAGGCGAAGCTCGCTGCCACCGAGGAGCTCGAGGCGAGCCTCACGCAGTACGGCCTCACCCGTGAGCAGGTGAACGAGTGGCTCGAGAAGAACCCGGGCTACGCCAGCCCGCTCCACCACTCCCCGCACGCGGTCTGCGGCTCGGGCGCCGACCTCATCCACGAGATCGGCCCGATCATGACCCAGTCGCGCTTCACCCGCGCGAAGAACAAGGTCGCGAAGGCGTTCAAGAGCGCCAAGGAGCTCGGACCCAAGGCCGTCGCCAAGGTGAGCGAGATCCGCAAGAACGCGCCCGAGATGATCCAGATGGCGAAGGAAGACCTCTCGGTCGTCACCGACGTCGTGCGTGGGAAGATCAGCGCCGAGTGGCTCGAGCTCGGGGCCGCGCTGACGAAGAAGCACGATCATGTGCACGATGCGCATGACAAGAAGGGAACGATTCCGGTCGTGAATACCGCGCAGGTCGCTGCGGCGGAGTAGTTCGACCCGAAGTCGTCGGAGGGCGTCGTGGCCGATGGGCTGCGGCGCCTTTCGCCTTTTGTAGGTCGGAACGCGGCTACCTCGAGCTGATCGCCAAGTCTCACCCGCGCGATCGAGCCCTGGTGCACCTTCGCATCCGTGCATCGACGCAAGCCGTCCTGGCTTCGACGAGGTGCGCTTCTACACTCCCACCATGTCGTCAGCGAGGAAGTGATTCGGTACTACGCACCGGCCTTCACCGCCGACAGCGCCCGAGCAGCGTGCACGGCGCTCAAAGGCACCTTCACCGAGGGCTGACGACCGCACCTACCCGCGCGTGTTTGTTACGCTCCCGGGTGATGCCCCACCGCCCGCTCGCCGCCGCCTTCGTCTCTGTCTCTGTCGTCGCCTTCGCCGCCTGCGGTCCGTCCTCGAAGACCCCGAAGAACCCGGACATCGTCCTCGCGGAGAATCCCCCGCGCCCGCCCCCCGATGCGAACGCGAACACGCTTCAGGTCGTGGCGATGAAGCTCGCCCCCGACGATGGCGGAGCCCCGCTCATTTCGCTCGACGCCGACGGCACCGTTCACGCGCCCGATGGCACCGTGGTCGGCAAGGTCGACGGCGTCCACCTCGTCGACAAGAACGGCAAAGAGTCCTACGCGGTCGCGCCCGACGGTGCGCTCATCAGTCCGCGGGAAACCAAGCAGAAGGCGTCGTTCGATGCCGACGGCAAGATCGTCCTCGTCGCCGGCGGCAATGGCTCGCTCGAGGTGCGCGACGACGGGACGCCGGTGGAGACGCGCGACGGGAAGCAGAAGATTTGGAAGGCGCACTTCGTCGGCTTCGACAAGAAGGCGAAGCGCACCGCCGAGCTGCTTTGCCTCTTGGCGATCGACCTGGCCGAAGGAAACGTCGGGCAAGTGAAGTAGCCAAGATCGGTCGATGCGCGCGCTCTGGCTCGGCGCGATCGTCTCGAGACCTCACGGCCGACGTCAACCACGGCTCCGTCTTGTTTCCATGCGTCCGGTGAGAGATCAGCGGCGCGCCAACTTCGCAATCAAGGCGAGGCCCATCGCGAAGAGCAGTGCGACGCTGGCGTCGCCTCCCACGTGGCCGATGTCGCAGCCGTCTTTCGCCGGTGCTGCCGAGGTCGAGGTCGAGGCGGAGGCAGAGGCGGACGGCTTGATCGGCATTCGCGAAGGCTAGCAGTCGCCGTAAAAACAAGCCGAATCACTTCTCGACATACCTCCACATGCCCGAGTTGTAGCTGGCCATGAGGATGATGTCGTTCTTGCCGTCGTTGGTGGTCGCGGCTTGCGCGGGGCCTTGCGTCCAGCTGGTGGGCACTGCGGACTTCGACCAAGCGCCGGTGCCGGGCTCATCGGCGTGCTCCCACAAAGGATCGACCGCGCCGCTGGCGCCAATCGCCCAGCCGTACATCGCGTGCAGCGACTTCGACGTGCCGATGACGACGGTCTCCGGCATGTTCGCGCCGACGTGCGCCCACGTCTTGCCGTAATCGATGCTGCGCAGGACGCCGTCGCCGAGGGCCGAGTACGAGCCGGCCATGAAGACGATGCCGCCGCCCGGTTGCCAGACGCTGGTCGCGCCGTTGACGTGCTCGTTCTTGTCGACGGGCGCGTACGTCGAGCCGCCGTCTTCGGTGCGGTAGGTGCCAATCGTTCCGCCGCTCTGCGCGGCGAGCCAAAGCCAGGTGCGTCGCGTCTTCGCCGGATCGCCCATCTCGAGGAACGCCATCCCCGAAGTGCCACTTTTTTGGGGCTTTGGTGCGACGAGCGCCTTCCACGTGACGCCGCCGTCGGCGGTCTCGACCAAGTTGTCGTTGCCATGACCGGCCATCAGCAAGTGACGACCATCGGAAGGATCGAGCACCGGCGGATACCATTGCTGATCGGTGCCCGCGCTCGCGGGGGCGACGTGCGGCGTGAAGTCGACGCCGCCGTTGGTCGAAACCCAGTAGCCAGTGCCCGAGCCGCGAATGCACGAGAGGTGAATCGTCGGAGGGCCCGACGACGAGGTGCGCGCGAGGGTGATGCTTCCGGCGCAGTCAGTGACCTTGGCCGCGTTTTCCCCGGTGTTCAGCGGCCCGGTCCAGGTCTGGCCATAGTCGGTCGACTTCCAGATGCCCTGACAATGGAACGTCGTGTAGACGTCTTGCGGACGCGCGGGATCGACCTGCACGGTCTTCGTGCCGTAGTTGCCGCAGGCGCCGGCCTTCAAGTCGATCTTCGACGGCGTGACGTCGATCCAGACGCCGACGGGACAGCCGCCATCGGTCTTGCACGGGTCGTCGGGCCGCACGACATCGACGCCGATCGCGTCGGTGCTCGTGTCGGTGCTCGTGTCGCCGATAGGAGCGACGTCCGCGTTCGAGGTCGTGTCCGCGCCGAGCGGTCGCGAGTCTTCGGTGCTCGCTTCGGTGCTTGTTTCTCCGCTGGAAGCGTTCGTGTCCTCGCCGCCGACCTCTGGCCGCGCCGCGTCGTCGCCTGCGTCGCTCGAGCCGCAACTGACGACGAGCCCGAAGCTCGCGAAGACGAGCGCGCGCTTCACGGGCCCTCGACGTAGCGCCAGACGCCGCCGTTGAAGTTGGCGATGAGGATGATCGAATACGTGCCGTCGAAGGTGACGCTCGCTTGCGCCGGTCCTTGGTACATCGCGCTCGGCGTCGTCGCGTTCGCCCAGGTCACGCCCGCCGAGTCGGCGATTTGCAGCGTCGGTGCGACGTCGGTGCCGACGCCCGCGGCCCAACCCCACATCGAATAGACGTGTTTTTTCGTGCCGAAGACGATGTTCTCGTTGGTCGTCGCGCCGACGTGTGTCCACGTTTTGCCGAAGTCTTTGCTGCGGAGGACGCCCCAACCGAGGTCCGAATAGAGGCCCGCCATGTAGACGACGCCCGTCGCGTCTGGTTGGTAGATTTGGAAGAGCGAGTGCGACTTCTCGTTCTTGTCGACGCGGGTCCACGTCGCGCCGGCGTCCTCGGTGCGCCAGGTACCGACCTTGCCACCTTGCATCGACGCCGTGTAGAGCCACGTCTTCGCGGTCGTCGTCGCGACGCCGGTGTCGATGAACTCGAGCGCCGAGGTGCCGCCGCTCGTCTCCATCTCCTTCTTCACCGGGACCGACTTCCAGGTCGCGCCGCCGTCGGTGCTCTCGGCGAAGACGTTCATCTCGTGGCCGACGATGAGGAGGTGGTTTTCGTCGTGTGGATCGAACGTCGGCGGATAGAAATCTTGCCTGCCGCCGCCTGGAGCGACGTTGTATTTCGTCCAGTCGACGCCGCCGTTGGTCGACTTCCAGAAGCCGATGCCGCTGCCGCGGATGCACGATTGGTAGAGCGTCGGACCGCTGTTGTGCGGCGCCATCGCGACGCCGCCCGCGCAGTCACTCACGGTCGCGCCATTCGAGCCGGTGTTGATCGGACCGGTCCACGTCATGCCGTAGTCGTTCGAGCGGTAGACGCCCTTGCAGTTGAACTGCGTGTAGACGATCTCCGGGCGCATCGAGTCGACCTGCACGCTCTCGGAGCCGAAATTGCCGCACGAGAGATCGGCCTTCATGTCGACGCTCTTCGGCGTGACGTCGATCCATTTGCCGATCGGACAGGTGCCGGCCTCGATGCAGGGATCGACCGCGGGAGGACCGGTGTCGGGCGCGGCGGTGTCGGGTGCGGCGACATCGCTGCCCGGCGCATCGGGCGTGACCTCGCCGTCTTTGGGCGGCACCAAGCTGTCCGTGCCGCTGGTACCCGTGTCGGCGACGGCGTCGCTGCTCGAGTCCGTGACCGCCGTGTCGGGCGCGTCACTCGCGCCATCGCTGCTGCCGCAAGCGCCGACGAGCACGACGAGCACGAGCGGCAAGGGGAGTGCGAGGATCCTCGGCAGGTTCATGAGCGAAGCCATCGCAATCGCCGTGCCCTCGACGAGGTGCCTGTTTTCAAGTGGCTTCGTCAAACCGCGACACGCTCGTCACGTTTCGCGGGTTTCACTGAAACCCTCCGGGCAACGACTTGATGTCTCGCATCGATGGCACACTTCGCGCGTCGTCGATGCGAGCACGCTGCTTGCTGTCTGGTCGAGCATGCGATCTCCAGCCCTCGTCGGTCTCCTCGCGCTGCTTGGTTCTGGATGTCTCGTCGGCTCGTCGAGCTCGACGCGTGATGATTGCCCGAAGCCATCTTTGGAGCAGGGCAAGATCCGCGGAGGGCTCACGACGCAGGGAAAGACGACGTCCCTCACGCTTCAGTGGGAGCCACCGCTGGCAGGCGCCTACGAGCCTCCTGCGGCGTATTACCTGGCGGTGCGCCCCTCGGTCGTGGGGTGCAAACATCCTGGTCTCGATCCGAGCGCCGATCGCGGGCTCCCCTGCGGCATCACGGTCGGCGGCGCGACGCAGGCTGCGCCGCGCTCCTTGGCCATCGAGCTCGGCGGCCTCACCGACGCGCTGAAGGACGGCGCGATCCACGTGACCGTGGAGCTCGACTTTCCCGACACCCGTCACTACGCGACCTGCAGCCACCCGGGCATGGAGGACGTGTACTACGTCGTCGTCGAGCTCGACGTCGACGTCACCGGCACGCTCACCGCGTCGAAGGTGAGCCCGATGAACGCGATGCTCGGCCCCATCTAGACTCCTCCAGGTGCATTGCGCTCCAAGCGTCGAAGGCCCTAGAAATGGGGCTCATGATCGGGGGGGCGGATGAGTGAGGAGCTGAAGACGAAGATCGTCGACGCCGCGGTGCGGCTCCTCGAGACCCAAGGGGCGAAGGGCTTCGGGCAGGTCAAGGTCGCGCGTGAAGCGGGCGTGCAGCAGGGGCACCTGACCTATTACTTTCCGAAGAAGTCGGCGCTCGCGCTGGCGGTCGTCGAGCGGCTCGCGGCGCGCAATCGGCTCGAGTTCGAGAAGGTGTTGGCGCAGGCGCAGAAGCTCCCGCGCGCCGAGCTCTACGATCTCTTCTTCGCCCAGGTGCGCGTCATGCTGCGCGATCGGAAGCGCTCGCGGGTGATGCTCGGGCTCGCCGCCGAAGCGCAGGACGATCCCGAGGTGGCGAAGATGTTCGCGAAGAACCTCCAGCTGCAGCGGGTGGGCATGGCGACGCTGCTCGGCCGTTCTCCCGACGACGTCGACGTGCACATCGCGCTCGCGGCGCTTCGTGGGCTCGGCATCGAGAACCTGGTGTCACGTGGCGACGACGCGCACATCGACGAGCTGGTCGGGCGATTTCGCAGCTGGCTCGAAGCGCGCGGCTGAGTCGAGACGGGTGCAGGAAGTTCACTGCACTGCCAGCAGCGCGCTGCATGCAGCCTCGTGAAATCACCGAGAAAATAAGCCCATTCGCCGCGGCACCGCGGTTGCTGAAGGGGAGGCATGAAGAACCTCCTCGCTCCCGTCGCAGTTCTCTCGCTCGTCGCTCTCTCGTCGTTCGCCTTTGGCTGCTCACTCCATCGCGACGCTGCGACGCCGCCTGCAGGTGCGCCCGCCGAGGTGCGCGCGCTCGACTTCCTCGTCGGCGACCACGCTTCGGCGAACGGCAACGGCACGCTCCGTTGCGCCTTCTCGCCCTCTGGCGCCGGGGTCGATTGCGTCGAGACGATCGCGCGCGACGACGGCCGCGAGGTCGATCGCCTCGCCATCACGTGGTCGGCGACCACGCACGACTATCACTTCGAGCTGCTCGGCGGCGGAGGGGTGCACCTCGTCGGCAATGGGACCAAGACGGGCGCGCGGCTCGTCCTCGTCAGCGAAGGGCCGACGTCGCGTCGGTTCACCTTCGAAGCCGGCGAGGGCGGCGAGGGTGACGAAACGCTCCACGTCGTCTCGGAGACGTGCGTGCAGTCGACCTGCCAGGCCACCGTCGACCTGCGGATGGAGGTGCCCTTCGTCGCCCCCGTCGACGGTCGCAACGGCTGAAAATTACGCCCGACGGAGCCCTCCCCGATGTACCACGCTACGATTCATCCGCCGATGTCCGACGCGCAGCTCGCCCCCTCCCACGAAGCCCTCGCGCGCCGCGCGGCGCAGAAGAAGATCGGCTTCTACGCGCACTGCACGGCGTGGGGGGCGGTCGGGCTCTTCCTCTGGTGGACGGCAGGGTTCACCCCGATGGTCATCGTCGCCCTCTCGTGGGGCATCGGCCTCGCGATGCACGCCTTCTACGCGATGATCGCGCCCGACCTTCGCGAGAGGCTCCTCGAGCAAGAGCGTGCGCGGATCGTTCGCGCGATGCCGACCTCGTCCCCGACGCCAGCGCCGCAGCAAGTGATCGTGACGGCGGCCCCGTCGGTCTCGTCGGAGGTCGCACGCTCGGAGTTGGCGCGAGGACATGCGCGCTCGCTCGAGCTCTTGAGCGCGAAAATCGCCCACGAAATCCGCAACCCGATCACCGCGGCGCGGAGCCTGGTGGCGCAGATCGGGGAAGATCCCGCGGCGCCGGAGAACGCCGAGTATGCGCGGGTGGCGCTGGAAGAGCTCGATCGCGTCGAACGATCCATCACCCACTTGCTCCGCTACGCCCGCGACGAGGCGCCGCGCTACGAAGAGGTCACCCTCGGCGCCATCGTCGACTCGTCGATGGAGACGTTGCGTGATCGCGTCGTCAAGTCGGGGGTCATCCTCACGCGCGCGGTCGACGCCGACGTCGTCGTGCGCGCCGATCCCGAGCAGCTTCGGCGCGTGCTCATGAACTTGGTGGTCAACGCGCTCGAGGCGCTCGAAGGGCGGCCGCCGGAGAGCGCATGCATCGATCTCGAAGGCGGGCAGAACCTCGCCGGTACCACGGCGTGGCTCAAGGTGCGCGACAACGGGCCGGGAATTCCAGCCGATCGGCTCTCGACCATCTTCGAGCCCTTCCGTACGAGCAAGAGCAAAGGGACCGGGCTCGGCCTCGCCATCGCGCGAAAAATCGTCGACGCGCACGGCGGCACCTTCGAGGTGCGATCGCAGCCGGGTGCCACCGAGTTCGAGATCGTCCTTCCGCACGCGACCTCGGCGCTCGCCACGCGCTCGGCTCCTGGGACCGCCCTCTCGACCTCGACGCTCTCGAGGATGCGCTCGTGAACGCGCGCATTCTCGTCGTCGAGGACGAGCGGGCGATCCAACTCGCGCTCGGTGGTCTCCTCCGCAAGCTCGGTCACGACGTCGTCTCCGCCGAGTCGGGCGCTGCCGCGCTGAGAATGCTCACGATGCTCACGACGCCCACGGCCGAAGCTTTCGACATGGTGATCACCGATCTCTCCCTCGGAGACGGACCGAGCGGCATGGACGTCTTGCGCGCCGCCAAGGAGGCGCACCCCGAGGTGCCGGTGCTCATGATCACCGCCCACGGCTCCGAGCGCGTGGCGGTCGAGGCGATGAAGCTCGGCGCCGAGGACTACGTCCCGAAGCCCTTCGACAACGACGAAATCCGCCTGATCGTGGGCCGCGCGCTCGATCGCACGCGTCTGCTGCGCGAGCACCGGCTCCTCCTCGAACGCGTCGCGCGCCAGAGCGGGCTCGACGGGATGATCGGCAGCGGGTCATCGATGCAAAGGCTCTTCGGCGCCATCGTCAAGGTCGCGGAGACCGATCTCGGCGTCCTCGTCCGCGGCGAGAGCGGCAGCGGCAAGGAGCTGATCGCCCAGGCGATCCACCAACGCAGCCCGCGCGCCCGTCGTCCCTTCGTCGCGGTCAACTGCGCCGCCTTCAGCCGCGAGCTGGTCGAGAGCGAGCTCTTCGGTCACGAGAAGGGCGCCTTCACCGGAGCGAGCGCGCGTCGCATCGGGCGCTTCGAAGCGGCTGAAGGTGGCACCATCTTCCTCGACGAGATCGGCGACATGCCGCTCGAGACGCAGGCCAAAGTGCTGCGCGTGCTCCAAGAGCGAACCCTCGATCGCGTCGGGGGCACGCGGCCGATCCAGGTCGACGTCCGCGTCATCGCGGCCACCCATCGCGATCTCGAGGCCGACGTTTCGAGCGGGAAATTTCAGCAAGATCTCCTCTTCCGGCTCGACGTCGTCCGCCTCGTGGCCCCGCCTTTGCGCGAGCGTCTCGAAGATCTTCCCGCCCTCGTCGAGCACTTCCTCGGTGGGCTCTCGCAGCGGCTCGGACGGGCAGCGCCGCGCCCTGGTCCTTCGGCGATGCAGCGGCTCGCGCGTCATCCTTGGCCGGGCAACGTCCGTGAGCTGCGCAACGTGCTCGAACAAGCGGCGGTCTTGGCGGCAGGCGCCTCGATCGAGCCAGGCGAGCTCCGCCTCGCGCCGTTGCCCCACGTCGGTCTCGGCACCACCGAGTCGAGCAGCGATCTCGGCGGCTTCTCCGAGGCGAAGCGTCAGGCCGTCGAAGCGTGGGAGCGCGCCTTCCTCACCGCGGCGCTCGAACGGCATGCGGGCAACGTCTCGCAGACGGCGGAAGCCATCGGCATGGTGCGCCAGAGCCTGCAGCAGAAGCTCCGCGATCTCGGGCTCCGTGCTGAGAGTTTTCGCGAGAAGTAAGGCGTTTTCGCGGACCTCGAGCGGGTCCCACTGCGGGCGAGATGCGACGAGTGCTTCTCACGTGAGCATGCGCCAATAGATGCGCTCTTTGCCTTCGCCCGCTTGCCGCTGCCAGCCCATCGACTCGTAGAGCTGCACCGCCTCTCGCAATCGCGGCAGCGTGCTGAGACCGATCGCCTTCAGCTTCCACGTGCGCGCTTCGTCTTCGGCAGCACGCAAGAGCGCGCGACCGACGCCGAGGCCGCGGTGCTCGGGATCGACGAAGAGCTTGGAAATCCATCCGTATTCGCGGCCACGCGGCCACAGGGCGATCATGCCGATGGGCACGCCGCCCTTCGTCGCCACCAGCTCGGCGAGCGCGCCGTTGAAGGGCACCGCGAACACGCCGAGGTCGGGGTGCTGCGCGTCGAGCCCATACGACCAGAGAACGGCGCGGACGAAGGTGCGCACCGGCTCGCCATCGGCGGGCACGGCGTGACGAACGACGAACGGAAGCGCCTCGATCACAGTCCGTTGGTGATGCGCACGACCTCGAAGAGGTCGCCGACGTCGTAAAAATCGACCCCGATGAAGGTCGGCGCCATGCCCACCTCCTTGGTGCACTGTTGCACGCGCCCGAGGAGCACGCCCTTCACGTTGACCTCGCGCGCGTACTTGATGTCGGAGAGCGGGTTGCCGAGCCAGTGGTTGACGAGGAAGAGCGGATTCGTCTTCGCGCCGCGGTTCTGCTTGCAGGTGAAGTCGGCGGCGGCCGTGAACGAGTACGGCGTGTCTTGGATGTTCTTCCACGCCGAGTGATTCCACGCCGGCGAATCGTCGCCGTCCTCGGTGAAGACGACCAACCTTTGGTTCTTCGAGATCAGCTCGCGCAGCGTCGGCCACGGCGTTCCTCGGACGTGCGTCGTCACGTAGTCGGTGAGGCCGCTCGCCGTCACCACCGCCGCGAGGTCGGCCGAGGTGACGTAGCTCTCGAAGATGATCGACAGCACCTCACCGCGATTCTGATCGAGAAATTGCGCAACATCGCACAGGCCTTCGGCGAGAGGACGACGCCCGAGCGAGCAGACGCCGTGGCAGAGGTAGACCTGATCGAGGGGAGCCAAATCGTCGCGGCGCGCGTCGGTGCTGCCGCTCTCGGGGTCGTAATAATGGACGTCGAGCATCATCCCGCGGATGCCGTCCTGCAGCTGCCTGGCGAGCCCGTGCCCTTGATTCGGCGCGGCCCAGTGATCGTCGGCGTTCGACATCGCGTTGTGCGTCATCGCCGTCGTCACGTGGTCGTAGCCGCGATCGCAGAGCGCCGCGGCGCCGTTGCACGTCGTCGGGATGACGTCGACCTTGGATCCGCGCGCGCAGACGAACGCGGGCGAGGTCTCATCGGTCTTGATATCGCCGATATTGACGTCGTCAATTCGAGCGTCTTCGACGCTGGTGCCGGCGTCGTTCGAGTGACTGCAGCCGAGGCCGAAGGCGACGGAGAGCGCAAAAAAGTAGGGCGTGCGTGTCATTCGTGTGACCGAAGCGTAGCAGCCTCGGCGCGAATGCACGCGCGCTCTCTCGGTCGCCGCTGGCTAGCAGTTGAAGAGCACTTGCGAGAGCCACTCGCCGGTGCTGCGGTCGTAGACGTAGAGCGTCCGTGCTCCCGGCGTGATTCCCGGCGTGCAGGCATCGGAGCGCGCGCCGAGGTCGAAATCGCCGTTGCCGTTGATCGACGCGCTCCCCGACGACCACGTTCGATCGGGCCAGGTCATCTTCCAGTCGACGCTGCCGTTCGGCGTGAAGTTCGAGCCGGTGGCGTGCCATGGGTGCACCTGCGGAATCGTTCCCAGCGGCTTGCGCAGATCGACGTTGAGGTGCGGTTGCAGCGCCAAGACGTCGTAGGTCGGGTTCGGGATCTCGCTGCCGCCGTAGCTGATGTTGCACATCCGGCCGACGACCTTGCCGGGGTGCAGGCCGCCGGCGTAGTGGGCGCGGCAAATCCAGAGTGCGGTGCCGTTCGCTTCCCAGCCCCCTTGCAACGCGAACGCGGGGAGCGAGCCCGCTTGGCCGGTCGCGTGCCAGAAGGCGTCGGCTTGCGGGACGATCAAGACGTCGAAGTCACCGGCCCACTGCTCGCCGCCGCCGTAGGGATACGAGCAGGCGGTGCCGATGACCTTGCCCGGGTGCATCCCGCCGTCCCTCGATGCGCGACAAATCTGGAGGTTTCGATAGCCGCCGGGAATCGGCTCGCTGCCGCCGACGAAGGCGTTGCTCGGGATCGCCATGCCGGGAGAGACGTGCGTCCAGTAGACGGTGAGCGCCTCGGCCGAACGCGCGGAGCTCTCGTCGGTTGCAGTCGTGTTCGCCGCGCATCCAGTGCCGACGAGACCGGTGAGCAAGAAAAGCATGGGCAGCATTCGGGTCATGAGGGCTCCTCGTGGGGTTACGAAAGGGGAGACACGACGACTCGCGCCAAGTCCCACCTTTCCGCCGCGCGCCCGCCGCGGCAGCCTCTCCTCGTGGCCGACACCAAGCACGACGTCCTCGACATGCTCCGCGAGCTCGCCGAGCTCACCATGCTCGACGAAGGTGACCCGCAGTCCTTTCGCGTACGCGCCTACGAGAGCGCCGCGCAGGCGATCGCCTCGCAGGCCAACGACCTCGAGAAGCTGAGCGTCGCCGAGCTGATGAAGATCGACGGCGTCGGCAAGAGCACGGCGGCGAAGGTGAAAGAGCTCTTCGAGCAGGGGAAGGTCGAGAAGCTCGAGGAGCTGCGGGCGAAGCATCCGACCAGCGTCGTCGCCCTCCTCAAGATCCAAGGCCTCGGACCGAAGGCGGTGAAGCGTCTTCGTGCCGAGCTCGGCGTGCAGTCGATCGCCGATCTGAAGAGCGCGCTCGCCGAGAAGAAGCTCCGCGTGCTCAAGGGCTTCGGTGAGAAGTCCGAAGAAAAAATCGCCACCGCCGTCAGTCGGCTGGAGGAACACGGCGCGCTCGATCGAGTGCCGATCTCGGTCGCGTTGCCGCTCGCCGAACGCGTCATCGCCCGCATGCGTGAGGTCGACGGGGTTCGGCACGCGTCGTTCTGCGGCTCGCTCCGTCGCTTCTCCGAGACGGTCGGCGACATCGACGTCGTCGTCGCTGGCGCCGCGGGCATCGCTCCGTCGGTGATGGAGGCGTTCGTCTCGATGGGCATCGTCGATCACGTCCTCGGTCGTGGAGCGACGAAGACGAGCGTGGTCACGAGGCGCGGCACGCAGATCGATCTGCGCGTCGTCGAAGAGCACCAGCTCGGCGCGGCGAGGCTGTATTTCACGGGGAGCAAGGGCCACAACATCAAGCTCCGTCAGCGCGCCCTCGCCCGCGGTTGGACCCTGAACGAGTACGCGCTCTCCGAGCTCGAAGGGGGCAAGGTGATCGCGAGCGAGACCGAAGAGCAAATCTACGCCGCCCTCGGCCTGCCCTTCATCCCGCCGGTGCTCCGCGAAGACGCTGGCGAGCTGGAGGCCGCCGAGCGCGGCACGCTCCCGCGATCGCTCGGTACGGTGCTCGGCGATTTTCACGTCCACACCACGGTCTCCGGTGACGGCAAGTCGACGCTCGAGGCGATGGTCGCGGCCGCCAAAGCGCGTGGCTATCGCGCCCTCGCGCTCACCGATCACGCGGAAAATACGGTCTCTGGCGTCGGTCGCGCGCCGCTCCTCGAACAGCGCGCCGCGATCACGGCGATGCGCCAGGAGCTCGGCGACTCGCTCCGTCTCCTCCACGGCGTCGAGCTCAACATCGGCGCCGAGGGCACGCTCGACTACGACGCCGAGTTCCGCGCCGGCTTCGATTTTTGCATCGCCTCGGTCCACGATCGCTTCGATCTCGATCGCGCCGTGCAGACCCGTCGCGTCGTCGCCGCGATGCGCGATCCGTCGGTGCGGATGATCGGCCATCTGAGCGCGCGGATGATCGGCGCCCGTCCGGGCATCGAGCTCGATCTCGACGCGGTCATCGCCGCCGCCGAGGAGACCGGCACCGCGCTCGAGGTCAACGGGGGATTGCCGCGCCTCGACATGTCGGTCGACGCACTTCGCCGCGCACGCGAGAGCAAGGTCGACTTCGTCCTCACCAGCGACGCGCACCACGAGAGCGAGCTCGGACGCGTCGACTACGCCAAGCTCAACGCCGAGCGCGCCTGGCTCGCGCCCGAGCAGGTGGCCAACACCTGGGAGCTCGAGCGCTTCTTGCGTTGGACCGAGAAAAAAGCGCCGCGCGCGTAGGGGCCCCGGCGACGGCCGGGGATGCGACTACGGCGCCGGGTTGGAGATGAAGATCGGCAGGAAGTGCTTGGTGTCGTTCTTGTTCGTCGAGATGAGCGTCAGCATCTCGACGTTCTTCGACGAGCCGCCACCGGGACCGTCCATCGAGCCGGGAGCGACGACCTTGACGCGAATCTGCGCCTTCTGCCCGTTCTGACCGCTCACACCAAAGACCTTGATTTCCAGCGTTCCGGAGTCGCCGGTGCCGAAGATGCCGTTGCCTTCGACCGCCTCGAGCGTCCACGGGTCGGTCTTGGCGTCGCTGTAGAAGCCGACGTCGAACGTCTTGGTCTCGCCGACGGCGATCGAATAGCCCTTGGTCGTGATGTTGCCGCGCCCGAAGACGCGCATGTTGACGGTGATCGCTTCGGGGTCGAGCAACGTCATGTTGAAGTAGGGCTCGCTCGAGGGCGCCGGCACGCACGGATCGTGACCAGCGGCGATCGACGCGTTCGACCACAGGCGCTGTACGGGGAAGGCGAAGAGCGGCTCGTTCGCCGTCGTGTCGCTGACGCCGTACGGGAACTCGCACATGTCGCCGTTCTCGTTCTGCAGCTGATTGAGGATTTCCCAGGCGAAGTGATCGTTGTCGATGCCGCGGTACCCAGACTGCGCGGTGCCTTCGGGATACGGGTCGGTCGCTGCTTCGCCGATTTCGTGGCTGGCGGCGTCGATCATCGAGTCGATGCGGTTGCCGCCGACGGGACAGTCGGGGATGACCGCGTAGGCGACGTCGTGATCGCCATCGGCGAGCGTCATGTGCGCCGACGTGTGGTAGCCGCCGAACGAGCTGCACCCATCGACGCCGTTCGCCTGCACGTGCGTCTCGGGCGAGATGTAGAAGACGTAGACGGTGTCGACGGTCGGCGCGGGGAAGCCGGCCGTCGCGTCGTTGAGCTTGGAGCTGAGGAAGCCGTCGAGGTCTTCCGAGATGATGTCCTTCGGCGGCGTGTCGGGCAGGCGGATGTGCGAATCGGCACCGCTCGTGGCGGGACCGACGCCGTACTCGCCGACGGCGGTCTTCCAGTAGTTCGACGCGCCGATTTGATCACCGAACTGCTCGAAACGCGCTGCCGCAGTGTTTCCAGCCCAGGTGACGGTGACGACCTTGGGGGCCTTCATCACGTAGCCCTTGTTCTTGATCAGCTGCGGCGCATCGACCTTGAACGCCGGATAAACCGTGCTCACCGCGCCGCGATCGGGACCGTCGGGCGCCGCATCGACGAGAGCCGTGTCGACCGCGACCTCGGCTGCATCACCGCCGGCATCGGAGGGAGCGTCGGAGTTGCTCGACGAGCCACAGCCTGAACCACCGGCGCCGAGGACGAGCGCGGCGAGAAATCCGAGGAGAGCGAACGACGAAGAAGCGACCAACGGACGACGAACGAGCATGGGCGAGGGGCTCCGAGCGGGCGGGAGAAGCGCGACTTCTTGCCACATCTCCTTCCGGCAAGCCCGTCTTCGTCGACGCTTCCCGTCGAATTTCGACCAGATTCGAGCTTTCTTCTCGGGCACTGGACCCCCTCGCGCTTGCGATCGTACAACTCGTGCGGAAGCGAATGATCAGGCCGACTCCCGAGCAGCTCGCCCTCCTCGAGGGCTTCGAGAAGGCCGCCTTCAGGCTCTGCGACACGGTCAATCGCGTGGGCCCGCTCAAGGTCGCGGCGCATGCGTTCCTCAAGACCGTCGGCGCCGGTTGGGTGCATCACTGCACCAAGAACATCCTTCATGCGTACGGCGTCGAGCACCTGACGTCGCTCCATCCCGATCGCGGCGTCCTCTTCGTCGCCAACCATCGCAGCTTCTTCGACCTCTACGTCATCACCAGCGTGCTCCTCCGTCGCACCAGCTGGGCCCGGCGCATGTATTTCCCTGTGCGCAGCGACTACTGGTATGAGCGCCCCGACGGCGTCGTCGCCAACGCGTTGATGTCGGCGCTGGCGATGTACCCGCCGGTCTTGCGCAAGCCCGAGCAGCGCGCGTTCAACCAATACGTCGTCGACTTCCTCGCCGAGGTCAGCAACCTCTCCGGCTCGGTCGTCGGCATGCATCCCGAGGGAACGCGCAACAAGACGGACGATCCGTACACGCTCCTCCCTGCGCAGCCCGGCATCGGACAAATCGTCCGCGCCGCGCGGCCGATCGTCATTCCCTGCTTCATCCTCGGCCTCGGCAACGATCTCCCGAAGCAAGTGAAGGGCAACTTCGACGGCACCGGCGAGCCGATCACCGTCGTCTTCGGCGCGCCGGTCGATCTCGCGCGCTTCTACGATCAGACGCCGCGCCTGCGCACGTACATGGCCATCGCCAACCACTTGCGCGAGGTGCTCACCGGCCTCGGACAGGAAGAGCGAATCATCCGCAAACGCGAGGGTTTTCCCGACAAATCGGAGCAGAGTGTTCACCCGTCTCCGTGACCGGAACCTCTGGCGTCTCTACGCCGGGACGCTGCTCATCGGCATCGCCTTCGGCATTTCGGTCTCGCTGACGCCGTTGCATCTCAAGGCCTCGGGCCTCTCGAAGGTGCAAATCGGTTGGGTCGCCACCTTCTTCGCGCTCGGGCTCGTCGTCTGTTCGCTCCCCGTCGGGGCCATCGTCCGACGCTTCTCCGCGCGCGCCACGCTCGTCGCCAGCGTGCTCGGCTACGCGCTCTGCGTCACCGCTTTTCCCCATCGATCGACGGTGCTCGGGACGGGGCTCATCCGATTCCTCGATGGCTCGTTCAGCGTCGGGCTCTTCGTCTGTTGCGAGACGATCATCCTCTCGCGCTCACCTCGCGAGCACAAAGCCTTCGCCACCAGCGTCTACGCGATGGCGCTCTCGTCGGGGCTGGTGATCGGCCCGCTCGTCGCCAAGCCGCTCCTCGGGCACTCGTCGATGTCGTTCGCCTTTCTCTGCTCGGGCGTGCTCGCGCTCGTCGCTGCGCTCTATCTCGCCTTCGCGCTCGACCCCGACACCGCCGAGCTCCACGAGGACGACGCCATCGCCGTCGCCGCCGGGTCCTCGCCGGCGAGTGAGCCAGAAGGCTCGATTTTGTGGCGAATCAAGACCTCGTGTGCCGCCACGTTCACCTTCGGATACTTCCAATCGTCGGTCGTCGTCCTCCTCCCCATCTACATGATGGAGGTGAAGAACGTCCCCGAGAGCGACACCATCCTCATGTCGGCCTTCTTCGCCGGTGGGATGCTCCTCTTCTCCAACCTCGTCGGTCGCATCGCCGACCGCGTCGGGCACCTGCGCGTCATTCGCGTGCTCGGCACCATCGGCCTCGTCACCATCAGCAGCTTCGTCTTCCTCGATTCGTTCATCGCGATGTGCATCTCGTTCTTGATCGGCGGCGCGACCTTGGCGTCGATCTCGCCGGTGAGCCTCGCGCTCCAGGGCGTCGTCACCCGGCCCTCCGAGTACAGCCGCGCCAACGCCTACTACAACGCGTCGTACGCGCTCGGGATGCTCATCGGTCCGCCAATCGCCAGCGCCGTCTACCAACAGGTGTCGGGCAAGGCGATGATTCTCCAGTTCGTCGCCATCTACATCGCCTTCGTCATCTTCACCGTCGTCTTCGCCAACGACGATCCGGCCGCACGAAGGCGCTCCCGTGCTCGCGACCGCGACCCCGCTGTCGCACGACACGACGATTAGGCTTGAATTCGTGGTGATTGGTGACGGATGGAGCGTCGCACGGCAGACCTCGCCGATGGCTTCTAGTCTTCACGGCGGCTCGGCATCGCACCGACGTAGCGCGAGGCGGGACGAATCAGGCGTCCTTCCGCGCGTTGCTCGAGCACGTGCGCGGTCCAACCGCCGACGCGGCCGACGGCGAAGGTCGGCGAGAAGAGCCCCCGCGGCAGCCCGAGCGCGTCGAGCAGGATCGCCGTGAAGAACTCGACGTTGGCATGCAGCGGCCTCTGCGGATGCTTCGCCCGGAGAATCGACGTCGCTGCGCGTTCGACCGCCCGCGCGAGCGCGAGCCGTCCGCCTTCGCGACCACGGCCCGCCCGCCAGAGCACCGAGGCTGCGCGCTCGAGCACCGCCGCGCGCGGATCACGCACTCGATAGATGCGATGACCCATCCCCATGATGCGACGACCGGCGAGGAGCTCGGTCTCGAGCCAACGCACGGCCAGCTCATCGAGATCGCCGGTTTTTCCGCTGTCGTTCGTGCCGGTTGCGCTCGTGGCGCTCTTCGCGATCGCGTCGAGCATGTCGAGCACCGGTCCGGGTGCGCCTCCATGGAGCGGCCCCTTGAGCGCGCCGATGGCGGCGACGACCGACGAAACGACATCGGAGCCCGTCGAGGTGACCACGCGCGCGGCGAAGGTGGAGGCGTTCATCCCGTGATCGACGACCGCGACGAGGTAGGCATCGAGCGCGGCCACGTCGGCAGCGTGCGGCTCGCCATCCATCACCATCCGCAGGTAATCGGCGGCGTGCGTGCGCGTTTCATCGGGGGCGATCGGCGCGTGACCAGCCTGTACGCGTGACCAAGCAGCGGCGAAGACCGCGACGGCGCCGATGACCTCGTCTTCTTGGTTCTCTCCTGCGCCGGGGAGCTGCGCGACGGCCGCTCGGAGCGCGTCCATCCCATCCTTCATCGAGAGCGCGCCGCCGAGCGCGTCGATGCGAGCGAACGCGCGGGCGCGACACTCGCCGAGCGATCGGCGCCGCGCCTCGATTTCGGCCAGCGTCGGAATCGCGCCATCCTGCGCCGAAAGCGCCCCTAGAACCTGCTCGAAGGTGACCGCACCCGAGAGCGATTCGACGTCGTGGCCGGCGATCACCAGCCGCCCGCGCTCCCCGTCGACGTCCGAGAGCCGCGTGTCGCTGACGACGACCCCGTCGAGTCCTCCGCCCTTCTTGCCGCCGTTCGCTGCGTTCGCTGCGTTCGCGCCGTTTGCCACTTTGGTCATGGTGTCCATCGCTGCCTCCTCGTTGCTGCCTCGGCGAACCATGGGTCCGCGCGATGCATTGATCCAGATTGATCAAACAATCAATGTGTCGACATGATGTCGCGATGGAGGACACCTATCTGACGGCCACCATCGCCGCCGCGTTGCTCGAGGTGAAGCCGCAGACGCTCTACGCCTACGTCAGTCGTGGCCTCCTCCGCTCGGTGCGCGAGGGGCGCACGCATCGCTATCTCCGCTCCGACGTCGAGCGTCTGAAGAGCCGCAGCGATGCGCGCGCCGGGCACGGTCCTCTCGCCGGCGCTGCGCTGCGTTGGGGAGAGCCCGTCCTCGACTCGGCGGTGACGGCGATCAGCCCCGACGGTCCGTTCTATCGAGGTCACGCCGCCGTCTCCTTGGCCCGCGCCGGGGTGCCTTTCGAATCGGTCGCCGAGCTCCTCGCCGTCGGCGTGCTCCCCGAAGCTCCTGCGCGATTCGTGGCGCCGTCGCGGCTCGGTCTGCGCGCCGTCACGGCCCTCCTCCCCGCAGAACCGAGCCCGCTCGCAGCGCTCACGCTCGGCGTCGCCGCGATGGCTGCGCGTGATCTCGGACGTTTCGGAGCCCCGCTCGCGGCCGAGCAGGAGCGCGCGCACAAGCTCGTGGCCGCGATGGCCGCACTCCTCGGACTGCCTCGAGGTCGCGCCTGCGTCGAAGAAGCGGCGGCCGCGGCTGACCTCGCCTCTTCGTGTCTCGTCGCGCTCGGTGGCAAGACCAAGTCGAAGAGAGCGTCGCGAGAAGCCGTAAATAAGGCGCTGATTCTCTGCGCCGATCACGAGCTCAACGTCTCCACCTTCGCTGCGCGCATCGCCGCTTCTGCCGGCGCCGATCTCTACGCCTGCGTCAGCGCTGCCCTCGCCGCGCTCTCCGGCCCACGCCACGGCGGCGCGTGCGATCGGGTCGAAGCCCTCGTCGCGGAGGTCGGGCGTCCCGAGCGCGCGGGCGCCGTCGTCCACGAGCGCACGCGGCGTGGCGAGGCGATTCCAGGCTTCGGCCACCGACTCTACGAGCACGGCGATCCCCGCGCCGAGTTGCTCCTCGAGCTCGCGCGCTCCCTCGGTGCCATCGGCGGACGTGACGGCCGGCATCCGATGCTCACGAGCATCCTCGCGCTCGTCGACGTCATGAAGCGCGAGGGGCGCGAACCACCGACCCTCGACGTCGGCCTCGTCGCACTCACCTCCGCGCTCGATCTCCCGTCCGGCTCGGCGCTCGCGATCTTCGCCCTCGGCCGCAGCGCCGGTTGGGTCGCCCACATTTTCGAGCAACGGAACGATCCTCACTTGCTCCGTCCTCGTGCGCGCTACGTCGGCGAGCCGCCTCGGCCCGCGACCTGAGCCGAGGTCACGAGCTCAGGGCACGAGCTCAGGGCACGAGATCGACGCTGGTGCCGCCGACGATGACGAGGTCGTCGCGCTTCTGCACGTAAGCGACGACGGACGCATGTGCGTGACGGACGCCCGGCGGAACGCGTAACGTCGCGTGTCCCTTCGTGGTCGCTGCCACCGTCTCGAACGTGCGCACCACGTTTTGTAGGCCGATCGGCGTTCCTTCGTTCTCTCCGCGGTCGGGCACGTCGCGCAGGTCGCGCTCGACGAGGGCGAGATCGAGGAGCGCATCGGCCGGCGCGCCGTCGATGGTGAAGTCGACCTCTACGTGATCGGCCGTCGCCTCGCCGAGCTTCACCTCGACGGTGGTGTACGTCTCGCGCGAGAGCGACACCTCGATGGCGGCGCGAAGCTTCGCCTCGTAGCTGCCGAGCATCTCGTAGCGTCCGCCGACGACGGCCTGGGGCGTGTAGAGGCCGCTTTTTCCCCAGCGATCGGCGTACATGCGCTGACGCTGGGTGAACGCTGCGCTGGAGTACGGATCCTTCCAACCGAGGCCGTCCCAGTAGTTCACGTGGAATCCGAGGTAGAGGATGTTCGTCCCTTGCGCGCGCGCCTCGCCGAGGAGCTCGCCGAGGAGCTGCTCTGCCGGTGGACAGCTCGAGCAACCTTCCGACGAGAAGAGCTCGACGATCGCGAACGCGCGCGGCGAGGTGACCTTCGCGGCGACCTCGGGATGGATCTCGCTCGTCCCTGGAGACGATTCGGGCCCCGAGCTCGTGCGCGTGCACCCCCCCGCGGCGATGGCCGAGATGGCCAGCAGTGCCGCTGCGATGCGAAGGCGCGTCATCTCATGGGTACGCGGATGACGCCGCGCGGTTTCAATCGACGCGACGGCGGGCCGGAATACGGCGCTCGGTCAGTCGGGCCATCCCCAGCGGCGTGCGCCAATGGAGAAACGACGCCCAGAAGCCGTTCGGCGCCGGCGGAGCCCAGCCACGTGCGCTCGCGCGATCGAGCTCGGCCGTCCAACGTCGGAGCGCGGCCTCGTCGTCGATGTCGTCGAACTCGACGACGTGACCGGTGCGAATGGTGTGTCCCTCGGAGATGTACGCTTCGGCGTCGGCGAGCGCTTGTTCGTGGCCGAGCAAGAGCAGTTGCCCGACGTCCCGAACGCCACGTTTTTCCGCGTCTTCTGCGTTTTCCGCGTTTCCTTTGGCGTGGACGAGCGCGCGGCTCGATTGAGGGTCGAGCACGGCGAGCTGGTCGAAGTCGCCTGCGAGGCGCACCCAACGCGCCTTCAGCACGTCACCCTGCGGCCCCACCGACGGTGGTGGCGGGGAGATCAGATCCGAGATCGTCTCTTGGTCACGCATCATGTTGGAAAGTCGCCCCCCGGAATTCACTTGGTGTCGGTCTCGCTCGTGACGGCCCCCGAGCCCAGCCCGAAGCACCCCGCGCCGGATCCAACCCCGCGCCATTCGGGCATGTTCCTGCGCAATTGGTCAACGTCGTGACGTGCATCTGGTCAAAATAGGTGAGAACGTGTGCGCGCTCGGCGCCGAGCGCGCGACACCGACCTCGGTGTGTGGCCGCACCCTCGCGAGAAAAGTGCGTTGGTAGCAGGCGCAACTCCTACGACCCGCGGTCGCGCTCCCATCTTGGCGTCGAAGTCGGGCTTCGAACCGGGGCCGCTAGTCGAGGCGTCGCGCGAGATCGGCGAGGAGACGATCGGCCGCTTGTGCATCGACACCCGCGACGCACACGCGTGAGCCGCGGCGCGGGGTGACGACGACGCGACAAGTGCCGCGCGCACCAGGCACGAGCGCGGTGAGGACGAGATCGAGGACGACGCCGAGGAGCAGCGCGAGGAGCCCGTAGGCGATGAGCCGCGGACTCGCCGACGGCACGCCCCACGCGAGGAAGGTGACGCCGGCGTAGGTGCCGAGGAGGAGCGCAGCGAGCCCGACGTAGATGTGGATCGAGGGAAAGCGCACCTCGCGCGTGATCGAAGCGACGCCGCTCGCCGGATAGTGGGCGCGGAGGGTTCGCACCTCGCGACCGAGGAGCCCGACCTTGGCGTCGATTTCGAGCCCACGTTGGGTGAGCTCGATGCGCGCGTCACGCTTGAGCGAGAGGGCGAGCCGAGCGATCAAGACGGCGACCGAACGCACCAACAAGTAGCCAGTGAAGGCCTGCACGCAGGTGACGAAGGCGCCGCGCGGCAACGGGGCGAGGTAGCCCTTCACGGACGCACTCGAAGGAGCCGAAGCGACGACGGTCGAAGGTGCCGCTGCTGCGTGCGCGGTGATGATTCGTCCGGCGGTGAGGTCGGCGACGTCGGCACCGAGGCGTGAAACGAGCGGTGCCAGCTCGTCGGCATCTCCGAGCATCTCGACCGCATCGGCGAGCGCGGCGGCCGCCACCAAGAGCTCGGCGCGGTCGGCCTTGGGCGCTTTTCCTTCGTCGATTTGTCGCGCGTGATCGACGAGCGCGCGAAAGAGCGCGTGGAGAAGGCGAGGATCGGTTCCCTCGGGGAGCGCGCCGAGTGGATCGAAGCCGGCGTGCGCGGCGAGGTAGCAGAGTCGCTCGGCCCAACGGCGCACTTCGGCCTCGTCGTCGAGCTGCACCTCGAGCTTGCGCACGGCACCGGCGGCGACGAAGGTGGCGACGATGGCCCGCTCCGCGGCGTCTTCGGCCCCGCGCTCGAGGATGGCGAGGATGTTGCCGAACTCGGTCTGCGCATCCTCGGGCTCGAGGCCGACCCGCTGCGCGACGGCGGCGACGTCGGAAATCTCCGAGTGACGGAGCCGACCATCGGCGATGCGGGCCCCCACCTCGGCCGCGACCTCGGCGATCTTCGCCGCGTGCGGGTGAACGCGCGCTGCGGTCACCGCTTGCGCGATTTGGCTCGGCCGGGGCTGCACCCGCCGGATTCCTAGTGGCGGCGAGGGGAGATGTACAGCGCCCCGCGTCGCCGTCGTCGGATCAGCAGCCATCGGGAACGCCATTTCTCTGGAGAACGCCTGCATGTGGGTGGAGCCTTCCCAGCGGGCGGTAGCGGTTTGGCCGGGGAGGGGCCCAGATTTCGGCAGGTTACGCCGGCGCGTGGCTACGACAGGCTCAACATCCGCTCGA
Organism: Deltaproteobacteria bacterium; assembly: GCA_025363655.1. Classification (GTDB taxonomy): domain Bacteria; phylum Myxococcota_A; class Polyangia; order Polyangiales; family JADJMO01; genus JANYDK01. The sequence goes on along the minus strand of JANYDK010000094.1, from coordinate 36,001 downwards.
TCGGCACGCGCGCGCGATTCATCAGCTCACTATCCATCTCCAGCCGCGGCTTCAGATCGCGCAGGCAGAGATAGAGCTTTTCGAGCGTGTTTCGCTTCATGTGCGGGCAGTTGTTGCATCCGCAGGCGGCGTCTTCGCTCGGCACGTCGAGGAAGGTGACGTCGGGGCGAGCGCGTTTCATCTGATGGAGGATGCCCGGCTCGGTGGCGACGATGAGGGCCTTGGCGCTCGACGCTTTGGCGCGGTTGAGCAGTGCAGTGGTGGAGCCGATGAAGTCGGCGTGGCGGAGGATCGGCGCTTCGCACTCGGGGTGGGCGAGGATCTCGACGCTCCCGGCCGTACGTTCCCACTTCTCGCGCAGCTGGACGATGGCCTTTTCGCTGAACTGTTCGTGCACCACGCAGGCGCCTTGCCAGAGCGTCATTTCGCGGCCCGTCTTCTTCACCAGCCAGGCGCCGAGGTTGCGATCGGGGGCGAAGAGCAGCGGGCGACCGGGCTCGAAGCCGCGGACGATTTTCTCGGCGTTCGACGAGGTGACGATGACGTCGGAGAGTGCCTTCACCTCGGCGGTGCAGTTGATGTAGCTGACGACCGCGTGCTGCGGATGCGAGGCCTTCCACGCGGCCAAATCGCTGCCTTTGCAGCCGTCGGCGAGCGAGCAACCGGCGTCCATGTCGGGGACGACGACGATGCGATCGGGGTTCAAGATCTTCGCCGTCTCGGCCATGAAGTGCACGCCGCAGAAGACGATGACGTCGGCGGTGGTCTTGCGCGCGGCCTGCGCGAGCTGCAGCGAGTCGCCGAGGTGATCGGCGAGGTCTTGGATCTCGCCCTCTTGATAGTAGTGGGCGAGGATCACCGCGTTGCGCTCTTTGCGCAGGCGCTGGATTTCAGCTTCGAGATCGAGCGTCGGCGCGAGCGTGGCGAGGCGGGACTCGAGGTCGAAGCGTTCGGCGTTGGGCCCCGGCTCGTCCTTGAGGAGCGGCAGGGACGTCGCGATGCGGTGCGCTACAGCGGCCATTTCCGCACTGTAGGTCCGCACGAGCGGTTTGGCACCCCACGCCTTTCACCCACGCCTTTCACCTCCGCCTTTCACCTACGCAATGACGCGTTGCAGACGTGAGAGGGTGCAGGAAAAGAAAAATCGGAGAACGTCATGAACGCGCGGTGCTTTCTTGACGGCCAACGCTGGCAAGCAAATAGCTGTGCGCGGCGTACGGCGGCCTGTCTCCTGTGAGCCGCCAACCTGCGAAAGAGAGCGCCTTAGGTCATGAAGATCGAGCTCAAGGGGGGCAAAGCAGCCCAATTCCCCGTCGACGTCCTCGTCGTCCCCGCGTTCACGGTCGCCTCGGCGGGCGACAAGGGAAAGAAGAAGTCGAAGGCAGAGCCCGCGCCTTGGGCAGCGAACTCGACGCTCGACGCGATCGACGCTGCGCTCTCGGGCGCGCTCCTCGCGCAGGCCAAGCGTGAAGAGTTCACCGGCAAGCCGGGCAGCTCGCTCTCCATCGGCAGCAACGGCAAGCTCGCGGCGCGCACCGTCCTCGTGCTCGGGCTCGGCGACGACAAGCATCCGTCGGCTCCGGCCGTGCGCTCGTACGCCGCGCGCGCCGCCCGCACCGCCAACGCCGAACGCGCTCGCTCGGTCGCGGTGGTGGCTCCCTCGGGTGACGTCGCCTCGCTTCGTGCGCTCGCCGAAGGCCTTCCGCTCGGCGCCTATCGCTTCACCAAGTACCTCACCGGCGAACGCGCTCCCAAGGTGATGCTCGAAGAGGCCGTCATCGTCCTCGAGAAAGTCACTCCCGCGGGCAAAGACGCGGTCGATCTCGGCGCCGCCATCGGTCGCGCGGTCTGCCTCACGCGCGACTTGGTCACCGAGCCGCCGAACGTCCTCGACGCCCCCGAGCTGGCGCGCCGCGCGCAAGCCGTCGCCAAGGCGGGAGGCCTGAAAATCCAGGTCTTCGACAAAGCGGAGATCACCAAGCGGAAGATGACGTTGCTCCTCGCGGTGAACCAAGGCTCGACCACCGAGCCGCGCTTCATCCACATGAGCTACGTGCCGAAGACGCAGGGGAAGAAGAAGCCGAAGAAGCTCGTCTTCGTCGGCAAGGGCCTCACCTTCGACAGCGGCGGTCTCTGCATCAAGCCCGCCGACGGCATGATCGACATGAAAATCGACATGTCGGGGGCTGGAAACGTCGTCGGGCTGATGGCGGCCGTCGCCGCGCTCAAGCCCAACGTCGAGGTCCACGGCATCATCGCCGCCACCGACAACATGCCCGACGGCAACGCCTATCGTCCGGGCGACGTCTTCCCCTCGCTCGACGGCAAGTTCGTCGAGATCATCAACACCGACGCCGAAGGGCGCTTGGTGCTCGCCGACGCGCTCGCCTACTCGCGCACGCTCGAGCCCGATCTCATCGTCGACAACGCCACGCTCACCGGCGCTTGCATGGTCGCCCTCGGCAACACCTGCAGCGCCTTCTATTCGAACCGCGACGAGCTCGCGACCAAGTTCAAGGCGGCGGTCGACGAGGCTGGCGAGTCGATGTGGCGCATGCCGCTGCTCGAGGAGCTGCGCGATCAACTGAAGAGCGAAATCGCCGATCTCAAGCACCTCGGTTCGCGCTACGGCGGCTCGATCACCGCGGCGCTCTTCCTCCGCGAGTTCGTCGGCGACGTGCCTTGGGTCCACTGCGACATCGCCGGCCCCGTGGTCAGCGACAAGCCGATGGGCTTCTACGTCAAGGGCGCGACGGGACACGGCGTCCTCTCGTTCCTCAAGCTGATCGAGTCCTACGGCTGATTCGCTCGGTTCCAGGTACGCTCGCCTTCATGGCGATCCGTATCCACACCGTCGCTCGCACCACGCTCTCGGCGGTCACCCCCGAGCTCCTTCGCGACGCGATCGCCTCGCGCCTGCCGACGATCGCCGCGCGCTTTCCGGCGAGCGACGAAGATACGGCCGCGCAAGTGCTCGCGCAGCTCCGCGTCGAGGCGGAAGGCTCCGGCTTCGAGGAGTGGAGCATCACCTACGCCCCGACCAGCCGCCCCATCGGCCTCCAGCGTTTGGTCGGAAAAACGTGGGAAAACGATCGTCGCGCGCTCTTCGACGAGGCCACGTCCCTCGAAGATGCCGAGCTCGGCAAACGTCTGCGCAGCCTCCTCACCGAGGCGCGCGAGGGTGTCGTCTTCGAGCTCTCCGATCGCGACTCGCACGGCATCGCGTTGTCCGTCGCCATCTCCGCCGCCGCCGCCCTCGCGAAGGCGAGCGACGGCTTGCTACGCGTCGACGGAGAAGGATGGTTCGAAGTGCAGGGCAAGGACCTCGCGGTCGTCCTCTCGTTGAAGTAATCACCGACGTGATTCGCTGAAGTGATCCACACGCGAATTCACGCTCAGTTCGTCACCACCGCGACGGTCTTCCCTTTCTTCGCCGGCACCTCCATCCCCGGCGGCACCCAGCGCGGATAGTCGATGCCGCCTTCGTGCAAGCTCGTGGCGGTGCGCGCGAGCACCAGCAAATCCGTCGTCTCCAGCTTCATGTGACAGCTCACCGACGCTTCGTTGGCGTTGCACCGGTAGACGTCGAAAAAAGCGTCGACCACCTCCCAGCGGTTCGACCACGAGGTGTTGCGATCGAGGAGCGCTACGCTCGAGGAGGCCACGTGGGCGTGGGGATCGAGGATGCGTTGGACGAAGCGCACCGTACGGCTCGGATCGTCGTGCATCGCCTCGTCGAGGAGCGCGAGGAGGTGCGGTGAGGCCTCGAGCTGATCGAGATCGGTCACCTCGGCGACGGCAACGGCTTGCTGGAAATCGTCGGGTGCGGTGAGCTTTCGCGGGCTCGTCGGGGGCACGAAGGCGGCAGGATCGAGGAAGACGTGCTCGTGCGGCCCGACGACCGGGGCGAGCAGTTGATGAAGCACCGCAGCGCGTTCGACGCGGGTGTGGCTGACGAAGAGGCGCTCACCGGGCATGCCTCGGAAGGAGAGGGGCGAGACGCGCTCGGTATCCTCGACGTGCAATGCGCAACGCACGCAGTAGCTGCTGCGCGTGGTGATCGTCTTCGGCAAGAGCAGCGCGGCGACGAAGAGCGCGCCGAGGAAGGTGGCGAGCGCGACGGCGACGCCCTTGCGGCGAGCACCGGGCGCGAAGGATCGGACGGTGTGGGCGTTGCGGGCGAACATCGGCTCGGGCCTTGCGAGAAGCCCGCCAGCGAAAAAGCAGGGAAACTCCGCGTGCAGGGGCTTGCGCACGTTGCGCAGCGAGGGCGATTCGCGCAGCGGATTGCGCGATTGGTGCATCCGAGTATGAACGTCTCCATGTCCGACACGCCCGAGCCCGAAGGCCACGCGAGCGACCTCCTCACGCGCGCGCGCGCCTCCGCGCTGGTCTATCGACTCACCGACGACGCGAGCCCGCTCGCACGCGTCCGCATCGCGGTGCGCGGCGACGATCGCGCGAAGTGGCTCAACGGCATGCTCACGTGCGACCTCGCGGCGTTCGCGAAACCAGGCGCCCCGCGCTTGGCCACCTACGGATGCGCGCTCAACGTCAAAGGGCGGATGCTCGCCGACGTCGTCGTCGTCGTCGATGGCGAGAGCCTCTCGGCCTGGGTTCCTCGCTCGACGGCGCCGGCGCTCCTCGAGCTTTGGAATCGCTACATCATCATGGAAGACTGTGAAATCGAGCTCGATTCGTCACGCGCGCTGATCGCGCTGCAAGGTGACGAAGCCGTCGCGGTCGCCGCTCGAAGCGGAGTCGAAGGGCGCAGTGCGGTCCTCGACGAGCTTGGGCTCGGTGCAGGGCTCGTCTTCGAAATCGACGCCAGCGAGGTCGACGCCTTCATCGCCAAGCTCGTCGCCGCGGGCGCGAAAGAACAAGCTGCGTCCGAGGTGGCGGCGTTGCGCATTCGCGTCGGCCGAGCCACCTACGGCCTCGACGTCGACGATCACGCCTACGTGCAGGAAGCCGGCCTCGAGAAGCGCGCGGTCAGCTTCAACAAGGGCTGCTACCTCGGCCAAGAGGTGGTCTGCATGCTCGAGATGCGCGGCAAGGTCCACCGTCGCTTGGTCCAGCTCGCGGCTTCGACGCCGCTGGCGGTCGGCGCCGAAGTCCGTGTCGGTGCCGATGCGGTCGGGAAAATCACCAGCATCGCTGCCAACGTTGGCAGTGACGTGGTGGCGCTCGCGATGGTGAAGACGAGCGCCGCCGAATTGGGCAAGTCGCTCGACGTCGATGGTCACGTGGTGACGGTGCGCGGCGAGGCCCGCTAGCTTCGGGCCGGGCGTTTCCCCTTCGCCGGCGACACTTGCTCGAACGCGTGGGCCAAGGTCAGCATGCGAGCTTCGTCCCACGCCGGCGTGACGATTTGCATGCCCACCGGCAAGCCACTGGCGCTCGGTGCAGCCGGCACCGAGATGCCCGGGAGGCCCGCGAGCGATGCCGGGAGCGTGTAGACGTCGGCGAGGTACATCGCCAGCGGGTCGGCGACCTTCGCGCCGAAGGGCCAGGCCACCGAGGGCGAGGTCGGTCCGACGATGGCGTCGCACTTGGCGAAAGCGGCCTCGAAATCTCGACGAATGAGCGTGCGGACCTTCTGCGCCTTGGTGTAGTAGGCGTCGTAGTAGCCGGCCGAGAGCACGTAGGTGCCGAGGAGGATTCGACGCTTCACCTCGGCGCCGAAGCCGCGATCGCGCGTCGCGCCGTACATCGCTTCGAGGTCCTTGCCCGGGTCGACACGGAGGCCGTAGCGCACGCCGTCGAAGCGCGCGAGGTTGCTCGAGCACTCTGCGGTGGCGACGACGTAGTAGGTGGCGACGGCGTGCTTGGTATGCGGCATCTGCAGCGGCACGAGCGTGCAGCCGAGGCCTTCGAACGCCTTGAGGCCCGCTTCGATCGACGCCTTCACCTCCGGCTCGAGGCCGGCCTCGAAATACTCGGCCGGGACGCCGAGGCGGAGGCCCTTCGGATCGCGACCACAGGCGCCGACGTACTCGTCGATCGGCCTCGCGACGCTCGTCGCGTCGTGTCCGTCGTGTCCGGCGATGGCCTCGAGGAGACGCGCAGCGCCGCGCACGTCGGCGGCGAAGGTACCGATTTGATCGAGCGACGAGGCGAAGGCGACGAGGCCGTAGCGCGAGACGCGGCCATAGGTGGGCTTGAGACCGACGACGCCGCAGAGGGCGGCCGGCTGACGAATGGAGCCGCCGGTGTCGGTGCCGAGCGTGCCGAGCGCGAGCCCGGCCGAGACCGCGGCGGCGCTACCACCGGACGAGCCGCCCGGGACGCGCGACTTGTCCCACGGGTTCTTCACCGGGCCGTACGCGCTGTTCTCGTTCGACGAGCCCATCGCGAACTCGTCCATGTTGAGCTTGCCGGTGAAGACGGCGTCGGCGGCGCGGAGCTTGGCGACGGCGGTGGCATCGTACGGCGGACGGTATCCTTCGAGGATTTTCGAGCCACAGGTGGTGCGCGCGTCACGCGTGCAGAGCACGTCCTTGAGGCCGATGGGGACGCCGGCGAGCGGGCCGAGCGCTTCGCCGCGGGCGCGTTTTTCGTCGACGGAGATCGCTTGCGCGCGTGTTCGTGCCGGATCGAAGTCGAGGTACGCGTGGGTGTCGTCGCGCTCGATGCGGGCGATGGCGGCGTCGGCGAGCTCGCGGGCGGAAATCTTTCCGGCGCGCACCGCGTCGGCGGCGTCGAGGAGCGAAGAGTCGAGGAGTTCCATGACGTGGTGGTCCGATCACTCGTCGACGAAGGTGGGAACGACGAAGCCGCCGCCGGCGGTCTCCGGTGCGGCTGCGAGCGCCTCGGCGCGGGGCACGGTCACGTGCGGGACGTCTTCGCGGAGGGGTAGACGATCGACGCCGACCTGCGCGGTCGGTTCGACGCCGTCGGTCGACACTTCACCGAGCTGGGCGATGTGCGCGAGAATTTTCACCAGCTGCTCGGTGACGACCGGAACTTCGTCGTCGTGCAAGGTCAGGCGCGCGAGCTTGGCGACGTGCAGCACCTGCGCGCGGTCGATCGGAGCAGACCTCGTTTCGGACATGATCCAGCCAGTAATTCACTTGCCGAGCGGCGGCGAGGGCTTTGCCTCGGTGGCTATTTCGTCACCAGCGACGGGACGACGACGAGGCCTCCGGCGGCGCCCGGATAGGCGCCGTTGCAATTGACCGGATCGGCGATGCCCGACGGAAGGCAGATGCCTTGGCAGTGACGACTGGCGCAGTCGCCGTCGGCGTTGCAGACGACGCCGAGCGCCTTGCCGTCGACGCAGACACTCCCGTGATCGCCGTCGCATCGAGCGCCGTACGTGCAACCGATCTCCGAGGTGCAGCTCGCGCCGATTCCAGGAAGCGGTCGGCATCGCGGCGAGCCGGCCGTGCCCTCGTCGAAGCAGGTGCTCGAGCGGATGCCGTTGGCGCAGGCGCAGGTGAGGCAGCGTTCGGCGGTGCATGCGCCGCAGGTGCCCAAGGTGTCGCAGGGCGCGTCCTCGACGAGCACGGTAGCGGTGCAGCGGGCTGGATTTCCGTAGCAGGTGAGCCCCGGCCCGCACGTGCAACTGGGGGCGAAGCAGGCAGTCCCGGCGTCGGTGTCGAAGCTCTGGCAGAGCTCACCGCCCTTGCGCAGTTCGATCGCGGTGCAGACGCCCGCGCACGTCACGCGGGTGGCCTCCGGGGGCGCGCAGGGCGTGAGCGCCGAGGGATCGCACGACTGACCGACGCGCCGATCGCCATGAAATACCGTGCGGCACGCGTAGGCGATCTCTGCCGCGCGCGGATCTTCGTTCTGCGACACGAGCATGCAACTGGAGAGGAGCGCGGCCGTCCCATCGACGCACTGGGCGGCGAGCACGTCGTCGTAGGTCAGCTCTTGATCGTGCGCTTTGCTCCGGCGCGCCTCGCAGAGCGCACGCGAGACGGCGTGGCAGCGCGACTCGTCGAACGCGTAGGGGCTCGCCTGACAACACGGGCGCAGCACCGCGCAGACGTTTTGCGCGAGCGCTGCACAGAAAGTTTGTTGAGGCAGCGGCGAAGGCGCGTCGAGTCGCTCGCTCGGCGAGTAGGGGATGCGCTCGGAGTCGTCGCAGCCGATCGAAGCGATCGACGTAGGGCCGACGAGGAGAGCGAGCGCGACCGCGCGACGCAGGAAACGCGTGCTCATCGCCGCCTCCTCGTCGCGCGTACGATCGCTGCGGTGCCGAGGAAAACCGCAGCCCAGGCGAAGGGATGGCTGGGCGCGTCGAGGGGAGCCGAGCCGATCTCGCAGCCGTCACCTCCGGCGCGCGCGTGGTCTTCGGAGACGCACGCGCCCCCCACGCAGAGCGCCCCCGCGGCGCAATGGAAGTCGTGAGAGCACGTCTTGCGACAGCCGCCGACGTCGCATGCATACGTTCCGCACGCGCGCTGATCGAGCACGCAGGTGCCGGCGCCGTCGCATTGTCCGCGCAGCGTGGCGACTCCGTCGTTGCACGCCTCGTAGCCGCAGGTCGTCTTCGCTCGCGACTTGGCGCACTCGTCGCGATGGCTGCCATCGCAGCTGCCGGCGCACTCGGCGTCGCCGCTGTTCGACGAGGCGCACGTCGCGCGTGGCTGGAAGCCCGGAATGTTGAAGGTCTCGGGTGCCCTTCCGGAGGGAATCGCCGAGCACAGTCCTTCGGATCCAGGAACGCCACACGACTCGCATTGCCCTTCGCACTTCTTGTCGCAGCACCATCCGTCGGCGCATTGCTTGCCCGTCGGACAGACCGAAATCGTCGTTCCGGAGCAGGGCCGCACGCAGCGACCGGTGCTCGTGCAGACCGAGCCTCCTTGGCAGCCGGCGCCAGGGATGCACGACGTCTGGCACGCGTGTTTGACCGTGTCGCAGAGGTACGGCGAACACTCGGGCGCGAAGGTCGTGACCGAGTGTTGGCAGGCTCCGGCGGTGAACGAGTCGAACGTGCACGGGTCGCCGTCGTCGCAGTCGGCCGCCTTGAAGACGTAGAGATAACGAAGCACGCGGTTTGCGCCGGTGTCGCTGACGTAGAGGTGACCGTGCGCGTCGATGGCGACGCCCTGCGGCGCGTCGAGCGTGGTGTCCGAGACCGACGTCGGAGCTGCGTGACTCGTGAAATCGGGCTGCCCGAGGACGATGTCGGCGACCACTTTTCGCCGAGGAAAATGGACGACGCGGTTGTTGCCAGTGTCGGCTACCCAGACGCCGCCGTTGACGTCGACGGCGACGGCGGTGGGCGCTCGCAACGATGTCTCCGAGGTGCCCGGCGTCGCGGTGTCGTAGTCGGGCTGCCCGAGGACGATGTCGGCGTTGGGGCATGGATCGTCGCCGAGCTCGCCGCGACACCACGAGAAATGGAGCACGCGATGGTCGCCGGTGTCGGCGATCCAGAGGCCGAAGAGCGAGCCCGCGAGGAACGACTCTCGATCGTGTGCGGCGAGGCCGTGGGGATCGTCGAACGTGTTGGCGGTGGGCGTGGTGCGTCCGCGGTTCGGGTCGGCGGTGCCGAACGAGCCTTGGCCGATGAGCCAGTTGGCGCTGGTGGCGGCGCCGCGGAAGCCGATCACGCGGTGATTGCCGGTGTCGCTGACGAAGAGCCGCGTCTCGCCGTCGTTGGTGAGGAAGGCGGCGCCGCCCGGCTCTGCGAGCGAGGTCGAGGAGATGCCTCCGTCGTTGCGGTTGTTGGTGCTCGGGTTGCCGTGCTGGCCGAGCACGAAATCGGTGCCGAAGCCGCGGACGATGACCCGATGGTTGCCGGAGTCGACGAACGCGATCAGCGTGCTGAACACCGCGACCGCATCAGGCGCATTCAGCGTCGCCAGCGTCGGCGAGCCGCCGCCGTTGGGTCGGCCTTCCGCGAACGAGCTCTGCCCGAAGAGCCAGAGGGAGGAAAAAGTCGAGGGCGTCCGCGCGAGGATGCGGCTCTCACCGCGGTCGGCGATGAGGATCGTCTCGGGCGAGCTGAGCGGGCTGACCGCGAGGCCCGCCGGCTGGTTGACGGTGTCGATGCTCACCAGCACCGGTGCGACGCCGCGCACGAAATCGGGCTGACCGAACACGCCGTCGGCCCGACGCGCGTCGATGGTCGCTTGCGAGACGTGCGCGACCTCCGGCAAGTCGGCCGGCGCGCTCGCGGTGCATCCCGTCTCGAGCCACAGCGCGACTGCGAGTGCGAGCGTGAGCGCGGTAAACGAGGCCTTCGCGCGCATCAGAAGGCTCCCCTCACGCCGAGGTTGGGGATGATCGGCAGACCATTGCCGGCCACCGGGTAATCGTAGACGTAGTTGTAGGCGAGCGGTTCGCGGGCGCGTCGGTTGTAGACGTTGCGCACCTCGACGTACGCCGCGAGCGTGCCGCCGGTGCCGATCGTCCAACACTTCTCCACCCGCAGATCGAGCGAGTGGATCGGCGCGAGCTGCGGCAGTTGCCGATTCGGATCGACGTCGGGATCGTTCTTCGGCGCGATGTCGGTGGCGGGGTAGGGGCTGTCGAGGACGCCGACCGCGAGGCGAAAGCGCGCGCCGACTTCCCAGCCTCTTCCCACCGAGACGACGGCGGCGGCGTTGAGCACGTGCGTCTGATCGAGCGGCGCGCGGCGCCAATCGGCGTACGGACCGTCACGGAGCTCGGCGCGGGAGAGCGCATATCCGATGAAGCCAGCGAAGGAGCCGACGCGCGCGCGGAGGAGGAGCTCGATGCCGTAGGCACGGGTGCGCCCACTATCTGCATAAAGAGGATATCGATATCCGGCGAGCACGCGTTGGGTGTCGAAGTCGATCGTCGCACCTGGACGGAGACGCTCTTCGTAGATTGGCACTGGCCTCCCTTGGAGCGGCACGAGAAGGCCATGGGCGACGCGCGCGTAGACGTCGGCGAGCAAGTCGACACCGGCGCCGAGCCCTTGTTCGAGGCCGAATCCGAGATGGAGCGCGCGCACTGGACCCGCGTCGACGACCACCGGAAGGAGCGCGCCTTGCGAGTCGCGCGCGTCGACGGCGTCGAAGACGTTGGGCCTCGCGTAGATGCCGGTGCTCGCCTTGAGCGCGGTGTGCTCGCCGACGGCGGCCCGAAACGAGAGCCGCGGCTGCACCACGGCAGAGCCGAGGTAATGACGATCGACGCGGACGCCGGCGGTGACGAGGAAGGGAGCCGCTGGCCGAAGCACGAGCTGCGCGTAGGCGCCGGGCTCGAAGCGTTCGACGACGATCGCGCCGCGGAGGGGAAATACGTTGCTCCCGCCGAAGCCGGAGACGGGGATCTGGAGCACGCGGGAGCCGTCGAGGTGGGTGGCGAGCGCGTCGACGCCGAAGGTCACGCGTGCCCCGTCTCCTTCGCCGACATCGCTGCTCCCTTCGAGGCGCGCGAAGAGCGTCTTGCGCGCGTCGCTCCATTGATCGGTCTCGCCGATGATCGAGTCGGAGGCTTTGCCGACCGCGAAGACGCCGAGGAGGAGACCTCGCTCGCCGAGCTTGGCCTCCATGCGTGCGTGCGCGCGCGCCATCGACGAGTGCCAACTGCCGCTTCGTGGCTTGTCGGCCGGCTGGTTCGGATCGGTGACGTTGACGTCGTCGTCGGCGGCGATGAGTCCGAGGCGCACCTTGAAACGGTGCGAGAATTCGTGCTCGATCAGCGCCTGGCCGTCGAGGTAGCGCGGAAGATCGCCGGTGACCGTGTCGCCGAGGACCTTGCCGATCCAGGCGTCGACGTGGCTGCGACGCGCGCCGAGCGCGACCTTCGTCTTGCCGGCGATCACCGCCGAGCCGACCACCGAGACGTCGATCGCGTCGAGCCCGAGCGAGCCGTGCACGCCTTCGCACGTCGCACCTGGTTTCGCGGCCGGACCGACGCAGGGGATGGCGAGCTGGACGTCGATGAGCCCGGCGGTGGCGCGTCCGTAGGCGACGCCGAAGCCGCCGGGGATGATCGCGATCGACTCGACGAGCGCGCCCGGGACGACGGCGACGAAGCCGCCGAAGTGGAACGCGTGCGGCAACGGCGCGCCATCGACGTAGGTGCCGGAGTCGACCGGGCTGGCGCCGCGCACGATGTAGACGGTGGAGAGCGCAGGAGGACGTCCGAGCGAGGGGAGCGAGGTGATGGCGTTGAACGGATCGCCACGCGTTCCCGGCATCTTCGCCATCAACGTCGGATCGACCGAGTAATGCGTCGGTTGCGACTCCGGTGCGGCGGCGGCGATCGGTTTTTCGGCGGTCACCTCCACGTCGATCGCTGCGGCGGCCGCCGGACCGAGCGCGACGTGCAGGCGGGCGTCGTCGCCGCTTCCCTTGGCGATCTTCACCGTCGCGTCGGCGAGGCCTTGGACGTGGACCTTCGCCGACGTCGGCGTCGCCGAGCCGTCGGCGAGCTCGATGGCAAAGCGGCCGAGCCCGTCGGTTTTGCCGGTGGAGAGGGTCGCGCCCTTCTCATCCATCACCGTCACGTCGGCGCCGGCGATCGCGTCTCCAGCCGACGAGACCACGTCCCCGCGCACCACGCGCGTCGCCGCCGACGCACTTGGCGCAAGGGCGAGCACCGCAACCGCGCAGGCGAGTGCGACGGCGCTGGGGCGGACGAGGTGCACGAGCCGAGGGTACATGAGCAAGCGAAGCGGACGTCGGGCCACGATGTGCCAGCGCAACGCGGCGCTCGCCCGCTAAGCAGCGACCGTGCCGGACTTCACCGATGGGGACCTTGCGGCGAGAAACAGCCGAAAATCAGCCGAGAATTTCGGCGAATCGCGGCAACTCGACGAGCGGCGCGAAGGCCGGATCGTTACGAATCGCGTCCAGATCGAGCTCGGCGCGGTGGGACGACGTGCCTGTCTTGTCGTCGGGAGCGAGCAGGCGTTCGAGGACGTCGAGGGCCTTGTCGTGGTTGCCCATGCGGCTCAGCGTGCGCGCGTGGTCGAGGGCATCGACGGCCTTGCCGTAGACCTCGAAGAGCCGCGCAGCGAGCAACACCGTGAGGATCTTCTCGTCGGCACCGATCAGCGCATCGAGGACGGCGCGCGCGTCGTCGTAGGAGAGAAGCTCCAAGTCCTCGAGGGTGAGCCGCGCGACGTCGGCGAGGCGGCCATCACGGGCGTAGAGATCGATGTGGAGCTTGAGCATCTCCGGGCTGCGCATGCCGACGCCACGTGCTTCGTCCAGCAGCTGCCTCGCGCGCGTGACGTCACCAGCCGCTTCTTCGACGGCGGCGACGGTGTACGGATCGATGACGCCGCGAGGCTCGAGCTTGGCAAGCGCCTCGCGCGCCTTCTGTCCGTCGCGACGAGCGACGTGGGCCCAGGCGAGCGCGGTGTAGGCGCCGTTGCGCAGCGGCAGGGTGTGCGCGCGGGTGGCGACCTGGCTGGCGAGCGCGTACGCCTCGTCGGCCTCTCCCGCTTCGAGCGCGCGCTTGGCCTTCTTCAGCATGTCTTCGAGCCCGTCGCGTCGATCGCGTGAGGCTGCGAAGGCGATGCGCGCCTGTTGATACGAACCGAACGCCGCGGTGCCGAAGAGGAACGCCAGCCAAATTCCGCCGGTTTTCAGCACCGCGATGGCGTAGATGGCGACCGAGACGCCGACGGTGAGCGAGATCAGGGCGGTCGCGAGCGCGCGCTTCGGACCGAGGACGGCGGCGACGAGATGCCCGCCGTCGAACGGCTGCACCGGCAGGAGATTGATGATGCCCCAGCCGATGTTCACGAAGAGGATGGTGTCGACGACGTTGTCTTGTAGCGGCGTGAGGTGCATCCCCTTGGTCGCGAAGAGGACGCCGAAGCCGAGGAGGAAGCCCGCCATCGGGCCCGAGAGGGCGACGATGAAGCTGCGCGCGCGCGTGAAGCGAATGTCGAAGTGCGTGAGCCCGCCGAGCGCATGCAGCGTGATCGACGGCCGTGCGCCGAACGCCCGCGCCGAGAGCGCGTGACCGAGCTCGTGGAGCATCACCGAGACGAAGACGACGACCGACCAGATGACCGCGCGTCGAAGGTCGCCCTGTACTCCCGAGAGGCCGAGCATCATCACCATGAACCAAAAACCCATGCCGATTCGCACGGGAATGCCGAAGAGGCGGAAATGGGGCGGTCCACCGAGGGTGGGCGGCGGGCTGGCTCCGGGACCGGGGCCTTCGAGCGTGGGAATTTCAGGTCGCGGCGGCACTTTCCCCGAGCTTGCCACGGTTCGCGCCGGGGCGCCGGAGTGGGACGCGTTACGCTCCCTCTCATGCGCGGTTTTCGTCGCCTCGAGAAGCTCAGCACCTGGCGCAAGCTCGCCCTTCATACGTGGCGCGCGCCGAACGATCCGACCGTGCACGGGATGCTCGATATCGACGCCACCGAGGCGATCGCCGTCCTCCGCGAGCTGCGCGAACGTTCGGGCGAAAAGGTCACCATCACGCACCTCGTCGGTCACGCGCTGGCACGCGCGATCGCCGAGAAACCCGAGGTGAACGCGATCGTTCGCTTCGGAAAAATCTGGCAGCGCGAGACCGTCGACGTCTTCTTCCAAGTGGCCTTCGAAGGTGGGAAGAACCTCGCCGGGCACAAGGTCGAACGCGCCGACGCGAAGAGCGTCGTCGACATCGCGCGTGAGCTCGGCCATGGGGCGAGCGCGGTGCGCGCCGGCAAGGCCGAGAACGTGAAGGCGAGCGGTCGACTCTCGGCGTTGCCCCCCGCAGCGATGGGCATCGCGATGAAGGCCGCCGCGTTTCTGACCTACGATTTGGGCCTCGATTTGAGCTCGGTCGGCCTCCCCTACGACGGCTTCGGGAGCGCGATGGTGACCAACGTCGGCAGCTTCGGGCTCACCATCGGCCTCCCGCCGCTCGTCCCCTTCTCACGCTGCCCGCTCCTCGTCCTCGTCGGCGAGATCCAAGATCGACCGGTGGCCATCGATGGCCAGGTCGTCGTTCGGCCGATGCTCCCGCTCGGCGTGACCTTCGACCATCGCCTGCTCGACGGGTATCAGGCGGGAATTCTCGCCAAGACCTTCCGTCACGTGATCGAGCGGCCGCGCGAGGCTCTCGCGGCGGAGCTGGGAAGATCCTCGGGGAACGGGGCCCGGGAGACTGGACAAGCGCCCCGCGGCGCGTCATAGCATTCACCCTTCGCGGCTGGCTCCCGGCCCGAATCAGCGCATGGCAACGCCCCCCGCGCCCGCCGTCGGAACGAGCCTCGGCCCTTCGGCCCACGCTCCCGGCCTTGCCGCTTGCCTGAAGGAGTATCTGGTCCGCTATCGCGCCGACCTCGACGCGCGCGTGGTGCGTGGCGAGCCGGCCACCGTCGTCGGTCGCGCGCTCGCTCGCTCGATGGATGGGCTGATGTCGGCGCTGCTCCCGGCGACGCAAGCGACGCTCGCCCCGAAGAACAAGTGGGTCGACTGCTCGCTCGCCGGCGTTGGCTCCTATGGGCGCGGAATTCTCGCCCCACGGAGCGACCTCGACGTTCGCATCGTCGTCGACCGTGACACCGGTCGCGCCCAAGAAGTCGCCGAGGCGCTGCTCTATCCGCTGTGGGACGCCGGGGCCTCCGTCGGTCACCAGGTGATCGGCGTCGAGCACGTGCTCGAGCTCGCCCGCGACGATCTCGCCACCGCGACTTCGCTCCTCGATCTCCGCGTCGTTGCCGGCCCGAAGTCACGCGTCGAGGCGCTGGTCCTTCGCGCTCACGAAGGCTTCTTCACCGCCGAGCTCTCGACGTTCATCACTCGCCTTCGCGAAGAGCGGGCCGCGCGTCACAACCGCTTCGGCGGTTCGCTCTACCTCCTCGAGCCCGACGTCAAATCGGGAGAGGGCGGCCTCCGCGATCTCGATCTCGCGCGTTGGGCGGCAAAAGCGCGGTATCGCGTCGCCGAGCTCGACGAGTTGGTGCGTCTCGGCGTGCTCCTCCCGCGCGAGATCGCCGAGCTCGACGACGCGCAGGCCTTCCTCTGGTCGATTCGCGCGCGCCTGCACCTGCGCGCCGATCGTCGCAGCGATCGCCTCACCTTCGACGCGCAAGAAGAGCTCGGGCACGCGCTCGGCGAGGCCGCCGCCTCCGATTCGCCGGCCATCGCCGCCGAGCGGCTGATGCAGCGCTATTACGGGCACGCGCGCGTCATCACCCGCCTCGTCGATCGCATCCTCGATCTCTGCACGCCACCTCGGCAACGCGGTCGGGAAGGTCGTCAGGTCGAGGTGCTGGCGCCGGGCGTGAAGACGTTCGACGGACAGGCGACGCTCGAGCAACCCCAGCAGCTCAACAACGCTCCGCCGCTCTGTCTCCGGCTCTATCACGCGGCGCTCCGCAAAGGCGTGCCCGTCTACCCGTACGCACGCGACGCCGTCTCTCGTGCGGTGGCCGATCCCGAGTTCACCGCAGCGCTCCGCGCCAGCCCCGAGTCGGCGCGCCTCTTCCTCGAGTGCCTGATGACCGCCGCCGATCGCGCGGTCCCGCGGCCGGGCGGCTCCATCCTCCGCGAGCTCCACGACGTCGGCCTGCTCCTGGCGATGATTCCGGAGTTCGATCCGGTCGTCGGTCGGGTTCATCACGATACATATCATGTTTATACAGTCGACGTGCACAGCGTCGCGGCCATCGATCGTCTGCGTGCCCTCGCGCGCGGCGACGTCGCCTCCGAGTATCCGCTCGCCTGTCGCATCGCCGGCGATTTGGCGCGTCCGATTCCTCTCTATGTGGCGACGCTCCTCCACGACGTCGGCAAGGGCGGCGGCGGGGCAGGGCACAGCGAGCGCGGCGCCGAGATGTCGGGCTCCATCTGCGCGCGCCTCGGTCTCTCGGCAGAGGACGCGCAAGAGGTCGCCTGGCTCATCCGCGAGCACCTCACGCTCTATCACTTGGCCACTCGTCGCGATCTCGACGATCCGGCCACCGTCGCCGAGCTCGCCGACGCCATTCGCGCCTCCGGAGGCTCGCCAATCGAACGTCTCCGTCACCTCTATCTGCTGACCGTCGCCGACATCTCGACGACGTCGCCGACCGCGATGACGACGTGGAAGGCGCGGATGCTCGACGACCTGCTCCTCGCGACCACACACCACCTCGCGTCGTCGGCGCGCGGTGAAGAGACCCCCGACGCGCTCGTGGCGCGCGTACGCGCCGAGGCGATGGCGGTGTGGTCGACGCCGGGCGACGCATTTTTCCGCGCGTTTCTCGACGGAATGCCGAAGGCCTACCTCCTCGCGCACGACGCCCGAGCGGTGGCGGCGCACGCGGCTATCGTCGCCCGTCGTGGCGATCGCGCGGCGGTGCTCGACGCATCTCCGGCGCGTCACGAAGGAGCGATCGAGCTCTGCATCGTCGCCGCCGACCGGCCTGGTCTCCTCGCCTCCATCGCTGCCGCGCTCGCCGCCGGTCGGCTCGACGTGCTCACCGCCCATGTCTACGGCCGACTTTGTGAAGGTGGCGGCACCGAGGCGGTCGACTTGTTCTGCGTGCGCCGCGCCGGTCGAGACGGCGACGAGGCGACCGAGCCGCTGACGGCCAAGGAAATCGATCGAATCGGGGTCGACCTGAGCATGCTCCTCGAAGGCAAGGTCGACGCGACGACGCTCCTCAAAGAGCGACGCGGCGGCAGCGCCTCCTGGCGTGAGCGACCGAGCCCGGCGGTGCCGACCGACGTCGAAATCGACGACCGCGCCTCGCGTCGCTTCACCGTCGTCGACGTCTACGCGAAAGATCGTCCCGGCCTCCTCTTCACCATCGCGCACGAGCTTCACGAGCTGCGTCTCACCATCGCCCGCTCGAAAATCGCCACCGAAGGCGCGCGCGCGGCCGACAGCTTCTACGTCACGGAAATCGACGGCTCCAAGGTCGCGACGCCAGCGCGCCGCGAGGAAATCAAGCGCGCCATCGCCGCTGCGATCGAGCGCCTCTCACGTGAAGGAATCGTTTTATGAAGACGATGAAGACGACGCCGTTCGCTCCGTTCGCCGTCGCTGTCGTCGTCGCGCTCGGCCTCGGCCTCGGGTGTGCGAGCGGCGGTCCGACGCAGGCCGACGGTCCGAAGCCCAACCTCGACGACAACACGGCCAGCGGGAAGAACCCGGCCAGCGGCTCGAAAGATCTCGACGACGCGATGGCCGCGCTCGAAGCCAAGGACTGCAAATCGGCGACGGAAAAAGCGCAAAAAGTGCTGTCGACGGCGCCGCAGACGGCCGACGCGCACTTCGTCCTCGCCGTCTGTTTCGAGGCCGACAAGAAGAACGACGACGCGGTGAAAGAGTACCGCGCGGCCCTCGCGATCGACGCCGGGGCTTCGGGTGCATCGATCAACCTCTGCGCCTTGCTCGTCGATCTCAAGCGTTGGGACGAAGCCGTCGAGGTCGCCAAGGCGGGGCTCGCCAAGCAGAAGGGGGCCGTCGAGCTGCACATCAACCTCGCCTATGCGCTCAAGGGCAAGGGCGATCACGCGACCGCGGTGAAGGCCTTCGCCAACGCCGTCGCGCTCAAGCCCGACGACGCCGGGCTGCGCCTCGATCACGGGCTCGAGCTCCTCGCCACCGGCGACAAAGACGGCGCGGCGAAGGAGCTGAAAAACGCCATCGCCAAGGCCAACGGCGACGCAGTCATCCTCGCCGAGGCGGGCGTCGGGCTCGCGCAATGCGACGATGCTCCGGGGTGCGTCGCTGCCCTCGACAAGGCCGTCGCCGTCTCCTCCACCGCCGAGCTGCTCACCGAGCGCGCCATCTGCAAGCACAAGGCGAAAGACCTGGCGGGTGCGCGCAAAGATCTCGACGACGCGCTCGCCAAGGACGCCGGCAGCCTCAAGGCGCACGCCGCCGCGGCGAAGTACGCGGAAGAGGCGAAGGACAAGAAGGCCTGCAAGCTTCACTACGCCGAGGTGGCCAAGCTGGCGCAAGGCGAGCTCGCCGAACAGGCCAAGAAGGGCGTCGAGCGCTGCTCGAAATAGAGGGGCCCCCGCCGACGGGCGGGGATGTGACCATCGAACAGGGAATCGGAGCGGGCTTTTCGCGCTCCTGCGCGACAAAGCCCGTGCGACAGTTAGTGGCCTGAATCTCCGCGCGGGCATGGGCAACTCACTCGTGCAGACAGGGCGCCGAATCGGGCGCCGGTCTCACGAGGCTCATCATGTCGAACAGACTCTCCTACGTCGGAGGAGTCGCGGTGGCGTTCGCCCTCGCGCTCGCGGCTTGCTCCCACGCCCAACCCCCTGCGAAGAGCGCAAAAACACCGCTCGAAGAAGGTGCTCTCGCGGTCGCCGCGGGTAACTGCGGCACCGCGCGCGTGAAGGCACGCGAGGCGATGAAGGAGCACGTCGAGCCCGATGCGCTCTTCCTCTTGGGAGAGTGCGACGAGATCGAAGGTCTCTCCGACGACGCCATCGAGAACTACCGCCACGCGCTCGACATCGATCCGCGTCGCGTCGACATCTCGCTCCGGCTCACCTCGCTCTTCCTCGATCTCGGGCGCAACGAAGAGGCGCTACAGACCTCGAAGGCGGCCGCAGCGCTGAGCCCCGAGAGGCCCGAGCCGTACGTGCTGATGGCGGCGGCCTTCGAGCGGCTCGGTGAGCACGTGAAGGCCGATCGCGCCTTCGCCTCTGCGGCGGCGGCCTTCCACAACGCCGTGGCGGCGCATCCCGACGACGCCAAGCTGCGCAACCGCTACGCGCACGCGCTGGCGATGCAGGGCAAAGATCTCCTCGCGAAGAGCGAATACCTCGACGCCATCGGTCTCGCCGGCGACGACGCCGAGGTCCTCGAAGAAGCGGGCACGGGGCTGGCGACGCTCGGCGACACCCGGGGTTGCATCGACACGCTTGGGCGCGCGCTCGAGCATACTGGACCGCTCCGCGCGCGCATCTTCGCCGAGCGAGCGCGTTGCAAGCACGTGGCGAAGGACGTCGCTGGCGCCTGCGTCGACGCCGATGCTTCGCTCGCGATCACGCCCGACGCCGTTCTCCACATGGAGGTCGCGCGTTGGCGTGAACAGCTCGGCGATCGCGTCGCCTGCGCCGCCCACTATCGGGAGGCGGCGAAGCTCTCGAGCAGCTCGGCCGTGGTCAACGACGCCAACCTCGGGGCCGAACGCTGCGGAAAATAAAGCTCGGCCTGGAGACGGACAATAGATTCATGCTTCTCGCGGACCTTCGGCGGTCCACACGTAGAAGCCGCGTCCGGTCTTCTTTCCGAGGTGACCGGCGCGCACCAACTTGCGGAGGATCGCCGGCGCGCGAAACTGCTCGCCCAGCTCCTTGTGCAGGTGATCGAGGATCGCCAAGCGGACGTCGAGCCCGACGAGATCGGTGAGCTTGAGTGGGCCCATCGGGTGACGGTAGCCGAGCTCCATCGCCCGATCGATGTCGCCGACGGAGGCGACGCCCGATTCGAGCATGCGCATCGCCTCGGCGCCGATGACCACGCCGAGGCGGCTGGTGGCGAAGCCCGGCGCGTCGTTCACCAAGATCGACGTCTTGCCGATTTTCGTGGCGATCGCGCGTGCACGAGCCACGGTCGGCTCGGAGGTGCCGACGCCGCGGACGATCTCGAGCAGCTCCATCACCGGCGGGGGGTTGAAGAAGTGGAGGCCGACCGTGCGATCGGCGGCGCCGATGCGCGCGCCGAGCTCGGTGATCGACAAGCTCGAGGTGTTGGAGCCGAGGATGGCGTCGGCCGGCGCGCTGGCGAGCACGTCCTGGAAGATTTTCACCTTCAACGACATGTCCTCGGGCGCGGCTTCGACGACGAGCGAGACGCCGGAGGTGG
The DNA here is from genome assembly GCA_025363655.1 of Deltaproteobacteria bacterium. Classification (GTDB taxonomy): domain Bacteria; phylum Myxococcota_A; class Polyangia; order Polyangiales; family JADJMO01; genus JANYDK01. The sequence continues at coordinate 15,292 of JANYDK010000094.1, read as the reverse complement.
CGGCGGCGATGGTGGCGACCGGCGTGATCGCGGCGACGATGCGTTCGGCGTCGGCGGCGGAGAGCTTGCCCTTCTGCACGACCCGCGCGAGCCCGCTCTTCACTTGATCGCGCCCTTTTTCGGCGCGGGCGAGGTCGACGTCGTAGAGGCGCACCGACGTGCCGACGGCGGCGAAGACCTGGGCGATGCCGTGCCCCATGGTGCCCGCGCCGATGACCGCGACGGCGCGACCCTCCGGGAACGCATGCTCGCTCTCGCCCACTTTCGTGCTCGCATCGGGAGTGCTCATGGAGGCGTCCAATCGCGCGATTTCCACGCAGCCGCAAGGGACGCTACGGTGGCGTCACCTTGGCGAGCGAGCGGGACCCTGACGCGACGGAGCCGGAGAAGCCGGACGACGAAGTGCGCGATCCCGAAGGCGAGTCGCTCGCTGCCGAGATCGCCGCCGACCGTCGTCTCGCGAAGGAGAGTCGACGACGATTCGTGCTTTATTTACCGCCGCTGGCGTCGCTCGTCGTCGCCGCGGCCGCGCTCGCGTTGTCGCATCCGCGCGTGGTGGTGGCAGCGCGAATCATCGGGGGTGCGGCGCCGGTGAAGGGCTCGAGGGCGTCTTTCGCCGCACGTGCGATCGTCGTCCAAGCGAGGCCAGGTGACGAAGGTGGCGAGGTCACCGCGGCGGGCATCGAGCTTCGCATCGGTGGTGCCGGCGCCAAGGGAACGGCGAGCGTCAGCGACGATGAGGGCGTGGCCGAGCTCTCGGTCGAGGCGCCGCTGCCCGCGCGTTTCGACGTCGAAGGAAAGCTCCAAGGCGCATTCGCGCGTCTCGCGACGGTGTCGATCGAAGCGCTCCCGCCGCCCGATCCTTCGGCCTCGCTCATCCCCGTCAAGCGCACGCTCGGTGAGTCGAAGGGCGAGCTGGTCATCGACGTCGCGCCCGAGCATGGTGCGCTCGATCCGCCCGAGCCCGGCGCGCTCTGGGTGCACGTACGTACGCAAGGTGGAGATGCCGTCGCCGGCGCGAACGTCGAGCTCGAGGGCGAAGCGGGCCTCACCGAGAATCCGAAGGCGGCATCGACCGACGAGGCCGGCCTGGTGAAGTTGGTCGTGGAGCCGAGCGCGCCGCCGATCCTCGTCCACATCCACGCGAGCAAGGGTGCGGCGGTGGGCGACTATCACGGCGCGATCGGCGCCTATCTCGGCGTGCCGATCCCCTCTGCGCAACTCGTCGCGCCCGACGCCGGCGGCGTCGATTTCACCGGACCACGTTCACTTCGTCGCGCATTTTACGACGTATTTCACGATGGACTGCGCGTCGGTGGTGGGGTCGTCGTCTTCCCGCCGAGCACCGGACCGCTGCCCGTCGGCGTGCGCATCCCGTTGCCGCGCGAGGTCGGGCTCTACGACGTCGAGGTCTCGACCTCACCGATGCCGTCGAACACCGAGGACTTGATCCACGCCGCCACGTTTCCCGTCGTCGCTGCCGCCGATGCGATCGACGCCTGGGCGCAGCTCACCACGCCGCGCATTCACGATCGCATCTCACCTGCCCTCGGTGCTCCTTCGACGTATCCCTCGGTCGTCGCCGCGACCTTGGCTGCAGCACCCGTCGCCGTTCCACCGCGGCGCGTCCTCGCCGATGGGCTGCCGGCGGCGATGGCCTTCGAAGTGGCGCGCATCAAGCGCGTGCGTCACGGCGCGACGTTCGCCATCGTCGGCGGTGGGCTCGTCGAGCTCGGGCTCATGCTCGGTCTCGGCGTCTTCACCACCCGTCGTCGCGTCGAAGACGAGCTGCGGGCGATGACGAGTGAAGGTGAGCTCAGCGCCGTCGTCGACGACCAGAGTCGCGGGAACGCGATGCGCCTCGCCGCGATCGTCGTCACCTCGATCGGCGTCATCGCGCTGGTCTTCGCCGGGCTCGCGATCATGGCCTGGGGTCTGCCGGGGCTCTCCTGATGAGCAAAGTGATGAAACCCGAAGAACGCACCGCGCGGCTCCGTGCCCTCCGCGACAGCAAGATGTCCGAGAGCGCCCACGCCTTCGTCCGCGCGAGCGCGCCGCTCTTCTACGCCTCGCTCGGCGGCATGCAGATCCCAGCCGGTCCCGACATCTGGATCAGCGGCGACGCGCACGCCGAGAACATCGGCGCGGTCGGCTCGGCCAAAGGCGAGGTCGAGCTCGGTCTGAACGACTTCGACGAGACGGTGATCGGCGCGCCGGCGCACGACTTGTTGCGGCTCGGCCTCTCGCTCACGACCGTCGCGCGCACCAAAGGGCTCGGCGGCGCGGCCATCACCTCGATGCTCGCGTCGCTCGTCGAAGGCTACGAAGTGGGTCTCCTCCGCGGCAGCAGCAAAGACGATCGCCGCGCCGAATCGCTCGCCGAGCTCTTGCGAGAAGCGGTCCGAGCCGATCGCCGCCAGCTCCTCCGCAAGATGACCGGCGAAGAGCACCCGAAGGAACTCCCCGAGACGGAGAAGCTCTGGCCGCTCGCGGAAGGTCGAAAAAACGAGCTCGCCGAGCTGGTCGCGCGCGACGACGTGCAAGAGCTGGTGCGCCAGAGCGACCCCAAGCACGCGGGCTCGGTGAAGCTCCTCGACGCAGCCTTTCGCGTCGCCGGCACTGCGTCTCTCGGCGGCTTCCGCGCTGCGCTCCTCGTCGAGGTCGAAGATGCGCCGCGCGCCGACCGTCTCCGCGTCCTCGACGTCAAGGAAGCCCAGCCGACGTCGACGCCTCGTCGGGCCGGCACGCCGAAGGACGAGGCCGAGCGCGCGCTCACGGGCGCCAGGGCGCTCTCACCTGCCTACGGAGGCCGCAAACTAGCTGTTTTGGCGTGCGGTCACCGTTGTCTCCTCCGCGAGCTGATGCCGCAGGAGCGCAAGGTCGAGTGCGCGGCGCTCGAGGCCGCCGAGCTCGCGGACGTCGCCCGCGGCCTCGCCCACGTCGTCGGTCGCGCACACGGTCGGCAGTTGGCGGCGAAGGAAGCACGAAGTTGGTGTGAAGACGTGTCCGAGAAGCGCGTCGCCGGTACGGCCCCGCGATGGTTCTCACGCGCGCTCGCGCCACTCGTCGGCATCCACGAATCGGCGTACCTGAAGCGGGCTCTCGAAGGCACTTGAAGGACACGAGGCATCGCACATGCGCATCCGTAGCCCGCACGGCATCCTCGTCCTCCTCACGTTGCTCAACTTCGTCAACTACGTCGATCGTTACCTCGTCAACGCCGTCTCGCCTGCGTTCCAAGAGCAGCTCGGCCTCACCAGCTTCCAGACGGGCCTCTCCATCAGCTCGTTCATGATCGGCTACTTCGTCACCAGCCCCATCTTCGGCCGTCTCGGAGACCGCGCCAAAGCAGCTGGAAATAAGCCTCATCCGCTCCTGACGCGGACCGCGTTGATGGGCCTCGGTGTCGCCGTCTGGAGCCTCGCGACGGCGCTCTCGGGGCTCGCGGTCGGCGCCACGAGCATGATCCTCGCGCGCGTCGCCGTCGGGGTGGGCGAGGCCAGCTACGCCACCATCGCGCCGACGATCATCGACGACCTCGCGCCGCCCGATCGGAAGAATCGCTGGCTCGCCATCTTCTACTTGGCGACGCCCGTCGGCAGCGCGCTCGGGTTCCTACTCGGCGGCTTCATCGAGCATCGCTGGGGTTGGCGGCACGCCTTCTACGTCGCTGGCGGTCCGGGGCTCCTCCTCGCGATGCTCGTGTTCTTCATTCGCGAGCCCGAGGCGCGCACGTCCGAAGAGCCGAAGCCGCAAGGCACGTTCATGGATTCGCTCCGCGCGCTCCGTCGGGCGCCGCTCTTCGTCGGCAGCGTCATCGGCGCTTGCGCGTACACGTTCGCGCTCGGCGGTTTCGCCGCCTGGGCGCCCAAGTTCCTCAAGCGCGCACACGGCATGCAGCTCGAATCGGCCGATTTCGGCTTCGGCGTCGTCGCCGTGCTCGCCGGCATCCTCGGCACCGTCATCGGCGGTCTCCTCGCCGATTGGCGCTTGCCGAAAGGCGTCGACGACGAGACGCGCGTGCGTCGTTACCTGCGCTTCTCCGCCGTCGCCGCGCTGGTGGCAGCGCCCTTCGCCGCGGCGACCCTGATCGCGCCTTCGCCGAACACGTTCTTCGCCCTCATCTTCGTCTGCGAGACCGCCCTCTTCGCTTCCACCTCGCCGATCAACGCGGTCACGCTCGGCGCCGTACCGCGCGCGCTGCGAACGACGGCGATGGCGGTCACCATCTTCTCCATCCATGCCTTCGGCGACTTTCTCAGCCCGCCGATGATCGGACTCATCGACGATATGTCGCACAATCTGCGGCTGGCGCTGGTCGTCATCCCCATCGGCATTTTTCTCAGCGGCGTCATCTGGTGGATCGGCGCGCGGGCTCGGCTCGTCACGCCTCTCGTCGAGCTTCCCGTCGAGAAAACGCCAGATCCTTCGGTCGGCTGACGCGTACGACGGGGATGCGGTCGATCTTTCTCCTCGTCGGCGCCTCCGTCTCTCTGCTCATGACTGGCTGCCGAGGGGAGGCGCGCCACGTCGATGGCGAGCTTCGGGCCGATGTGCCGATCCTCGCCGATCGCGCGCGAGAGACCGACCTGCATGGGCAAGCGGCGCAGTCGGCGCAGCCGACGACGATCGAAGCAGAGCACGCGCTGGTCGAGCTCGCGCCGGAGGCGATCGCTGCCATCGCGCCGACGCCGCAGCCCGCTCCGGTGGCGAAGCCCAAGCCCCATCCGAAGCCGGTCGTCGTCGTGGACGACGAGCCGAGGCCTTGCAAGTGCATCCAGCACTCGCATCTTCCTGACTACGATTTGTAGGTCCGTCACACTCCAAGAGATGGACCCCGATGTCCTCGGGACCGACCCGAGTGAGCCTGAGGCCGAGGCGTGGACTCATTTGGCTGAGCCGAGTCGGTCGGACGGCGACTCTTCGAGGCTTTTGCCTGAGTCGAGTCGGTCGGACGCTGACTCTTCGCGGCCTTTGGCTGTGTCGAGTCGGTCGGATGGTGACTCTTCGAGGCTCTTGCCTGAGTCGAGTCGGTCGGATGGTGACTTGCGGACCCCGAAACGAGAGCGGACTCAGTCTCGAGCTCACTCGTCGATCGTCTGGTGACAGCGGAGTCGGTCCGATGGTGACTCGTCGACCCTTGGAAGAGAGTCGACTCGGCTAGCGACAGCGGCTCAGCTCCCGCTGCGCGCCACCCGTTCACTGCCGTGCTGAGAATGTCCGATGGTCCTTGATACACCGCGCCGCCGCTGTAGCCTTTGGCGCGATGGTCGCTTCCGGGCACACGGCGTCGACGGCGACCGAGCGCCATGAGCCGCTTATCGCTAGAGAGACTCTGTAATGTCTCCGGCGGGTAGCCAGAACGCTCCGGAGGCCCGCGCGCGGGCCAAGATCGACCGGCTTCTCGAAGAGGCGGGTTGGGTCCTGCAAGACCGCGATGACATGAACGTCTCGGTCCCGGCAGTCGCCGTCCGAGAGTTCAGGCTCGACAAGGGCCACGGGTTCGCGGACTACCTGCTTTTTCTCGATGGAAGAGCGATCGGCGTCTGCGAGGCAAAACCTGCCGGCTTCCTCGTTCGCAATGTCGAGATGCAGACGAAGAAGTACGTCGAGGGGCTCCCCGACGAGCTGGAGGCGCCGTTCAAGCCGCTGCCTTTCGCGTACATCTCGACGGGCGAAGAGACGGCGTTCATCAACCACTTCGATCCTCATCCGCGAACGCGCGAGGTCTTCTCGTTCCATAGGCCGGAGACGCTTCGCGACTGGCTCACGGCCGACACGCTCGACGGGTGGATCAAGCTCTCCGGTGGCTTCTACACCGCAGCCGACGACACGAAGCCGTCGACGCTGCGTGCTCGCCTGCGCGCGATGCCGCCGGTGGAACTGCCCGGCATGTGGCCCAACAAGGTCCGCGCGGTCGTGAACATCGAGAAGAGCTTGTTCGACGATCGCCCGCGCTCGCTCATCCAGATGGCGACGGGCACCGGCAAGACGCTCCTCGCGGTGACGACGCTCTATCGCCTCATCAAGTTCGGCGGTGCGCGACGAGTCCTCTTCCTCGTCGACCGCGCGAACCTCGGGGAGCAGGCCGAGAAGGAATTTCAGGGCTTCCGCACGCCGGACGACAACCGCAAGTTCACCGAGCTGTACGGCGTCCAGCGGCTCGGGTCGAACACGATTGGCTCGTCGAGCAAGGTCGTCATCTCGACGATCCAGCGGCTCTACTCCATCCTCAAGGGCGAGCCGGAGCTCGATCCAGAGGCAGACGAGCACACGCCGCTCGACGACGGCGGCGGCGACGTGCACAAGGAGCCGCTGCCGGTCGTCTACAGCAAGGCCATCCCGCCCGAGTACTTCGACGTCATCTTCATCGACGAGTGTCACCGCAGCATCTACTCGCTCTGGCGACAGGTGCTCGAGTACTTCGATGCGCACCTGCTCGGCCTCACGGCGACGCCCGCGAAGCACACGTACGGCTTCTTCCACCAGAACGTGGTGATGGAGTACCCACACGAGCAAGCCGTCGTCGACGGCGTGAACTGCGACTACGAGGTTTACAAGATTCGAACCGAGATCACCGCGCAGGGCTCGAAGGTCGAGGCCGCTCCCGGCGTCATGCTCGGCTACCGAGATCGACAGACGCGCCGGACGCGGTGGGAGTCTCCCGACGTCGACATGACCTACGCCGCCGGCGATCTCGATAGGAACGTCGTCGCCGTCGACCAGATTCGCCTCATCGTCCGAACGTTCCGCGACCGCGTGCTGAAGGAGACGTTCCCGGACCGCACAGAGGTGCCGAAGACGCTCATCTTCGCCAAGGACGACTCCCACGCCGAGGACATCGTGCGCATCGTGCGCGAGGAGTTCGGCAAGGGGAACGAGTTCGCGCAGAAGATCACCTACAAGGTCACGGGCGTGAAGCCGGCCGATCTCATCCAGAGCTTCCGCAACAGCTACTATCCGCGCGTCGCCGTCACCGTCGACCTCATCGCCACCGGCACCGACATCAAGCCCGTCGAGATCGTGGTCTTCATGCGCAGCGTGAAGTCGCGCGTGCTGTTCGAGCAGATGAAAGGTCGCGGCGTTCGCGTCATCAACGTCGACGACCTGCGCGCGGTGACCCCGGACGCCAAGGCGAAGACCCACTTCCTCATCGTCGACTGCGTCGGCGTGACCGAGCACACGCTCCCCGACACTCGACCGCTCGAGAAGAACCCGACCCTCTCTCTCAAGCTCTTGCTCGATCACGTCGCGGCGAAGGGCACCAAGAGCGACTACCTCTCGTCGCTGGCCAGCCGCATCGCCCGCATCGACAAGCAATGCGCACCCGAGGACCGGCAACAGGTGCACGACGTCACCGGCGGACCGACGCTCCGTGACATCTCGAACGCGCTCATCCACGCGCTCGACGCCGACGTCCAGGACGCCGAGGCCCGTCGCGTCTTCGGTCTCGCTGTGGAGGAGGAGCCGACCGACGAGCAGCTCAAGAAGGCGTCGAAGCCGCTGAAAGAGGCCGCCATCGCGCCGCTCATGCAGACGCCCGCGCTGCGACGGCTCCTCATCGATCTCCGACAGCGGTTCGAGCAGGTCGTCGACGAGGTCAGCATCGACAAGCTCGTCGACTCGCAGACCGGCTACAGCGCCGAGGCGAAGGAGAAGGCCGCGAAGCTGGTGAAGTCGTTCGAGGAGTACCTCGCCGAGCACAAGGACGAGATCGACGCCCTCCAGTTCTTCTACTCGTTGCCCCACAAGAAGCGGCTCCGCTTCGCCGACATCCAGAAGCTCGCCGATGCGATGAAGGCGCCGCCGCGATCGTGGACCCCGGAGAAGCTCTGGCGCGCGTACGAGACGCTGGAGCGGTCGAAGGTGCGCGGCGCTTCCGCCGGGCGGCTCCTCACGGACATGGTGTCGCTCGTCCGCTTCGCGCTCCACCAAGAGGGCGAGCTCGTCCCGCACGTCGAGCGGGTGCAGGCGCGGTTCGAGGGCTGGCTCGCGCAGCAACAGAACAAAGGGCGTGCGTTCTCCGACGAGCAGAGGCAATGGCTAGGGATGATGCGCGACCACATCGCGACGAGCTTGGAGATGGAGGTCGAGGACTTCGATCTCACGCCGTTTACCGTTGAGGGTGGGCTGGCGAGGGCGAGCAAGGTGTTTGGGAAGGATTTGCCGGAGATCGTGCGTGAGTTGAATGAGGTACTGGCGGCATGAGCGAGCAAGGAACGCCCGCCCATTGGGCACGCGTTCGTCTGGATGAGGTCGCGGAGGTGCGGTTAGGCCGTCAGCGGTCGCCGGCACGCGCCACAGGCCCGAACATGGTCCCGTATCTGCGTGCTGCCAACGTAACTTGGCACGGCATCGACCTCACCGACGTGAAGGAAATGGACTTCAATCCGACGGAGGTCGAGACCTACCGCCTTCGTGACGGTGACATCCTCTTGTCCGAAGCATCGGGGAGCGCCGGAGAGGTCGGGAAGCCAGCACGATACTCAAGCGCGTCAGGACTGCATTGCTTTCAGAACACGCTGATTCGGGTACGGGCAGGTGAGGAGCTCGCGCGGTTTTTCCACTTACACTTTCTAAAGGACGCGATGCTCGGCGAGTTCGCCAAGGCCTCGCGTGGAGTCGGTATTCATCACCTTGGCGCAGAAGCTCTGTCGGGATGGCCGGTAAACGTGCCGCCAGTTGGAGAACAGAATCGAATCGTCGACGCGCTCGACAACTACCTCTCCCGCCTCGACGCCGCCGTCGCGTCGCTCAAAGCGGCGCAGGCCAAGCTGAAGGCGTACCGCGCGTCCGTCCTCAAAGCCGCCGTCGAAGGCCGTCTCGTGCCGACCGAGGCCGCGCTGGCCCGAGCGGAGAAGCGTGACTTCGAGTCGGCGGACGTGCTGCTGAAGCGCATCCTCTCCGAGCGGCGGCGGCGCTGGGAGGAGGCGGAGCTTGCGAAGATGAAGGCGGCTGGCAGAGCGCCGAAGGATGAGAAGTGGAGGGCGAAGTACGAGGAGCCGAAGGCGCCCGAGGCCAAGGGGCTGCCGCCGCTGCCTGAGGGCTGGTGTTGGGCATCCGTCGATCAAGTCGGCGATGTTCTTTTGGGACGGCAGCGGGCTCCGCAGTACCTCACGGGCCGGTGGTCGCGTCCATATCTTCGCGTCGCGAACATCAAGGACGACCGGGTGGACTTGGGCGACGTCGAGGAGATGGACTTCGACGAGGCACACTTCGAGAAGTACGTGTTGCGACCGGGCGACATTCTCGTCAGTGAAGGGCAGTCGCCTCACCTCGTGGGACAGAGCGCGATCTACCTTGGCGGGATAGAGGGGCTCTGCTTTCAGAAGACCCTTCATCGGTTCCGAGCCGTGGAGGGAGGACCCGCGACCGAGTTCGCTCAGCTGGTGTTTCGTGCTCACGTTCGGATGCGCGTGTTTCAGAAGGTCGCTTCGATTACGACGAACATCGCCCACTTGACGTTGGAGAAGTTCAAAGAGTCGCGCTTCCCGCTTCCACCAAGCGCCGAGCAAGAACGCATCGTTCTAGAGTCCGCGCGCCTGCTCTCGGTCGCCGATGCCGTTGAGAAGCAAGTGGGGACTGAGCGCGCGAGAATCAAGCGTCTGCGCCAGGCAGTTCTGAAATGGGCATTCGAGGGCAAGCTCGTCGACCAAGACCCGACCGACGAACCGGCCGAAAAGCTCCTCGGACGCATTCGCGCTGAGCGCGCCAACACCGAGACGCCGAAGACCACCCGCCGAGCGCGAAAGTCCCAATGAGCGAACAGAGCGAGCGCATCGTCAAGAAGCTGTGGAACTACTGCCAGGTCCTCCGCGACGACGGCTTGAGCTACCAGGACTACCTCGAGCAGCTCACGTTCCTGCTCTTCCTCAAGATGGCCGACGAGCGTGCGGCGCTGACCGGCGAAGACCAGACCGTGCCCAAAGGTTGCCGCTGGAGTGATCTCGCCAACCCGAAGATGGAGGGCGTGAAGCTCGAACAGCACTACCGCGACACGCTGAAGAAGCTCGGAGAAGAGGGAGGGATGCTGGGGCTCATCTTCCGCAAGTCGCAGAACAAGATCCAAGATCCGGCGAAGCTGCGACGACTGGTCATCGATCTGATCGGCAACGAGTCGTGGCTCGAGATGACCTCCGACGTGAAGGGCGATGCCTACGAAGGCCTCCTCGAACGCAACGCGCAAGACGTGAAGGGCGGCGCGGGGCAGTACTTCACGCCGCGGCCTCTCATCGACGCCATCGTCGAGTGCGTGCAGCCCAAGCCGGGCGAAGTGATCGGCGACCCGGCGTGCGGCACGGGCGGGTTTCTTCTGTCGGCGCACGCGTATCTCGCCGACCCGAAGCGCTACAAGCTCGACAAGAACGAGAAGAAGAAGCTCCGCTACGAGGCGCTCCGCGGGGTCGAGCTCGTCGATGGCGTGTCGCGTCTCTGCGCGATGAACCTCTTCCTCCACGGCATCGGCCCGGACGACGACAAACGCCAGCCGCCCATTCGCACCGACGACTCCCTCCGGAACGAGCCCTCGGACACCGTCGACGTCGTCCTGACGAACCCGCCGTTCGGCAAGAAGTCGAGCATCACCATCGTCAACGACGAGGGCGAGACCGACAAAGAGTCGATCACCTACAACCGGCCCGACTTCTGGACGACGACGAGCAACAAGCAGCTCAACTTCGTGCAGCACGTGAAGTCGCTGCTGAAGATCCACGGACGCGCCGCCGTCGTCTTGCCCGACAACGTGCTGTTCGAGGGCGGCGCCGGCGAGAAGATCCGCCGCAAGCTCCTCCACGAGTGCGAGGTGCACACGATCTTGCGCTTGCCGACCGGCATCTTCTACGCGCAGGGCGTGAAGGCGAACGTCGTCTTCTTCGACCGCAAGCCTGGTGCCAAGGAGCCGTGGACGAAGAAGGTCTGGTACTACGACCTGCGCACGAACATGGAGTTCACGCTCAAGGAGCGGCGCATGAAGCGCGCCGACCTCGACGAGTTCGTGAGCTGCTACAACCCCGAGAATCGCAATCAGCGGAAGGCGCTTTGGGATGAGAAGAAGAATCCCGAAGGGCGGTGGCGAGCGTTCAAGTACGACGAGCTCATCGCACGAGACAAGGTCAGTCTCGACATCTTCTGGCTCAAGGACGAGTCGCTGGAGGATTCAGCGAAGCTTCCCGAGCCGCACGTTCTGGCGGCGGAGATCGCGGAGGACTTGAGGTCGGCGCTCGAGCAGATCGAGAGCGTGCTCGGCGATTTGCAGGTGAGGGCGAAGGCGGCCGGCCATGGAGCTCGTCCGGGAACTCCGGACCAACGGCGACCTTCGGCAGACCAAACGCAGCGAGACGAAAGCGATACATGTCGTCGGGTGGATGGCCGGACAGCGTCGCCGTGAGCTCCTTCGTAGCGCGGTTCGCTGAGCAGCGACCGGATCGTATCGACGATCTCAGCGTCGGTCCGAACTTGATAGAACACGAGGACGGCGAACTTACCGACCGCGTCCAGAGGTGTCGCGAGGTGCATGAGAGCGACGAGTCGCCGCGTGCCGGATAGTTTGTTCGCGAAGGTGCACGCGCATTGGGCTTCGAGCCACAACCGCAGGTGATCGACCGCGGGATGGTCGGTCACGGGAACGTCGTCGCCCTCGCTCACTCGTCGTCGCTGCGGCTCAGGAGCGACTTGGTCGGTACGCTCACCACGGCTCGAACGCATCCGGCGGAATCACGGACGACGACCGGGCCTTCGCGCTCCGCTCGTTTCAAGGTCGCGCCAGGGTCTTTGAGAAAATCGCTCCGACGGACCGTGCGCTCCGCGCACGCGCTCTTCACTTCCTCGGACATGGCAGCGGTCCCCTTTCGACGTGCGCCCAATCTGCAGCAGATGGCTACAGATAGATAAACACCACCATCGATCCCACGCTTGGCAAGAACGCAACGGAAAGCATCGGTCACGAATTTCCCCTGGCTCCGAAGCAACTTGGCGGCCGGTTGTGATCCATCACCTCAGCCGTAGGGCGACCGCGACGCATTCAGCCAGCGGAACTCGTCGTTCGTCGTGCCGCGCGCTCACCTCGTCGACGCCGTTGCACGCGTTGCCGCACCCGCGACTTCGGCGACGTGCGGCTCGTAGGCGAAGTGATCCGTCGTTCACCTCGGCTCTCGGTCATTCAACGCCATCTCCTGGTCTATCGACGCGCACGTTGAAAATCCCTACGCGCGCGTCGAAACGATCGACATGGGCGATGAGTCATCCAACGTCGACGTTGAAAAATCCAACGCCCGCATTGAAAATTCCAACGTCCGCGTTGCCCCATCCAACGTCGACGTCGAACCGTTCAACGTCCACGTCGAACCGGTCAACGCCCCATCCCTCTACCCGTCCGCCTTTCAGTTTCCCGAGGTGCTGGGGGCCGACGACGCGGAGGACGACGCCGCGGGGAGGGCCTTCGGCGGACGCGGCACGCCGACGGCAGCGGGCGACGGTGCGAAGCAGAGGCGCTGGTCGGGCTTGTCGACGCAGCCGGCCTGCAGCTGCTCGGGGTTGCACTTCCAGGGCGCGCACACGAGCCCGAGCGCGCAGTCCTCGTCGCTCGTGCAATCGTGAGGATCCCAGCAGTAGCTGCCCTGGATGTTGCGCGCCGCGATGCACGACGCCCACCCCGCGGTGCCGGCGTCGCAGTCGCCCGACGTCTTGCATGGCTTGCCGCAGTGACCCTCGACCCACACCGACTCACTTCCGTCCTCGCAGGGCGTGCCGTCTGCCGGAGGAGGCTCGTGGGTGTGGACCGGCGGGCCGCCGTAGACCGGGAAGCACCCTGCCATCAGCCTGAGCGCGAGGGTGCCGCCCGCCGCGGTGACCGCGGTGAGAAGTGCGTTGCGCGCCGACCGCGAGACCACGCGGGGTCGCATGCGCTCGATCTCGTCGTACACGATCTCGTCGTAGACGAGCGGCGCGTCGCAGAAGGGGCAAGCCGCCGCGCCGCTCCGAACGTGCCTCCCGCAGGCTGTGCACGGAGTGAGCATCGACATGGCGCCGAGGGTACGATGCCCGCCGTGCAGACACCATTTCCGAAGCGCTACGGTCCGTGGGCAGTGATCGCCGGGGCGTCAGAGGGGCTCGGGGCCGCCTTTGCAGAGGCGCTCGCGATGCGGGGGCAGAACCTGGTGCTGGTCGCGCGCCGGCCGGCGCTGCTCGACGCGTTGGCGGCCAAGCTGAGGGCCGAGCGGGGCGTCGACATCAAGACGGTGGCCTGCGATCTCGCCGAGCCCTCGTTCATGGAGGTCATCCTCCGCGAAACCGCCGGGCTCGAGGTGGGCGTGGCGGTCTACAACGCGGCCTACGCGCCGGTGGGCCCGCTGCTCGATCGGCCGCTCGACGAGCTGCTGCGGGTCATCGACGTCAACGTCCGCGGGCCGCTCTCGTTCGCCCACGGTCTGGCGCCAGGGATGGTGGCAAGAGGTCGCGGCGGCGTAGTGCTGATGTCGTCACTCGCCGGCTTCCAAGGCTCACCGCGAATTGCCACCTACGCAGCGAGCAAGGCGTTCATCCGGGTGCTCGGCGAGAGCCTCTGGGGCGAGCTGCGGCCGAAGGGCGTCGACGTCGTCGTCTCGTGCGCAGGCGCCATCAGGACGCCTGGCTACCAGCAGAGCGCCAAGAAAGACGCGCCCGGCACGCTCGACGCCGACCGCGTCGCCGAGCAGACCCTCGCGGCCCTGGGCCACGGCCCGCTCATCGTGCCGGGCGTCGTCAACAAGCTGGCCAGCGTCCTCGTCGGGCGGCTATTTCCTCGGGCAACCGCGGTCTCTTTGATGAAGGCCGCGACGAAGAATCTCACATGACGGACTTCGGGGACTTCGCGGACTTCGCGGACGTGGTGCGCCCACCCGCAGCGGGCGGCGGCGCGGGCGGCACGGGCGGAGCAGCGCTCGGCTTCTTCGCGCCCTGGGTGGTGTACGCGCTGGTGCTGGCGCTGCACCTGATTTTGCCGGCTCGCAAGGTCTCGGGCTACGTGGTCGACGAGGCCACGGGCGAGCCGCTGCGCTACCGGCTCAACGGTCTGTTGGTGCTGTGGGTGACGCTGGGGCTCTGGGCGGCCGCGTGCGCGAAGGGTCTTGTCCCGTGGGACTACTTCTGGTCGCAGCGGTGGGCGTCGCTCGCAGGCGCCTGCACCTTCGGCCTGGTGTTCACGCTGGCGATCGTGCTGCCAGCGCCCTCGACGGGCAAGTCGTTGCCGGCCGATCTCTACCTGGGGCGGCTGGCCAACCCGCAGTGGGGCGACGGCCGGGTCGACGCCAAGATGTGGCTGTACCTGGTGGGCGCGGTGATGCTCGAGCTGAACATCCTGTCGTTCGCCGCCCATCACGTGCTCACTCATCCCGGCGACGCGTCGCTCGGCGTCGCGCTGTACGTCGGCCTGTTCTCGTTCTTCCTCTGCGAATACCTGTTCTTCGAGCGGGTGCACCTCTACACCTACGATTTCGTGGCCGAACGGACCGGCTTCAAGCTCGGCTGGGGATGCCTGACGTTTTACCCGTTCTTCTACTGCGTCGGGCTCTGGTCGGCGGCCGACGCCACCTATCTACATACCCCTGCGCCGCTGCTGGTGGTCTCGGCGCTGGTGTTCTTCTCGGGCTGGGCGCTCTCGCGTGGGGCGAACCTGCAGAAGTTCCTGTTCAAGACCCGGCCCGACGCAAAGCTGCTCGGGCTCATCGCGCCCGAGGCGGTCACCGACGGCACGCGGTCGCTTCTTTGCAGCGGCTTCTGGCGCCTGTCGCGCCACATCAACTACCTCGGCGAAATCTTGATGGCCACGGGGATCACCCTCTCGCTCGGCCGGCTGCTCGACCCGGTGGCCTGGCTCTACCCGCTCTACTACGTCGCGCTGCTCTTCCCTCGGCAGGCCGATGACGACCGGCGCTGCGCGGCCAAATACGGCGCGCTCTGGCAGGAGTACTGCCACAAGGTGCCGTACAAGATCATCCCCGGCCTGTACTGAGCCCGAGTCATTCGGCGATCGCTCGCTGCTGGATGTCCCAAGACATCCGAGATTGAGGCGCCGCCTCGTTTTCTAGGTCCCAAGACATCCGAGATCGAGGCGCCGCCTCGCTTTCTAGGTCCCGGGACATCCGAGATCGAGGCGAACCTCGGCTGCGGAAATGGCGGGACATGCGCGCTTGACCCAACGCCTCGTTTTCCACGTCCTGGGACACCATGATCGAGGCGAGGTCTTCGCAATCCAGCCCGATGACGGGCCGATCGCCGTCCTGGAGCGCGACGGAGTGCGCTAGCTCCTGCTGCGCGC
>JANYDK010000034.1 GCA_025363655.1 Deltaproteobacteria bacterium | reverse complement strand
TTTCTGATCATCGCAAAATAACTGGATGTAAATATCTGAAAATCGTGTCGCTGTTCCATGCCACACGGCTCCGCTCATGTGAAGGCTGCGTCGGAACCTCCTCCTCCTCCTGCGAAGGCAGCCTCCGAGCCGCCGCCGCCTCCCCCGCCGCCCGCGGCAAAAGCAGCGTCGGAGCCTCCTCCGCCACCGGCTGCTGCACCCGTCGCCGCTGCTCCTTCGGCGACGCCGGCACCTGGCGGCGTCGCCGCCACAGGTGCACATGCACCCGACGAAGGCAAAGTCGGAGAGCTGCGCGCGCAGCTGGCGAAGTTCGAAACGGCCAAGCGTTGGGGTGAAGTCGCCAAGACGCTGATCGCGCTCACCGCGGTCCTCGCCGACGATTTCGATCGGGTCGAGGCCGCACTGCGCGCCGCCGACATCTACGCGAACCAACTGCGCAACCAGGTCGAAGCCATCAAGGCCTTCGAGCAAGTGCGCGCGATCGAGCCGAACAACCCCGTCGCCGTCGAGTTCCTCGTCAAGGCCTACGAGGCTCGTCGAGAGTTCGAGAAGCTGCTCGCACTTCGTCGCACCGAAGCCGACGAGCTCCCGTCGGGGCCGGCGCGCGCCGCCAAATTCCTCGAGCTCGCCCGTCTCGCCACCGAGAAGGTGAAGAAGCCGGAAGTCTGCATCGCGTACTGGAAGGAGGTCGTCGACAACGATCCCTCCAACCTCGAAGGCGTCACGCAGCTCGGCGGCTTCTACGAGCGCGCGAAGGATTTCGAAGCCCTCGCGACCGTCCTCCAGCAAGAGGTCGAGCTCCTCTCCGATCGCACGAAGAAGATCGCCACGCTGAAGAAGCTCGGCACCATCTACGGCGATCGTCTGAACAACGACGAAGGCGCCGTCGAGGCGTGGCGCGCGCTCCTCGGGCTCGACCCGAACGACAAGCAGGCGCAAGAGGCGCTGAAGAAGAAGTACCTGACGCTGCAGCGCTGGGACGACCTCGAGCTCTTCTACGCCGAGAGCGGCAAGTGGGACGAGTTCATCCGCGTCCTCGAGCAGCAAGAAGCGAAAGAGACCGACAACGGCGTCAAGTCGGGGCTGCTCTTCAAGATTGCGCAGCTGTGGGCCGATCGGAAGCAGAAGACCGATCGCGCGGCCAAGGCCTACGAGCGCATCCTCGAGCTCGATCCGTCGAACCTCCGCGCCGCCGAGGCGCTGGTTCCGATTTACCAACAGGTCGGCAATGCGCCGGCACTGGCAAAGGCCATCGAAGTGCGTCTGCAGCACGTCGAAGATCCGATCGGCAAGCTCGAGCTCTTGCGTGACGTCGCGCAGCTCTACGAGACCAAGGTCGCCGATCCGAACAAGGCGTTCGATCGCTACAAGAGCGCGTTCGAAATCGCGCCCGAGGACGACGGCACTGGCAACGATCTCGAGCGCGCCGCGAAGACGACCGAGCGCTGGCCCGAGGTCATCTCGGCATACACCGCGGCGATCGGTTCGCAGAACGATCCCGACGTGGCGACGCGTCTGCGTCTCCGCCTCGGTCGCGTCTTCATCGACGAGGTGCAGAAGGTCGACGAGGCCGTCGCGCAGTTCCGTGCCGTCTACGAAGGCAACCCCGAGAACCAAGACGCCCTCTCGGCGCTCGAGCGTCTCTACCGCCAGACCGGTCGCTTCGAGGACCTCCTCTCCATCTACGCGAAGAAGCGCGAGCTGGCGGGCAGCGACGACGATCGTCGCGAGATCCTCTACGCCACCGCACGGCTGTACGTCGAAGAGCTGAAGCAGCCGGCCAAGGCCGTCGAGACGTATAAAGAAGTTCTGGAATCCGCGCCCGAGGACCGAGCCGCGCTCGCCGCGCTCGACGACCTCTACCGTGGGCTCGGAGACTGGGCTTCCTACGCCGACGTCCTTCGCAAGCGTCTCGAGAGCGAGACCGACGACAAGCAGGTCGTCGATCTCAAGTACCGGCTCGCGCAGACGCTCGACAAGCACCTCGGCGATCCGCGCGGCGCGCTCGACAACTACCGCGAGATCCTCCAGCTCGATGCTGGTCACGAAGGTGGACGCGTCGCTCTCGAGCACATGCTCGACGGTGGCGGTGAGCTCACGACCGAGGTCGCGGGTATTCTCGAGAGCATCTACGAGGCACAAAGCAACTGGGAGCGCCTCATCGGCGTCCTCGAGATCCTCGCCAAGACGGAGGCCGATCAAGCACGTCGTGTCGAACTGCTCCGCAAGAGCGCGCGAACCGCGATGGGCATGCTCGGCGATCCGGCCCGCGCGTTCGATGCGCAAGCCCGCGCATTGGCGGTCGATCCGACGCACGCCGAAGCTCGTCGTGAGCTCGAGGAGTTGGCCGAGGCCAACAAATCGCACGACAAGCTCGTCACCGTCTTCACGCAGACGGCCGAGGCCATCGAAGATCCGGCGCTCAAGCGCGATTATTGGTTCCGCATCGCCTCGCTCCAAGAGCAGGCACTGCAGCAGGTCGACGCCGCCGCCGAGAGCTATCGCAAGGTACTCGAGCTCGATCCGGCCGATGCCGACGCGCTCGCGGCTCTCGAGCAGCTCTACCTGCGCACCGAGCGTTGGACCGATCTCATCCAGGTCGTCCAGAAGCGCATCGATCTCGCCGACGACGTCGCTGCGCGTGAGGCGCTCTATGGTCGTATGGCGTCGATCTACGAAGAAAAGCTGGGTAAGCCCGACGAGGCGATCGCCAGCTACCGCGAGGTCCTCACCATCGATCCGACCTCGCAAGTTGCGCTCGGCGCGCTCGACGGCCTCTATGCCCGTCAGCAGCGCTGGACCGATCTCGCCGAGAACCTCGAGGCACAGCTGCGCCTCGCCGACACCGACGACGCGCAGCTCGCGCTCATGCTCCGGCTCGCCGATCTGCGCGAGACCCGCATGGGCGAGGTCGATCAAGCGGTCGAGATCCATCGTCAGGTGATCGAGCGCGAGCCCGGCAACGCGCAGGCGCTCGCCGCGCTCGAACGTCTCGGCAAGGACGAGAAGCTCGAGCTCGCCATCGCCGACATCCTCGAGCCGCTCTACAAGAGCTTCGGGGACTGGCAGAAGTTGGTCGGCGTGTACGAGGTGCAGGTGCGTCGCAGCACCGAGCCCGATGCGCGCGTGCAGCTCCTCCACCAGATCGCGCAGCTCTTCGAGGACCAGGGAAACCAGGCGTCCGCGGCGTTCGATTCGCTCGCCCGCGCGCTCGCGGAAGATCCGTCGAGTGAGCAGACGATGGCCGGACTGCAGCGACTCGCCGAGGCGACCAATCGTTGGGCCGATCTCGCGCAGGTGCTCGACACCCGCGCGGCGGCGGTCACCGAGCCCTCGCTCGCCAGCACGCTGCAGACGGCGTCGGCGCGCGTGCACGAAGAAGCGTTGCAGGACGTCGAAGGTGCGGTCGCGCGCTATCGAAAGGTCCTCGAGCTCGACCCGGTGAACCTCGCCGCGGCCGAGTCGCTCGAACGCCTCTTCCAGCTCGCCGAGCGTTGGCCCGATCTCTCGGCCATCCTCCAGCGGAAGGCCGAAATCCTCGACGCCCTCGACGACAAGAAGCAGGCGCTCTTCAGCGCGGCGTCGATCGAAGAGGACGTGCTCCAACGCGCCGATCAGGCGATCGCCGTCTATCAGAAGATCCTCGAGCTCGATCCCGAAGAGGAACGCGCGCTCGAGAAGCTGATGAAGCACTACCTCGAGCTGCAGCGCTGGAACGACCTCATCTCGGTCTACCAGCGCAAGGTCGACCTCGTCGGCGATTCCGAGGACAAGAAGCGCGTCTACTACCAGATGGGCGCGGTCTTCGAGCGCGAGCTGACCGATGGCGCCAAGGCCATCGAGACCTATCAGCGGGTCCTCGAGCTCGATCCGGCCGATTTGACGGCCCTCGGGCGCCTCGATGTCCTCTACCAGGCGGCGCAGTCGTGGACCGATTTGCTCGGCATTCTCCAGCGTGAGAGCGAGCTCTCGAGCGATCCGGGCGAGACGATCTCGTTCCAATATCGCATCGCCGAGCTCTACGAGACGCACCTCGAAGACGTCTCGCGCGCGATCGATCTCTACCGCGACGTGCTCAACGCCGAGCCCTCGCACGCGCCCACCTTGCGTCGCCTCGAAGCGCTCAAGGACGGCACGGTCGAGCCGCTCGCAGCCTCCAGCGTCCTCGAGCCGATCTACGAAGGGGCGGGCGATTTCGCGCGTCTCGTCTCGGTCCTCGAAGTGCAGGTGAAGCACGCCGACGATCCGCTCTCGAAGGTCGATCTCCTCCACCGCATCGCGCGGCTGCAGGACGACCACCTGCAGGATCCGAACAAGGCGTTCGACACCTACGCCCGCGCGCTCGCGCTCGCCAATGGCGATCAGAACACCCTGCTCTCGCTCGAGTCGCTCGCCGATCGCACGAACCGTTGGCCCGAGGTCGGCCGTCTTTACGACGCCGAGCTCGACAAGCTCCTCGAGACGCCGCCGCAGTTCGTCGAGCTCGGCCTCCGCGTCGCGCAGATCTTCGAAGTGCAGCAGAACGATCTCGACGGCGCGGTCGCGCGCTATCGCCGCGTGCTCGAGGTCGAGAACGACAACCAGACGGCGATTCGCGCCCTCGATCGCCTCTTCTCGCAGGCCGAGCGCTGGGGCGATCTCGCCACCGTGCTCACCCGCGAGGCGGAAATCGGGCAGACGCCCGACGAGATCCTCGAGTTCAAGTATCGCCTCGGTGAAGTCTACGAGCGCTACCTCGACGACCTCGATCAAGCGATCGCGGCCTACAAGGAAGTGCTCAACGTCGAGCCGCAGCACGAGAAGGCGCTCGGTCGTCTCGAGGCGATCTTCGCCGCCGGGAAGAAGCAGCCGGAGATCGGCGAAGTGCTCGAGCCGCTCTACCGTCAATTCGACGAGTGGGAGAAGCTCGTGAAGGTCTACGAGGCGCAGCTGACGCACCTCAAGGAGCCTTCGGAGCGCCTCGCGATGTATTACCGACTCGCCGAGCTCCACGAGGACAAGCTCGCCGACGGTGTCGCCGCGCTCACCGCGCACACGCGCGCCCTTCGCGAGCAGCCGGTCGACGAGCGTGCGCACGAAGAGTCCGAGCGCATCGCCGGATCGATCGCCGCGCACGATCAGCTCGCCAACTCGTACGCCGACATCCTCGCCGAGAACCAAGATCCGGCGGTCGTTCGTCTCGTCGGCGGCAAGCTGGCCTCGACGTTCGAGAACCAACTGGGCGACCAGCAGAAGGCGGAAGAGACGTATCGCTACGTGCTCGGCATCGATCCGGTCGATCCGGTCACGCTCGAGAACCTCGATCGCATCTACGTCCAGTGGGCGGCGCACGAGCAGCTCGCGAACATCCTCGTCCAGCGCACCAAGGCCGAGTCCGATCCGATCGAGCAGGTCGAGTTCTACGCTCGGCTCGGTCAGGTCTACGAGGAGTCGCTCGCCAAGGTCGACGAAGCCATCGCTGCGTATCGACGCATCTTCGACGAGCTCGACAAGCAGCACGAAGGCGCCATCGCTGCGCTCGCGCGTCTCTATGCCCAGAAGGGGGAGCCGAAGCACCTCCTCGAGGTCTACGAGCGCGAGTTGCAGAACGCCGTCGGTGACGTCGCCGAAGCGGAAATTCAGGCCAAAATCGCCGCGCTCGCCTCCGATCACCTCGGGGACGTGCCGCGCGCGATCGAGCTCTGGAAGCGTGTGCTCGATCTCCGCGGCGAAGATGCCGAGGCGCTCGGTGCGCTCGCCAACCTCTACGAGCGTCAGGAGCAGTGGCCCGAGCTCGTCGACGTCCTCGAGCGTCAGGCCGACGCCGCTGCCGACGAGAACGATCGCGCGAACAACCTCGCGCGTCGCGCCCGCATCTTCACCGAGAAGTTGAACCGCGACGACCTCGCGCTCGACGAGTGGATGCGTGTCCTCGACGTCAACTACGAGCACGTCGCTGCTCTCCGTTCGATCGCCGACATTCGTCGTCGTCAGAACGATCCCGCCGAGTTGACGATGGCCCTGCAAAACCTGGTCGAGCGCGCTTCGCGTCTCCTCGACGAGGACGAGCTGAAGGCGGTCTTCCGCGAGCTCGGCAAGACCTACGGTGAGACGCTCGAACAACCGATCGAAGCGGCCGACGCCTGGCGCAAACTCCTCGAGGTCGACCCGAGCGACTTCGAAGCGATGGCCACGCTCGAGACCCTCTATCGCAAGGACGAGCAGTGGACCGACGTCATCGGTCTGAAGATGCAGCGCGCCTCGGCCTACGCCGAGAACGAAGAGCGCATCCGTGAGCTCTTCGAGGTCTCCGATCTCTGGCACAACCAAGTCCAGACGCCGGACTCCGCGACCGACGCCAACGAGAAGGTCATCGAGCTCGATCCGGGCAACGAACGCGCGTTCCTCGCGCTCGAACAGCTGCACACCGACGGCGCGCGCTTCGACAAGCTCGCCGAGCTCTACGTGCACAAGCTCGAGCTGACGACCGACGAGGCGGCGCGTCAGGACCTCTATCGCAAGATCGCTCGCGTCCTCGACGAGAAGCTCGAAGACGGCGCGCAGGCGTTCGAGATCCTCGTCAACGCGCTCTCCGAAGACTTCGACGACGACGCCACGGTCAAGCTCCTCGAGCGCCTGGCGCAGTCGACGGGTCGCTGGGCCGACCTACTCCAGACGGCCAACACCTGGCTGAAAGAGCCGGCGATCCAAGCCGACACGACGAAGAAAATCAGCCTCATGCTGCGCCTCGCCAAGTGGTACGGCGAGGACATCGGCAAGCCCGAGTGGGCGATGCCGTACTTCCAGCAGGTGCAGAAGCTCGACCCGCACAACGTGCGCGTCATTCGGCAGGTCGCGAGCCTCTACAAAAAAGCGGGCAACTACGATCAGGTCGGTCAGACGCTGACCAACGCGCTCGAGATCGCCACCGCCGAGAAAGATCGCAAAGAGATCAGCGTCGAGCTCGGCGAGCTCCTCGAGCGACAGAAGGGCCAGCCCGACCAGGCGATCGTCTATTACAAGCGCGCCCTCGACGTCGATCCGGCCTATCAACCGGCCATCGACGCTCTCGAAGCGATCTACGTGCAGCGCGGGCTGCAGCGCGAGATCATCGAGATGCTCGAGCGCAAGGTGCAGACGCGCGGCGAAGCGATCGACCTCAACCCGACGCGCATCAAGCTCGCGGGGATGTACGTCGGCGCGCCCGACACCATCGAGCGCGCGGGGCAGCTCTACCGCGATGCTCTCGAGGGCGAGCCGGCGAACTTGCTGGCGATGCGTGGAGTCAAGGTCGTCTACCAGACGATGCAAGACTGGCAGCGTCTCTTGACGCTCCTCGAGGCCGAGCTCGAAGCGGTGCAGACCGAGCGTGAGCGCGTCGACGTGCTCTTGCAGCTCGCCGACGTCCTCGAGAACCACTTCATCAAGCCCGACCTCGCGGCCCAGCGCCTCGAGCAAGCTCTCGAGATCGATCCGCACAACGACGCGGCCTATCGCGCCGTCGAACGTTGCTACGCCAAGCTCCGTCGCTTCCACGACCTGGTGGCGGCGTACGATCGGCACATCAACGCGGCCAACGACGACCAGACGCGCATCGAGATGTACGGTGCGATGGGCAAGGTGTACGCCGACGAGCTCGACGACGTCGAGAAGGGCGTCGAGGCCTTCCGCAACATCATCGACATCGATCCCAACTGGGTGCCGGCGCTCGAAGCGCTCTCGCGTCTCTACGAGAAGCAGGGCGAAACGGCGCAGGCTCTCGATGCGATGGGCAAGGTCGCCGACCTCACGCTCGACACGGTGCAGAAGGTCGACATGCTCTACCGCATCGGTCGAGCGACCGATGAGAAGCTCGGCGATCGCGTGACCGCGCAGGAGAAATTCCGCGCGGCCCTCGATCTCGACCCGACCCACCTGCCGTCGCTCGGTTGCCTCCGCCAGATCGCCCTCGACACGGCCGACTGGTACGAGGCGACCCAGCTGCTCGAGCAAGAGCAGGCGAACACGCCCGCTCCGCGTCAACGCGCCAAGCTCCTCGTCGAGCTCGGCAAGCTCCGCGAAGAGATGCTGGCCGAGCACGAGCTCGCGGTCGCTGCCTTCGAGCAGGCCTACGAGAACGATCCCGAGAACGAGGACGCTGCTCTTCCGCTCGCGGACGAGTACGTCAACAAGGAGTCGTTCGAGCGCGCCGAGCCGCTCCTCGAGCTCTTGACCCGCAAGGCGCAGAAGCGTGAGAAATCCGAGCAGCACCGTCTCTACGGCATGTTCGGCAAGACGCTTTCGCGCCTCGGCAAGAACGACAAGGCGCTGCGCGCGTATCAGCAGTCTTTCCAGGCCGATCCGACCGACATGGAGGTCGTCCGCGGCCTCGCCGAGGTCTGCTTCGCCCTCGAAGATTGGCCTGCTTCGCTGTCGAACTACCAGAAGGTGCTCACGTCACTCGACGAGGGCGACACCGAGCTCCGCACCGAGGTCTATTACCGCCTCGGTTCGATCAAGCGTCGTCAGGGGCAAGCGCGTCAGGCGATCACCAACTTCGAGAAGGCGCTCGAGATCGATCCGTCGCACCGGCCGACGCTCGAAGCCTTGGTCCTCGTCTACACCGACAACAAGGACTGGAAGCAGGTCGTCGAGTACAAGCGGCAGGTCCTCGACAACGTCATCGACGGCAAAGAGCGCTTCGTCATCCTCAACGAGATCGGCGACATCTGGGCCGAGCAGGACAAGAACCTCCCCAAGGCCATCGAGGCCCTCGAGGAAGCGCTCGAGCTCGAACCGGAGAACCACGTCCTCCTCCACAAGCTGCTCCAGCACTACCAAGGTGCGAGCAGCTGGACGAAGATGATCGAGACCATCGAGCGCATCGCCAACCTCGAGCAGAACCCCGATCGCAAGTCCAAGTACTTCTACACGATGGCCCAGCTCTATCGTGACAAGGAGACCGATCAGGACAAGGCCGTCGAGTTCTTCAACCTCGCGCTCGACAACGATCCGACCTTCCTCAAGGCCTTCGAGGCGATCAACAAGATCCTCACCGCCGAGCGCAACTGGAAGGGCCTGGAACGCGCGTATCGCAAGATGCTCCACCGTACGACCGGCAAGGGGCAGACCGATCTCGAGTTCAGCCTCTGGCACGGCCTCGGTCTCATCTATCGCGATCGTCTCGCGCAGGCCGACGCAGGTGTCGAAGCGTTCCGTCAGTCCTCGCGCCTCAAGCCAGACGACGTACAGGAGCGTCAGATCCTCGCGGAGCTCTACGAGCGCAACAACCAGCTCGATCTCGCACAAAAAGAGCTGCAAGACGTGCTCTCGCGCGATCCGATGCGGGTCGATCCGTACCAGGCGCTCTACAAGCTCTACATGAAGGCCGGTCTCTTCGACCGCGCGTGGTGCATCGCTTCGGCCCTCGCCTTCCTCAAGAAGGCCGACGGCGAGCAGCTGGCGTTCTTCGAGGAGCGTCGTCCGAAGGGAATGCTCGGCTTCCGCGCGCGTCTCGACAACGTGCAGTGGAACGACAACATCTTCCATCCGGAGCAAGACAAGATCCTCGGGAAGATCTTCGAGATGATCACGCCCGCGGGTCGCACCGCGAAGCTGCTCCAGTTGAAGGCGGCGCGTCAGCTGCCGGAGATGCAGGCGAAGTTCCGCCAGGATCCGGCGACCACCACCGTCACGTTCGCCAAGGCGTTCTTCGGTGGAGCGCAGATCCTCAACCTGCCGCCGCCGCAGCTCTACGTGCGGCCCGACATCCAAGGGGCGCTGCAGGTAGTGGCGACCGATCCGCCGTCGTCACTGGCTGGTTCGTCGGTGCTCTCCGGCTTCACGCCGCAGGAGCTGATGTTCATCATCGGCAAGCACATGACGTCCTACCGCGGCGAGCACTACCTGAAGACGCTCTTCCCCTCGATGACCGAGCTGAAGACGCTGCTTCTCACCGCGGTGAAGCTCGTGAGCCCTGGATTCCCGCTTCCTCCGGACATGGAGAAGACGGTCGTCACCACCGCGGGCGAGCTCGGGAAGTACATGCAACCGATCCAGGCCGACGGTCTGCGATTGGTCGTGAAGCACTTCGTCGATGCCGGCGCCAAGGCCGACATCAAGCGCTGGATGCAGACGTCGGACATCACCGGTATCCGCGCGGGCTTCGTGCTCTGCGGCGACCTCGAGATGTCTGCCAAGCTCATCCGCGCCGAGCAAGTCGTTGCCGGCGATCTCTCGCCGTCGGAGAAGCTCAAGGAGCTCATCATGTACGCGGTGAGCGAGCAGTACTTCAACGTCCGTCAAGCCCTCGGAATCGCCACGCAGTAGGCCCTCGTCCGGGTGCGCGTTGCGTTCTTCGGGTTGCCTCTGGCCGCGCTCGCGCTCTTGCGGGGCGGTCATGAGGTCGTGCTCGCTGCGCTCTGTCGGCCGAACGCGCCGGGGGCGCGGCGGGTGCGTCGTCTCCTCGGCGAAGACCGGGTGCTCGATCGACCGTATGTCGACGATCCGGAGCTGCATGCGCGCGTGCGAGATCTCTCGCCAGATCTATTGATTTCGTGGTTTTGGACGACGCGGCTGCCGATGACGTTGGTGACGTCGGCGCGGCTCGGCGGCTTCGGCGTGCATCCGTCGCTCTTGCCGCGTTGGCGGGGTCCTGACCCTTATTTTTGGGCGATCGACGCTGGTGACGAAGAGACCGGCGTGACCGCGCATCGCCTGGAAGCCGAGTACGACACCGGCGCGACGCTGGGGCAGAGACGTCTTCGCATCGAGCCGCATTGGAGCTCGTGGACCCTCGCGCGCGCGCTCGATCGTCCCTCGTTGGCCTTGCTCGTCGAGCTCGCCGATCGTTTCTCGCGCGGTCTGCCGGTCCCCGAGGCGCAGCAGGACGCTTCGCTCGTGACGCCCGCCGATGCGCCCGACGAGGCGCTCCTGGAGCTGGATTTCCAGTCCGATGCCACGTCGCTCGTGCGACGCGTGCGTGCTGCCGCGCCTTATCCGGGAGCATGGACGTTCCTCGGCGAAGAGGCGCTGGTGGTCACGCGAGCGGCTCGTACCGACGCGCCGCGAGGCCTTCTTCCGGGCGAGGGGGCCGTCGTCGACGGTCAGGCCGTCATCGCAACGGCAGCAGGCGGGCTCGCCCTCCTCGAGGGCCGCGTGGTCGGTGACGACGACGTCGAGAGGCCGGTCGACACGGCAGCAATTGCCGCGATCCTCGCTGCAGCAAACACGCCCACTTTGCGCGATTCGGAGTAGACTCCCCGAAGCATGGACGAGCGGGTCAAACAGATCCTCCGCATCGCGCGCGAGCACTACGAGCGCCGTGAGTTCGACAAGGTCGAGCCGCTCTTGCGGCAAATCCTCGACTCCACCGAGCGCTTCGCCGACGTGCACAACATGCTCGGCGTCGCCGCCCACGAGCGTCGCGACTACAAAGAAGCCGAGGCGCGGTTCAATCGCGCGCTCGAGATCAACCCGAACTACACCGAGGCGGCGCTCAACCTCGCCGTCACCTACAACGATCTCGGCAAATACGACCTCGCCCGCCAGGTGCACGAGCGCGCGACGCAGGGCCAGCGCCCGGAAGATCACGGCGGCCTCGATCCCTTCGTGAAGGGAAAGATCGCCAACATGCACGCCGAGGTCGGTCAGGCGTACATCGACGCGAGCTTGATCCACGACGCGGTCCCCGAGCTCGAGAAGGCCGTCAACCTCTGCCCGACGTTCGCCGATCTGCGCTGGAAGCTCGGCCTGCTCTACAAAGAGCTCGGCGATCCGTCGCGCGCCCGCGTGCAATTCGAGGCGGCAAAACAAGCCAATCCGAAGTACGCGAACGCCCGCGTCGCCCTCGCGGTGATCATGATCGCGAGCGACGAGAAGCGTCAGGCCGAGAACGAGCTGCAAGAAGTGCTCGCCTTCGATCCCGAGCACAAGACGGCGCAGATGTACCTGCGCATGCTCAAGGGCATCCGCCCGCCGGGTAGCTCGCGCCCGCCGACAGCAACCTGATCGCATGCCGCGTCGCGCGGCCCTCTGAAGTTCGAGGAGGTTCGATGCGTCGCTCGATCAAGCTGCTCGGAATCGTCGCGTCCCTCGCTTCCTTCGCGTTCCTCGCGCCCTTCACGCTTGGTGCGTGCGGAGATGGCGCCCATCCGACCGACGGCGACGCGCCCGCGGACTCCGAGGCGACCGACGTGATCGGCGATTCGATCGTCACCGCCGACGTGCTCGCCGACGGAGCGCCGGTCGACTCGGGGGACAGTGCATCCCCCTGTGGCATCATCGCCTGCGACGACGCGAAGAAGTTCTACCCGAAGATTCGAGCCGCATTCGACGCTCACGGTGGCGATACAGCGGTCGGCACGCCGCGCGACAACGGTGGCGGCATCTACGTGCACGTCTGGGGTGCAGGTCGCGTCCAAGACTTCGACGGCGGCTCGCTCGGTCCTTCGACGATCGCCTCGGCGGACGCGGCGGCGACTTGGGCCGACAAGGCCTACGTCGTTCGTGGGTCGATCCGCGGGACTTGGATTGCGCTCGGTGGCGCGCCTTCCATCGGGTACCCGATCGAGGACGAGCACGCGGGGCCTGGCGGACAGGTGCAGACGTTCGAGAAGGGCTGCATCGGTCCCGATGGGGCAGGGGGCTATCAGCTCGTCGACAAGTGCGTCGCGCCGCCCGACCTCACTACGGTGCTCACCTCGCTCGAGAGCAAGGCTGCGAAGTCGACGGCGGGCACCGATTTCGGCATCGCCGTCGAGTGGCTGCCGACGGGCACGAAATGGGGCGCACGGGCCGACATTCCCCGCAACTCGGCCTCGAGCGCGAAGTTCATCTGGGCCACCGCCGCGCTCTTCGAGAAAGACATCGCCGCCGTCGAGACCCCTGCGCTCCCGACGTTCAAAGACAGCAACAACTCGACGGCGGGTCAGCTGATCGACCTCGCGGGCGGCGTCGACGCCGTGAACGACTTCATGGTCACCCAGCTGGGCATTCCGCAGACGGACGTCTCGCTCTGCCACTGGAGTTACGACAAGACGCGCACCGCCACGACCTGCAGCGATCGCCTCGGCGGCGAGAATTTCTTCACGCCCAACGGGGCGCTGACGTTCCTCGAAAAATTGTGGAAGAGCGCGCCGGTCCCTGCCGACAAGCGCGCCAAGCTCCTCGAATGGTCGACGCTCTCGCCGCGCAGTGGCTACGGCGGATGGATCTCGACGCAGCTCCCGGCGTCGGTGCACCCCGCCGTTCACCACAAGGCCGGTTGGCTCCCGATGGGCTGCTGCGGTGCTGGTTTTCCTGCCCATTACAACGAGGTCGCGCTGGTACCGACGCCACGCGGCGAGTACGCGGTGGTCCTCTCGATGCGTGGTGGCGCGAGTGACGCGGCGATGACCGGCACCTTGGAGTACAGCTCCTGTGTGATCTGGCACGCGCTCGCGGCCGACGTCGCCGATCCCTTCGGCGCCTGCAAAGCTCCGTAGACGCTCGCCTCGTCAGGGGCCGGTGATGAGTCCGCTGCCGCGCGCGAGGCCTTCCGAGAGGATGTTGCACGCAGCGTGAAATAAGATCGCCGCGCCGATGCCGCCGGTGCGCGCGCGAAGGAAGCCGAAGACGAGGCTGGGAAAGAAGACCGCCAGACGCGCGGGCACGGGCACGGTGGCGAGGTGTCCGATCGCGAAGAGCGCGCTCGTAAGGAGGAGCGCCGGACCGATCTCGGCGCCGAGAATCCGCACGCGATGGCCGAGCGTGCGATCGAGCGCACTCTGCAAATACCCACGAAAAAAGGCCTCTTCGGGGAGCGCGACGACGATCAGCTGACCGAGCACGAAATCGAACGGCTTCGGTCCGAGCGAGAAGCCGAGCTTCTGCACGTGCCACCAGCGGACGAAGGCCAAGGTGAAAGGTACGAAGAAGAAGAGGGAGACGCCGACGGCCCAGGCGAGGGCGACGACGAGCTCGCGCGCGCAGGTCGAGAGCGGTTTCGGGGGCACCTCGAGCAGCCCACCGAAGGCGAGCCCCGAAGCACGCACGTCGTTGTCGCGATTGCGCAGGACGAGCAGGTACGTCGCCGCGAGGAAGATGCCGCCGACGCCCGCACCTCCGCCGAGCACCTTGAGCACCACGCCGAGCTTGAGCCGCAAAAGGAGCGCGTCGCCCTTGTACGAATAGAGCGTGGCGAGCGCCGAGACGACGAGCACCACCAAGAGGTGCGTCGAGGTCCGCGAAGAACGACCGATTCTGTCGAAGACGCCGCCCCGCTTGGGCGGGCTGTCTTGCGTCGCAGGAGACGTCACTGCGACGAGGACCCGCTCGGTTTCGGCGTAGGTGCTGCCGACGTCGAGGGGGCTGCCGACATCGAAGGCGCAGCCGACGTCGACGTGGAAGGCGCGGGCGTCGGCGTGACGATGGCGATGGGCAACGGGCTCCCACTCGCGGCCATCGCCGGACCGGTGCTCACGCCCGCGGCTTCGAGAGCTTCGTTGGCCATCGCGCAGCCGAGCGCCTGCATGCGACGAATCTCCAGCCCTGCGCCCGGCGCGGTCGGATCGCCTTGCACTTGCAGCACCTGGGCGTCAGCCGTTCGACGCACGCGGAGGAGCTCTTTCCCGTCGGTGAGCCGATAGATGGCGAGGCGAACCGGATGCGCCACCGAGGCTATTTTCTGGGCGATCGAAGCGTCGGCACCGAAGGCCAGCGAGCTCCCCGGCACCTGTCCGGGATCTTCGTCGATGGCGACGATCACGTACTCGGCCATCCGCAGTCCGTCGCGCGCGAAGGGGAAATCGTTCTGTCGATACTGATCGAGCGCGTAGGCGAGGTTGCGCAGTCGGAGATCGTTGTCGGTGTCGCGCACGTCGGTGGTGAAATCAGAACCGAGCATCTCGGCACGGGCGACGATTTCGCCCCAACCCCACGGACCATACGAGCCCTTCACACGAAGGAGGCACGACGAGATGCCATCGAGCGACGACAGCTTGGCGGCGGCGTGCACCAGCTCGGGAGTCTTCGCGTCTTCGGCGCGCACGTGGAGGTAGATCGACGGACG
Source organism: Deltaproteobacteria bacterium (assembly GCA_025363655.1). Taxonomy (GTDB): domain Bacteria; phylum Myxococcota_A; class Polyangia; order Polyangiales; family JADJMO01; genus JANYDK01. Next base: position 7,826 of record JANYDK010000034.1, on the reverse strand, counting down.
CTCACGCCACGTCAGGTTCTTCGCCTCGACGTCGACGTTCTCGACGCCGAAGGGCTTCGTCGCGAGCTCGATGGCCCAAGGCTCGACCTTGGCGCGCATGGTCCCGTAGTCGTTCGAAATGTCATCGGCGAGCCGCCTGCGCTCCTTGAGGATGCGCGCGCGCTCGCCGGTGAGGTCTTTGCGGTAGCTGTAATAGTAAAAGAGCGCGACCAGCGAGACGAGGCTCGCGACCCCGAGGACGATGCCCCAGGGAATCTGGCCGGCACGCCGGAGCTCCGGCGTGCGTGCAGACGGCTTGATGGGTGATTCGGCCACGAGAAGGCGCTCGGAAGGGGTGATGCCGCGCCGTCAGACGCGCGAGGCGATCACGGCGTCGGCGCCTCGCCGGTCGCGACCTTCCCCTTCTTGTTCACGAGGAAGCTGATGTTGTTGTAGCCGGAGAGAGCGCACGTATAGAAGACGCTCTTGACGACGAAGGCCGGGAGGTTCTCGTCGAGCTGGAGGACGACCATGCCGGGGAAGGGTGCATCCGCGGGGTGCGTGCTCTTCCAGGTCTCTTTCATGAACTTCAGCTTGGTCTCGAGATCGCCGAGCTTGACCGGGAAGGCTGTCGCGCCGCGTTCCATCGCGTCGAGCGCTTCGACGATCGAGCCGGCGGGCTTGCTGTCGACGTAGACGTCCTTGCCGGCGACGCCGACGAGCGGAGCCGCGAGCATCTCCTGCACGTTGCGCGCGTTCGGGAGCTTCACTTCCTTCGGAACCGAAGCCTCGCTTGCGGCGCTGAAGGTCGAGAGGAGGAAGATGACGACCACCATGAGGAAGTCGATCATCGAGGTCAGGTTGAGCGATTGGCCGACGCCACGACGGCCGTGACCGGAGACCTTGCGCCGCACGAAGCCGACCTTCACGCCCTGCATCAGGCGCTTCCCCGGCTTGGAGATGGTGCCGTGATGAACCTCGAAAAGTCCCTTGCCGCTCATTGCGCTTCCTCGTGAATCAAATTCAGGTGGGGAATCTACGGGGGTTCGCGATCAATTCGCCGAGAAGGCGACGTTGAACGCGGGGACGTCGTCGGCCGCGGTCGGGCAGCCTTCGCTCGAATGGCCCGTCTTGTCGGGCTTGCCGCAGCACTGGGGCTTCGGGCCGAAGCAGACGTAGCGACGCGGACCGTAGATGGCGTCGATGACCTTGACGACCTCTTTGAAGGCGAAGGCATTGTCGACGTGGAGGATGGCCTGATTCAGCGCGTTGGCGCCGTGGTCGTTGGCCTGCGCGGACTCGTACGACGGATCGTCGCCGTAGAGGTTCTGCGTCTGTTGGCCGACTTGGTAGGCCTTCTTGATCTCTTCCTCGAGCTTCGGGTACCGACCGTTCTCGTCGGCCATCTCGACCGAGGTGAGGTCCTCGATCTTGGTGCCCTTCTGCCACTGGAGGATGAACTTCTTCTCTTTGTCGGAGACTTTGACGTGGAGCACCGACGGCTCCTTGTCCTTGTCTTCCTTCGTCTTCGTCGTGTTGCTCTTGGAGCTGGGCACCTGAGCGCTGGCGTTGAGACGCGCCATGCTCGACCACACTGCCGTGATCAGCAGGAAGGAGATGGTCACCATCAGCAGGTCGATGAAGGGGATCATGTTGATCTCCTGGTCGACGTTGCGTTTGCCGCCTCCGCCTCCGCCGCCTGTATCTACGCCACTCATCGCGCCGCTCCTTTATCGTTCTGCTGCTCGAAGGATCACTTCGACGACTGCTTCTTCGTCTTCGAATTGCGGCGGAGCTTCTTCGCTCACGCGACGGGGGGCTCGAGTCGTTCCCGAGCCCCCTCGTTTCGACCGCAATGTCGTCCGAAGGTTCCCGTCTCCGCGCGGTTACTCCGCGGCGGCGACGTTCGACAGGTTCACCTTCTGTCGATTGTTGACGATCAGGTTCATGACCTGGACCGTCGCCTCGTTGATGTCGTCTTCCAGCGCCTGGGTCTTGCCGTTGAGAACGGCGAACCCGATGAGGCCCCAGATGGCGACGATGAGGCCGAACGCGGTGCAGTTCATCGCTTCCGAAATACCTTCGGCGAGGATGGTGGCCTTCTGGGCCTGATCGACGCCCGGCTTGGAGACGGCGCCGAAGGACTTGATGAGTCCGAGCACGGTGCCGAAGAGGCCGGTGAGCATCGCGAGGTTCGAGAGGAGGCCGAGGTAGGCCGTGCGCTGCGCGATGCGGGGCATCTCGCGGAGGGCGGCTTCGTCGAGCGCCGACTGAACTTCTTCGTCGGGGCGGTTCACCTTGATGAGACCGGCTTGGACGATGCGGGCGAGCGGCGCGTTGGCCGCCGAGCACATCTTGACGGCCTTCTGCACGTCACCTGCGAGGATGCACTTCTGCATCGTCGAGAGGAACACGTCCTTGCTGATGGACGAGCCAAACAGGTAGAGCGCGCGCTCGATGATGATGGCGATGACGAACACCGACCAGAAGAGGATGATCCACATCGGCCATCCACCCTGTTTGAAGTGATCCCAAAGGTCTGCGAACATTCGCGTCCTCCTGCCGAGCGAGCCGCGATGGGCCCGCGATTGATTCATGAACCCGCTTCGGACGAGCGGCGTTTCGTTGCTGGGGACCCGGCAGATGCCGGGGTGAGACTTGCGGTCTAGATGCTGTCGAACGAACTCGGCCGAAGTCCGGCGGGGCGATTGCCTCGTCGAACTTTTCTCGTCTGGGCGTGCGCGGCCTTCGTCACGCCGTGTCGGTCACGGTTACCACTGCGCGGGCCCCCCGTGAATCTCCACGGACAGCAGGATCGAATCGAAGTTTCGACGCTACCCCAGGTCCGTAGCAAGAAGGCAAAACCTTGTGGTTTCCCTGTGATTCATGAAGATTCCGTGCCAGGTGGTCAGGATACCTTTCGTGTTCTCTCGGTCAAGAGCGCTCTTTGCCTCGTGTCCAAGGTTTTGGCTGTGGGGGAATCCTACGGCGAGCACGGACGATACTCGCAAGTATTCGTCGACTGTGCGGGGGCATCGATGGGCGATCGGCGAGCCAATCGAGTGAACGCGAGGGTCGCCGATACCTCGGCAACCCTCGGCAATGGCGTTGCACCGTCGCCCGAGAGCGAGGCTCGGGCGAGATCACTACGTCGCGACGTTGACATGCTCGGAATCGCCCGCGTACAGTCGCACTGCCGGTGGAAGAGCATCGGCGACGGGGTGCAAGCCGTCTCCCCTCGGAGACTCGCCTTTCTTGTTCGTGCTCATGGCGAGCCGTATCGGAGTGCCGTTAGGCAGTGGTTCGACAAAGAAGTGCCGCCGCGTACAGAACGCGGTGTACGATGGTGCCGCGCGCTCGTCGTCGAGCTGGGCGCCAAATCCGAAAGGAGTCGGGGATGGTTTCGGTGACCGAAGGGGCGTTCGGGGCGTTGTCGTCGTCGGTGAGCGCGGCGGCGGCTGAAGCAGCGCCAGGTGGTGGAGGTCTCGCGGCGTTCTTCCGCGAAGGTGGCCTCTTCATGTACTTCAACCTGGTCGTCTCCGCGGTCGTCATCGCCATCGTCATCGAGCGGACGATCTTCCAGCTGACCAAGTACCGCGTGAACTCCAAGGAGTTCTTCGCGCAGATCAGGAAGCTGGTGAACGCCAACAACCTCGATCGCGCGATCAAGCTCTGCGAGGCCGGCAACGGTGGCTACCCGACGCTCCAGCTCGTGAAGAGCGGGCTCACGGTGGCGAACCGCGGTCCCGACGAGATCGACGCGGTGATGAGCGAGAAGCTCAGCGAGCTCAAGCCGGCAGTCGAGAAGTGGATCGGCTCGCTGTGGTCGCTCGCCAACATCGCGACGCTGCTTGGCCTCCTCGGCACCGTGTCGGGCCTCATCCGCACGTTCGGCGCGGTCTCGAGCGACAAGCTGTCGGCGGCCGAGCGTCAGACGCGCCTCGCCTCCGGCATCTCGGAAGCCATGAGCAACACGGCGTTCGGTCTCGGCATCGCCGTGACCTGCATGATCGCCCACCTCATGCTCCACAACAATTCGAAGAAGATCGCGCACGACCTCGACGCGACGCAGGAGCGTGTCTTCAACCTCCTCGCCATCCAGAGCACTGGGCGCCAGGGCTGAGAGAGTCCGATCGGCGGCGCTGCCAGTCAGCGTCGCTCCGGAGCCGAAATGGCGGGACCGAACGACAACGACAAGCTGTCAGCGGCACAGCGCTCGCGGATTCGCCGACTGTCGGCGCCGAAGGAGCTGGCCGCCGACGAAGAGGCGGGCGAGCTCAACATCGTCCCCTTCCTCGACATCATCACCAACGTGCTGATGTTCGTGCTCGCGAGCATCACGGTGTCCTTCACCGTGACGCTCGACGCCGACGCGCCGCGCGGACCTTCGGGCGGCGTCAAGGCGCAGACGCAGGAAGAGTCCCTCAACCTGACGGTCCTGATCCTCGAGAAGGGTTACTACCTCAAGGGTCGCGCCGCCTCGATCGCGCCGGGCTGCACCGAGCCTTGCACGGGCAACTGTCCGCCCACCGTGCCGCGCGTCCAGGCTGCGCCGGACGAGTCGACCGACGGTCAGATGTACGATGGGCTGGCGCTGCAGAAGTGCGTGCGCGCCCTCAAATCGAAGCTCGAGACCGACGCGCCGAACCTCGCCGCCGAAACGCAGGTGATGATCTCGGCGAACCCGAACGTTCCCTTCCAAGAGATCATCCGCGCGATGGACGCGGTTCGCCGAGACGATCAGGGCGTCATGTTCCCCGAGGTCGTCTTCACGGTGCTCAAGTGATGCGCGCCGTGCACGCGAGAGGAGCGGCGTAGATGGCCTCGATGGCGAAATACAAGGCGACGTTGCGCGCGCAGACGCGTCGTCGCGCGGTCGCTCACGAGGCGAACTTCCTCAACATCACCGCGATGATGGACATGATGACCATCATCCTCGTCTTCCTTCTCAAGAGCATGTCGGCCTCTTCGGCGAACATGCCGCAGACGAGCGATCTCTCTCTCCCGGTCTCGATCCTCAACTCGCAGGCGAACCAAGAGGGCATCCAGGTCGTCGTCTCGCGCGATCGCATCATGGTCAACGGCAAGGAGCTGGGAAACATCCAGGTCCCTGGCTGCTTCAACAGCGTCGGCGACGCTCCGAAGGCGGGCGAGCCCTACAAGCTCGTGTTCTGCCCCGGCGACTCTGCGCACGGCTTCGACGCCAAGTTCAAGGCGCGCGGCACGGCGAGCGACCTCGAAATCAAAGACCTGTTCAACGCCATGGAGCTCCCGGTCAAGGTCGCGCAGGCGAACGCGGATCGGAAGCCCAAAGGCCAGCAGGCCATCGAGGCGATGATCCTCTTCGATCGCTACACCAGCTACCGTGTGATGACGGAAGTGATGTTCACGCTCGGCCAGGCGAAGGTCTCGAAGTTCCACTTCCTGGCGATGTCGGGGAAGAGCCAAGGCAAGTGAGCGCGCGCCCCTGAAAAGGGGCTCGAACGCGCTGCTCGTTCCCCAACAAGCTTCTCGTTTCGCCAAAGATTGCTTCGCAACTTTGGCCGCTTCGGTCAATCTCGCTCCGCTCGGTTGCCAAAGCCGTATCCACCTGGGTGCGGCTTTTTGCTGTTCGGACGTCCAACGCCTGACAATCCCTCGACATACTCGCAGGTGGGTCGAGGTCGTATTGGACGACGGCATCACGATGCGGTAGGGAGGCGACGCGTTGGCCGGGCGTCCTCACGGGCCCCTCGACGCTGAGGCGAGCTGAAGCGTCTGCACCCGCAGGCGGCCAACCCCTCGAGATCGCGGGTGCGTCGCGCTCTTGGTAGGCGGAGCACCCTTCGAACCTCCTGGAGTTTTCCCTATGACGTCGAAACCCGCTCCGTCGCGCGCTGCGACGAAGCTCATGATGGTGATCACCACCCTCCTCGCTGCGTTCTTCGCGACCTCGTTCGCCTGGGCAGGCGAGGGCGCTGGCGCACCGGCACCCCACGGCGAGGCAGACCTCGTCGTTCCCGCCCTCGACTCCGTGAACTTCCTCGGCATGAACGGGCGCGTGCTCCTCATGTCGGGTCTCGGCGTCTCGGCGCTCGGCCTCATCTTCGGCCTCGTCATCTTCAGCCAGCTGAAGAACATGCCGGTCCACAAGTCGATGCTCGAAGTCAGCGAGCTCATCTACGAGACCTGCAAGACGTACCTCGTCACGCAGATCAAGTTCATCTTGATCCTCGAGGTCTTCATCGGCGCGATCATCGTCGTCTACTTCGGCATGATCGAGAAGCTGCCGGCGATGCGCGTCGCCATCATCCTCGCCTTCAGCCTCGTCGGCATCGCCGGAAGCTGCATGGTCGCGTGGTTCGGCATCCGCGTGAACACGTTCGCCAACTCGCGAACCGCGTTCGCCGCCCTCCGTGGCAAGCCGTTCCCGACCTACGCCATCCCGCTCAAGGCGGGCATGAGCATCGGCATGCTCCTCATCTCGGTCGAGCTCTTCCTCATGCTCGGCATCCTCCTCTTCATCCCCGGCGAGTACGCCGGTCCCTGCTTCATCGGCTTCGCGATCGGCGAGTCGCTCGGCGCTTCGGCGCTCCGCATCGCTGGCGGCATCTTCACCAAGATCGCCGACATCGGTTCCGACCTGATGAAGATCGTCTTCAAGATCAAGGAAGACGACGCGCGTAACCCCGGCGTCATCGCCGACTGCACCGGCGACAACGCGGGCGACTCGGTCGGCCCCAGCGCCGACGGCTTCGAGACCTACGGCGTCACCGGCGTCGCGCTGATCTCGTTCATCCTCCTCGCCGTCCCCGATCACGTCACGCAGATCAAGCTCCTCGTCTGGATCTTCGTCATGCGCATCGTGATGGTCATCGCCAGCGCGCTCTCGTACTTCATCAACGAGGCGGTCGCGAAGGCCCGCTTCGGCAACGTCGACAAGATGAACTTCGAGGCGCCCCTCACCGCCCTGGTGTGGCTCACCTCGATCATCTCGGTCATCGCCACCTTCATCGTCAGCAAGCTCCTCATTCCCGAGCTCGGTGGCGGCACCTATTGGTGGAAGCTCTCGATCATCATCACCTGCGGCACGCTCGCCGGTGCGATCATCCCCGAGCTCATCAAGGTGTTCACCAGCACCGAGTCGCGTCACGTCAAGGAAGTCGTGACCAGCTCGCGTGAAGGCGGCGCCTCGCTCAACATCCTCGCCGGCCTCACCGCCGGTAACTTCAGCGCCTTCTGGATGGGCATGGTCCTCATCGCGCTGATGGGCACCTCGTACTACGTCTCGATCCTCGATCAGGGCACGGCCAACGGCCTCGCCGCGATCATGCTCGCCCCGTCCGTCTTCGCCTTCGGCCTCGTCGCCTTCGGCTTCCTCGGTATGGGTCCGGTCACCATCGCGGTCGACTCGTACGGTCCGGTCACGGACAACGCGCAGTCGGTCTACGAGCTCTCGATCATCGAGACCATCCCCAACATCAAAGCGGAAGTGAAGAAGGACTTCGGCTTCGATCTCAACTTCGAGAAGGCCAAGCACTTCCTCGAGGAGAACGACGGCGCCGGCAACACCTTCAAGGCAACCGCGAAGCCCGTGCTGATCGGCACGGCGGTCGTCGGCGCGACCACCATGATCTTCTCGATCGTCGTCTTGCTCACCGACGGCCTCACGAAGAACGTGGAAAAATTGAGCATCCTGCATGCGCCCTTCCTGCTCGGATTGATCTCGGGCGGCGGCGTGATCTTCTGGTTCACGGGCGCGTCCACGCAGGCTGTGGTCGCGGGCGCCTACCAGGCTGTCGAGTTCATCAAAAAGAACATGAACCTCGAGAACGTCGAGAAGGCGTCGATCGAGGACAGCAAGAAAG
>JANYDK010000012.1 GCA_025363655.1 Deltaproteobacteria bacterium | reverse complement strand
TGCGCCAACATCGCCTCGAGGCCCGCGCGCTCGTCGATCGTGAGCTGAACTCGATATCGCTTCATGCTCGACGTGCTCGGCGATTCGCGCACGACCGGGCAACTTTTCACCCATCGCCGGGGGGCTGACGAACTACTAGTCCGCTGGGAAGGAACGTTGGCGAACCGACCAGACCGCCGATTTCAAGTCGAGGCCCGTAGTAGACGCGTGTCGTCGCGGGACAAGAGGCCCTGGATCATGGTCGCGCGTCAGCGGCTCGCGGCCTGGCGGCGAATAGTGGAGGATCGAATCGTTCCGGACGTTTCCGGCAGCGAAGCGACTGGGTTCTTCGACCAGGTTCTGAGCGCGGCCCTCAAGGCCTGAGCGCTTCGCGCAACAGACGCCTGGTCGTCGCGCGTCAGCGACCCGAGCAAGCGCGCGTGGGACCTCAACCACTCCGACGAAGGCGCATAGCCGGCGCGGATCTCCCGATCGTGCGGGACTAGGTGTCCAGTCCTGGCGAGGTCACGCACGAGGCGATCGACGTCGACACGGCCGCTATGTGGATTGGGGCGTTCCGGCCAGCGCGAGAACAGCAGACCGATCGCACCTTCGGGCCGAGCGATCTTCGCCAGCCGCGAGAGCGCAACGTCGATCGGCCAGCATCGCGGCGGGAGGAGCGTCACGCGCCCTGAGCAGCAGAGCACGCCAATCACTGCGGATGGCGTGAGAAGTATCACTTGCGGCTCGCTCGGCGAATCGTCGGGATAGCAATTTTCGGCACCCCGGTGAATTTCTCGAGGGCTTGGTCAATGAAACGCGCTGCGACTTCCGCTGCGCTCCGTCCGTAGATGCCCTTCTTCGCGATCTCCGCAAGCACCCGCTCGGTCTGGACCGAGATGGTGACGTGCACCATTGCGCTCTCAGCAAGGTTTTCACGGCGCGCCATAAGAATACAAATTCTAGTCAATTCTTATTTTCACGCAAGGTGCCTCTGATCCCAGGCGAACAGGCATCCGATCGATGTCGCGGGCGTCTTGCCAGGACGTGACTCATGCGAAACACGCGAGAGGAGATGTTTGCGATGATTCTCGACCGCCTACCGCACGGTCTCGCCCGGTCCGCGTCGAGATGCGCCGCTCGCCGATCGTCCTCGGCGACGACAAGCCCTCGTTCAAGCGTTGACGTTCAACGTCGCGGATGGTGGCGCGGCGGCTTGAGCAAGACGATCGAGGATGCGCTCCGTCTCACCCTCGACACCGTCGCGTCCAGCGGCCGACGAGGTCGATCCGTTCGTCCCGAGCTGGTACCAAACCACGCGCATGCAGCGCGAGGTCGTCGAGAACTCACTGCTAGGAGCGTGGCCGACCGGATGCAGCGCGCAGCAGAGGCGAAGTTGGCGGGCGACGAGAAGGCGGCGGCCGGGTTCTACGATGCGGCCGACGCGTTCAAGGCCGCCCTCGACGTGCTCGAGTTCGAGGAGAAGGACGTCGAGGACAAGCTCGTCCCCCAAGAACCACTCGCGGCGAAGATCTCCGCACAAGATCCAGTCGCGGCTTCACCCGCTGGCCGGGTGAGGCGCAAGGGGTAGAGTCGTGAGCAGTCACCCGCCTCCCGACGATCTCCACCCCGGGCAATCGCCTCGAGTCACCCGCACAGCTTCCGCAGCTCGGTCACGACCGATGGTTGAGCCTGCTCCCTGGGGGATCACACCCACGAGGGTCCTCGTGCGGTCGTGAAGTAGAACGCTTTCATGGATCTCCCGGCCGAATCGGACGCATTCTTCGGGACGCACGCTCAGGAAGTGGCGCGTTGCTTCGGCGCGGCGCGCGCGAGATCGGACGAGATGGCCGTCGTCCTACTCGACTCGGCCACGCCGGCCGGCTCGGAGGCGTGCGCTCGCCTGCACCTTCCTATCGGCGGCGTGATCGTGCGAGCTGTTCCTCGTGAATTCCTTCGAGGCAAGTTCCGCCTCGAGGAGGACCTGTTCGATGCCCTCGGCACGCCGTCCGGGCCCGAGTGGTTCAGGGTACTAGTCGCGTGCGCAGGGGGCGTCGGCGTGATGGACCAACCCGTAGGTCCGGCGATTTGGACCCGCGTGAGGAACGCAGACTGCATCGACGACATGCTCGCGATGGGTCTCGCCCTACCCATGTTTCCTGAAGAGGCGATCGAGGCGATGATCGCCGGCAGCGCGCCCGACAGCGACTCCGTGCGACAGAAATATTGTCTCGCGGAACTCTGGGTTCAAGGAGGTCTCGCGCGCGTCGCCCTCGGGCACAAGCACGCGGCGGCCCTGATGGCGACGAGCGCGCCACCCGAGGTGCTGAACGACGTTCGCATGCCGTGGCCCGTCTTCGCAGTCGCGGTGCCGGACCACTTGTTGTCGCTGCCGGATGGCGCGCCCGTCGTGAACGCGTTTTTTTGGCGCGAAGAGGAAATCGTTCTGTGCTCCGCCGGAGACGCGCGTGACCTTACGTTCGCCTTCAGTGGCCCGGCATTCGCGAAGGCAGGTAACTGGGCGGGCGACGGCAGCCGCGTCGCGGAGCTCCTCATGCGGCTCTTCACAGGGATCGTCCTCGAGCTGAACGAGCATCGCCCTACTCCAGCCGATCGGCGGTCGCGCACATCGAGCAAGAAGTCCGAGAGGGGAAACGGTGAGCCGCTCGTCCAGACCGTGACTCTCAAGCGCGACGTGAAGGTCGACGCACGTGCGGCGGTGCGCGACTACTGCGAGGGCCGCACGCCCGGGTCACCGTCAGTCCGCCGGCTGGTGCGGGGACACTGGAAGAACCAGGCACATGGTCCCGGCCAGGTCTTGAGGAAAAAGATCTTCGTCGAACCCTACTGGCAGGGCCCCGAGGAGGGCGCAGTCGCGATGCGAACGCACACATTGGCGGACGACTTGTTCGGCTGAGCGGCCTTCCGGCCCCAGGGGCCAACAACGTCCCACGCAGCGCGAAGCGAGCCTTCACGGCCATCTCGTTGAAATTCTCGATGAGAGTTGCCAAATTCGAACGCGGTTGAAAAATTCATAGCAATTTCCGTTTTGCCAACGTAGAAGACTTGGATGGTCCACCCGAGCGAAGTCGCAGAAGCGTTGACCGAAGATCGCCTCCAGCTCCTCGCTCGGACGATCGGAACAGTCCGCTCCGATCTGACGGCGATCCACTCCCCCGAGAAGGGTGACGACGCCTGGACGTTCGGTTGTCTCGCCTACCGGCGAAGCTGCTTCGCGCTCGAGCGGCTGGCCCGATCCGGTGACTGTCCATGGCTGGAAGTGAAACTCGAAGGGCTCGCGTGCACGATCGTCATCGGCGGGGTCGCGCTCAAGTTCTACCGTGGTGAGGCCGAGAAGCCCGCAGCGCGGACGCTTCGCAAGGGCCTCGACGAACTGCTACAGGAGCGGTTCGCCTTCTATGGCTTCGAGTTGGATAGTTCGGAAGGCGATTGGCTGTGGATGATGGCGATCGAAACGCACCTCGACGGCACGGTCGCGCGTGTCGCCTTCTTCCAGGCCAACGCGGCCAACGAAACTCGACATCTCTACTTGCTACCGACCGATGCGAGCGTCGCGGCCGCAAGCGTCGTCACGCCTGTCGAACGTCCGGGCGTCGAACTGTCTCCTCCCGTCGTTCGACCGAAAGCTCCTCCGGGCTCGGCCTCGGGAACCGACGGTGGGGCGGATGGTAACGGGTAAGCTGGAGTTCTCGGGCTCGCGCCTGAGACTCGCGCGGACTCTGCAAGGGTGGACGCAGGCGGAACTCGCCGACGAACTGTCGGTGAGCCATCAATTCATCGGCTACTTGGAGACGGGTCACCGAGCCCCGAGCGAACTCCTCGTCGAGGGATTGGCCCAGCTCACGGGACTCGAACCGCGCTTCTTCTTCGGGCCCCCGATCGAGGAGTTCCGCGACGATGAGTGTCATTTTCGCCGTCGTGCTACGACGCCGGTCTCGGTGCGCAGTCGAGTGCTGGCACACGGGACCATGTTCGGGATGCTCGTCCGGTACGTCGACGAGAGAGTCGCGCTTCCGTCGGACAACGTTCCGACGTTGCAGTGCAACGAGGTCGAGGCGGTCGAGCGTGCATCCGAGCGATGCCGGATGGAATGGGGTCTCGGCAGGGACACACCAATCACGAACCTCACGCGCGCCGTCGAACGCGCAGGCGTCGTCGTGACTCGGTTCGATGGCTGCTCGGCAAAGATCGACGCCTTCTCGAGGTCGGGGGCTCGGCACATCATCGTCCTCAACACAGAGAAAGACTCGCCGTCCCGGACGCGATTCGACTTGGCCCACGAGCTCGGCCACCTCGTCATGCACGGCGGCCATGTGACCGGCGATCACGACATCGAGAAGGAAGCCGATCGGTTCGCCTCGGCGATGTTGTTGCCGCGCTCGGGTTTCGTGCGCGAGTTTCCGCGTTTCGGAAGGCACGTAGATTGGGAGCCGCTCTATCGCCTGAAGCATCGGTGGGGCACGAGTGTTGCGGCAATGGTACGGCGAGCTTTTGATCTTCGCCTGCTATCGCCCGTTCTGTACCAGCGCGCGTACAAGCAGATGGCGGCCAAGGGCTGGCTGCGAGGCGAACCGGAAGAGCTTCGGCCAGAGCAGCCGGAGCTGATTCCGCTGTCGCTCGAGACTCTGCACCAATCGATGGACACCCCCCCCTTCGCCATCGCGCGCGATCTCGCATGGACGGTACCCCTCTTCGCGCGGATCGCGGGTGTCGAGGTACAAGCGGGCAAGGTCGAGGAAGCCAATCTTGAGGGAACCGTTGTTCAGCTGGATCTCGCCCGAGCGAGTCGGAAGGCCCGTCATGATCTCCAATGACGAGCATGGCGCAAACGTGAACGCGGCCGACCGGCGGCAATGAGGTGGCGTGGCGTTGACGCGAAGCTCGAGCAGGCACGCCGTGCTTTGCAGCGGATGAAGTCCGCCGAGACCGTGGAGATTTTTCAGGATGCGGTAAGCCAGTTCTTGCAAGCGGCTCGCAACGTCGTCTCCGTGCCAAGTACCAGTTTGGCTACGGCGAGTACGTGACGGGGCAAAAACGAGCGAACACGGGCGTCGTTCTGTCACCCGCCGAGGAGTCCGCGCGCAAGGACTTCGACGACTGGCTTCGGTTCGACCCCGTGGCGACCAAGCCGGATCGCCACGTCCTCAAACGCGAACGCGCATCGATCAGGCGTGGTATCCGTGGAGTGGACACCTCGTGGTCCTGGCCTCGCGGTCTCAAGTGTAGGCCCTCTAGATCGAGCACGCGTCATCCGGCGCGTGGGGGGCTCGATGCGCCTCTCCCTCCCGTGGCGAGGACCCACGCCCTCGGACTACCGATTCTCGTGGGATGCCAACGAGAGCCGGTCGGCCGTGAACCTCTGCGAGTCATACTTGCAGGTCATCGAGCAATTCGTTGTCGCGGCGACATACTCGTGGCCTCACTGAGGCTCGCCTGCGACCTGATCTCCCACGAGATGTCGCTCCCGGAAGCAGCCTCAGTACGATGGCGTCGCGGGCTCACGCGAAAGCCGAAGACAGGCGGCGACGTCCAGGTCAGGGCGGCCGGACGCGGCGGATTCGCGCACCACGATCGTGAGGCCAGGCCAGGCTAGGACCTCTCTTCTCCCAGTCCATCGGCCGTGCGGCTCGCGCCGTCGCGGAGCGCGCGCCGCGGCGGGAAGGTACGATGCAGCGATGACGAGGCGGATCCTCACCGTCGAGGACACCTTCGAGATTCGTGGACGGGGCGTCATCGGGGCGCCCTTCCTGGACGAGGCAGAAGCGAGAACGGAACGTTTTGTGGTCGAGTTTAGAAGCCGGGCGGCGAGATCGCGCACGGCAAACCGGCGCCACGCTGGTCTGCTGGCGAGGGCTAGAATTCCGATCCGCGGGGCGATTCATTCGTGCCGATAGGGTCGCCACCAAATTCCCCGCAGGCTTCGGCATCGGGTTGTAGCAAATCCACGGCGTAAGGTTGTTGTATCCATCGAAGAACGTCTCCCAGGTTACAATGACGCCGTGGTCCGCGGAGCATTAGAGACGTCCCGGTCGATCGAACTTCCACAACCGGCGGCCTTCTACACGAAGGAGCGGGTGTTTCCCTTCTCCGTCGTCACCGAGCCTTGCGGAGAAGAAGTCACTGTGGAGTGCGCGAATGGGACGGAGCGCACCATCACTTTGAGCGTTGCCCCTGAGCTCAAGAGCTATCTTGACGCCTTCGGCGCGACGCCGATAAAGACTTCGCTCGAGGAGGCTACTTCGGCCGCGATGCAGTTCTACCAGGGCGAGGACTCCCTCGTGTGGCCCGCGGAGCGTTACGCGGACAAGCTGCACATGCTCCGTTATGACGTCGGCCTCGCGTTCGACGCAACGTCGAGCAACTCGATCGCCCACGTGAAGGAGGGCATCTTGCATGGCGAAGCGAAGAAGCCCCTCGTCGAGATCCTCGGATACGGCCTTGCCATTGTTGCCGCTTCGAAGATCCTGAAGATCGGGATCGATCGCTTCGCGTTCATTATCGGGAGGGATAGTCGTCCGGACTTCTCTGCGACGATCACGACCGCCGAGCTGTTGTCTGAAACCGCCACAACCAAGGTCGTAACTAGCGATGGATTTAGAATAGGGCTCGAAGCGAAGGCGAGGAGCGACCACATGGGAAGCTTCTTTGTCACGCGCGGGAGGGACATCGGGAAGCCGAACGAGATCCTCGCAAGCCTGCTTAAGAAGTGTTCCAACATGGAGGATGGCGACGGTTTCCTAGGGATGGTCGTCACATCCGAGAAGCGGCATGCGGATGGCAGTGGCGAGACGCGCATCACACTTGCCGATCCCGGAAGGCCCGCAAGGCTCGATCCAGCCCAGGAGACCAAGTTTCTGCTGGCTGCGCTCTTGCCGAGGCTGCGGAGAATGGGCGTTTGGGGAACGCTCCATTCCGCGGCGGAATGGCTGGGCGTTTTGGGGGAAACGCTATCGCCCGGCGAAGAGGCATTGTTGCGTGAAGTACCCGCGAAGGGAGACTCTTTCTTGCCGCAAGAGACTTTCGAGGGAATCTCGTACCGAGGCCGAATCTTCAGCGACGTCATTCGGCGCCTTGGGCCCCTCGGTCGACGGAGGCCAATGATCTCGCGCTCAGAAATCGAGCGCCGACTCGCTTTCGGTGACGCCGGTCCGCTGTGGTTCTGCGGCGTGCGACTTGATCTTGTCGATGTACTCGCTTCGCAGGACTCCGCGGCTCTCAGTGCGCTTGGCGTCGGTGACGCTGCCGAGGCGACTGTTCGCCGGCGAGTCGTTGATAGCGAAGTATCAGACTCCGTACTCGAGGAACTCGCGCACGCCCTGCCGAACGCGACGTAAGTCGCGGACAACTCCCGAACGCGATCTCGGCATCGTCTCGGCAAGCACCTCTCGCGGCGGTTTTTGGTGACGGCTAACCTCGCAGAAGATCTCAGCCAGGCCCCCTGTGCCGAGATCGATCCTTCGTCTTTGAAAACCGCCGTGGGGCAACCCACCGGGGGTTCGAATCCCTTCTCCTCCGCCAGGGTTTCGGGTGGATTTTGGGGGCGGCCGCAACGGGGCGTCGCTCGAGGGGACCCGAGAGGACCCGTTTGGACCCCCGATCTCGGCACCATCTCGGCACGGCGACGCGCGCACCAGGGCCACACGACGGCGGCGACCTCTCGTCGAGGTCGTGCGGCACGGTTCGGTTAGACGCGCGGTGCGACCTTGGTCAAGTAGGTGTCGGCATCGTGTGCTTGCACTTGGAGCCACTCGGTCGGCGAGCGCGTCGTGGAGTCGGCAACATGACGACGGCACTCGAGGAATTGCACCGCTGGATGACGGCGCCGCGGGAGGACGAACACCTCGAGTTCAAGGCTGCGAAGAACACCTACGAGGCCGAAAAGGCGCTCAAGTACTTCGCCGCTCTGGCGAACGAAGGCGGCGGCAAGCTCGTCCTCGGTGTCAGCGACAAGCCGCCGCGCGTGGTCGTCGGCAGCGAGGCCTTCCGCGACACGCAGAACATCAAGACGCTCGCATTGCAGAAGCTTCAGCTGCGGATCGACCTCGAGGAGCTGGCTCACCCGGATGGGCGGGTCGTCGTCCTCCACGTGCCTGGGTGCGGCGTGGGTGCTCCGGTGGCGCTCGATGGCGCGTGCCTCATGCGGTCCGGTGAGCAGCTGGTCGCGATGACGAACGATCGACTGCGGGCCATCTTCGAGGAGGGTATGCCCGAGTGGGCCCTGCGACTGGCGCGTCCTGGTGGCTCGCCGGACGACGTCGTCGCCATGCTCGACACGCAGGCGTACTTCGACCTCCAGCAGCTTCCCTACCCGACCAGCCGCGACGGCGTGATCGAGCGCTTCGAATCCGAGAAGCTCATCGTCCGCGACCGCGGCGGCTGGGCCATCACCAACCTCGGCGCGATTCTGTTCGCCAAGCGTCTCGACCAGTTCGACGGGCTCGGTCGGAAGGCGGCGCGCGTCATCGTCTACGACGGTCCAGGCAAGCTGCATACGAAGCTCGATCAGACCGAGGTTCGCGGCTACGCGGTCGGCTTCGCCAGCCTTCTCGAGTTCATCAACGGGCAGGTACCTGCGAACGAGGTCATCGGGCAGGCCTTGCGCCGTGAGGTGAAGATGTTCCCCGCGCTCGCTCTGCGTGAGCTCGTGGCGAACGCGCTCGTGCACCAGGACTTCGCCGAACACGGCGCGTCGGTGATGGTCGAGCTCTACAGCGATCGTATCGAGATCTCGAACCCGGGGCGACCCAAGGTGCCGACCGAACGCTTCATCGACGGCTATCAATCGCGCAACGAGCGGGTCGCCGATCTCATGCGTCGGCTGGGCATCTGCGAGGAGAAGGGGAGCGGCATCGACAAGGTGATCCACGACGTCGAGGTGTTCCAGCTGCCGGCGCCGGACTTTCGCGTCACCGACAATAGGACGAGCGCCATCCTCTTCGCTCACAAGCCCTTCGAGCAAATGGAGGGCGACGAGCGCGTTCGCGCGGCATACCAGCACTGCTGCCTCCGCCACGTGATGAACCAGCACATGACCAACCAGAGCCTTCGCGAGCGCTTCAAGCTCTCCGAGAAGAAGAGCGAGACGATCTCGAGGGTCATCCGTGACGCCATCGATGCGGGTCGGGTCAAGCCGGAGGATGCGACGAGCAAGTCGAAGAAGTACGCTCGGTACGTTCCGTTTTGGGCCTGACCGCTCAATGAGCGCTCATCTGCGCGGTTACCGGTAGCCACCCGGCAGATTGAACCTAAGTAATCGAAATCATTCAATCTTCTTATTTTGGCTAAATCCTCATGCCGGCCGCTTGCCGGCTATCGACAGGCGCCAAGCGTACCTCACCGATCTGGCCTTCGTCGTCTGGGACATGCCCAGGCCGACGACCCGGACCACTGCATGAGTGTCTACGAGATCCGAGAGGGCTCCACACCTGCGCGGTTGGAGCTCTACCTGGACGGCGATCACGTTGGCGGTGCAACCGCTCACGGCATGGGCGGCATGCTCGTCAACGCCGGCAAGGTAGCTGTGACGGAGGCACAGGAAGCGATCGGCCGGTACGTGATCGCGGCTCGTCGGGTCCGTCGCCGTCGCACAGACGCGTCGAGGGACGTGCTCGACCTGACCGACGCAGAGGTGACCGCGGCGATCGCGAGTCCGAGCATGGACGACGACCTTCGCGAGAGCTTGCGTGGGAGCTTTTCCGACGACCGGAACTTCCTCGGCGCGTACTGCTACACGCACCTGACCCGTTTCGGCGAGATCTGGAACTGGGCGTAGACTCCTCGAAGTCAGCGCGCGCGAGCACGCGTTGATTTCGAGGGCTCAGGGTCACTGGACGCGAGCCGGAACGCCGCGCGAAGGCCAGCCTCGAGGATGGCATCGGACTCCACGCGGTCTGGAGTCGCACGCGCGAGCTGCAGCGTTCCGACCAGAAGCCCGAAGAGCGCCGCCGCCTCCGCTCGACTCACCTCGACGCCTCCTCGCCGTGTGGACAGGCAATCGGCGACGAGGTCGAGACTCGGTGCGATTTGAGACGCGAACGTCAGCCGCGTGGCGCGGGGATGACGCGCAACCTCCGAGGCGAGGGCGGCGGTCGGACATCCCGTTCCCGGAGCGTCGCGGTGCGCCGGGCTAAGGTATGCGCGAACGGCCATCTCGAAATCGCCTGCGCGGAGCGCCTGCCCGAGCTCCTCGTGTCGGACCTTCAGCGCACGAAGGAGGGTCTCGCGAACGAGCGCCTCCTTCGACTTGAAGTGCGTGTAGAAGGTTCCAACCGTCAGGTCCGCCTCGGTCATGATCTTCGCGAGGCCGACGGCGGCGATGCCGTCCTCCCGAAAGAGTCGCGACGCGGCGTCGACGATCCTGTCGCGCGCCGCTTCGTTGTGTCCAGGGGCGTATCGCATGGCTTGTTCCGTTCTCGAGCGGAAATGGTCTTCACCACCTGCGCATTGCTGTTGACAGCATAAGCATACTGCAAACAGCGGCAACGGCTTTGCGGGCAGCACCGGCGCCGTTTTCGAGCACCCGCGGAGGAAAACTGGCGCCGGCCCCCTTGCGCTTTCCAAATGGCAGTATAATCATACTGCAATGAGTCGGCGGCCGTGCTGGTACACGCCGCACGAGCCGACACGCGACCGCACGAACAGGAAAATCATGAAAGCCCTCGTCCTCGAGCGTTACGGCGGACCTGACCACGTCGTGTTTGCCGACGTCCCCCGGCCCGTACCCAAGGCGGACGAAATCCTCGTGCAGGTCCATGCCGTCGGTCTGAATCCGATCGACAACATGATCCCGAAGGGCTCGTTCAAGCCCGTCTTGAAGTTCAAGTTGCCAGCGACCATGGGCAGCGATCTGGCCGGCGTCGTGGTGGAGGTTGGTGCTGGCGTGACTCGCTTCCAGCCAGGCGACGAGGTGTTCGCCAGCATCTTCGATCTCGGTACCGGGTCTCTGGCGGAGTTCGCGGTCGTGCCCGAGAGCGCTGCCGCATTCAAGCCGGCGAACGTCGACTTCGTTCCGGCGGCCTCGATTCCGATGGTCGGTCTCACGAGCTGGCAGGCGTTCACCGAGCGCGCCGACGTTCGCTCCGGCCAGAAGGTGTTCATCCCGGCAGGTTCGGGCGGCGTCGGAACGTTCGCGATCCAGCTCGCGAAGCACCTCGGCGCCACCGTCGGAACCACCACGAGCAGCGGGAACGTGGACCTGGTGAAGAGCCTCGGGGCCACGGAGGTCGTCGACTACAAGAAGCAGAGCTTTCAGGACGCGCTCCGGAACTACGACGTGGTGCTCGGCACGCTCCGGGGCGACGAGATCAAGAAATCCTTCCGCATTCTCAAGCCCAACGGCATCGTCGTCTCACTCATCGGGCCGCTCGACGCGGAGTTCGGGCGCGCGCGAGGCATGGGGGCACTCTTCGTGTTCCTCTTCCGGCTCATGAGCTTCTGGATCATCCGGCAAGCGCGGAAGCTCCACGTTCGATACTCGTTCCTCTTCGTGCACCCGAGCGGCAGCCAATTGTCCGAGATAGGCGAGCTTCTTCGTGCAGGAACCATCAAGCCGGTCGTCGACCGAGTCTTTCCCTTCGAGCAGGCGAAGGACGCGCTCGCGTATCTCGAAACGGGCCGGGCCAAGGGCAAGGTCGTCGTGCAGATGCGATGAACGAAAAGAAAGAGAGCAGAGAATGACCAAAGAGAGAGTGCTGAGTACGGATGGCGTGAAGAGGGTCGCGCTCGTCACCGGCGCGTCGTCGGGTATCGGCGAGGCCACGGCAGATCGGCTCGCAAGGGCCGGCTACGAGGTCTACGGCACCAGTCGGCGTGGCGTCCAATCAAGCGAGCGCGCGTTCGAGATGCTGAGCCTCGACGTGACCAGCGATGAGTCCGTCGAAGCCGCGGTCGCGCAGGTGATTCGGTTGAACGGCCGCATCGACCTGCTCGTGAACAACGCTGGCTTCAGCGTCGCCCCCGCCGCAGCGGGAGAGAGCTCGATGGAGCAGACCCGGTCCATCTTCGACACGAACTTCTTCGGGCTCGTCAGGATGACCAGCGCAGTACTGCCTCAGATGCGAAAGCAAGGGAGCGGTCGCATCATCAACATCGGCTCGGTGCTCGGCTTCTTGCCGGCGCCGTACATGGCACTCTACTGCGCGACGAAGCACGCAGTCGAAGGCTACTCGGAGTCGCTCGACCACGAGCTGCGAACGAGAGGAATCCGCGTCTCGGTCATCGAGCCTGCGTACACGAAGACGCAGTTCGAGGCGAACACGCTGGAGCCCGACGCGCAACTCGACGAGTACCGCGACATTCGCGCGGCCTTGCGCAAGGTGATGACGGAGGCAGTTGCCACCGGCGACGCGCCGAGCGTGGTGGCAGACGTCGTGCTGAAGGCTGCGCTCGCGACCAATCCGAAGCTGCGCTACACGGCCGGCCCGCTCGCGGGGCGCCTGGGGTTCCTTCGCCGATTCGCGCCCGCGCGCCTGGTCGACGGCGGCGTTCGAAAGAGCCTGAAGCTCGACGCGCTGCCGCTGCCGCTGCCGTCGTCGTCACCACGCTCCCCGCTCTTGGCCAAGTAGTCGAGACACCGTGCCGAGAGCTCGGGAAGCGCTGGCGAGCATTCACCGACGCGTGGGAAGCATTGGCGAGCTGCGGGAGAGCAGCGCCACCAGGCCCACGCGCGAGTCGACGCGCAGCTTGCGAAAGATGGCGGCGAGCTGGTTCGCCACCGTTCGCAGGGCGACGCCGCGAGCGCGGGCGATCGCCCCGTTCGAAAGACCGTCGACGACGAGCCCCGCGACGGCGCGCTCGGCTTCGGTGAGCTGCGGCAACTCGAGGGAGGTCGCCGGCGTGGCCAGGTCGGCGCACAGCGCGACAAAGACTTCGCCGTCGAGCTCGACGCGGAGGAGCCCTGATCGTTCCGACATTCCTCGAGAATGAACCCATCGAGGAACTCTGTCATCGGCGGCCCCCGCATAGTCATTTTGCGGGGTACGACATCGCCATCTTGCTCGCGGTGGGGTTCACGGCATTCTTTCGACCATGCGGCAAAATGCTCTGAGCCTGATCGAGGCTGGCTACGACATCGCCAGCAGCGAGGCGGACTGGCTCGCCGAGCTCGGCCGGATGGCGCTACCGCTGATCGGCGACGGACTCGGGGTCTGGGCTTACGTCGTCGACACGCGGCAGAAACGGTTCATGCCTCGGGCGGTCTGCACGCCCGACGTTCCTCGCCACGTCATCGATGCCATCGTCGGCATGCACGAAGACGCCGACGAGGAGGTCTTCGCGCGCGGCTACGACAGCAGCGCGCTCACGCTCTCCGAGCGCCTCGCCGGCGACGCCCACGCGGCTCCCCTGATCGAGCGCTACATGACGTCGCTCGGAATCGGCGACGCGATTTGCCTCAACGCTTCGGATTCGTCCGGCCTCACCCTCGCGCTCGGCGCGGCGCGCCCGAAGAGCGTCCGGATGACGAAGGGGGAGCGAGCTCGCTTCGGTCGTATTTGCGCGCACCTGACGGCGGCGCTGCGACTTCGCATCCGCCTCGCGGCGCGCGAGCAAGCGCCGTCGGCGATCCTCACGCCCGACGGCAAGGTCGTTCATGCGGAGAACGACGCCAGCTCCACGCAGAGTTGTGAGCGGCTTCGTGAGGCGGTGACGCGCCAAGAGCGTGCGCGCGGCAAGCTGCGGAGCACCGACGCCGACGCCGCGCTCGAACTGTGGCGAGGCCTCGTCTCCGGCCGATGGACGTTGGTCGATCGCTTCGAGCGAGATGGTCGTCGCTACCTCGTCGCCCACGAAAACCAGCCGGAGGTGGCGCGCGCCTTCGCCCTCTCGCGCCGCGAGCGACAGGTCTTGGCGCTGGCGGCGCTCGGCCGGTCGGTCAAGCTCATCGCCTACGAGCTCGGCCTCGGATCCGGCACGGTCGGCGCCTATTTGGCGAGCGCGCGCGCGAAGGCGGGCATCCGCGATCGGCCCGAGCTCGCCCGGTGGTTCGCGCGAACCATCGCCGCCGAGCTCGAGCTCGAGCGTGATTCACTGCCCGCGGCGTCGGAAGCGTCGCTCGCCACGTAGCCGACGACGACGCGCCGCGAGGAGCCCGAGCACGGAGAGCGCGACCAGCGTCAGCGGTCCTCGCCCATTCTCCGGCGCGCCGAGCGCACAGCCACCGCTGCTCCCCGGGTCGGGCGTGGCGGCCGCCGGCACGCAGTGCGTCCCGTCGCACGAGCTGTCGGCCGTGCATTGCCCTGCTGCGGTGCAGGTCGCGTAGCAGCCGCCGGTGGCCGCCTCGCAGAGGTAGGGTGCGCAGTTGGTCGGCGCCGAGCCATCGGCGGGGATCGACTGCAAGCCATCGGGGCTGCACTTGCTCTTGATCGGCTCGCATTTGCCGCTCGCGACGTTGCAAGAGAAGCCGGAGGTGCAGTCGGCGTCCGCCGCGCAGCTCGTCTTGCAGTCCTTGCCCGCGCACGCGAAGCCAGCGCACGAGCTCGACTTCGGCGCGCCGCAGCTTCCAGCGCCGTCGCAGAACGCCTTGGAGAGCGTGCCGTCGGTGCAGGAGCGACTGCACTCGGTGGCGATGCCGTTGAGGAAGGCCGAGCACTTCGTTCGGTCTTTGCTGCCGTCGCAGGCGAGCGCTTTGCAAACGTCGCCGCCGCCGTCGGAGCATGCGCCGTGGCCCACCGCCGGCGCGCCCGTCACCGGCGAGCACGTGCCCTCGGCGCCCTTGACGTTGCACGCCTCGCATTGACCGCCGCAGGTCTTGTCGCAACAGACGCCATCGACGCAGATGCCACTCGAGCAGTCCGTCGGCGCGGTGCACGTCGCGCCGTTCTTCTTGATGCAGGCGCCCGGCGTCTTGTCGCCGAGGGCACCGCAGAACGTTCCCGCATCGCACGAGGCGACGCTGCAACAGACACGCTTTCCGGGCAACGTGCTGTCGACACAATGCTTGCTCTTGCACTCGAGGGCGTCGGTGCAGACGGTCCCGATGTCCCCCTCCGTCGCGCAGACGCCGCCAGTGCAGGCGTAGCCCGTCGCGCAATCGGTCGCCGACGTCGCCAGCGTGCAGGCCGCCTTGCAGGTCGTGCTGTCGCAGGTGTACGGAAGACACGTCGTCGACGCGGGCGTCGTGCAGGTGCCGAGCCCGTCACAATACGAGATGTCGGTGCGGCTCGAGCCGACGCACTTGCCCGCCGCGCACGGCGTCGACGTGCCGGGCGCCGAACCGCACTTGGTGGTGTCGGTGCCGTTGCACTGCGCCTGACAAGCGCCGGTGCCGACGCACGCGGTGCGGGAGCCGTGCGGCGCGCCCGAGACCGCGCTGCAGGTGCCGACCTTGCCGCCGACGTCGCACGCCTGGCATTGACCGGAGCAGGCCGTATCGCAACAGATGCCGTCGACGCAGTTCTTCGAACCGCACGAGGCGCTGCTGGCGCAGGAGGCCCCGTTCGGGAGCGCGCACGTACCGTCGCTGGTGGCGTTGCAGACGAGCCCCGCGCCGCACGACGCGACGGTGCAGCAGACGCCGTCGACGCAGTTGCCGCTCGCGCACTCGCTCTTGGTGGAGCACGTGGTACCAGGTTTGCCCGTCGTCACGCACGAGCCCGACGAGCAGAAGTAGCCGCTGGCGCACTCGGTGCCGCCGCTCGTGCACGAGGTGAGGCACGCGGCGGCGCCGCAGTTGTAGCCGAAGCATCCGCTGGCGGCACCGACGACACACTTGCCGGTGCCGTCGCAATAGCTCGTGTCGGTAGCCTTGCCGGCCGAGCACGAGGCTGCCGCGCAGACGATCGTCGGCGCCGGATACGGACCGCAGCTCGCGCGCGTCGCGCCGTCACACTTGGCTTGGCAGCTGCCGCTCCCGCCGCAGGCCGTGCGACCCCCGGCCGGGTTTGCTCCTGACGGTGTCGGGGTGCAGTGTCCCTCGTTGCCTGCGAGCTTGCATTGCTCGCACTGGCCCGTACAGCCGGCGTCGCAGCAGACGCCGTCGACGCACTTGCCGCTGCCGCACTGCGCCGCCGTCGCCGCCGAGCACGTCGTCCCGAGCGAGAGACGACAGCTGCCCTCGGCGCCTGGAACGTTGCACTTGAGCGGCGATGCACACGAGCCTGCGCCGCAGCAGACTCCGTCGACGCAGGCGAAACCCAAACAGTCGCCAGTGACCGTGCAGGCCGCACCGAGGCCGCCCGCCGTCACGCACTTCGAGCTTGCCGTGTCGCACCTGTATCCGGACGCGCAGTCGGTGTTCGCGGCGCAGCTCGTGCCGCACTTCGTACCTTTGCAGATGTATTCCTTGCAGGAGGCCGGGTAGCTGCCGACCGGCGCCGCGCACGAGCCAGCACCGTCGCATGTGTACGCCGGCGTGTAGCCGGTCGCTCCGCACGTCTCGGCGTTGCAGACGGTGCCGGTGCCGATGGGATGGCACGCTGCGTGGTCGGAGCCGTTGCACTGGTAGCCGCAGACGCCACCGGCGGGCGGGCCGCACGCCGCGTGACCCGATGCCGGAGCGCCGGAGACGGCCGAGCACGTTCCGAGGAGGCTGGGGAGATTGCACGCTTCGCAGCCGGCCGTGCAGGACGTGTCGCAGCAGACACCGTCGGCGCAGAAGAGCGAGCCCGCACATTCGCCGATGGCCCCGCACGCGGCGCCGGCGCCGACGACGGCGAACAGATCTTCGTTGGCTGGATAGGTGATGCCGAACGACGAAGACGAGTTGCCGCCGAGGACGAGCGCGCTGCCGTCGGGCAACGGAACCGCCTGATGTCCGAGCCGGACGTAGTGCATGACATCGACCGAGCTTCGCAAGGCCGAGGGCTGGATGATGTTGACCGTGGCGTAGGCGCTGGTGGCCCCGAGGTTCTTGCCGCCGGTGAAGATGACTCGATCGCTGCCGACCGCAGTCCCGACAGCGTTGAACGCAACGGTGGAGGTGAGGGCCGCCGGAGTGCTGACGATGACGCTGCCGATGAAGTTGAAGTTGTACGGAGTGACGATGTCGATGGTGCCGGGGCCACCCGCGAGGACGATCCTGCCATCGGGCATCACCGCCGCGCTGCTTCGAGTGGCGCTGACGGCCTCTCCGGGCGGCGTCTTCCAGACTTGCGACTCGTAGGCCCCTTTGTATTCGACGCAGCCGATGGAGCTGCTGCCGTACGACGCCGCGCAGACGCGGAAGCCCGTGGAGATCGCCGCGCTCCCGACGAACGGGTGATTGCGTGCGACGAGCATCGGCTGCGCCGCGACCCACGTCAGCGTCGATCGACTGAAGATCGCCGTGTTGGTGAGCGCAGTGCCGCTGTCGTCGGAGCCGCCGACCAGGACCACGCCGAAGCCGGAGAGCGACGCCATGCCGCCGTTTCCGAAGGCGTAGCCCAAGTCGGCGAGCGCGGTGAAGCCAGTCGGCGTCCACCACGACGTCTGCTTGCTCGCGGTGCCGGTGCTGTCGAAGCCGCCCGCCAAGACGATGACGCCCGAGCCAGCATTGGCGGCGACGCTGAGCGCGCGCGCGGACCCAGGAACGGTGCCAGCAGATGCCCACGTCTTCGCGCTGGCGTTGTAGACCTCGGCGCTCGAAAGGTAGGTCGAGCCGGCCCCCACACCCCCTGCCGCGAGCACGCAACCGGCGCTGCAGGCACCGGCTGCGGTCGTCGTCGCGGCGGCAAAATTGCTTCGCTTGGTGGCGAGGCCGGCGGTGGTCGTCCAGGCGGGATCGACGAGCAGCGGGTAGGTGAGCCCGGCCGCGTCGAAGCGCGCGGTGACGATGCAGTGCGTGGAGCCGGGCGCGGTGACGGGCCTTTCCCAGGGAATCGCCGGTGAGGTGTCGACCGCGCAGCCTTCGACGGAGAGCGAGCCGTGAATTCGACGACCCTTGGCGTCGGTGCCACTCGGCGCCACCGTCCGCAGCCGCGGATCGCCGTGCGCGTCGAGGATCTCGAGCACGTCGCCGACGAGGCGCAGACCGGCGACGTCCTCCAACTCGAGCCCGTAGGAGAGCTTCGCCTCGTCGAGCGGCGCGCCGATGCGGAACCACTCTTCCGTCCCTTCGGGCGAGGGCACGTGAATCAAATCGGTCCGAGGCAGGACGTTGGCATACGTGACGAGCGAGCCGTCGACCCTCGCAGCCGAGGGCGCGGCGCCGAGGAGACGCACGCGAATCGCAGCGCGTTCGGTGCGCAACGAGAACGGCAAATCGGCGCGCAGCGGCAGCTCGACGCGCGCTGTCGTCTTCTCGGCCCCGAACGTAGGAGCGAGCGCGCTCTCGGTGCGAGCGAAGGTGACGGCGATCGACGGCGAGGCGACGAACGGCGTCAGCGGCGCCGACTGGGTGCTGGTCGGCGCCGAGGCATCCCCGACGTCCCCGGAGCTCCGCGAGGTGTCACACGCAGACGTCGAAGCGCACGTCAGACCCAGCACTGCGACGAAGCCGATTCGGAGGGTCATCTTCGGAAGCTACGAAAGCCGTAGGTTTCCGAACATGGTCATCGGATGGGGGTGCTCTGCGCATTCGTGCGCGCCCAGCGGTAGACGCCCGTCTCCTCGGCGGCGTGGTGCGCGAGGAGCACGTTGACCACCTCGTCGACCTGTTTCTTCGTCACCTGATCGTGCAACGCGCTGTCGAGCAGCGCCGCGAGCAGCTGACGGATCTTGGCGTGGGCGGTGCGCAGCTCGACGACCTCGTAGGGCGCGACCGCGGCGTACTCGGGGAAGAGCAGGCGCTCCTCGGCGGCGAGGTGCTGGAGCATCTCCTTCTCGAGCGCGCGCACCTCGCGGGCGACGGCGAGCGCGTCGTCTGCTTTGACCGCCTCGTCGATCGCCGCGAAGGCGTGATCGGCGTGCGCGTGGGCGACGAGGAGCTCGGTGAGCTTGGCTTGCGCCTCGGGCATGTCGGCGATTCTATCGCACGCCACGGGGGCGCGCACGCGGCTCCGCGAGACTCGCGCCCCGCAGTCGCGCGGGCCTTCCGACCGAGATGCGTTCTACGCGCGGTGCCCGCTTCACTTCGCGGGCAAGTCGAAGGGGAGACCCTCGAAGCGCTCGCCGCCGTCACAGGTCTTGACGAAAAAGCGGTGCGGCATGCCCGCGCGATACACGTTCTTGTCGCACGAGCCGTTGCACTGGGCCGAGCAGGACATGCCGCTCCACGCCACGGGTCGCAAGATGCGGTTGGCAGACAACGAGATGCAGGCGCCGATCTTCTCTTCGCACGTCTCGACGAGCCTCATCGAACCGACGTCGAGACCCAGCAGCGGCTCCCAGGAGCCGTCCTTCATCTGGTGCTCGACGTAGAGTTTGGAGTCGAGCGACACGGGCGCGCGCGCGACGATCTCGACCGCTCCCGGCGTCGGGAGGTTGGACACGAGCACGCGCGGGCCGGTGACCACCGTCGCCGGAGGTGCGGTCGACGATTTCGCCGGCTCCGGCGCGGGCCCCACGCCGACGGGCTTCGACGGGCAAGCGGCGAGCAAGAGGACGCAGGCCAGCGCGGGTCGCATCTCTCATCTACGCCCGTCGCCGCGGAAGGATCCATCGCCTGAGCCGCAGCACCGCGCGCGCGAGATGTTGAGCTCATCGCTCTACGTGCCCGGTTGCGCCAGCTCGACCTTCGCCAGCGGCACCCGCAGGTGCAGCGCGCCTAGCAGCACGTGCAGCACATCCATCGCCTGCTCCGACAGCGTGGGCAGATTGTGGGGCTCGAGCTCGTCGAGCTTCCGCAGTCCCAGCTCGAACGTAGCGCTCGTCTTCGCCTTGGGCCGCGCCTTCGAGCCGAAGCGTGGATATCCACCCGGAAGCAGACTGCCATGCTCGTCCGGCAAGAGACTCAGCGTGCGTACGAGCGCGTCGACCGTCTCTTCGATCTCGCTGCGTGCTTGGTCGTCGAGCGCCGCGCGCGGGGTGAAAACGAGTGCACCAGGGCCCTTGGCCGCATGCACGGGGAACGGGAGCTCGGGCCGTGCGAGCGTCAGCGCAGGGTCGAACAATCGTCTGCGGAAGGCTTCGACATCCACCTTCGTGCCAGCAGTCGCCGAGCCGCGAATCGCGATCGCGACGCACCGAGCCCAGCCCGGCCGATACCTCAGCTGCGGAATCGTGATGAGGAACGACCGCGTCGCCAGCGCCAGAAGCCGCGGATCGAGCGCGTCGACACGCAGCGTCGCGCGCACGGTGGACGAGCCGTTGGGTACCCTGGCGGGTTTGAAGATCGCGGCCACCTTTTCGTTCAGCGTGAGCGCAGCACGCTGGGCGAGGGCGACGAGGAGGTCGGGCATGTGCGTGCCACACTGCATCTCCGCGGGACAGACGACCTCGACCTCGAACGTCAGGTTCTGCGGCTCGTCCGACGCGAACGCAGCGACATCGACGCGTCGTGCATCGCCCCCCGCCGCGTCGAAGATGCGATCCATCGTGAGCCCTCTCGCGTCCGGAACGTCGCGCCTTGCCCCGGCGGCGATGAGCGCCCGCGCGATGCCGAGGTGGCCATGACGAAATGCGAGGTGAAGCGCGGTGTCTTCGTCACGGTCGACGGAATCGTACGGAGCGCCGGCGGCAAGCAACGCCGTGACGTTCTGCGCCATCCCTGCTGCGGCCGCGCGATGCAGTGCCGTCGTTCCGGTGTCCGCGAAGGGCGCGCCGGCCTTGACGAGCACGGCAATCGTTTCGGCGTCTTGCCGCTCACCGGCCATGTGCACCAGCGGCGAAGCGTCATCGGCGATGCGCTTGGGATCGGCGCCGGCCTCGAGTAGCGCCGCCACCACCGCGGGCGTGGCGCTGGCGGCCGCGTGATGAAGGACACAGGTGCTGGCATAAGGGCCGTTCGGATCATCGCCCGCCACGATCAGCGCGCGGACGACGCCGAGCACGCGTGCCTCTTCGGTGTGCCAGCACCAGACGGCCATTCCGAGCGGCGAGCCATAGGTCGGATCGCGCACCGTCACCGAAGCACCGGCCGTCAGCAACGCTTTGACCGCCTCAGGGTGTCGATTGGACGCGGCCTTCAGCAATGCGCCGCCGAGCAGCTTCGCGGCGTCGAGCTCTCGTGCAGCGAAATCGGCGAGCAGCGTCCGGATGCGGTCGACGTCACCCGTCTCGGAGTTCTCGGTGAGCGCCTTCACCAGTTGACCGTCGGTCAGCTTGCGCGGCTTTCCGGCGGGCGCCGCGGGCAACACGAGCGCGTCGTGCGCGCCCGGCGGCGGCGACGGAACGAACGACGTCACCTTCTTCGGCTTCGTGCCATCGACCTCCAGATCGCTTTTGCGTCCGAGCAAGCGCGCGCTGATCTCCTGGCGAGGAGTCTTGTGTCGGTTGTACGCGACTCCGTCCTTCCAGTACTCGAGGGCGTCGGCGAGCCACACGGCGAAGCTCGGAAATTGGACTCCGATCGTCGCCGACGAATCGTGGTCCAGGAACAGCACCGGGTTTTCGCCTTCTGCGTCCGGATCGCCGAGCCAGAGGAGACGCAGAGAATCCGACCCGCCGTCGAGGGCCACCGCCTTGCCCGGAAGGCGCGCCTGGAGAAACGCTTCGTACACGTCGGCGCCGCAGTGAAGCTCGGCCAGCTCGGTGATGGGAATGGCCGGTATCGCCCGCGCGTCGAACCACCCGAGCGTCCGGGCCAGCCACCCCGTGTCGAAGGTGAGCCATGCGCGTAGCGACGGAGGCAATGCGCAGCCCAGCTCGTTCTCGATGGCTGACAAGGCGGCGCGCGGCAGCGGCTTGGGATCCGCGACCTTTCCCTGCTTCGTCGCGTGCTCGAGAAGCTTCGCCATGAGATCCAGCGCGCTGGAGGCCATGAGGCACGGTACCAAGAAGCTCGCTGGCATGCCGTGACGCCGTGTTCGAGGGAGAAGAGTGCGTCGCTCGTCAACGACAAGGCGCCGGCAGCGCCGCGACAATCGACGGATCGACGGTCGCCTTGAAGTCGTCTGCCGTCTCCGTCACCGCGCCGCAGTTGCCCGGGTTCCACCAGGGGTTCTTCGCGCCGTCCTTGTTCGTCCAGTCGACGACGTTGTTCTTCACCGTCACGTCGGTGCACGACGAGGCGTACTGATCCCACACGTAGATGCCGACGTTGGTGAATGGCTGCTTCCTGGCGAAGAGCGTGTTCCCCTCGAGGGTCATGTGACTGCCGCCGGCGACCGCCGTGCCGTACTGGCCGGGATCGATCAGCACGTTGAAGCGCGAGATTTGATACGCGCTGGTCTTTCCGCCGTCGCCGAGGAGGATGCCGCCGCCGCTGGTGCTGGGGCCGCCACCCTGGATGCGGTTGCCCTCGACGACGATCGGCGAGCTCGCGGTGCCAGCGGAGACGAACATGTTGATGCCGTCCTCCGGGTTCGACTCGCCCGGCCGATTCTCCATCACGTTGCAGCGGACGGCGTTGTTCGCGCCGGTGACGGCGTTGAACTGCACCAGCTGTCCCCGCGGCATCGGGCCTTGCACGTCGAGCACCGAGCTCTTCTCGAAGAGCACGCCCGTGCACTCCTGGAAGTATCCGCCGCTGCTGACGCGCGCGAAGAAGCTGCCGGTGACGGTGACGTCGCTCGCCTGGTAGCCCGAGATGCCGTTGCCGGTGGTGTCGTGGATGTACGAGTCGCGGACGATCATGCGCGCGGCGTGACCGTCGATGGAGACGCCATCTCCCTTGCAGGGGCCGAGCGCGACGTGATCGAGCACCACGTCGGCGCCGCCGTGGAGGACGATGCACGGGCCGCTGGGGTTGGTGATGGATATGCGAGAGAGGGTCTTGCTGGTCGCGCCGGTGAGGGTGAGCGGCGGGCTCGACGTCAGGCCGGAGAAGCCCGGAGGCGGATCGACGAGCGGGAAGGGCGAGGCGCCGGCGGCATCGCTCGCGTCACGCGTGTCACTGGCGTCACTGTCACCCGCGTCACCGACCTCGAACCTCGCGTCGTCGAGGCGAGCGTCGCGAGATGCGTCGGCTCCGGCGTCGACGTCAGCCTCCGTGTCCACGGGCCCATCGAACGCGGGCGCATCGGTCGCCGTTTCAGGGTCGGCATCCATCGCCGAATCGGCCGACGAGCCGTCCGAACACGCGACGACGAGCGCTGCGAAGCTCGCGAGGACAGGGAGCAGGTGGCGCATGATGCTCATTCTACGGCCGGCCCGAGCGCCGGCGAGCCGTGGGTCAGGCGCCTCCTATGCCGGGGAGCCACGTCAGGGTGCAAGGCAATGACATGCCCTGGGCCTGGGAGTGATGCGCCCTATGCGGGGCAAGGGCGGGAGGGTGCCATCCAGTGACGCCCCCTATGCGGGGCAATGTCACGAGGGTGCCATCCAGTGATGCGCCCTATGCGGGGCAATGTCACGAGGGTGCCATCCAGTGACGCCCCCTATGCAGGGTAGAGGCGCGAGAGTGCCATGCAGTGACGCCCCCTATGCAGGGTAGAGGCGCGAGAGTGCCATGCAGTGCCTACCTGCGAAGGTCGCGGAGAGTCGGGGGAGCTTCAGAGATCGGGGTCGACGGAGCGAGCTTGCCCGACACGCGGGATGGGGCGGTCGGCGATGCGAGCGACGTCATCGAGGCGAGTCTCGACGGCGCGACGGACGGCGCGGTCGCCGACACGGACGGCCCGATCGACACTGCCGTCCCCGCGTGCGCCGTCCCCAAGAGCGCGAGTGCGACAGCCTTCTCCAGCGCGACGTGGGCAACTCGCATCGGCGGATCGTCGGTCGGACCGGCCGCGACGGTCGAGGCGACCGCGGTCGACGCCACGGGCGCGACCTACGTCACCGGACACTTGTCGGGGACGATCGCCGTGGGCGGCGTGACGCCACCGGCGCGGCCGTATTCGGCCACGTCTACTCGGGCAGCGGCGACTACTGTCGGCTGTGCGGACGGACGATCGCGGTCGCCGATCCGCAACGCACCCTGACGGCGTATCTATGCACGAGATGAAAACTGGAAACGTCCGCGCATGTTTCGGAGCGCTCTTGGTCGCAGGGCTCACTGCGTGCTCCTCGGGTGACTTCGCGTTGAGCGACCCGAACGCGGTCGCCGATGCTACCGACACGTCGCCCATCGCCGACGGCCCAGGTGACGCCAGCGAGAGCGACGACGGCACGGGCGGTGACGGCGGCATCGACAGCGGCGGATGCGCGGTCGATTGCCAGGGAGGCGCCTGCGTTGCGGGCGTCTGTCGACCAGTGGCGCTCGCGACTGGCCTCGACGGCCCTTACGGCATCGCGCTCAACGGAAAGTCCATCTACGTGACTGAGTTCGTGGCGCATGGTCGTGTGCTGCGTTTCGACAAGCACGGCAGCGCCGGGCAGACGCCGCAGGTGGTGGCCGATGAACCGACCCTCGCCGTCCTCACCAAGTCTCCGACCTACGTGACGCAACCGTTCTCGATTGCCGCCAACGAAACCGACGTGTTCTGGAGCGATGTCGGCGGCCTTGCAGACACCGGCTTCACCAAGCTCTTCCGAGTGCCGACTACGCCCGCTGGCAAGGTCGTTCCTTACTACGAGCTCTGCGCGCAAGGCGGCGTCGCGGTCAACGACTTGCGGGTATTCTGGGCGAACCAGGCCACGCCCAAGTGCCTCCGACCTGAACAGAACGGCCTATTTCGTGGCGATTTGGCGCCGACCGGCGGACACTCGGGTTCGGTCTATTTCCCTTTCGACACCGTCACGGGAGCTCCGACCACCCCCGGTCCAGTCGTCATCGATGGCAATCGAGTCTTCGTCGGAGTCGGCAGTCAGTTGCTCATCTTCGACGCCGACAAAATCGACGTTCCGAGCGGAGTCACCGACGCGCTCGTCGGGGGAAGCGACAAGCTCGTGGCCGCCCCATACGCCATCGCGACCGATTTCGAGAGCGTGATCTGGACCGGCTTTCCTTCCGGAGGCAGCGTCTCTTCACTCGCGAAGAGCTCCGCACCGAACACTGCTCCGCGCGTCCTCGTAAAGGACCAAACGGGCGCGCTCGGCGTCACGGTCGATGGCCCTGGGAGCTACGTCTACTTCACCAACTACGCGAAGGGGCAGTTGCTGCGCGTGAAGAAGGACGGCTCGTCACCCGCCGAAATCATCCTCGCCAAGCTCGATCACCCAGCGTTCCTCGCTTCGGATCTGAACACGCTCTACTTCACCACCTTCGGCTCCGGCCATGGCGACGGAGCGCTGATGCGTCTGGCCAAGCCTTGACGCCGATCCGCAGGACCGATCTTCCCCCGCTTTGGTGGACAGGTTGATCGAGGTGAGAGTCGTCACCCGAGTCTGCAGGAGGGAGGAGAGGGCAAGGCGACGAGCTCACACGCGCAGATGCGAGACCCCAGTAGCGATCATCGCCAGGACATGGCTGCTCCCGCCAACGTTCGCTACGTCGTTGATGCTCCCAGGGTGAGCGATGGCGAGGACGCCGCGATCGAGAATGGCCTTCAAGTCGGCGAGCTCGTCGATGGGCCCGTCGCTCGTGAGCACGCACCCAGCTGCGGCGACCCCAGCGAGCGTGAGGGCCTCGTCGATGGCGCTGCGTCGCGAGGTCGCGCCGGCACCGATGCCGAGCGTCCGCAGCGTTCCATCGTCCTCGCGTCGCGCGATCACGATCGCGTCCGATGGCGCGTGCTTCGCCACTTTCCAGGCAAATTCCAGCGCCCGTAGCTCGTCGGCGGTGGGCGCACGTTGGGTGACCACGCGGCCGTGGAGGACCTCGCCCTCGGCAGTGGCATCGCGCGTCTCGAGCACCAGACCGGCGGGCACCCTCGAGAGGTCGAAGCCCGCACGCGTCGGCGAGAGGAGCTCGCGCGAGGCGAGGATGCTGAGGCCTGGCTTGGACTGGAGTACGTCGAGCGCCTCGACATGGAGCGAAGGCGCGACCAACGCGCGGAGCTTGGCCGCGGGAAGCTGCGCCAACATCGTGGCGGACGCGGGATCGATTTGGCCATTCACCACGAGCAGCGGGGACGACAGGCCGGCAGGCGCATCGCTCAGTGCTCGAGCCATCGCCGCACCGAGGCTGGTCGCGACGACCACGGACACGGGACGACCGCGCGCGTAGAGCGCTGCTGCCGGCATCGACCATTCGGCGATCAGCTCGAGCGCCTTCGCGGCCTCGCGGATCTGGCCCGCCGTCGGCAGCGCGTCATCACCGCTTCCGTACATGATGGCCGTCGGCAACGTGCCGCGGGGCGCATGCTCCTCCGCGTAGAACGTCGCGGTGCGGCTCCCCCCGAAGGCCTCTGCGCGCAGCTCGGTGGCCAGCGTGGCGACGAGCGTGAAGAGCTCAGGTGTCGGACGCGGAGCTCCGGTGGCGTCGAACGAGGAGGCCGTTCGACCGAGCGTCGCATCGTACCGTGCGAGCACCGCCAGCGCACGAATCGCCAGCTCGCGTCGCACCTCGAGGGTCACTACTTGGTAGTCGATCAGCTTCTTCAGCACCCGGCCGAAGTCGTCGGCATCGGTCACCACGATGACCCGCGCATAGTTCGAGGCCGCGGCACGCAGCAACGCAGGACGGTCGAGCTCGGTGGCAGCGAACACCTCGTCGAGCGAGACGTCGTTCGCCGAGGGCGAAGGCTGGGGGAGACGGGGCAGGTCGACGGCGACGAGATCGATGGGGCCGCTCCCGAGCGTGGCGAGCGCCGCAAGCTCGTCCTCCGCGGCGAGAATTCCCGCGAAGATACGGGCATCGAGCGCTTCGACGCGCGGAGGCAGGCCCGGCGCGCGGCCGACGAGGGCGTCGATGGTTTGCACCTCGATGCCCTTCTGGCGGAGAAAAGCGGCGTTCGATTGGCATGTGACGACCTCGACGTGCAACGCCAATAGGCGTCGAACGTGATCTTCGAGGTGACTCTGATCGTGGAGCGAGACGAGGGCGCGACGCGGGAGCATGGGTTTCCTATTCGACAATCAGCTGCACGTAGGGATCTTCGAAGAGACCAGGCGCGTCCACGTTCCAGGTCCAGGCATTGGTCTTCTCCGGCGCGTCCGGCAGATAGTCGTTCGACCACTCGGGCACCTGCATCGGGGCCACCGACAGCGTTTTGCCAGAGATGATCAGCGGAAGCATCATTGCGTGTCCGCTCGGCATCGGCGTGCAATTCCGATAGGCCAAGTAGTTGAGTCGGGCCGCGTGTTGCACTTGCTTGTAGATGTCCTTGGGGTCGCCGGCCCCGCCCGCGCCGAAGTGCTCCTCGAAGAGGTGCTCACGGAACGCTTTGATTTGCGCCTTGCACTGGTCACGCACGCTCGGATACGCGGGCCACATGCCGACGCAGATTTCGGTGTCGCGATCACCGGCCAGACTTCGTTCGTTGAGGTTGGCACTGCCGATGATGATCCATTCGTCGTCCACGATCATCATCTTGGAGTGCACGTACACGAGGTAGCGACGATTGCGGGTCACCAGCTCCTTGCGTGAGGGCGGTGGAAAGCCTTGTCGTTGGGCAGGTCGCCAATCCGACGTGCGTGGGCCCGCAGGGTTCTCGCCGGCGATCGCGCGCGAGGCCGCGATGCTGGCCGCCTCCTTCTTGCGGCTCTCGACGGTGAGAATGCCGCCCTGCGGCGTCTCCGAGCGACCCGGGAAGTAGAACGACAGGTGCCACGACCACGGCTCCCCCCCGAGCTCGTTCGAGAGGCGGCCGATCATGTACTCCATCGTCCGCCACTCGAGGTTCCGCTGCGCCCGCGTCGGCGTCACCGAGGGATCCCCCTCGGGATACATCGGAGTGACGATATAGCAATGAAAAGGCTTTCCTTTTTTTGCGACGATGCGGTCGACGATGGCCTTGGCCAAGGTGTTCTCGACGTTCTTGCGCTTGATGTCCCAATGCTGACCAGAGCTGATGAAGAACTGCGACTCGATGTAGATGAATTCCTCGGCGCATTCGATGGCTTGCAGATAAGCGTCTTGAATGCTTCGTTCGTAGCTCTTCGGAAGATGCCACTGGAACTCGGTGGTACTGCCGACTTGAACGGCCTTGTTGGCGCTCGGGACCACACGATGGGAGCTCTCCCAATGCTGCCTTTCGATGGAGCGATAGACCTGCGTGCACCAGGGTCGATCGGCGATGGCCACCGGCTGTTCGTTCTGTTGGACGAACTTGTTGCCTTTGTCGTCACCCTTCTGCAAATCGAAGAGCGAACGAAACTTCTCGTTCACCAGCCGCATGTCGTTGGACACCCAGACCCGACCTCCCGACGAGCAATCCCAGGCGCTCCCGCGCGCGCTGCCGTTGGGGTCGTTGTTCCAGCGGCCGACGAACTCGCGCAGCATGTCCCACGCGCCGGGACCGACCATCGATGCGTGGATGTCGTGCCAAGGCTCGCGCGGCGCCTCGAGATCACCCTGGCCGGCGCTCTCCTCGGCGTCGGCGTTCATGAACTCCGCGCTGTACCAATCGTGATATTCGCGCGGGAACTCCTTCTTGTCTGCGAGTTGAGCCTTCCGTTTGATGGGTTTCTGGAAGTCCTTGGCCAATGGATCGTCGGGCATGATGACGTGCTCGTGCCAGTCGAAGCGACCACGCGTGAGGTCGCAGCCGCCGAAGAACGCCTTGACCTCGCGCTTGCCGTCGGGCCCGTCGATGTCGCACAGCAGCATCTTCTGATGGTGTGACCAGCGCATGCCGGTGCGCTCGCTGAGTCGCCATCTCAGGGTCTCGGGGAGCCTTCCGCCCGCGATCTCCTCGATGCGCTCGAAGAAATTGTTGCTCTGTTCGTCGGGAACGTGACTGTTGTGCTCCCAAACGTGAATGGCCACGAGCACGCCCCGATTCGCGGCATCGAGGAGCAGTCGGCCGGCCGTACCCGCCAACCCATCTGGACCGCGGTCGATGCGGAAGTAAGGGTGGAACGACCAGTCGACGACGAACACGAACGATTTGGCCTGACGAATGGCCTCCGCCATGTCCATCAACGAGCCCGGTGAGCCCGGCGGCCCTTCACTGCCTCCGTGATAGAAATGCACGTCGTTGTGCGCGTGCCAGTCGTAGGTGGCTTTCGCGCCGACCTCGAGCATCCGGCGAATCACCGAGACCAGATACTTCGCCGAGACAGCTGGCTTGGGCGCCGTCAGCTTCACTTGGAAGTACCAATTGGCTCGATTCCATCCCTCGGTGGTCTCGACCGGCACGTCGAAGACGATCACGCGCGGCGCGTTGCCGGGTCCCATCGGGAGGACCAGCGCGACGCGCGGGACCTTCTTTCCGTCCTCGGGATCGACGGCGCCAGGCACCGGGCCAGCGCTGGGAAGCAGCGAGAACTGCTGGGGAAGCACGATGATGGCCTTCCCCTCGATCGTTCCGAGCTTGCGATCGTCGGTGACCTTGTCGCCCTCGAACTTGGTCTCGTGGAGCTCGAGGGTGACCGCTTCGGAGTGACGGACTCCCGTGAGCATGATGTCGAACGCGGCAATGGTGCCCTGCAGAGGCGCTATCGGTCGGAGTCGAATCTGGGGGTTGCTCATCGAACGTTCACCTCGGGTGCAACGGCTGGATGCTGTCGCATGCAACGGCTCGACGTGTCGCAGGCGGCCGGTCAGGCGACCGCACTGGCATCCGCATCTGCAGGGTCATCGGGTTCGGAATCTTCGGTCGGGGGCTCGGGAAGCGGTCCGTCGAGCGCGTCATCGTGCCACTCGTGCGATTCATCGACGTCGAAATGCGGCCGATCGATCGGCGTCACGACTGGATGGGCCTCGCCCGGCGCGGCGACCGTGGAGACGATCGTCGGCAATTGCCCTTGAATCGCGCAGACGTAGAGCCCCGCCGGCACCATGAATCCCACCCCCGCGAGGCCGTATCCGTCGGTGACGACCTCTTCACCGACTGCGTCGCCGGCAGCGCCGTCATCGCCGACCTTCGAGAATTTCACGGTCAACCCGACGCACGGCGCTCTGTGAAACGTCACTCGCACGATGAGGCAGGCCCTCGGCCGCGCGATCAATACCGCACTGAGCTTGTCAGTCGCGGGCGAAGGGAGGCGTGCGACGCGTGCCGTCGGATAGGCCGAGAGGTCGCGATCGGGAAGCTCGGGATTGTCGTCGTCCATGCACGGCCTCCTCCAGGCAGCCCATCGCATGTGCACGAGCTGGGCCATCATCGAAACCATCGACCAATGGCGTCGGCCACGTGTTTGCAACGGGCTCGCGCGACATGCCTACGAGCTATTCGGTCGAGCAAGGTGACTGCCTCTCGAGCATCGCGCAGAAGTTCGGCTTCCTGAACTGGCGCTCGATTTACGATCACCCGAGCAACGCCGACTTCAAGAAGGCGCGCCCCGATCCCGCCGTCATCTATCCCGGCGATGCGCTGACCATTCCCGATGCCAAGCGCTCGACCAAGTCCGCGCCCGCCAAGCTCGAACAGCGCAATCGCTTTCAAGTGGCTTTGCCGAGGACGCTGTTGCGCATCCAGGTCAAAGACGAAGAAGAGAAGCCGCTCGCCAGCAAGAAGTACGAGCTACGCCTGAGCGATACCGACGTGCGTCGTGGCTCGACCGATGGTGATGGAATCGTCGAGCAGAAGATCGCGGCGACGGCGACCACCGCGAAGCTCCTCGTCTTCGACGGCGACGCCAAGACCGGTCCGCTCTACGTCTGGGATGTGGCGATTGGCCATCTCCATCCGGTCGACACGCTCAGTGGCGCCAAGGCGCGGCTGAACAACCTCGGCTATTTCTGTGGCGATACCGACGACGACGTCGATTCCGATCCCGACGCCATCGACGCGCTGACCGCGCTCGCGCTCGCTGGGTTTCAAGAGGCCAACGGACTCGATCGCACGGGTGAGCTCGACGATGGCACGCAGAAGAAATTGATCGAGATTCACGGCACTACGTAGCGCGCGATCGCTTCGCCGCCGCACCACCGGGCCTCGGACGCCGGAGACCATCCCCCAGGGGTTGTCGAGCGACATCGGATTGGGCCCCTCGATGACGACAGCCCGCTTCGTCGTCACGGCGGGTTGACGAACGTGACCGCGCGCGACTCGCCGGAGGCCACGTCGACGGCGAGGATGCTCTCGGCGTTGGTGTCGTCGGCGTTGTCCCAATGCACTTGGAAGACCTGCACGCGCTTGGTGGCGAACGCGCCGTCACCGAGCATCGACTCGACGAGCTGGCGCTCGAGCTGCCCGAGCGGCTGCGCGTCGGACGAGCCGAAATCGACGGTGGCCTTCGCCAGCACCTTCAGCGCGTCGGCGGCGGCGATCGACGTGACGGTCGCGGGACCGTGGAAGTGCGGGTACGAGCTGCCGAAGGGCTTGGCGCCCGCGTAGTACATCATGTCGTAGGCGAAGGTTCGGAAGGCCGTCGCGTCGGCGACGAGCGCCTTCAGCTTCGCCGCATCGAGCTGCACGCGCGCCGGCACGAGGACGAGACCGTTTGCCGCGGCCTTGTCCTGCAGCGCGATCGCTTCCTTCGAGATGGGCGTCTCGCGGGCGTCGGTCTGCGTGAACTCAGGGATGACAATGCCGCTGCCGCTCGCCGGGAACGTCGCCGGCTTGTCGAGGGGGGCGACGTCGGACGTGTACCAGACCTGGAGGAGGCCGCGCTCGGCGAGGTCGTAGCCGCGAACGAGGATGGCGTAGTCGCTCTCGAGCGGGAGCACGAAGCCGTCGATGCTCGCGTCGGTGTCCTTCAGGAGGATGCCGGTCGTGGCGGTGTCGTCGTTGACGGCGAGCGCAGAGCCGGTGGTGCGGCCGGTCGTCTTCGAGACCTTGTAGAGGTAGAGGACGGGGTCGACGTCTCCCTTGTTGGCCTGTGCGTAGATCGAAATCTTCTCGTGGGCAGCGCCGTGGAACTTGTAGCCGTACCACTTGGTCTTGCCGTCGAACGACACCGTGTTCGACTGTCCGCCCTTGGTCGGCGAGAGCGTGATGCTGAGCGCGGCCTCGTCGGTCGCGACGTCGGCTTCGACCGGCTCCTTGTGCGAGGGCGCGGCGCAGCCGACGGAAGCGACGACGAGCACGGACGTGAGAAGACCGCGAAAAATGAGCTTCTGGGCCATATGGGGCGCCAGATGTACCACATGTAGGCGCGTGGGCAATACGGATAATGATCACGAGATCGCCCCGCGCGCAGGACGAGCTAGAGACTCGGCGCGGTGACCGCGCTGCCGTCGAGGTGGACCGCCGTCTGCGAAAGCAGGCGACCCAAGATCGACGCGCCGGTGTGCAAGGTGACGTCGGTCTTGCAGAGCACGACCCCCTCGAAGTGCGCCGACGCTCCGACATCGACGTGGCCGGTGATCTGCCAAACCACGTTCTTCGCCTGCGCACCGCCGCTCAGCGTGACGCGCTTACCCGCGCTCTCCAGGAGGTCGCCGTTGATCTGGAAGATCCACGT
The DNA here is from genome assembly GCA_025363655.1 of Deltaproteobacteria bacterium. GTDB lineage: Bacteria > Myxococcota_A > Polyangia > Polyangiales > JADJMO01 > JANYDK01. The sequence continues at coordinate 39,867 of JANYDK010000012.1, read as the reverse complement.
GTCGTTGGCGCCGCCCGCGAGGGTCACGCCATCGGCGATGCCGACCGACGAGTTCCACTTGTAGAGCCCGGGAGCGAGGGTGAGTCCGCCGATGGCGCCGGTGTGGAAGTCGAGGAAATCCGGCGTCAGGCGGCCGGCGGCGTCGGTGTACGCCGTCATCATGTCGCCGATGGCCGTGGTCATCGCGGTCGGCGTCGGCGGGTCGTTGTCGGCGGCGTAGAGCTTCCCCACCACCTGCGACGAGGTCCAATAGGTGCCGGCGCGCGTCAGCGAGAACCCGGTGATGAAGCTCGCGGCCGCGGGGCTGATCCCGAGATCGCCCGTGACCGCCGACGTCGGGACGGTCGAGATGGCGGTCTTCGCCAGCACCACGAAGGAGCCCGCGCTCCCGAGGTACACCGGCGCCGGACCGGCGTGCGGACCAACGTCGACGTTCGTGTCGCGCGTTTCGCGCGTGTCGAGGAGCGCGACGTCCGACCCCATCGTGTCGTCGCGATTGCCATCGACCATGGCGCCGTCGCCAGTGTCGCTGCTGCCGTCAGTCGCAGCCTCGAGCGCGCCGTCGGCGTCGGCATTGGAGGAGGGGTCCATCGAGGAATCGCTGCAGGCCGTGAGGGCGAAGCAGCAGCACCCGAGGGCGAAGAAGGGAAGGGAAGCGAAAGAGGAAAGCGTCATGAACCATCGACAGAGCATTCGCCGTGCCGCGTGGGCGTGGCGCCTTTGCCGAAGAATGTGGCGCGATTGCCGAAGAACGCGCCCGATTGCCCCGGGACTCTTCGCCACAGCGAGATGATTTGTCTCGGTCGATGTCGCGTTCAGAAGCCTGTGCCGACGAACGCGAGCGCGCCGCCGTTCATGGGCACTACGCCGAGAGAGAGCGTCGTCGGCGTCACCACCTCCGGTCGCATCGTGCGATATGCCTCCCACGCCGTCTCTTCGGCGCTCCACTCGAGGAGAAAGCGCGTGCCGAGCGTGGTCATCGACACGCCCGTCCCCGTGAGGACGCCGCCCCAGGTGTATTGCGATTTCCGGCTCAGCCCGAAGACTCCCTCGTTGGCGAGCAGAAACACGAGGCCCGTCGTCAGACTGGCGACGCCGATGCCCCCCACCGTCGCCCCGGCGTAGCGACGCTTGTGGCGAGCGTGGTCGGCAGCATCCTGCCAATCGGCCTCGATCAGCTGGATGGTGGTCTTTGGGTCGGCGTTCTCTGCGATGCGTCGTCGCAGTCGATCGCGAATTTCCTCCATCTGTGTGGGGAGAAATCCGAACGGCACCGCCACGAGCTGCGCCGAGCCGCCGACGATCATGCCGACCACCAGCGCTTGCGAGACGCCGTCGGTGCGATGGAGGAGCACGAGCCCCGTCGGCAACATCACGCCGCCCACCGCCAGCCCCGTCAACTGGGAGGCGAGGCGCGCCCGGTGGGCCTCCTGGTCGAAGAGATCGAGCTCGATCGCCAGCCGCGCGAGATCGACGGCGGCGGAGATCGGAGCGGTCTTCTCCGCGGCGCCGACGGCGAAGGTGGTGACACTGGCGACGAGATTCACCAGCCCGAGCGTCGAGAGACGAAGGCGCACGGCGCGGCAAGAGCAGGAGGCGTGCCGCGTGGGAGCACGGAGAGTCCGCGGCGTGGTGCGCGCGAGAGTCCGATGGACTAGCGTCCAGCGCGCGATGGCCACGCCCAACGTCTCCCACAAGACGACCGAGGACGTGCGCAAGGCACTCGGTCCGGGTCGCCCTTCACTCGCGCGTCGCATCGTCGTCTGGGTCGTGCTCGTTGCCGCGCTCGCCGTTGCCATCTTCGCCTTCCGCGCCTGGCGCCTTCGCGTCGCCAGCAAAGGGCCGACCTACGAGTCCGCCGAGGTGAAGCGCGCCGACGTGCTCGTCACCGTCACCGCCACCGGCACGCTCCAAGCGATCACCACCGTCGAGGTCGGCGCCGAGGTCACCGGCAAGCTCCTGGCGGTCAACGTCGACGCCAACGACGTGGTGAAGAAGGGACAGCTCCTCGCCGAGATCGATCCCGAGCAGCTCCGCGCCGCCGCCGATCAGGCGCTCGCCCAGGTGACGCAAGCGAACGCGTCGATCCTCCAGGCGAAGGCGACGGTCACCGAAGCGACGCTCGCTTTCGAGCGCGCCAAGTCGCTGCACGCGCAAGGCCTCCTCGGCCAGGGCGATCTCGAATCGGCGACCGCTTCCAAGCAGCGCGCCGACGCCAACCTCGCCAGCGCCCACGCCAGCGCCACGCTCGCATCCGCCGCTTACAAGGCCTCGAAGTCACGCCTCGACAAAACCAAAATCTATTCGCCGATCGACGGCAGCGTCCTCTCGCGCCTCGTCGAGCCCGGGCAGACGGTGACCGCCGGCTTCACCACGCCGGTGCTCTTCAAGCTCGCGCAAGATCTCACGCTGATGCGGCTCAACGTCGACGTCGACGAGGCCGACGTCGGGCGCGTGCGCGATGGCCTCGAGGCCTCGTTCACCGTCGAGGCGTATCCAGGCCGTAAATTTGCCTCGAAAGTGCTCTCGCTGCACAACGAGCCGAAGACCTCGCAGAACGTCGTCACGTACCAGGCGGTGCTCCAGGTCGACAACTCGGAGAAGCTCCTCCGCCCTGGCATGACCTGCACCGCGACCATCGTCGCCGAGACGAAGAAGAACGCGCTGACGGTGCCCAACGCCGCGCTCCGCTTCACCCCGCCTAGCGCGCAAACGCCGGACAAGAAGGCGGGCAGCGTCGATGCCGACAAGAAGCAGCACGTCTGGGTGCTGCAAGGAAAGACTCCCGTCGCCGTCGACGTCTCGGTCGGCGCCTCCGACGGCGTGCTCACCGAGATCCTCGGCGGCAAGCTCGAGCTCGGGACGCAGGTGCTCGTCGACGTCAAGGACACGCCCTGATGGCCGCCGCAGTCGCGAGTCGAACTGCGCCCGCGCCGGTGCTCGTCGAGCTCCGCGACGTCACGAAGGTCTACGGCGTAGGCGAGAGCGAGGTGCGCGCGCTCGACGGCGCCAGCCTTCGCATCGACGACGGCGAGTTCGTCGCGGTGATGGGCGCGAGCGGCTCCGGCAAATCGACGTGCCTCAACATGCTCGGCTGCCTCGACGTACCGACCGCCGGAAATTTCCTCTTCCGCGGCGTCGACGTCGGCACGCTCACGCTCGATCAGCTCGCGCTCCTCCGGCGCAACTACCTCGGCTTCGTCTTCCAAGGCTTCAACCTCCTCGCGCGCACGTCGGCGGTCGAGAACGTCGAGCTTCCGCTGGTCTATCGTCGCGTCGGCGCCCGCGAACGCCGCGCTCGGGCGATGCAAGCGCTCGAAGATGTCGGGCTCGGCGCGCGCGCCAAGCACACGCCCGCCGAGCTCTCGGGCGGACAGCAACAGCGCGTCGCCATCGCCCGCGCCATCGTCACGCAGCCGCAGCTCCTGCTCGCCGACGAGCCGACCGGCAACCTCGACTCCGCGCGCAAGGTCGAGATCATGAAGCTCCTCGTCGAGCTGAACCAGACGCGCGGCATCACCATCGCGATGGTGACGCACGAGCCGGAGATGGCCGAGTTCGTCAGCCGCACCGTCAACTTCCGCGATGGCAAGGTCGAGTGGGACAGCAAGAGCGGCGAGCCGCCTCCTCGCTCCGGACGCACGAGCGTTCCGGGACGCGCGGGGCCGCCATGATCTGGGCGACCATCGTCATGGCCATCCGCGAGATCCGACGCAACACCATGCGCTCGGTCCTGACCACGCTCGGCATCGTCATCGGCGTCGGCTCGGTCATCGCGATGGTCACTCTCGGCCGCGCCGCCACCGCGAAGATCACCGCCGACATCGCCAACATGGGGACCAACCTCCTCATCATCTCTCCCGGCAGCGAGCGCCGTGGCCCGACCAGCGCCAGCGCGCCCGCGCTCAAGGTCGACGACGCCAAGGCCATCGAGCGCGAGGTCGCCGCGGTCTCCAAGGTCGCCCCCACCGCCAGCCGCGGCGCGCTCATCGTCTACGGCAACAAGAACTGGAGCAGCACCGTCACCGGCTCGACCAACGAGTACTTCGCGGTGCGCGGCTTCACCATCGCCAAGGGCCAGAGCTTCTCCGACGCGCAGCTCCAAGGCGGCACGCCGGTCTGCATCCTCGGCGAGACCGTGCGCAAAGAGCTCTTCGGCCCCCAAGACGCGATCGGCGCCGCCATCCGCGTCGGCAACGTCTCGTGCAACGTCGTCGGCATCCTCGCCTCCAAAGGCCAATCGACGTTCGGCCAAGATCAGGACGATTTTCTCGTCATGCCGCTCTCGGCGTTTCAACGTCGCATCGCCGGCAGCAACGACGTCGGGGCCATCTTCGTCAGCGCCTCCAGCGACAAGCTGACGACGAAGGCGAAGCAGCAAATCGAGGCCCTCATGCGCGAGCGCCGTCGCATCGCTCCCGGTCAGGCCAACGACTTCGCGGTGCAGGACATGAAGGAAATCAGCAACACGCTCGGCAGCGTCACCGGCGCCCTCACTGCGCTCCTCGGCGCCATCGCCGGCGTCAGCCTGCTCGTCGGCGGCATCGGCATCATGAACATCATGCTGGTGTCGGTCACCGAGCGAACGCGCGAGATCGGTTTGCGCCTCGCCATCGGCGCGCGCGGGGCCGAGGTGCTGATGCAGTTCCTCATCGAGGCGGTGGCGCTCTCGACGCTCGGCGGCGGGCTCGGGATCGTCTTCGGTCTGGCGATCAGCTTCGCGGCCACGCGCGCGCTGAAGATGCCCTTCGCGCTCGCGCCGGACATCATGCTGATCGCGGTCGGGTTCTCGGCGACCATCGGGGTGGGGTTCGGTTTTTTCCCGGCGCGGAAGGCGGCGAGGTTGAATCCGATCGAGGCGCTGCGGCACGAGTGAGGGCGTGTGCTCGTCGCCCAGTACATCGTGACGCGCTGGACCAAGCGGACGCGCGGCGCGGAGGGGCGCGAGCTTCGGGCTCGATTGCCCCGGGGCTTTGTCTTGCCAGAGGAGCTCGTTGCTTCGGCCGCGACGTACGCGCTGCATCGAATCGTGCGCGACGAGGCCGATGCCTGGGCTACGCGCGCGACCGAGAAGTCAGGCGAGGCGCTTCCCACCCGCGAAGGGCCACTTCGTTTTCGACTCGTCGACGAATCCCTCGAAGTCTCGATCGTCGGCAATGACGGCGCGCTCGGGGCTCCCGCGCGCCGCTCCCCGCGGCCCGAATCCCTGGGCGCAGGTGAGCGCCTCGACGTCGTCTTCAACGGTCGTCATCAACAGTACGACGAACCCTGGTACGAAGAGCACATCGTCCACATCGCGTACCGCGCTCAGCCTTCTAGTCGGCTCTTTCTGGCGCCGTCGTCACGCGTATCCGATCTTCGCGTCGACCTCTGGTGAGCTCGAGTGAACCATCACGGCGCGAGCTCGATCGACACCGAGATGAACTTTTCTTCGGCGAAGTGGACCTTCACCAGCGCGCCTCCGCGCCGATACTCGAGGTCGACCCACTTCATGCTTTCGACCACGTCGCGATCGTCGGCCTTGCCGAGCGCGGCCTCGACGTCGGCCATCGTCGCGTCGACGCCGAGGTCGGCGGGCAGCTTCGCGGTCGACGGACCCAGCTTGTGCCCGTCGTACTCTTCGACGCGGAAATAGACGTAAAAACCCTCGACGAGGTCGTTCTTGAGACGCACCGTGACGCCGTGTTTGGCGTACGAGACGTAGGTCGTGTTGCTCATCGCGCCTTCGTCGGCGCCGTAGTCCTTCGACCAGCTCGGCTCACCCATCGCCGCGAAGAGCGGGCCCTTCTTCATCCGCACCGAGAGCGCGACGCCGTCGAGCTCGAGGTGCGGCGTCGGCGTCATCGTCACTACCAAGCCGGGCACCTGAGCGGGCGGGGGAGACGGACTCGCCGACTTCGGCGTCTTCTTGCTCGGCTCGTCGCGCTCGGCAGCGATGGAGTCGTTCTTGTCCCGACAGGCGACGAGCGCCACCGCCACCGCGAGCGCCGCGATCGTCGACCATGCACCCCGCATCGACGGAGGATACCATCGCCGAGCGATGACAACCCCGGTCCATCTGACGGTCGGCTCGGTCTTTGGCGGCGACTTCCGCGTCGTGCGGCGCCTCTCCGAGGGCGGCATGGGCGCGGTCTGGATCGCCGAGCAGCTCAGCACCGGCAAGGAACGCGCCCTCAAGGTGATGCACGCCGAGCTGGTGATCGACGCCAAGCTCCGCGAGCGCTTCGTCCAGGAGGCGAAGGTCGGCGCCAAAATCGAGAGTGACCACATCGTCGAGGTCGTCGCCGCCGGAGTCGACGCGCAGACGGGGATGCCGTGGCTGGCGATGGAGCTGCTCAAAGGCGAGCCGCTCGCCGAGCGGTGGGCGCGCGGGCCGATCGATCGGGCGACGCTCGGCGAGGTCTTCGGACAGCTCGGTCACGCGCTCGGCGCCGCGCACGACGCGGGCATCGTCCATCGCGATCTCAAGCCGGACAACATCTTCCTCGCCACGCCTCGGCGTTCGGGCGTTCCTTTCATGCTCAAGGTGCTCGACTTCGGCATCGCCAAGCTGGTGCTCGAGTCGCACACCAAGCAGACGCAGTCGATCGGCACGCCGATGTGGATGGCGCCGGAGCAGTCGGAGATCGGCAAGGCGATTCGCCCGGCCACCGACGTCTGGGCGCTCGGCCTCATCGCGTACGCGCTGCTCACGGGGCGAAGCTACTGGCACGCGGTGAACACCGAGGGCGCCGGCGCGCTGCAGCTCATGCGAGAAATCGTGATGGATCCGCTCGATCCAGCGAGCATGCGCGCGGAGACCTACGGCGTCCGCCACCTCGTCCCTGCCGGCTTCGACGAGTGGTTCGCCCGAAGCGTCGCCCGCAGCGTCGAGGCGCGCTACCCCGACGCGCGCGTGGCCATCGACGCGCTCGTGCCGCTCCTCGGCGCGGCGGCGGCTCGCCCGGTCGTCGCGACGGTCATCGCGCCGCCGACCGCGACGATGGCGATGCCGCCGCCGAGGCCGCAGCCCGCGAGCACCACGGCGCCGCACCACCTGACCGTTCCGATGAGCGGCTCGCCGGTGAGCCCGGTGAATCCGGGGCCGGAACGTGCCGGGTCGCTCGGGGTGGCGAGCGCCGGGGAAAAGCCGCGCGGTACCCACCGCACGACGTACGCCATCGTCGGCGGCCTCGCCGTCCTCGGGCTCGTGGGCGCAGTGTGGGCGATGCAAGGCCCGCCGACGCCACCGAGCAAGAACACGAGCGCGGCGACGCCGGACCCCAACGCCTCGCCCACCAACACCGCGACGACGACGGCGATCACAGCTGCCGCGCCCACCTTCGCGCCTGCCGCCGTCACGACAGCCGCCGCTGCCGTCACGGACCTGCCGGCACCTCCCGACGTGGCCGCCCCGCCGGCGAGCGCGCTCAAGGAAAAGGACGGCCTCGCGTCGTTGGTCCTCACTACCGGAAAGGGCAAGGTGCACCCGAATCCGACGAGCACGGTGAAGGTCCACTACACGGGCTGGACCACCGACGGGAAGATGTTCGACAGCAGCGTCGCGCGCGGCGTACCGGTCTCGCTTCCCCTCGATGGCGTCATCCCTGGCTGGACCGAAGGCGTGCAGCTGATGGTCGAGGGCGAGAAGCGGCGACTCTGGATTCCTCAGGAGCTCGCGTACAAGGGCCAGCCGGGCAGCCCCGCGGGCATGCTGGTGTACGACGTCGAGCTGCTGAAGATCGAGTCGCTGGGCATCGGCGCCGCAGTCACGCCGGTCTCGACGACGAAGGCTCAAGCCGTCCCCGCCCTGACCACTGCAACGGCGACGGCGGCGGCCAATGCGACGGCGCCGACGCTCGGCAATTGTCCGACCTACAAAGGCGACTACGTCACCGCGTCCAAGGGCGCGGACTACGAGTGCGTGCGCACCATCCTCCTTCCGCGCCTCAACGCCGGCAGCATCTCCTCCGGCGAGGCGAGGTTTCTCAAGGCGGCGTGTACGCAGCTGGGCGACATCAGTTGCGCGAAGCGTGCGGCAGACAAGATGGACGGCCCGCCCCCCAAGTCGCCGCCGCCCCCTGCCGCAGGCGGCAATGAGCCCTACAACTGAACGGCGACGTCTCGATGCCGCGCGTCTTCGACACTCGAATGCGTGACGGGTCCCGCCACTTCGGCGACCTGCCCGAGACCTACGACCCGGCGACGCCGCAGTGGGATCAGCTGCGCACGTACGCCTCCACGCTCGTCGGAGCCGCCGACGTCACCATGTTCACTGACAGAATCGTCGAGGCGTGGATCGACTTCACCTTCCGCGGGCATGCCTTCTCGCTCAACAACCAGCAGGGCTATTGGTGGTTCTTCGTCGGGGATCCGAGCTGCCCCGACGGAGTGCTCGCGTGCGTGCTCGACCACTTCGAGACGCTGCTCGACCCACCGGCCCACCATGCGCGTGCGGGTGGCCCGATCGCGAAGGGGAACGTTCGCGTCGTCGTCTTCGAGCCCAACGGCCGAATCGGTCGCCAGGATTTTCCCGATCGCAGCGCCGCGGAGTCCTACGCCGCGGATGCCACGCGGGGGGCAGAGGACGACCGAGGCTCGTCCTTGGCATACTTGTTCGACGACGAGATCCGACGCGTGTGAACGCCCGCGCCCGCGCCCGGCAGCGACGTCGTGCTGCCCCCTGCGCCTTCTCACGCAGCGTCTCGGTCCCTTGCCTCTCCCAAACGAGCCGGGCGAAGGTCCGTCCGCCATGCCCGTCCGAATCAAAATCTGCTGCATCTCCACCCCGGACGAAGCGCGGCTCGCCATCCTCCACGGCGCCTCCGCGCTCGGGCTCGTCGCCGCGATGCCGAGCGGTCCGGGTCCCATCGCCGACGAGCTCATCGCCGAAATCGCCGCGCAGGTTCCGCCGCCGATTTCCCGCTTCCTTCTCACCAGTCGCACCGATCCTGTCGGTGTCGTCGCGCACGTGCGTGCGTGCCTCGTCGACACCGTGCAGCTCGTCGACGCGGTGCCCGACGAGACCTACCGCGCGCTTCGCGAAGAGCTCCCACACGTGCGCATCGTGCAGGTGCTCCACGTCGAAGGCCCCGCATCCATCGACGATGCCCGCCGGGTCGCCCCGCACGTCGACGCGCTCCTCCTCGACAGCGGCCGCCCGAGCGCCCGAGAGCTCGGTGGCACCGGCCGGACCCACGACTGGTCCGTCAGCCGCAGCATCGTCGAAGCGACGAATCGCCCTTTTTTTCTCGCGGGCGGCCTCAACCCAGGGAACGTCGCCGAGGCCATCGCGCAGGTGAAGCCCTACGCCATCGACATCTGCAGCGGCGTGCGAACGAACGGCCACCTCGATGGCGAAAAGCTCGCCGCCTTGGTCGCGCGCATCCACGCCGCGTGAACGAGTTGCGAATCATCGAGTCATCGAGGTGACGGCGGCAAACCGCTCGACTTCTTCCGCACGAGCTCGATCAAATCGTCCTGCGCGAGCTGCATGTCATAGACATGTAAGCCGATGAACCCCTTGAAGAGCGAGAAGTCGATGAGGCTCGGGCGAGCGTCCGACTCGCCTCGCGCCTCTTCGATCTCCAGGTAATCGCGCCCTCCGTCGTCGTGCACGCAGCGCGCTCGATAGAGATCGCGCACCATGACGTAGGGAGTCTCGACGTCCTTCACGCCTTTGGCGCGCTCGGTCGGAATGTACGTGCCGTGGAGTGAGCGCTTCTCGTTGCCGACGCTGGCCGGATTCACGCACATCGCTTGGCGGCCCTCGGGCAAGGGCCAAGCTTTCGCGTCGGGCGCGTCGCCCGCGCCGATCGATCGATAGGTGACCACGCATCCCGTCTCGACGTCGCTGGTGCACACCGGAAGATGCGCGAACGTGCCGCCGAGCGTCTTGCCCGGAAGCGTGTCGAAGTAGAAGCCAATCGGCATCGCCACCAGCAATCGGTCGCGCAGCGCCGGATCGTCGTCGAACGATTGCTGCAAGAGGAGCGTCGTCATCTGCGCGCCCTGCGAGTGCCCAATAATCACCAGCTTGTGCCCCTTGTCGAAGCGCTTTCGATAGAGCGCGAAGGCCGCAGCGACATCGGAGTAGGCGACCCCGAAGAACTTCTCCTTCTTGGCGTCGGTCGCGAGATAAGTGCCAATCGTCGCTTGCCGATAGAGTGGCGCGTAGACGTTGCACACTTGCCGGAACCGAGCGATCTGCGTGGCGACGACCTTCTTCTGACTCTCGAGATCGGAGAAATCTGCATGATTTCCCGGAATCGGACTGAGGTCGACGGTCGGATAGACATAGAAGCAATCGACGTCGGGCGATTTCGCCGGGGCGCTGTCGACGATCGTTCGACTGCCATCGGCGTGCAGCTCGGTCGCGCGCAGGTCACCGTGACAGGCGTCGTCGGGGATGTCCGGGCGACAGAGCCACATCGACGGCGATTCATAGTCGGTGGCGTCGGTGCGCGGCGTCTCGCTGCGACTCGGGCAATGACAACCGGCGAGGCAGATGGCGGCGAGGAGGAGGCGACGGGGCATGTTCAAACGAGGCTCGGCGTCTCGACGCGTGGCCGATCGGTGCCGTCGTGTGGATGGAGCTCGTCCTTCGCCTCCGCGGTGATTTGTTCGGCGGCGATCTTGGTGGCGATCGCCGCTGCCGCCTCGGCCGGAGAGCCCGCCGCGCGCGCCTCGAAGTTTCTCTCGGCCGACGCGTCGCGTGCTTTGTCGGCGAAGCTCTCGGCCTCTTCACCCGGAAGTTCGACCCGCAGCTCTTCGATGATCATTCGAATTCCAGCGGCGATCGGCGGCGCGAGCAGCGCACCGGGAATGCCCATCAGCGTACCACCGATCATGAAGGCGACCATGATGATCGCCGGCGGCAACCTCAGCGCGTGACCGTAGACGCGAGGGATGATCAGTCGACTCTCGATCTCTTGATAGACGACGAGCGCAACGAGCACGACGACCGTCGTCGGCGTTCCCCGGGACGAGGCCGCAGCGACGGCGGGGACGCAGGCGAGGATGCCGCCGATGTACGGCAGGACGTCGGCGACGCCGGCAAATGCGGCGATCGCGAGCGCGTTGGGGACGCGCGCGATGGTGAGCACGATGAAGGTGAACACCGCCATGAGCACCGAGGTGATGAGCTGACCACGCGCGTAGCTTCCGACGATGACCTCGAGCTTGAGGAGAATGCGGGAGAAGCGAAGGTGGAAGTTGCGAGGAACGATCGCGTACACGAGGCCGCGCATGCGATCTCGATCGACCGTCAGGTAGAGCGCGAGAAAGAGCGACGAAACGATATAAGCGACGAACACGAGCGCGCGCGTCGAATAGTCGAAGAGATATTGACCTGCCTTCGCCATCAGCCCACCCGAGCCGGCGCCGCGCACCGACTCGGCGAGGGGCGCGGTCATCTTGTGCTTGGCGAGCTGGTTGGCGAGCGCCGTCTGCACTTCGGGGAGCCGCTCGAGGAACGCGCTCAGCTCCTTGATCAGCGACGGCACGGTGATCGCGAGCATCGCCGCCGTGCCGACGAAGAGGCCGGAGAACACCGCGGCGATCGCCCAGCCGCGCTTGATGCGGCGCCCTTCGAGCCAGGTGATCGCCGGGCTGAGCATGCCGGTGATGACCAGGGCGACGACGACGACGAGCAGCACGGAGAAGAGGTGGATGAGCGCCCAGCAGAGGCCGACCGAGAGGCACGCGAGAAGCATCGTCTTGAAGCCGACCTCGATTCGCATGCCTCGGCCCTGCACGGATTCGGCCACGCACGGAAGCCCGCCTCTCCTCGGCAACTCAGAGACGGCGGACCGTCGCGAAGTCCATTTTCGCCGCAGTGAGGCGGTTTGGTCTACTTGCTCACCCGGCCTTGCGCCGTCCCACTTCTTCACGATCCGGCGTCCCGACTCCCGTCTCCAAGAGCGCCAACAAGCTCTTTCCCACGTAGAAATTCCACCCCTTCGAGCACATCTCGAAGCACTCGACCTCCTTCACCAAACCGACGTGCGTGAAGCGAACCTCCGTTCGTTCGCCCTTCTTCGTCAGCTCGAAGACGAGCTTCGTGCCCTTCCACTCGCTCTTGTCGTCCGTGAACGAGAGGCAAGCGTCGGTCACCAGCCATGCGAGCTTCTTGCCAGGGACGGCTTCGATCAGCCGTTGCCGCGAGTGGTGAATCTCTTCGTGTCGATAGGTGAACTCGTCGCCGACGTTCTGCGTGCTGCCTTCGATGCCGCGTCCCCACCAGGCGCGGACGTCCTCGATGGCGGCGAAGGTCTCTTCCGGCGTCTTCTTCACGGCGAAAACGATGCTGAAATTCGGGTCGTTCACGGTCATTGCTCCTCGTCGTCGGATTGCAGTGTGCGTTCTCACGTCCACCCTGACGACGATCGAGGACGATGCGGAGCTACATCAGCGTCGGTCGATTTCTTCGAGTTGGCGGCGGAGGAACGTTCGTTCGCTCTCGTTGCTCGCGAGCTCGAGGGCACGCCGATAGTCGTCGCCGGCGTCGCCGTCGCGTCCGAGTCGACGGCGGAAATCCGCGCGCATGGCGTAGAAGAGGTGATAGCGCGCGAGGGGCGACTCCAGCGGGGCGAGCGCGACGAGGCCCTCGGTAGGCCCTGCGTGCATGCAGACGGCGACGGCTCGGTTGAGCGCGACCACCGGCGAGGGTTCGAGCGCGAGCAGCTCGTCGTAGAAGCCGAGGATGCGGCTCCACTCGGTGCCCTCCCACGTCGCCGCCGTCGTATGGCAGCCTGCGATTTCCGCCTGCAAAACATGGCTCGCGCCGCCACCGAGCCGCCGCGCGCGCTCGAGCGCCATCAAGCCCTCTTTGATCATCGCTCGATCCCACCGCGCGCGATCTTGCTGCGAGAGGAGAAGCAGCTCACCGCGGTCGTCGGCCCGGGTCTTCGCGCGCGCGATGGAGAACGCGATCATCGCGAAGAGGCCGTACGCCTCGGCTTCGTCGGGCAAGAGGTCGCAGAGCACGCGACTGAGCCGCAAGGCCTCGCTTTGCAGATCGAATCGCATCAGTGGCCCGTCGCGGGTGGTGTGTCCTTCGTTGAAGACGAGATAAATGACCGCCAGCACCGAGGCGAGGCGCTCGGGCAGCTCGGCGCGCGAAGGCACCTCGTAGGGCAGCTGCTTCTCCTCGATCGCCCATTTGGCCCGAGCGATGCGCTGCGCCACCGTCTTGTGCGGCGCGAGAAATGCGCGCGCGATCTCTTCGGTGCTGAAGCCGGCGACCACCTTGAGCGTGAGCGCGACCTGGCTCTCGAGCGTCAGCAGCGGATGACAGCAGGTGAAGATCAGCCGCAGCTCGTCGTCGCTGACCGACTCGAGGGTCTCGGGAGTCATGACCTCGTCCTCCACCAGGAGCGGTGCCTTCTTGGCGACGATGCGACGATGACGTGCGGCATCGTGCGCGCGATTCTTCGCCGTGGTCATGAGCCAGGCACCAGGATTGTCAGGCGTTCCGTCGCTCGGCCACTTGGCGAGGGCCGCCAGCGCAGCGTCTTGAAAGGCCTCTTCGGCGGCGTCGATGCTCCCGAAGAGGCGCACGAGCGCGCCGACGACGCGACCCTTCTCGCGTCGAAAAATTTCGTCGAGTCTCGGCTTCAGCTCCGCCACAGCTCTCGGATTTCGATGGCGCCATGCCGCACGAACGTCGTCCCGCTCACCCAGCCCACCGCCTCTTCGATCGTCGACATGCGAAGGAAGAAGAGGCCGCCGATCACCTCCTTGCTCTCGAGAAACGGCCCATCGAAGATCGCGCGTCGACCCCCGGCGCGGGTCACGCGGCGGCCTCTCCCGGGCGCCTGGAGACGGACGCCGCCGAGGGCTCGACCTTCGGGGAGCGTGCCGCCCGTGGCGGCGTCGATGCGATCCATCACGTCGATCCAGCCTTCTTCGTCGGGCGCGTTGCCCAACACCGCGAAGGCGTAGACGCGGCCTCGGCGATCGGCCTTCTCGGGATCGAACTGCCCCTTCATCACCGGTCGAACGTCGAGCGTCGTCGAGGGCGACATCGGGCAATGCTCTGCGAGCGCAGCGGCCTCGTCGACGCTCTCGGCCGCGACGACGGTATAGCCACCGAGGGCGCTTTCGCCGAACGGTCCTTCTTCGACGCGCGGCCGACCCTCGATCACGCGTACGCGCCTTCCTTCCGCCGACGGACGCAGTCGCGCGCTGTCGACGAAGGCGGAGCTCTTCCGCAACTCGCGCTCGCAGGCCGAGTGCCCTTCCACGAGCAGCTTCGTCTCCGAAGGCGTGAGCAACGCGTCTTCGGCCTCGTTCGTGATCGTCATCACCATGAAATGGGGCATCGCAGTTCCCTTCCTCACCCAACGACGATCGAGCGGCCGGGAAATCTACATCGTCGAATCGGCCCCTGGCTCAGTCCACCGCGCAATCGGCCAGCCCATCTTCTTTGGTGAGCAATTTCACGCCCGGCGCCGCAGTGAAGTCCATCCTCGGAAATACCTCGATCCAGCCTTCGTCCTGCCGATCGAGCAAACGCATCGACACCTTCGGCGCGAGCACGGCGACCAGGTGTCGTTCGCCGAGTTGTTCGGCGACGAGGGCCACCTCGTGGTTGCAGCTCACGAGCTTGCGCTTCCGGTAGTTGTCGAGCCAGCCGTGACCGCCGCCGGTGGCCCACGATCCGCCCGAGCCGCCGCCTGCAGGAAGGAGCTCGGCGGTCGGGAGCCAGCCGACGATGTCGTAGTCGAGGGTGGGGCTCATCGTGCACGGATGGATGACGACGCGCGAGTCGACGCCGATGTGGTCGATGACGTCGGCGAGGATCGAGCTGCACGCGGAGGTGTCGATCTCGGCGACGGGCGGACCGGTGACGTCTTTGCGGATCGGGATGTGCCGATGGTCGACGAGAACCACTGATTTTTCCGTGTGTTCGGCGATTCCATCGCGCGCCGAGTACATGGCCTCGGAGAGGGAGAGCTCGTCGCAGTCGCGGGCTTCTCGTGCCGGGACGATCGGTTTGACGAAGGTACCGAGCTCGAGCTCGACGTCGACCTTTCCGGCCTTCGTGCCCTTCCAGAGAAAGGTCGCCTGCCTCCCGGCGACGAGATAGCCGGCGAAGAGGAAGGGCTTGCCCGCGTGAAGGCGGATCGGATCGGCGATGAAGCCGAAGGCCTTCACCTTGTCCGACGAGAGCTCGACGAAAGCGACGGGGCTCGCGTCCTCGAGGAGCGTTGCCGAAGCCGTCTTCGCGCCGCCCAAAGTCGCAAACGGCGGAGCCGACGCACGGAAGCGCAACGCACCGGGCTGACCGTACTCCCACTTGCCGGCGAGCTCGCAGCCGGGGCCCGTCGGATCGAGCGGCGTCGGATAGCCATCGATCGCCCGCGGCGACTTCGGCTTCGGCGCGCTCGAGCTCGCGCTCGCGAGCGGTGTCGGATCGCGGCGGACGGTCGTTCGGTCTTTGCACGCGCTCGCGCTCGCGATGATCGCGGCGGACGCGAGAAAAAGCGCTCCGAGCGGTCTCACTGACAGGTCAACGCAGCGCGCACCGCTTCTGGAATGTGGGTGACGCGCATGCGCACGACGCGGCCATCGCTCTCGTTCTCGAGCCCGAGCACCGAAAGCCCCGGACACCTGTCGACCGCGCTTTTCCACACCGACGCGTACATGCCGAGTCGATCGACGGTGATGCGCACGGCCTCGTCGGCGAAGGCCTTCGTCGTGTAGAGGCCGGTGTAGAGCAGGTCGCCGTGCGTCCCGTCGCGGAGAATCAGCTGCGCGCTCTCGAGCCCTTTGCTCCCGGGCTCGTTCGCGGTCTCGGCCATCGCCGGATTCTTCAGCGCGTTCGGTCCAACCCAGAGGCCGACGAGCGCGTCGTTGCCGAAATCGACCACCGGCGGCGGCTCGACGTGCGACGAGAACCAATCGTGCCCATGACCCGCGGCACGTCCCGTGAGGAAGACCCAATTGTTGGGCGCGACGTAGAACCCATACGGCCAACCATCGCTGTTGATCGACGCGTACTCCCACACGCCGGAGGGCAGAGAAACGCCGCCTTTTTGCGCGTCGACGGACTTCTTCCATTCGGCGGGCACCTTGTCGAAGGGCGGCGCCGATCGCACCGACATCACGAGTGACACTTGCAGCGGCTTCGGCCCGTCGAGGTTGCCGACCGCATCGATGGCGGTGACGCCTTGGAGAATCTCCTCGAGGTCCTGCTTCTTCGAGAGATCGCGGAGCATCGGCGCGTAGACCGGATCGGCGCGGAGCGAGTCGAGCCGAACGACGAACGCGAAGTCTGGAGCGCTGCCGAGGAGCGCGCGCGTCTCGGGCGCTTGGGAACCTTCCGGGGCCTTCGGCGCCGGCGCACCGCAGCTGGCGACGACGAGGAACGTGGGCAGGGCGAAGAGCGAGAAGAGCGAGAAACGCGCGAAACTTCGCATGGATGACCGTTCGACGGAGCGTACCGCTCTTTGGTGCAATCCACTCGCTGAATGCGGTGTGTCATCATGGATCGATGCGCGCAGCGACGATCGCCCTCGCGTTCTCGCTCGTCGCCTGTCGCTCGCCGGGCTCGTCTTCCTCGAAGGGAACCGTGGTCGACGGCGCTGACGGTGCGGGTCTTCCCTCCGCCGCTCCGGCGCCGTCGGTCGGCATCGGCTATCGCGAAGCCGGCACCTGGACGAGCGCCGAGGGGGTCGAGTGGCGGGCGATCGTCGTCCCCGCGGGCGCGTCGCACGGTGCGCTCATGCGTCTCGCGCATCGGTTGCACCTCGACATGCCGACCACGTTCTTCGACGTCTTCGACGACGACGCCGAGCTCCCCAAGTTGATCGCGGCCAAGGGCGACGACGACGCGCTTCCCCATGCCTGGCGTGAAACACACGAAATCGCGACCATCGCGGGCACGGTCGGCAGCCAAGGAGGCGTCGTCACCGTCTCCGGCGTGAAGCTCTTCGAATGGAAGACGATGGAGACGACGCCGGTGAAGTGAGGTGGCCCCATCGCCTGCGATCGTGAGGAGGGTTACGCTCTCTCCATGCAATCGTTCGGTGGCAAGGTGTCCGGGCTCCGTCTCGAACGCGTGGAGGCCTCGCCGCGCTACGCCGAAGGCCGATTTCGCAACTCGAGCGGCATCGTCCCCAAGCCGAAGAAGGGCACGGTGCTACCGACCCTCCACGAGTTCTTCTGCGGGCAACAAGCACGCAAGCCGCCCGCGCCGCTCCCGTCCGTGAACCCGCTCGATCGCTGGGCGAAGAAGCCGGAGACGGGTCTCCGCGCGACCTGGCTCGGTCACTCGACGGTGCTCCTCGAAATCGATGGTGCGCGCGTCCTCACCGATCCGGTGTGGGGCGAGCGCGCCTCGCCGATGACGTTCGCGGGACCGAAGCGCTTTCAACCGGTGCCAGTGCCGATCGCGTCGCTCGGTCACCTCGACGCCGTCGTCATCTCGCACGATCACTACGATCACCTCGACTACCCCAGCATCCTCGAGCTCGCGCGCCGCGACGTCCCCTTCATCACCGCGCTCGGAGTCGGCGCGCACCTCGAAGCGTGGGGTGTTCCGGCGTCGCGCATCTTCGAGCTCGACTGGTGGGAGCACGTCGATCTGCCGCAATTTCCCCTGCGAATCACCGCCGCGCCCTCGCAACACTTCTCGGGTCGCAACCTCGGCGGTCGTAACTTCACCCTCTGGTCGTCCCTCGCGTTGCGCGGCCCGAAGCACGCCGTCTTCTTCAGCGGCGACACCGGCCTCACCCCCGAATACGCCGACATCAAGGCCAAGCTCGGCCCCTTCGATTTGATCATGCTCGAGATCGGCGCCTTCCACCCCTCGTGGGGCGACATCCATCTCGGGCCGGAAAACGCGCTCGCCGCGCATGCTTTGCTCGGCGGCGGTCGTCTCCTTCCGGTGCACTGGGGCACCTTCAACCTCGGGATGCACGCTTGGGACGATCCCATCGAAACGCTCGTCTCGCTGGCGCCGAAGTCGGGTGCCCATCTCGTCTTGCCGCGCCTCGGAGAAGCCGTCGAGCCCGCACACGTCGAGCACATCGACCCGTGGTGGCGCAGCGTCGGAGCTGGCGCAGGGTCGAGCGCACCGACAGAACCGACCGACACGATCGACGACGCGCACGAAGACGTCGCCAAGCTGGGCGATGCGGTGGAATGGCCGATGGATTGAGTGGCCCGCGCTATCATCCTTTCCCCCGATGCGCGTCCTCTTCATTCCCGCCGCATGCATGCTCGTCTTCGCCTGTGGTCCGAGCGCGACCACCGTCAGCATGCCGCCCAAATTCCTCCCTGAAGCCGCTCCCGGCGTTCTCCGCGCGCCGGGCGATTTTTCGGTCATCGCCGACAAGTCCGATCGCTCGCGCGCGCTCTTCGTCGAAGCGAGTCGGGTGCTCCTCGGCCCGCGTTGCGCGAACTGTCATCCAAACGACGACTCGCCCCGGCAGGGCGAGTTTTCGACGCTGCACGATCCGCCCGTCACGCGCGGGCCCGAGGGCACGGGCGTCGTCGCGATGCAGTGCAGCTCGTGTCACCAAGGCGAAAACGCCAAGCTCGCGCACGTGCCGGGAGCTCCCGGTTGGCGGCTCGCGCCGAAGTCGATGGCGTGGATCGGCAAGTCGCCCGCCGACATCTGCGAGCAGTTGAAAGATCCGGCGCGCAACGGCGGGCGCACGCTCGCGCAGCTCGTCGAGCATTTCGAGCACGATGCGCTGGTCGCATGGGGATGGGCTCCGGGGGAAGGGCGCGCGGCCTCACTCGGGTCCCAAGCGCAGCTCGCGGCGCTCGTTTCGGCGTGGATCGAAGCTGGCGCGGTCTGTCCGACACCCGTCTCGCCCGAGGGAGCGAAGTGATGATCACCGTCACCATCAACGGCAAACCGCAAGACCTCGACGTCGATCCGGAGATGCCGATTCTCTGGGTGCTGCGCGACGTGCTCGGTCTCACCGGCACGAAATTCGGATGCGGCGAGGCGCTCTGCGGCGCGTGCACCGTACACCTCGACGGCGACGTCATCCGCTCGTGCGTCACGCCGATAAGGCACGCCGACGGGAAGAAGCTCACCACCATCGAGGGGCTCTCCGAAGCGGGCGATCATCCGCTGCAAAAAGCGTGGGTCGAGCTCGGCGTGCCGCAGTGCGGGTACTGTCAGTCGGGCCAAATCATGAGCGCCGCGGCGCTCTTGGTGAAGAAGCCGAAGCCGACCGATCAAGAGATCGATCAATCGCTCGCCGGCAACCTCTGTCGATGCGGCACCTATATACGGATTCGCGCTGCGGTGAAGAAGGCGGCGGGGGTCTGAGATGGCTCGAATTTCCCTCGTTCGTCGCTCGTTCCTCCAGGCGCTCGGCCTCGGTGGCGCCGCCTTCGCGCTCGGCATCGAGCACGCCGAAGCGGGCCCGCCGAAGGCGAAGCCGAACGGGAAGGTCGATCCCGACGCCTCGACGCTGGCGGCGGTGTGGGTCCATCACCCCTTCATCGCCATCGCCGCGAACGGCGCCGTCACCATCGCCTCGCATCGCGCCGAGATGGGGCAGGGCGTACGCAGCACGCTGCCGGTGTTGATGGCCGACGAGCTCGGCGCCGACATGAAGCAGGTGAGCCTTCGCCAGGCCGACGGCGACGAGGCCTACGGCGATCAGAGCACCGACGGCTCGACGAGTGTCCGCAGTCACTACGAGGATCTCCGTAAAATCGCGGCCACCGCGCGGATGATGTTGATCGCGGGCGTGGCCAAGAAGTGGAAGGTCGAGCCGAGCACCTGCGTCGCCACGCATCACGCGATCAACCACCCACCGTCGAAGCGCTCGATGTCGTTCGGCGAGGCGAGCCTGCTGGCGGCGACGATGCCGGTGCCCGACGTCAAGACGGTCGAGTTGCGACCAGAGTCCGAGCTGACCTCGCTCTTCCGTGATCTACCGCACCTCGACGCCTTCGACATGTCGACCGGGCGCGCGCAGTACGGCGCCGACATCCGCCTGCCGGGAATGCTCGTGGCGGTCATCGCGCGCCCGCCGGTGGTGTTCGGAAAAGTGAAGAGCTTCGACCCGGCGCCGGCGCTCGCGATCAAGGGCGTGCGCAAGGTCGTCGAGATGCCGGCGCCGAAGCCGCCGTGTCATTTTCAGCCGCTGGGCGGGGTCGCGGTGATCGCCGAAAACACCTGGAGCGCGATGCGTGGTCGTCGCGCGCTCGAGATCAAGTGGGACGACGGCGACAACCGCACCTACGACTCGATCGCCTATCGCGAGACGCTGCTCGCCTCCGTGCGCGCCAAGGGCGAGGTCGTCCGCAAGCTCGGCGACGTCGACGCAGCGCTGGCGGCAGCCAAAAAGAAGGTCGAAGCCGAGTACGTCCTTCCGCACCTGGCGCACGCGCCGATGGAGCCGCCGGCGTGCTTGGCGCATTTCAAGGGCGACAGCTGCGAGGTGTGGGCCCCGACGCAGGAGCCGCAGGACGCACGTGACGAGGTGGCGAAGGCGCTCGGCCTCGACAAGAAAAAAGTCACCGTCCACATGACGTTCCTCGGCGGCGCCTTCGGTCGCAAGGCGAAGCCCGACTTCATCGTCGAGGCCGCGCTCCTCTCGAAGATGGCCGGCGCCCCCGTCCGCGTGCAGTGGACGCGCGAGGACGACATTCGCCACGGCTACTACCACTCGACCTGCGCGCATCGCTTCAGCGCCGGGATGGACGCCACCGGCAAGGTCACCGCGTGGCTCCATCGCTGCGCATTTCCCTCGATTTCCTCGACCTTCGCCAACGGCGTCACCCACGCTGGCGCCGGCGAGCTGCAGCAAGGCACCACCGACTTCCCGCTCGCGGTGCCCAACTTCCGCATGGAGAACGGCGAGGCGAAGGCCCACGTGCGCATCGGCTGGCTGCGCTCGGTGCACAACATCAACTACGCGTTCGCGGCAGGCAGCTTCATCGACGAGCTCGCGGTCGCACGCGCCGCCGATCCGCGCGACATGCTCCTCGAAATCGTCGGGCCCGCGCGCGTGCTCTCCGCCGCCGATCTCGGCGTCGCCAAAGCTTCGAACTACGGCGCGCCGCTCGACAAGCACCCCATCGACACCGCTCGTCTCCGTCGCGTCATCGAGCGCGTCACCGAGCTCGCCGACTGGACCTCTGCGCGCAAATCAGGCCGTTTTCTCGGCCTCGCAGCCCACCGCAGCTTCCTCAGCTACGTCGCCGTCGTGATGTCGGTGGTGATGGACGGGGGCAAGCCGCGCGTCGACGAAGCGTGGATCGTCGCCGACGCCGGCAAGGTGCTGAACCACGACCGCGCCCGCGCCCAGATGGAGGGCGCGATCATCTTCGGCATCGGCCTCGCGATGCACGGCGCGATCACGATGAAGAACGGCGCCGTCGAGCAGGGCAACTTCCGCGACTACCGCATCGCCCGCATCGGCGAGGTGCCCTCGAAGCTGCACATCGAGCTCGTGAAGAGCGACCGGCCGCCCGGAGGAATCGGCGAGCCCGGTCTGCCGCCCGTGGCACCAGCGCTGGCGAACGCGGTGTTCGCGGCGACGGGAAAGAGAATCCGCGAGCTGCCGCTGATGAAGAGTCTGTAGGGGACACGAGGGGATGGACGACCTCGCCGCCTTCGTCGCCGAAGCTTGCGGTGCCGAACGCGCGCGTCGTGGGGCGCGTCTACAAACCCTTTGGGGTGGCTACGGCCAGCTCTGGCGCTTTCACCTCGAAGGCGCCGACGTCGCGACGGTGATCGTCAAGGAGATCGCGCCTCCGTCCTCCGTCGGCCGAGTCGGCGAAGAGTCCCGTTCGCACGCGCGCAAGTGCCGCTCGTACGACGTCGAGCTCGCGTTCTATCGGGCGCACGCGGCGCGCACGAACGCGCGGTGTCGGGTGCCGCGGATGCGAGGGACGCGGGCCGCCGGCGAACGATGGCAGCTCGTCCTCGAAGATCTCGACGCGGCCGGCTTCTCCCATCGACGACGCGGGCGAAACGCGGTCGAGATCGGCCCCTGCGTGCGCTGGCTCGCGCAGTTTCATGCATGTTTTCTCGAAGTGGCGCCGATCGATCTGTGGCCGGAGGGGACGTACTGGCACCTCGCGACCCGGCCCGACGAGCTCGCGCGAACGGAGGACGTCGAGCTCCGTGAGGCGGCGCGCTCGTTCGATCGCGCGCTCTCCGCCACGCGCTTTCGCACCTTGGTGCACGGCGACGCCAAGCCCGCGAACTTTTGCTTCTCGGCCGACGGTGACGACGTCGCTGCGGTCGACTTCCAATACGTCGGCGGAGGCTGCGGCATGAAAGACGTCGCCTATCTCCTCCACGGCACCGGCACGACCGCCGACCGCGAAGCGCTCCTCGGGCTGTATTTCTCCGAGCTTCGCACGGCGCTGGAAGAGCGAAATTGCGAGCGTGCGACCACCTCCGCGGTGGAGGACGAGTGGCGACGCCTTCACCCGATCGCTGCCGCCGATTTCGTGCGCTTCCTCGCTGGTTGGTCGCCGGGCTCGTACGAACGAGACGTCGAGGGACGTCGCGTCGTCCGCGAGGCATTGCGAGCGCTTCGCTGAATCGGGTGAGCATGCTTCACGACGAATCAGGTAGGAGAGTGTCGGACGATCACCCGTTCTTCCGGTCTCCAGCCTGTCCCAACATGATTTCGGTAACGAAAAAGCACCTTTTCGGGACCATCGTCGGGCCGACTCGAGCGTCTGACGGGGATGGAACGAGAGACTCGCCGCTGGCTGATCGCCGTCGCTACCTGTGCCGGCGTCGTCGGTACCGTCCTGGTGATCGCACTTCATGCGGGCGGCGACAGCTGGACGGCCGCGGCGGCCGCTCCCGTTCCCCTCGCTTGCTACGCGGTCGCCCTGGTCGCGATCGTCCGTCGCGTCCTCGAGCTACGGGGTCGTCGGCGCTTCGTCCTCGAGCAACGTCTCTTGACTCTGGCTGCCAATCGAAGTGGCCACGTGCACACTGCGGAGGCGGCCATGCATCTCCGCGTCTCGGTCGCCGAGGCACGTGAGCTCCTCGAAGGTTTGGTCGTCGATGGTGCGGCCACGGTGCACACCGCCGAAGGGAGCGCCGCGCGCGTCTACTTCGTTGCCGGCGTCCATGCACCGAGCGTGTATCCCTACCAACGCTCGCGTACCGCACAGCGTCCTGGGCTCGTCGTCTTCTCGGCCGCGCTCCCCGAGACCGCGCGTCGTCGCGGCGACACCGGCGGTCGCTCCTTCGGCGACTGTCGCGTCCGCCCGCGGCTACGCACCTGAGCTCGTTTCGGATCGACTAGTAGAACCCGTCGCGACGGGCGTATCGCGCGGCGCGCTCTTCGTCGTAGCCCTTGGCGTCGAAGTCGGGCCCTGCGAGCTCGCGATGAATCTCGCCGTTGCTCGGCAGCGCACTCCGCGGAAGAAACTTGGTCGCGTCCCACAGCTCGGAGCGGATGAACGCCTTCGAGCACTGCGTATAGGCGACGTCGATGTCGATGAGGATGCCGAGCTTCGGCGCCTTCCCTTCGACGACACATGGCGCGAGCAGGCTCGCATCCGTCGTCAACGTCGCCCGCCCATTGACCCGAAACGTCTCGGTCACTCCGGGCACGATGAAGAGCACCCCGACGTGCGGATTGGCGAGGATGTTCCGCAACGTGTCGGCAATTCGATTCCCCGGCCGCTCCGGCACGAGCAACGTCCGATCATCGAGCACGCGCACGAACCCAGCCGGATCCCCCCGCGGACTGACATCGCAATTGCCCGCTCCATCGGAGGTCGCGAAACAGAGAAACGGCGATTTCTCGATCCACTGACGCGTCAGAGGATTGAGCCGATCGCTGATCTTCGCGCAGACGACCGCCGAAGGTTCCCCAAGAAGCGCCCGCAGCGAAGCTTCATCCCGAAGCACATGAGAGGTGAGTCGGTGCATGGCCGCGCACTCTGCCACGCGCCCGTGCCCGCGCCCACGCCCGCGCTGATACCCTTGTCTCGTGCTTCGCTGGCCCCTTCTTGCTCTCCTCCTCCTCTCCTCCTGCCGCGCCCCCGATCCCCCCACCGTCCGCGCCGACGACGCCGCCCCCTGCAACTGCGCGAGCTGCCCGCCTCCCGCCAAAACCGTCGCCTCCGCGATCCCTCTCGATCTCCCCAGCACGGGCGAGGCCCAGGCCGTCTTCACCGTCGCCATCTCCGCCGCCGGTGACCTCCAAGTCGACGGGAAGAAGGCAGTGCTCGGCGACGTCGAACCGCTCGCCGCAGCAGCAGTCGCGGCCCATTCGAACCTGCGGGCCGTCGTCGCCGCCGACAAAGACTGCAAGCACGGCCTGGTGATCGCCGTCGTCGATCAGCTGCGACAGGCCGGGATTGCGAAGGTCGGTTTCGCCGTGGACAAGTTGCCTCCGCCTTGATTTGACGACGCGACGAACGTGCGCGACTTCTCCTTCACCATGCGCTTTCGTCCCCTGGTTCTCGTCGCACTTTTCCCTCTTTCGGTGCTGTCGGCGTGTGGCAGCTCGTCCGACGACGGGGTCGCCGATACCTCGGTGACGGGGGACACGGGCACGACGGCGGACACCAGCGATGGCGCACCTTCGCTCGACGCCGTCGCTACCGACGGCTCCGAAGCCGGGTCCGACGCGCGTGCCGATGCAACGGCCGATGCGACCGGCGACACGACGGCGGATGGGCTCGCGGATGCGCCTGCCGACACGACTGCCGACACGACGGCTCTTCCCGACGCGCCCGATGCCGGGCCCGATCCGCTCGCCGCGCTCGGCACCTGTCTCGGTACGTCGGCGCCGCTGACGATCTCCAACCAGCTCCCGTACATGATGCTGGCCGTCGGGAGCTACACCGGACAATTCCTCATCGACGTCGCCTCGACCTTCTCGAGCATCGACCTCAAAGCGTTCACGTCTCCGGGGCCGGCGACGACGGGATGCGATCCGACCAAGCTCTTCGTCACCTGCACGGTCGACGGCTTCGCCTTCTTCTCGCCGCCGGGCGCGGTCTCGCTCGTCACCGAGAATTTCGCTGGATTTGGCGGATCGGTGCGGCAGGCGGGGATCGTCGGCACCGACTTCACGAGCCTGAAGACGCTCTCGATTTCCTACTCGCACGCGAAGATCTGGGCGAGCGCCCCGAGCCTGACGTTCTGCTCCGATTCGACGCTCGCGGCTGCCGGCTTCCGCGCGTTGCCGACGACCGGGTTCTACTCGAACGACTTCTCCAAGCTGAAGCCGATGTCGGCCGTCGACTCGGCGATCACGACCGGTCACGTGCCCGCGGTGCCGACGGTGCCGGTACGAATCGCCGGCGCCGACGCGGTCGCCCAGCTCGACACCGGCTTCGACGACGCGCTCGTGAAGTACTCGATCAACGTCAACAAGGCGTTCTACGACGCCATCGTCACGGCCGACGCGAGCGCGCTCGTCGCCGATCCGAGCCACAATCTCAGCCTCTCGACGTGCACCGGAAGCGCCGAGCCGGTGAAGGCGTACAAGCTCGCGAGCGGGCGGGCCCTCGAGCTCCTCGACGGCGCGAGCGGCGTCGTGCGCAAGTACCCCACCGCGGAAATCTTCGTCAAAACCGCGTCACCGCACGCATGCGGTGGCATCGGCACCTGGACCACGCCGGCAGCGCAGATGGCCGCGTCGTTCTTCGTCGACATGGGCTCGATGATCTTCGACCCCTACACGGCGCGGGTCTGGATTACCCCGTGACCGAGCGAGAGCGCACGTCACGCCCCTTGCCGAGGAGCGGTGGCATCGGAAATTGACGTTTCGGTCGGCGTCGCCACGCGATGCGATCGGCGCGCCGGACGCGGCCGGTGTAGGAAGCTGCATGAACCGCGTCCTTCGTCGCTTGGTCGCCCATCGCACTGCGCTCTCGGCCTTGGCAGCCAGTGTGCTCCTCGCTTGCGGCGGTCGCGTCGCGCCGCTCGACGACTTCATCGACGAAGGCGACGCAGCGCCGGCGCACGACTCTTCGCACCCGACGGCCGACACCAGCACCAGCGACGACGCGATCGTCAGCTTCGACACCGGCGTGCCGCCCCTGCGCGACAGCTCCGTTGGCGTCGATGCCATCGCCACCGATGCCGTGATGGTCGACTCGGGCACCACAGTCGAAGCTTCGGTCGACGCCGGCCCGCTCAAGTGCACGAACGATCGTGGCTGCTTCGGCACCACGCCCCACTGCGACGTCGCGAGCGGCGCCTGCAAGGCCTGCACGTCGACCTCTTGCACGGTGGCGGCGCTCGTCTGCAACCCGACGACCGGTGGCTGCGTCGAGTGCGTCGGCGACGGCGATTGTCGCGGTGGCATCTGCGACAAGACGAGCAACACCTGCACGACCAAGTGCGGCGGCACCACCACCTGCAGGCCGCCGGCCACCTGCGACGCCACCAGTGGCGTCTGCGTCGAGTGCACGTCCGACGCCGCCTGCCGAGGATTCAAGTGTGATTTGACGACGAAGACCTGCGTCGAGTGCCTCACCGTGAAGGACTGCGGCTCGGGCACCACCATCTGCGACGCGCATCACACCTGCACGCTTCCGTGCACGACCGAAGCGCAGTGCGCACCCTTCCGCGCGCACTGCGATCCGACGTCGGGCAACTGCTACGAGTGCTACCGCAACGATCAGTGCCGTCGCGACGAGGTTTGTCTTCCCGATCACACGTGCGGTTGAGATTCAACCGTACTGCACCGAGCGCTTGGTGAACGAGCCGTAGGTGAACCCTTGGATGGGGAACGTGGGCGCGCCGCCGGCTTCGAGGGCCGCGCCCATCGTCGCGATGACCGGAAGAAAGTGCTCCTGCGTCGGCAACGACTCGCGCACGCCAGGCGCGATTTCCCGGTACTTCATCAGCGCGTCGACGTCCTTCTTCGCGAGCACCTCGCCGCTCCAGGCGTCGAACTCGGTCGCCCATGAGGGCGCCTTGGCCCCCGGCTTCACGTCGATGGTGCGCATGTTGTGGGTGAGAAATCCGCTGCCCATGATGAGCACGCCCTCGTCGCGCAGCGGAGCCAGCACCCGCCCGAGCTCGAGGAGCTTCGCGGGATCGGACGAAGGCACGGACACCTGGAGCACGGGGATGTCGGCGCTCGGATACATCGGGATCAGCGGCACGTAGGCTCCGTGATCGAGCCCGCGGTTCTCGTCGCTGGCGACGGCTTGCCCGCTCTTCTCGACGAGCCCACGAACGCGCTTGGCGAGCTCGGGTGCACCGGGCGAGGCGTACTTCACCGCGTAGTAGCGTTCGGGAAACCCGTAGAAATCGTAGACCAGCGGCACGGTGCGGGTGGCGCCGATCGTCAGCGGTGCGTCGAGCCAATGCGCCGAGAGAATGAGCAATGCCCGCGGCCGCGGCATCGCCGCACCCCAGTTCGCGAGCTCCTTCATCCACGCCTCGTCGTCGAGGAGCATGGGCGAGCCGTGCGCGAGAAAGATCGCCGGCATACGTCCGGCAGGAGGAGATGACGACTCGGCCATGGGACCTCGCTTCGCGCCGGAACGACACGCCCCCAAGGCGACGCCAGACGTGGCGAGCTGGAGGAAGTGACGCCGGTGCATCGAGGTGTCTAGTTAGTTAAGGCCGAAGGGGGAGAGCCGCCATCGGGGACAATGGAATGCACTGTTGCCCGCTTGGCAACAATCGTCGCGCTAGATCCTCGGCAGCTCCATCGACACGGCGGCGCCGCCTTCGTCACGGTTCTTGGCGTCGACCTTGCCGCCATGCGCTTCGGCGATGCGGCGGACGAGCGAGAGACCGAGGCCGAGCCCGTCGCGGCTGATGCCATCGCCTTTGCCGTTCGGGCGCTGGACGAAGGGGTCGAAGATCTCTCGCTCGCTTCCGGGGGAAAAACCAGGTCCGTCGTCCTCGGCGACGAAGCGGACGACCTCGTCTTCGAGATCGACGCGGAGGCGCTTGAGGCCTTCGCCGTGGCGCTTGGCGTTGTCGATGAGGTTGGCGAGCGCACGGGCGACGAGGGTCGGGTCGCCTTCGAAGCTCCGCTCACCGGCCGCCACCGCCAGTCTCGTTTCGTCGAAGCCGGCGCGCTCGAGGGCCCTTCGCGCGACCTCTTCGGCGTCGAGCGTGGTGCGAGTGACGGCTGCGAATTGCAGTCTGGAGCTGGCGAGGAGCTCGCTCACCAAGGCGTCGATCTCGATCACCTCGCGATCGATCTCTTCGATCGTCTTCGGATCGACTTTTCCCGTGTCGCGAGCCATCTCGACGAGGATGCGGATGCGGGTCAGCGGCGTGCGGATCTCGTGGGAGACGGCGGCGAGGAGCTCGCGTTGATCGCCGAGCTGTTTCTCGATGCGCGCGGCCATGTCGTTGATGACGTGTCCGAGGCGACCGACCTCGCCCTCGCTCCTCTCGACCCGCACGCGCGTGTCGAAGCGACCGCGGCCGATGTCCTGGGCGACGCGCACGAGCTCGTCGAGCGGACGTGAGAGACGTGTCGCCACCTTCCCGGCGACGGCCCAGATGACGGCGCACGCAGTGAGGAGGCCGATGAGCAGACGGAGCGCGAAATTACGGTGCTTTCGCGGCGCACAGACCTCGGCGACGCCGAGCGGTTTGCCGTCGCGAAGGATGGGGACGTCCATCCGACCGCGGTCGCATTCGTCGCCCAAGGCGATGAGGACCTTGTTCTTGTCGTCGACGAGGACGACGCCGATCTCGAGATCGCGGGCCATCGCCCTGGCCAGCTCGTCTCGTTGGACCGGGTCGTTCCAAAGGAGGGCGAAGCGGCCGCCGATGAAGTTGTGCATGCGCTCGACCGACGACGAAGGGCCGCTCGCGCCCATCGCCACCATCACGGCGCCGACCGAGAGGGCCGTGAGGACGATCGAGGCGCCGAACCAGACGAAGAGACGCCGCCGAAGGTGCGCCCTCACGTAGTAGCCCAAGTCGAAGCGCGTGCCGCGACCGCGCCGGCGTCTCACGGGGCGTCCTTGGTGAGCACGTAGCCGACGCCGCGGACCGTCTTGATGGTGCGCGGGCTCTTCGGATCGTCGCCGAGCTTCTGGCGGAGGTGAGAGATGTGCACGTCGACGGTGCGTTCGGCGACCGTCACGTCGCTGCGACCGGCCTCGGAGAGGAGCGCTTCGCGAGGCACCACACGACCGGCGCGGCGCGCGAGGGCGAGGAGGATGTCGAACTCGATGCCGGTGAGATCGGCGCGTTTGCCGCCGACCAGCACCTCGCGCGTCTGCGTGTCGATGGCGACGTCGCCGACCACCAGCCGTTCGGCGATGGCATCGGGCTTCGCTCGCCGGAGGACGGCGCGCATGCGAGCGAGCAGCTCACGCGGAGAAAAGGGCTTCGGAATGTAGTCGTCGGCGCCGAGCTCGAGCCCGACGACGCGATCGGTCTCGTCGCCCTTGGCGGTCAACATGATGACCGGGATGGTGCTCTTCTGCCGGATGCGCTTGCAGACCTCGAGGCCATCCATCCCCGGCATCATCACGTCGAGGAGCACGGCGTCGAAGACGTTGCCGTCGAGCGCGGCCAGCCCTTTCGCGCCATCGCTCGCGACCGTGACGTGGATGCCGTTCTGGTCGAGATAAGTCGCCAACAGCTCGTGGAGTCGGACGTCGTCGTCGATGAGGAGCACGCGCACGGCCATCGCCTACGTTTCTCATGCCACCGTGGGCACTGCAACTTCAGGGCAGGAAAGCGCGCCGGCGAGAGCTTCGCCGACGCGCACTTTCTTCAAGTGATCACGCGATCACGTGATCACGTTCACGTTCACTTGGGGTCCATGCTCTCGCGGGCCGCTTCGACGCAGGCCTTGGCGACATGCTGCTCGAAGCGTTGTTCTTGACGATCGCGGCGCTCGCAGTGGCGGCGCATGTGATGTCGCATGCTGGAGAAGCCCATGGCGTATCCGCCGACGGTGCCGACAGCGAGGAGGGCGATGAGCAATTTGCGTTTGTAGTACATGGTCTTGCCTCTCGCTCTCTCTAGAGTTCCGCGCTGCGGTAGGGGCCGCCGAAGCCGCGCCAGAAGCCACCGCCTTCGATGACGTCGGCGAGAATGGCGCGCTGGCGCTCGTCGAGGACGTCGTGGACCGACTGCATCGAGCCGACGAACGCCTTGCGGAGACCGTCGATCGCTTCGTCGTGCTTGCTGAAGGTCTCACCGAGGTGGACCGCGTCGAAGTGCTCGCCGCGGACGGCCTTGGCGATGTCGCTGCGCGAGCCCTTCCACTGCTTCTTCGCCGCGTGCATCGCCTCGTGCACTTCGTCGATCGCCTTCGCGATCACCTTCTCTTGGCCAGGCGTGGCGTCGAGGCGATGGGAGAGACCACGGAGGATGAAATCTTTCGGCCCGCGACCGAAGCCACCGAAGCCGCGACCACGTCCGCGACCTTCGTGACGGTCGTATCGATCGTGACGGCCGTGGTCGTCGCGATGTTCGTGCCCAGGGTGATCGTGGTGCTCGCGGTGGTCGTGATGGTCGTGATGGTCGTGGTCGCCCCACGCTCCGCGGCCGAACCCACCGCCACCCCAATCACCGCCGCCCCAGCCGCGGCGAAAGCCTCCACCGCAGCCGCCGCCGAAGCCACGACGACCTCGACGGAGCGTTGCGATCAAACCAAACAAACAGAGAGTGCCGATGACGAATCCGAACATTGCTGATTTCCTTTCGCGTCGGGGGCCGAATGACGCGTAGAGACGTCACCGTGCGAGTCGCGCCCCGAGCAGTGGGAAACCATGCGAGTTCAGTGTGAAGGGCGTAAGGAGACCTTCGTGAAGATGTGCAAATCTCGGCGATTTCAGCAGCCCGAGGTGTGGTCGCTGATCATTCGGACGTCGAGGACGTTCAGGGTCGTCCCCTGCGGCACCTTGATGACGATGCTCGTTTTCGGGGTCATTTCGGCGCGCACAGGATCGGAGGTCGCGTAACTGCTGTCGACCTTGATCCAGGCGTAGTCCGGCGGAAGCGTGCGCGGTGTGTCGGCGATGGTCGCGTCGCCGTGGCCCGACACCAGCAGCTCGAAGTGAAATGCGTCGTAGTAGTAGCCATTGATGGATTGGGGCGGGATGACGATGGTGATCGTCGCTTCGGTGCTGCCATCCGCTTGATAGCCGACGCTGTCGGCGGTGAGCCCGGTCGTGCGGTGGGCGGCGCCGGTGACGGTGCACTCGGTCGTCGCGCCGCCGCACGCGCGATCGAGGAGACGCACAGGGCCTTGGAGCTCGAGCTTCGGGTCCTGCATGCAGGCGAAGAGCGCGAAGGCGAGCGCGGCGAAATGGAAGGGCCCCAGCGCCCGAGAGGAGCGAGAGCGACCGAGGGGAAATGAGGGCTTAACCATCGAGCACCACGTTGAACGAGAGGTAAATGCCACCAGCGTCGTAGGCCCGGCCGAGTGCGCCGGGAGCAGGAAGGGGCGCCCAGACCCAGCCGAGCGAGCCGCCGATGTGCGCGGCCGGAAAGAGGAACGAGGCCTCGCCGCCGACCATCCAGCCGCTCATGAGCGAGCCGCCGTTGCCGAGGCTGAGCGTCGACCACGTTCGTCCGACCCGCGGGATGAGCATGAAGCGAAATTTCCCGTCGTTCGCCGACACCACCAGCGGCGCTTGGACGCCGAACATGAAGGTGTTCTCGCGGAGATCGGGGGAGCCGTCGACCGCGCTCGCCGAGCGATGGGTGTACGCGCCGAAGCCGCCGAACCCGAAGTTGCGATCGACCATGCCCGTGAGGTCGAGGTTCAGCCAGGGGCGTCCGCCCCCGTAGCCCTCGAGCTCGAGGAGCCTCTGCTCGTCGCTGTTGGCGACGCTGCCGTAGCCCATCCCGAAGCGCGCGATGAGGCCGGGGTCGGGGATCACTTGGGTGGCAGGACGTTGCTCGACCATCGGCGGCGGCGTGTCGGGCGCTGCCTCGAAGTAGGGGAGGAGGGGAAGCATGTGGCCCGGCTTCGCACGAGCCGTACCAAACGGGTGATCGCCTTCAGACGAGAGAAATCGGTCCTTCATGCTGACCGAGCGCAACCAGATGGTGAATGGACGACTGTGGCCGGACGACGACAACGCAGCTCGTCGACCACGCTGTGACGCGTCGATCATGCATCCTTCGGGTCGAATCTTCCGCCGCGAACGATGCCCACATCGGACCCGATCGCGGTCTCGACTAGACTGCGCGCAATGCGTTTCCGCACTTGCTTGTCGCCGCTCGCTCTCGTCGTCGTCCTCGCTGCAGGGTGCGGTGCCTCCTCTGGCGCGAATGGCGGCGATCCCGATCCGGGCGCCGACGTGCTCATCGGACCCGACGGTGCGGTGGTCGACACCGGCCCGCCGGCTCCCGATCTGGTGAAGAACCTCAGCATCAACGAGGTGTCGTTCTTCCAAGGTACGAAGATCGTCCTCATGAAGGACGGGGCCGCGCCGACGGCGAACAAGACCGCGCTCGCTGCCGGTCGCGCGGGTCGTCTGCGCGTCTACGTCACCCCGGGCGCTGCCTGGGTCTCGCGCGCGGTCGTCGCCACGCTCACCGTCACCCCGGGTGGTGGCGCGGCGCAGAGCTTCGTCGCGACGCAGACCGTCGCCGGTCCGTCCGACGATGCAGACATCGACTCGACCCTCAACTTCGACGTCCCCACCGCGTCGTTCACGATGGGTGCGACGTGGTCAGTCGTTCTCCGCACGCCGGCCGGTCAACCCGAAGGTCCGACCGACGGCGCGAGCTATCCTGCCGACGGGACCGCCGATGCGCCGGCGATCAAAGATCCGGGCGCCAAGTTCAACCTCGTGCTGGTGCCGATGATCGTCTCCGGCATCACGCCCGACACCTCCGACGGCGCGATCGACGCGTGGAAAAACGCCGTATATCGGCTCTATCCGGTCACCGAAGTCAACCTCACGGTGCACGCGCCGTACAAATACGGCTCGTCCGTCGCGGCGACCGATTCGGGCGGATGGAGCCGCGCGCTGCAGACGCTCTTGAACCTCCGTCAGAGCGAAGGCGCCGCCGACGACGTCTTCTACTACGGCATCCTCACCCCCTCGTCGTCGTTCGACGCCTACTGCTCGCGCGGTTGCATCGGCGGCATCGCACCACTCAGCAACAACCCGTCCGACACCTATGGCCGTGGCGCCATCGGCCTCGGTTGGACGAGCGACTTCGGCTTCGGCACCATCGCTCAAGAGCTCGCGCACTCGCTCGGTCGTTCGCACGCGCCCTGCAACGGCGCGCCGCAGACCGATCCGGGCTTCCCCTACAAGGACGGCAGCATCGGCGTCTGGGGTTGGAACCTGACGACCTCCGCGCTGGTCAATCCGCGCGTGAAAGATTTCATGGGTTATTGCGATCCGCCGACGTGGACCTCGGACTACACGTTCGGCGGCATCCTCACGCGCCTCGCCTACGTCGCCGCGCACGCCAACGTGCACTACCCGAAGGACGTCACCCACGACTTTCAAGTGGTGTCGATCGCCGAAAACGGCGCGATGACCTGGGGCGACAAGGTGACGCTGGCGACGCCGCCGCTCAACGAGCCGCGTCCGCTCACCTACTACGACGCCGGCGGGCACGTGCTTCGTACCGAGATTGGCTACTACTACTCGCTCGACGCGGGCGGCGGTCTCCTCCTCGTCCCGACGCCCGAGGCCGCGACGCGCCGTCTCGTCATGCGTGACGTTCGTGGCGAGCACATGATTCCGCGCTGAGCCGCTGTGGACTAGTCTCTGAGCGGCCATCGCCAATTTCTCGTTCACCAACGGCGCTCGCTTCGGCGGCGATTTCGTCATCGTCTCGCGTCTCTCCGAGGGAGGCATGGGCGCGGTGTACGTCGCCGAGCAAGTCTCGACGGGGAAGAAGCGCGCGCTCAAGCTGATGCATCCGCAGCTGCTCTCCGATCCGGAGCTGCGCGCGCGTTTCGTCCAAGAGGCGCGGGTCTCGGGTCGCATCGAGAGTGATCACGTCGTCGAGGTGGTGACCGCCGGCATCGACGACGCGACCGGCACGCCCTTCCTCGCGATGGAGCTGCTCGAAGGTGAAGACCTGGCGGCGCTCCTCGGGCGCCGGGGCGCGCTCCACAAAGGCGAAGTCCTCGAGCTGATGCGGCAGCTCTGTCACGCGCTCGATTCGGCGCATCGCATCGGCATCGTCCATCGCGATCTCAAACCGGAGAACGTCTTCGTCGCCAAGTCGCGTCGGCCGGGGACGCCGTTCACGGTCAAGGTGCTCGACTTCGGCATCGCCAAGGTAATCGCCGAAGCGGGCGCGACGACGAGCATGACGGCGGCGCTCGGCACCCCGCTCTGGATGGCGCCGGAGCAGGGCGATCGTCGTCAACCGATCTCGCCGGCGACCGACGTGTGGGCGCTCGGGCTCATCGTCTTTCGGATGATCACCGGCAAGCCGTATTGGCGTTCGCTCTCGGAGGCGGCGCCTTCGATGACCGAGCTGATGCGCGAGGTGCTCCTCGATCCCGTCTCGGCGGCGACCGAACGCGCGCGGGCGCTCGGGGTCGAAGCATCCATACCTTATGGATTTGACGCTTGGTTCGGCCGCACCGTCGCGCGCGCGCCCGAGGCTCGTTTTCCCAATGCGGGGGTCGCGCTCGCCGCGCTCGAGCCCGTCCTCGCGCCCTTCGTGCAGGCTTCGGGCGCTCCCTATGCATCGCAACCGCCGATGCCGACTCCGTACGCGCCCGCGCCGTCGCCGGTCAACTCGCCTCACTCGCCTCACTCGCCTCACTCGCCTCACTCGCCGATGCCCGCGTACGCGCCACTGGCGCCGTCGTCACCGCCAAAGCCGTACCTGCCTACTCACTTTCCGCAAGCGCCGACCGCGCTCGCCGGTTCGTACAATCCGTATGGTGCGCCAGGGCAGGCGAGCCTCGGCGTCGGCGCATCGGGTTCGACGTCGTCTCCGGTGTGGCCGGTCTTCGTCATTCTCCTCGGGAGCTTTCTCGTCCTCGTCGCGCTCGTCTTCCTCGCCGGTTCGCTGACCAAGTTGGGCGACGTCGATGACGCGGGCGAGGCGATCGGATTTGCCATCGCGGTGCTGATCCTCGTCGTCTTGCCGGGCGCGCTCGGCGTCCTCGCCCTGCGGTGGGGGGTGCGAAAGTTGCGCACTCCGAGGCCGTGAAATCGTGACGCGTTCGTTCGTCGTCTCGCCTGGCGCCGCCGTTCGGGTCGGCGTCGTGCGCGATTGGTTGAACGAACGCGATCCACGCGCGCCGCTCCTCGTGCTCGCCGAGACGCACGCCGCCGGCACTTCGCTCACCCGCGGCGCCTCGCATGTCGCGACCTTCGGCTGGCAGCGTCGGACGCTCGGGGTCCTCGCCAGCGAGCTCGCGCTGGTGCCGCTCTCGTCGTCGGGAAAGACGCTCGGGGCGCCGCTCGCCATCGAAGCGGTCTGCGCGCGCCTCGTCGATTGCGCGATCTCCTCGGCGACGCTCGGTCGATTCGCGCCAGTCGGTGACCGGCCGGGCCTCGTGCGCGCGCTCGCCCGTACGCTCGCCGAGCTGCGCGTGGCGGGCGTCTCAGCCGAGGCGCTGCAAGCGCGTGAGCCCGATCTTGCGCGACTGCTCGCCGCCTATGTCGAGGAGCTCGCCGCCGTCGGCTTGGCCGATCGCGCGGACGTCCTCGCCTCGGCGACCGCGACCTTGCGCGAGCGATCCGTCGCTCCGACCACTCGGGAAGGCACGATTTCCAGACCGATCGTGCTCCTCGACCTCGCAGTGACGACCGGGCTCGAGGAGAACTTTCTCCGCGCGCTGACCCTCACGAGCACGCACGTTCTCGCCACAGCGCCCTCCGCCGACGTGCGCTCGATCGCCGCCCTCGAGCGCGTGCTCGACGCCTCCGCGACGCCGCTCCCGCTCGGCGAGCTCGGGACGCGATCGTTGCCGAGGCTGCAATCGCGCCTGTTCGCCGAGGGTGCGATCAGCGAAGCGGCGCCGCTCGAGGGCGACGTCTCGATTCTCTCGGCGCCAGGCGAGAGCCGCGAGTGCGTCGAGATCGCGCGTCGCATCCTGGCCGAAGCCGAGCGCGGCGTGCCTTTCGATCGCATGGCCATCGCCCTCCGTGCGCCGGGCACCTATCGCGCGCACCTCGAGGAGGCGCTTCGTCGCGCGGGAATTCCTGCTTGTTTCGCGCAAGGCACGGTGAGGCCCGATCCCGCGGGGCGCGCCTTCGTGACGCTCCTCTCGTGCGCCGCCGAGCACCTCTCGGCCCGTCGCTTCGCCGAGTACCTCTCGCTCGGACAGGTGCCGGCGCGCACCGCCGAGGGTGCTCCGCCGCCGCCGCGTTCGCGCGATGAGCGCTTCGTTCCCCCCGACGTCGAGCTCGCCCCACGCGCGCTGGCACCAGATGAAACCGATGCGAACCCAGAGGGTGGAGAAGAGAGCGACGCGCGGGACGAGTCCGACGAATCGGACGAAGCTACCGCGACGCTGCCGACTCCGCGCCGGTGGGAACGACTGATCGTCGATGCCGCGGTCATCGGTGGACGCGATCGCTGGCAGCGGCGGCTCGCGGGTCTCGCCGCCAAGCTCCGGCTCGATCTCGCCGAGCTCGGGGACGACGAGTCGAAGGCTGCGCATTTGCAGCGCGCGCAACGGGAGCTCGAGGCGCTGACGCGTTTCGCGCTTCCACTCATCGAACGGCTGGCGACGCTTCCCGCGCGGGCGAGTTGGGGAGAGTGGCTCGAGCAGCTGTCGTCGCTCGCCACCGTCGCGCTCGTCACGCCCGAACGTGTCCTCTCGGTGCTCGCCGAGCTGGCGCCGATGTCGTCGATCGGTCCCGTCGATCTCCACGAGGTGCGGGTGGTGCTCGACTCGAAGCTGCGCGATCTGGTGGTGGCACCTCACAAGCGCCGCGCAGGAAAGGTGCTGATCGCGCCGATCGAAGCCTTGCGAGGGCTCGCGGCGACGGTGGTCTTCGTCCCCGGGCTCGCCGAGAAAATCTTCCCGCAGAAGGTGGTGGAAGATCCGATCCTCCTCGACGCCGCGCGGGCCATGCTCGGTCATGGGCT
The DNA here is from genome assembly GCA_025363655.1 of Deltaproteobacteria bacterium. Lineage (GTDB taxonomy): Bacteria > Myxococcota_A > Polyangia > Polyangiales > JADJMO01 > JANYDK01. Next base: position 2,939 of record JANYDK010000012.1, on the reverse strand, counting down.
CGAGGACAACGAGCGGCGCGTCGAGAAAGAGCGCCTCGCGCTCCACTTGGCGATCGGCGCGGCGAGCGAGCGGCTGGTCCTCACCTATCCGCGCATCGACGCCGAGCAAGCGCGGCCGCGTGTCCCCTCGTTCTACGGGCTCGAAGTGCTGCGCGCGATCGAGGGAGAGCTCGGTGGATTCGAATCGCTCGCGCGACGAGCCGAGCGAGGGGGTGCGGCGCGCATCGCTTGGCCCGCGCCGGCGCGGAGCCTCGATGCGCTCGACGAGGCCGAGCACGATCTCTCGCTCCTCGCTGCGCTCCTCCGCAAGACGAGCGACGAGGCGAAGGGGGCTGCGCATTTTCTCCTCGACGCCAACCCGCACCTCGGTCGCGCGCTTCGTTTCCGTGCGCGTCGGGGCATCCGCAAGTGGACGGCGGCCGACGGCTTGATCGAACCGATCGAGCTCGCCAAGGCGGCGCTCGCGCGTCATCAGCTGACCGCGCGATCGTTCTCGGCGACGGCCTTGCAGCGCTATTCGACGTGTCCGTACCAGTTCTTCCTCGAGGCCGTGCACAAGCTCGCCCCGCGCGAGGAGCCCGAGGCGATCGAAGAGATCGGACCCCTCGAGCGTGGCAGTCTCGTGCACGAGGTGCAATTCACCTTGCTCGTTCGACTGCGCGATCGTTCGCTCTTGCCGCTTCGGACGAAGGGCGCGACGCGCGAAGACGACGGCGCCCGCTTCGAGGAGGCGCGACGTCTGCTCGACGAGGCGCTCGACGAGGTGGCAGCGCGTTATCGCGACGAGCTGGCGCCGGCGATCGAGCGCGTTTGGGAAGACGGCGTCGCCACCGTCCGCGCCGATCTCCGCGATTGGCTCGCCCGCGTCGCTGCCGACGAGGAATGGACACCGCATCGCTTCGAGCTCGCCTTCGGCCTCGCAGGGCGACGCGATCGCGATCCGCACAGTCGCGACGAAGCGGTACGCCTCGACGCCGGGCTGGCGGTGCGCGGCTCGATCGATCTCGTCGAGCTCCGCGACGATGGCGCCCTCCGCGCGACCGATCACAAGACGGGGAAGGTCTACGCCAAACACCAGAGCATCGTCGGCGGCGGCGCCACCTTGCAGCCGGTGCTCTACGCGCTCGCGCTCGAGAAGCTCTTCCCCGGGGCGCGCGTCACCGAAGGTCGCCTCTTCTATTGCACCGCGACGGGGGGCTACGAATCGGTCGAATTTCCGCTCGACGAGCTGGCGCGCAAGACGCTCGCGACGTTCGTCGAGCTCGTCGGCGAGGCGCTGTCACGGCCATTCTTGCCTGCGGCGCCGCGCGCTGGAGGATGTACATACTGTGATTATCTACCCGTCTGCGGCCCCGACGAAGAGGCACGCGTGCGGCGGAAGAATCCGGATGGCCTCGTCTCGCTGCGAAAGGTGCGGGCGCTCCCATGACCGTCATCACGGCCACGACCGCCATGACCGAGCTCGTCGACGGCGAAGCGCGCCATCGCATCGCCACCGATCTCGACGCCACCTTCGTCGTCGAGGCCGCTGCTGGAACCGGAAAGACGACCGCGCTCGTCTCCCGCATCGTCGCGGTGCTCCGTCGTGGCAAGGCGCGGCTCGATCGCCTCGTCGCCGTCACGTTCACCGAGCTCGCGGCCGGCGAGATGAAGCTCCGTCTCCGCGCGGCGCTCGAGTCGGCGCGCATCGACGAGCGGACGCCTGCCGACGAGCGTGTACGTCTCGACGACGCGCTCGCGCAGCTCGAGACGGCGCGCATCAGCACCATCCACTCCCTCTGCGCCGATCTCCTCCGTGAGCGTCCGATCGCCGCCGGTGTCGATCCGCTCTTCCAGGTCGCCTCCGAGGACGAGGCCAATCGTCTCTTCGATCGCGCGTTCGATCTTTGGTTCCAACGCACGCTCGAGGCTCCTCCCGATGGCGTTCGGCGACTCCTCCGAAGGCGACGGCGGGGGCAGAGCGCGCCCGGTGCGCGCGAACGGTTGCGGCAAGCTGCGTACGACTTGCTCGACCAACGCGACTTCCCCACCAAGTGGGATCGCCCGGAATTCAGGCGCGACGCCGAGATAGATAAATTGATGATGCTCTTCGCGGACGTCGGAAAATTCGGCGGTCACGCCGATTGGGACGGTGACTTTCTCGCGCGTCCGTTCCGCAAGCTCGCCAAGTTCCACGCCGAGGTGATCCGCGCCGAAGGAGTGCGGCCGCGCGACTACGACGGACTCGAGGCCGACCTCTCGGAGCTGATGCGCGACTCGTGGGAGTGGGAGCAGAACGGTCGTGGGGAGACGTACTCTCGCGCTCGCTCGCTTCGTCGCGCCGACGTCATCGCCACGCGTGACTTCGCCCGGGAGTCGATCGAGGGCTTTCTGTCCCGTGCCGACGCCGATCTCGCGGCGGCGTTGCAGCACGCGCTCCTCCCGCTCGAGGCCGACTACGAAGCGATCAAGCGTCGGGAAGGTCGCGTCGACTTCCTCGACCTGCTCCTCCTCGCGCGCAACTTGGTGGCCACTGATGCCAAAGTGCGGGCCGAGCTGCAGACGCGCTTCACCCACGTCTTCGTCGACGAGTTCCAAGACACCGATCCGCTCCAAGCCGAGATTCTCCTCCTCATCGCCGGTGGCGACGCCGCCGAAGACGATTGGACGAAGTCGGTGGTGCCACGGGGGAGGCTCTTCGTCGTCGGCGATCCGAAGCAATCGATCTACCGATTCCGACGCGCCGACGTCTCGCTCTACGAACGCGTCAAACGCGCGCTCGTTGCCGGTGGTGGCGAAGTGCTCCATTTGACGACCAGTTTTCGGAGCGCGCCCGAGATTCAAAGCGTGGTCAACGCCGCCTTCGCGCGCGCGATGCAAGCCAACGCCGAAGGTTCGCAAGCGGCGTACGTTCCACTCGCGCCGGCGCGTGCGTCGTCTTCGGCTGCGCAGCCGGCCGT
>JANYDK010000006.1 GCA_025363655.1 Deltaproteobacteria bacterium | reverse complement strand
CGAGCGTGGCGAAGAGCGCGACGACGACGAAGGCGTGGCGAAGCAACTTCAGGGCTTGGTCGGCGAACGGAAGAGCTCGACCGAGCTGATGACGATGTCGGTGTTCGGCTTGTCGCCCGCACCACGGGGCGCGTTGGCGATCTTGCCGACGACGTCCAAGCCGGTGACGACGCGTCCGAAGACGGAGTGTTTGCGATCGAGGTGCGGGGTCGGACCTTCGGTGATGAACCATTGTGATCCGTTGGTACCCGGACCCGAGTTCGCCATGGAAAGAACGCCCGGACCGTCGTGACGGAGCTCGGGATGGAACTCGTCGGCGAAGCGATAGCCCGGATTTCCCGTGCCCCAGCGGTTGTCACCGCCGACCGGCGCGCGGGTGCGGAGGTCGCCGCACTGGATCATGAAGCCGGGGATGATGCGGTGGAACTTCACGCCGTTGAACGCGGGGCCCTGGCCGGGCTGGCCGTTGACCGGATCGGTCCAGGCCATCTTCCCGGTCGCGAGACCGACGAAGTTGGCGACCGTCTTCGGGACCTTGTCCTCGTGGAGTTGGACGACGACGGTTCCCAGCGTGGTGTTGATGCGGGCGTAGAGATCGCCTTGGCCAGCGACGTCGATGGGCGGGAACTGCGGCTCGCTCATGGTTCCTCCTGAAAGGATGGGTTCGCAAAGTGACGTTTCGAAGTGCGGCGAGTAGCGCGGCTACGAAGGAGAGGAAACCCCCGACTCGCTGCGCAGCGCTTCCGGCAACGATCCGCACGCGGCGGTGATCGCTTCGTAGGCGGGTTTTCCACGATCGTCGCCGAGGGCGATGGCTCTACGGACGAGGCGCGCACCGGCCGGCTTGGCGACCAGGCGCGCGTGCGGCTCGGCCCACTCGAACGCCGGCGTCTCGCGGCCCGCGAGCACCAGATCGGTGAGCGGCGTCGCATGAAGGAAGAGCGTGATCGCCCGACGATAGGCCTCGGCCAGCGCCGGCTCGACCTCACCCCGGCTCATCCCTTCGAACAAGTCGGGGAGTCGCATCAGCGCGATGGTCCGTTCATCGCGACGCACGCGACGCACGCCCGGCCACGCCATCAGCCGCGGCGGCGGCGTGCGCCCGATGAAGCGCGCGCTCCCCGTCCACCAGCCGACGTCGACGCGCGCGAGTGAAAAATGCAAGAGCTCGCCGAGCCACGCGTGTCGCAAGAGTGCACCGCGGACCGTCGCCGGTGGCGCAACCTCGCCGAGCGCAGCGATCGTCGCCGCGAGCAATTTGCGCGGCGCATTCGGCCGAAAGACCCCGGCCATGTCCGGGTGATACGCCGCCACCGCGTCGTGAAGGAGCGCGCCGAGCCGGAGCACGCTGGCATCGATGCGCGCCCCGATCGCGCTGGCATCGACGGGCACCAGGCGTTGAATGCGCCGCACCACCGCCGCCTCACCGGCGTCGAGCGCACCAGCGCCGAGGAGCCCACGCACCTCGCCGAGCGCAGCATCGGGCGCATCGGCCTGTCCCTCGTGAAGCTCGTCGTCTCCACACTTGGCCGCGAGCAGCGCGCGACGCGGACCGAACGGACGACCAATTTGGAGCGCCGTTCCAGTCACGCCGGGCACGAGGATGCGTCGCCACACCTTTGCTGCGATCGTCGCCGGCGTCTCCATCGAGCTCCTTCGTCGTGCGCGTCGGAATCAGTCGCCGAATGCGTAGAGCGTCGCCGACGAACGCCACGAGCCGCCGTCGGCGATCTTGTCGATGACGAACTTGAACGTGTGATCACCCGGAGATTTCAGCCCATCCGGCGTCCAGGTGATCGGCGGAGTCATGCTCCCGGGGCACCAGTTGGCGCGAGGCGCACGCACGCTCGACACCGCACCGCAAGGGTTCTCCGCGCAGTACGAGGCGATGACGTCGCTGTGGGCGATGGTGCAGAGGTTCTTGCAGTCGGCTCGCCAAGGCGTGAGATCGGCGAGCGTCTTGCCGTCGACGAAGACGTGGTGCGAACGCTTGCAGAACTCCTCGGCCGGTCCGATGCACGCAGTGTCGGCCGAGGCATCGGTGCCACCATGCCCCGTCACCCGATACTCGATGAGGCTCGAGGTGGTCCCCGCCGGCAGCGTGAAGGGAAGGTCCGCCGGCACCGTCTTCGAATCGTAGTTGCCGTCGTAGAGAGGAATCACCGCCAGCACTTTGTGCGGCGCCGGCCCCGGCGTCACCTCGAGGTGCGCGCTGACGTTCCAACCGCCGTTCGATCCACTCACCTTCCCCGCGCCATCCGACCAGGTGGTGATGTGAATCTCGATCGTCCGCTTCCCCTTCGCCATCGACGGGGCGTTGTAGAGGTCGGTGACGTCCTGCTCGATGTGCTCGGGCCCACCGAAGGGCGTGATCGCGCGCACCAGCTCGAGCGTCGGCGTCTCTTTGGTCGCCGCAGGATCGACCATGATCGTCTCGAAATTACGGTCGAACGCGTCACAATCGGCCGGCCAATTCTGCCCCGCCGGCGGCTTGTTCGTCGTCTTCCAAGTGTCGAAGGGGAAGCACGTCGAGGTGAGGTCGATCACCAATTTCACGTTGGCGAAGGGCCCGCCCTTGAGCGGCTCGACGTCGACGCTCACCTTCTGGAAGTTGGGCTTCGCCGAGTCGCTGCCGATGCGCGCGTTGTCGAAGAGCAGCGTCTGGTAGGCGTCGGCCGTCGCGTCGACCGGCGCGGTGTCGACGATGCTGGTGTCCGCGACGGGCGAGCCGGTGTCGGTCACCGTGCCCGGCGACGAGCTGCTGGAGGAACAGGCGACGAGGAACGCATTGGCGAGGAGAGCAAGGGGAAGGATGCGCACGCGGGGAGGCTAGCGCGGAGGATGCAGCGTAGCCACGCGGATGGGCACGCGGAGGGGCACGCGGATGGAGCACGCGGGTACGGCCCTGGAAAAAGCGGGTGCGGGCGCACGCTCGAATCCTCGTGCTACTCCTTGAACGTGCTCCCCGACGCCGACCTCACCCAGCACGCCGAGCGCGTCGCCCGCGACGGCTACACCATCGTCGAAAACGCCATCGAGCCCGCGCTGCTCGACGCCCTCGCCGCCGATCTCTCACGGCTCGAGGCCGAGCTCGACGCGCAGCCGGCGAAGAACCTCTTCGAAGGTCTGAAGACGGTCCGCATCTACAACCTCCTCGCGCGGGGCCGTATTTTCGAGCAGATTCCGGTGCACGAGCACATCCTCCCGATCGTCGAGCGCGTGCTCGATCGCGGCTGCCTCGTTTCCTCACTCTCGTCGATCGCCATCGGCCCGGGCGAGACGCCGCAGCCCATCCACGCCGACGACATGCTCATCCCCTTGCCGCGACCGCACGTGCCGCTCGTCTGCAACACGATGTGGGCCCTCACCGATTTCACGGCCGACAACGGCGCCACCCGCGTCATCCCTGGCAGCCACCTTCGCGAAAAAGCGCCCGAGCTCGGCCAAGTTTACGAAGACTCGATCCCTGCAGAAATGAAGCGTGGAAGCGTCCTCGTCTTCAACGGCAGCATCTGGCACGGCGGCGGCGAGAACCGCACGCAGGCGCGACGAATCGGCGTGGCGATGAACTACTGCGCCGGCTGGGTTCGCCAACAAGAGAACCAACAGCTCGGCATCCCCCTCGACGTCGCGCGCGGCTTCTCACCACGGCTACGCAAGCTCGTCGGCTGGGGAATCTACCGCGGCCTCCTCGGTCACATCGACAAGTGCAGCCCGACCGATTTGCTCGACGGCACGTCACCGAAGCGCGTCATCGGCGAGTGAGCCCGGCGCGCCTCCCAGTTCTCACTTCTTCGAGCGGGCCTCGATTTCCTTGAGAACCGTGTCGAGATACTTCGCCGCGTGCAGGCACGGCCAGCAGTCCTTGTTCTTGAAGAAGGGGCCACACCCCGTCGTCGCGGTGAGCGGTCGCAAGAGCGGCAACGCACGCGCGTCGAGGTCTTTGCGATAGGTGTCGAGGACCTTCTTCTTCCCGTCGCACGAGCCTGTCTTCATCAGCTCGAGCACGCCCTTGATCGCGGGCGGCATCACCTTCTGCACCTCGGGCTCGGCGAGCGCCGACTTCGCGCGCGGACGAAGGTTGGCCGGACCACGGTTGCCGTAGCCGATGTCGAAGAGTATCGGCACCCCCTCGGCGCCCATCGGACCGGTGAGCAAGTTGAAGACGGTGTCGGCCGACGACGGCAGCGCGGCGTCGAGAATCGGTCCGATCGCCGCATTCGTCGCCGACTCGGGTGACGCGGTGATGAGGCGTTTGACTGCCCCAATCGCCTCGACGTGACGCTTCGATTTCGAATACGCCTTCGCCAAATCGATGAGCACGACCGGATCGCCGTCGTGCGTGGCCGCGAGCGATTCGAGATCGGCGAGCCCTTGGGGATTGCCTGACTCGGCCGCGGTGAGCGCCTTGTCGGCTTTGTCTTTCAGCTCTGCCGGCGAGAGGGGCGTGACGCTGGCCACGGTGCTCGTCGACGTGCTCGGCGCGTTCGTCGTCGACTTCCCGGACGACGTATCGGTCGGCGCGCTGCCCTGCTTCTTGAAGAGCACGAGGCCGATGACGCCAGCAGCGATGATCACGAGGAGCACCGCGAAGAGCGCACCGCGCGACTTCGGCTTCGTCTCGGGCTCGGTGATGGCTGGCTGCGGCAAGGCGAACTGCGGCGCCGGCGCGACCGCGGAGACCGACGGCTCGGCCGTGTGAACGGGCGGAGAAATAGGCCCCGATTTGATGTTGACGTCGTAGCGGCCGCTGTTGTCGGCGACGTTGACGGCACCACCTCGACGGGAAGGATTGCGCGAGCTGAGCATCAACACCGGCGTGCCTTCGAGCGGCATCGACTGCAGGGCGTCGATCGCATCGGAGGCATCGGCGTAACGATCGGACGGGCTCTTCGAGAGCAGCCGCGTCACCACCACCTCCAGCTCGTGCGAGAGGTTGAGCACCGGCGCACGCTCACGGAGCGAAGGAATCGGCCCCGCGACGTGCTGGCCGAGGAGCGCGACCTTGTCCTTGTTGTCGTAGGGCCGCCGACCGGTGAGCATCTCGAAGAGCATCACGCCGGTGCCGTACAGATCGCTGCGCCCGTCGACGGCCTGACCGAGCGCCTGCTCCGGCGCCATGTACTCGGGCGTGCCGTAGACCATCCCCGCGCGCGTGAGGCTCGGCCCGCTGTCGCCGCCGCTGATCAGCGAGCCGATGGGCACGCGAGCGATGCCGAAATCGAGCACTTTGACGAAGTCGGGGTCGCCGTCCTTCTCGAGGAGGAGAATGTTCTCCGGCTTGAGATCGCGGTGGACGATGCCGAGCTCGTGCGCGCGCCGCAGCGCCGCGAGGATCTGCACCGACACGTGCACGGCGCGGTACGGAGAGAATGGCCCCTTGTCGATTTCGGTGCGCAGGCTCGTCCCTTCGACGTACTCGAGGACGAGGTAGAAGGAGCCGTCCTCGAGCTTGCCGAAGTCGGTGGCGCCGGCGACGTTGGGGTGATCGATGTGCGCCGAGGCCATCGCTTCTCGCTCGAAGCGAGCGACGATTTCGGTCTGCGTCGTCATCTCGCGGTGCAGCACCTTGAGCGCGAGCTTCTTGCGCATGTGCGTGTGCTCGACGCGATAGACGGCACCCATGCCGCCTTCGCCGAGACGACGCTCGACCCGGTAGCGCCCGGCGATGACGGTGCCGATCATCGGATCGACGTCGCGAGCAGGGGCCGGCGGCGGCGAAGGCTTTGCCTCCGCGGTCACGCGCGCATCGTCCGGCGTACCTTCACCCACGTCATCCATCCCCGAGGCCAATCTTGCCCCACCGCTAGGAGAGGCCCGCGCGGCCCCGTCAAGCGGCGGGCCGGCCGGATCTTCGAGGCCGGGCATTCCACTCGGAAGCCTAGTTCAAATCAAGAGCCAGGTCACGATTCAGGTCATGAGAGAACCCTCTCCCACATGTCTCCTTTGGCCGAAGCGCGCAGCCGTGCGATCCTTGCGCAATTCTCGACACATCGAGGTGCACCGCCGCGCCCTCGAAAGGGTGGAGCGAGAAACGTTCGCCGCCGCACACACATCCGACTATCGCCGACGACCGGTAGTCTCGGCGACCGAGCGACGCGAGATCGACCGAAGCGGCCAAAGTTGCGCAGCAATCTTTGGCGAAATGAGTACGAGAACCGCCGATGCCCCTCCCCACACCCTTCCGATGGATCGCGAAAATCCCCATGGCGATCCGGGGCATTCGTGAAGACGTCGACGCCGTCGTCCGCAACGACCCGGCGTGTCGCTCGCGCATCGAGGCGCTCCTTGCCTACCCCGGCGTACACGCGATTTGGGCGCATCGCTTGGCCCACGACCTGTGGACGAATGGCCATCCGCTCGCTGGACGTCTCCTCTCTCACGCCGCGCGCGCCACGACGGGCGTCGAGATTCACCCCGGCGCCAACGTCGGCCACGGGGTCTTCATCGACCACGGCATGGGCGTGGTCATCGGCGAGACCGCCACGGTCGGCGACGGATGCTTGCTCTACAAAGGCGTCGTCCTCGGCGGCACCTCACGTGAGCGCGTGCTCCGTCATCCGCAGCTGGGCAAGAACGTCGTCGTCGGCAGCAATGCTTGCATCCTCGGTCACATCGTCATCGGCGAGGGGGCGCGCATCGGCTCCGGCTCGGTGGTGGTGAAGCCGGTGCCACCGGGCGCCACCGTCGTCGGCGTCCCCGGCCGCTTCGTCGCCGCCGACAATCGGCTCGAAGCACAGCTCGATCACTCGAGCTTGCCCGACCCGATCAGCGACCTCATCCGCGGCCTCGCGATCGAGAACGAGCGGCTGCGCAGCCGCCTCGCGAAAATCGAAGCCACGCTCGATCTGCCCGTTCACGAAGAAGACGACCCCGAGCGCGATCTCGGCGAAGCCATCCCGTCGCTCCCGTCGGCGGCTGGCGGCTGATGGCCGCGATGATCACGCTCGCCTTCGGTTCACCTCGAAAGCTCCCCAGCACCAAGACCCTCGCCGGGCGCGTGGTGGTGCTCGACATCGCCTTCGCCTACGACACGCTCACCGAGCCCGGGCGCTTCGACAAAGTGACGCGCCGCTTGATCGACGGCCTCGGCCCGCGCCTCGCTGCCTGGGTCGATCACCACGATCACGAGCGCCACGCCGACTTCGCGAACGATCCGCGCTTCGTCCTCTGCACCAAGGCGCAGCACGGCGCGTGTCCCGAGATGATCGATCCCGCGCTCGTCACGCGCATCGGCCCCGTCGACACCATCGTCTGCCACACCGACTTCGACGGCCTCTGCGCCGCCGCCAAATGGATGCGGGGCGGCACCGAGCCCTACGCCGGCGCCGACGACGACGCGCGCGCCATCGACACGCGCATCGGCACCCCCAGCGCCATCGGCGATCGCTTCGACCGGGCGATTCGAGGACGGCCGCACGACGAAGGTCTCTTCGGTCTCATCGTCCGTCACCTCACCACCGGGCTCGCCGACGGTGGGCTCTGGCAACCGATCGACGCCGCTGCGGCCGAGTACGCCGCGCAAGAACATGAAGCCCGCGTCCTCTCGCGTGGCTTTCAGCGTCTCCGCGGCGAACCGCACGGCGTCGCCTACGTCGAGCTCCCGGCGTCACGCAAGTCGTACGACAAGACGCTGCTCCTCCTCGTCGGCCAAGAGCGCGAGAAGATCTCCATCGTCGTCGATCGGGACAGCGTCGCCATCGCTGCCGCCTTCGACAGCGGTATCGATTTCCTCAAGCTCTTCGGTCTCTCGGGCGGCATGCCGACGCGCGTCTCGGTTCCGCGAACGAGGCTCGGCGAAGTCTTCGAGGCGCTCGGGGTCAAAGACCTCCCGAGCTAGTCGCCTCGGTCTTTCAGATCCGAAATCGGCACACGAAAGGTGAGATATGGTGGTCTAACTACCTGAATCTCCACTCGATCGTCGTATACGACGTCGTTTTTTTCGTGATAATGCCTTTCAAGATTGCAACGTGACGCCGGCTGAGCGATACGCCGGATTCACCGCTTGTCCTGCCCTTTGGGGTTGAAGGACAGGCGAGGGCGGGTCGGAGACATAGGGGGAGCATTCGATGGCGACGAAGCTTCGTGCGCATCACTCGGCGGTTCAGGCAACGAATGGCGCGGGGGCGAAGGGAATCGCCGCGCCGACCTTCGAGGAGGTTTTCGTCCGCAACGACGCGGTCTCGCTCTGTCTCCTCCTCAACCGGCGCGCGCGGACGATGCGCGTCATCGACTTCCGCGCCGGGGCATCACCCGCGAAGAAGCTGTTCGTGCAGTCGATCGCAAGGCGCGAGCGCGTCGACAAAGTCGTCGTCCTCGTCGAGCGTGACGAGTGCTCGACCTGGGCGCGCCTCGGCTTCGCCCGTGAGGGGAACATCCCCGGCTTCTACAAGCGCAGCGATGCCTTCATCATGGGCTTCATCGTCCCGCCGCCGACGGCGCACGAGGTCACGACGCCGACCAAGCGCTTCCCCGAGTCGGGTGTGTTCTCGGTCGGGCGCCACTCGCTCTTCCCGACCAGCAACGACGAGATCGATCTCGAGGAAGAGGCGCCGCCGCCGGTGCAGAGCGCGCTCGCCGAGAAGACGGTGATCCACGCGCGCAAAATCGGCAAAGAGCTCGCCCTCGCGCCGCTCCTGCCGGTCAAGCTGGTGGCGATGGGTGCTGTCGAAGTGCAGAAGCGCGTCGCTGCGGCCACCAAGGAGAACCGAGCGCTCACCGGGTTCGAATCGTTCGGCCGCGACGTCACCCGCGACGACTACGTCGCCACCGCCAAGGGCCTGGGCGAGCTGGTCATCGGCGCCGAAATCCAACGTTGCTACGGCAACGCCTTCGTCGAGGTGCTGACCGCGCCGCGCGACGACAAAGAGCGGGCCTTCCTCTGCGCCGCCCTGAAGTCGACGTGCGATCGCCTCCACGCCGCGGAGATCGTCTGCGCCTTCGGGCTCAGCCCGGTCGACAACGTGCGCATGGCCTCGGCCTTCGTCGCCAACGGCTTCCGTCGCACCGGGCTCCTCCGTCAGCACCTGCGTGTGAAGGGCGAGCGCATCGATGCGCTCCTCTGGAGCCGCAAGCTCGCGAACCCGCAAGAAGAAGACTCCTGATTCACTCGACCCGTCGCACCTCGCGCACCTCGCGCACGTCGAGAAGCGCGAGCGCGGCGGCGTAGGTGGCGCGTGCTTCCGGCGTCACCTCGAGAAAAGGAATCAAGGCGAACGCCCGCTCGTGCAAGCGAGGGTGCGGGACGATCGCGTCCTCGTCGGTGCTCGGAGCGCCGCTCGTCCAGAGAAGATCGAGATCGAGCACGCGAGGACCGAAGCGCGCGTCAGTCTCTCCGCGCACCCGACCGAGCTGGCGCTCGAGGCCGAGGAGCTCATGCACGAGAGCGCGGGCCGAACGCGAATCGTCGAGCTCGAGCCGCATCGCTGCGTTGAGAAACTCCGGCTGCGGCGGACCTCCGACGGGGACAGTTTCATAAATAGACGATGCTTTGCTCGCGACCACGCCGCGAAACGTGGCGAGCGCGTCGATCGCACGCTGCAACGTGGCGCGGCGATCGCCGAGGTTGGCGCCGAGCCCGACGACGGCGATGAACATGCGAGGAGACGTAGCGTCGCTGCCCTCTCCTGGCCAACGCAAACGCGAAAACGCACGGCGCTCGAGATGGAGTGATAGAGAGTCGGGGTGAGCCTAGCGGGCCTCGAGAGCGCGACGTTCTCCGCGTCGCCGATGGTCGTGCTCGTGCTCGTCGCGGTCGCCTTCGTCGCCGGGGTGGTCGACGCCATCGGCGGGGGCGGAGGGCTCCTCACGGTGCCGGCGTTGCTCGCCGCCGGTCTCCCGACCCACTTGGCGCTCGGCACCAACAAGGGCTGCAGCACCTGGGGCACCGCGGCCGCGACGGCGACGTTTGCCCGCGCAAGGCGACTCGACGGCAAGCGCGGACTGCTCGGATTCTTCGGCGGCGCGCTCGGCGCGGTGCTCGGTGCACGCGCGCAGCTGGCGTTCTCTCCGAGCGCGTTGCGACCAGTGGTGCTGGTGCTCCTCGCGATCGCGGCGGTCACGCTCCTCGTACCGCGACGCACGCGCAAGTCCGGTGAAGTGGTCGCCCATCGAACGATGTGGATGGCGGTCATCGCCTTCGCGCTCGGCGCCTACGATGGCTTCTTCGGACCTGGCACCGGCACCTTCGTCATCGTCGCCCACGCCACGTTCCTCGGCGCCAGCCTCTCCGATGCGACCGCCGACGCCAAGGCAGTGAACCTCGGTTCGAACGTCGCGTCGCTGGCGACCTTCGCGCTCCGTGGCACGGTCATCTGGACGATCGCGCTGACGATGGCCGCGGGAAACATCGCCGGAAACGTCGTCGGCGCTCGTCTGGCCGTGCGCGGCGGCGACCGGGTCGTGCGACGGGTGGTCATCGCGGTAGCCCTCGCGCTGGTCGCCAAGCTGGCGTGGGATCTCTGGCGCGGGTGAGCTTGATTCCGGGTTTCGCAGGCGACTTCGCGCCTGTTAGCGTCGAGCGGTGCGCGCGAACCTCGGCTCGGCCCTCGTCGTCGGCGGCGCCTGCCTGATCGCAGGCACCGTCGCCTCCAGCGCACGCGCTGCCGAGAGCGCGAGCGACGCCGAACGTCGGAGCGAGCTCGCCTTCGTCACCGGCACCCTCTCCGCGATCGTGCCCTTCGCCGTCGGAGGCGTGATGATCGCCTCCGGCCCGCGTGATCCGAGCGCCACGAGGCACGCGGGCGTCGTCGTCGCCGGCCTCGGGCTCACTGCCGGACCGCTGGTCGCACACGCGATGGTCTCGGAGGTCGGCCGCGGCCTCGCCTTCTCGGCGGTGCCCTTCGTCTGCGGCGTCGGCCTCGCGGTCCTCCAAGAGCTGCCCAAGGGTGACGTGCTCGAGGTCCAAGGCACGCGCACCTCGCGCATCCCGTGGGGCATCTTCACCGCGGTCGCGCTCGCCAGCAGCGCGGTCGGCATCTTCGACGTGCTCATGCACGAGCGGCGCGTCGCCATCGACGTCTGGCCCGGGCTCTCCGGAACGTACGGTCTCTCGATCGGAGGATTGCTATGAAACGTCTCGTTTTGTGCAGTATTTTTGCCATCCAACTCTCGTGCGTGGGCGGCGTCGGGCCGGCACGTCGGGCCAAGCTCGCCGATCCGATGATGCAGTTCTCCGAGGACTCGCTGGAGACGCATCGAAAGCAGAAGCTCGAGAGCACGCGTGAGGGCGCTGCCGGCGGAGACGGCGCAGCGGCAGGCGGCGGCTGCGCTTGCCAATAGTCGACGTCGAAGACTCCCGCCCGTGCCGAGCGTGAAGCGATCCCTCGTCCTCTTCGTTCTCGTCTTCGTGACGACGACGTTGCTGGTGCTCACCGGCAGCGCGGTCGTGCGCGCCGAGATGGCGCCGATCTCGGACGAGGCGATCCTCGGACGACGCGAGCCGATCGTCCTCGAGTCGCTCCTCGCGCGCTACACGTACTTCGCGCAAGACGGCAGCGGCTATCAGTCGAAGGCGGGACCACCGGGCGGTCCAGGCTCGGAGTGGTTGCACGTCCACGAGCCGCAGGTCGAGGTCGTCTTCCGTCAAGGCGATCGCATCCGTCACCGCCTGTGGTTGCCGATCGACATCGTCACCGCCGCCTCGCCGGTGACCAAGCCCGACGCGGTCAGCGCCGCCTCGCGCTACAACCAAGCCGTCGCGCTCGACTGGACGACGAGCTATCGCGCGACCCGCGCCGTCACCCTCTCGCTCCGCGAAGGTGTCCACGTCGAGCGCATGTTTCGCTCGTATGTTTTGGGCCTTTCCGCGTCGTTCGCCTCGGAGAACGAGGATCGCACCTTCACGGTCGGCGTCAGCCAGACCAACGACTGGTTCGACGTCTACGACGTCACCGGACGTCGTCATGGTCACGCCAATCGCAGCACGTCGGGCGTCAGCTTCGCGCTCTCGCAGGTGCTCTCGCCGACGACGATCGGCGAGCTCAACTATGGCCTCACGGTGCAGGCCGGCGAGCTCGGCAACACGTGGGGCGGCGTGCCGACGAACACCGGCGATCGCGACAGCGAGAGTTACCCTGGACGTCGCCTCCGCCACGCGCTCGTCGGACGCCTCGCGCAGTTTCTCCCTTGGAACGGCGCCGCGCGCGTCTTCGGTCGCTTCTACGACGACACCTACGGCATCGTCGCCTTCACGATGGAGCTCGAGCTGCTTCAGCGACTCTCTCGTGCCATCTACGTACGCGCGTCGTATCGTGCGCACGTGCAGAGCGGCGCCACCTTCTACACCACGCGCACCACGCCAGGCACGAGCCCGGCCACCGCCGACAGTGATTTGCAGGAGCTCGGCGCGCGCACGCTCGGCGCCAAAATCGCCTTCGACATCCCCACCGGCAACACCTTCCTCGGCGCGCGCACGACTCACCTCGACGTCGCCTACGAGCGATACTTCCGCACCAACGACCTCCACGTGGACGTGATCTCTTGCGCGGTCGGCTTCCGCTTCTAGCGCTGCGGACTCTCGGCGCTCTCGCTGCGCTCGCGGCGCTCGCGTCGTGTGGCGCGCGGCCGACCAGCGGCGCCGCCTGCCCGATCGGCACGACGATCCCTCCGCTCGAGCTCTCGTCGATCGACGGGCGTCGTCTCAGGGTGCGCGATGAAGTCGCGGGAAAACCAGCTTTGATCGCGCTTTGGGCGACGTGGTGCGACCCTTGTGTCCGCGAGCTCGACGCCCTCGATCGTCTCGCGCTCGCCGCCGCGCCGCGCGGAGGAGTGGTCGTCGGCGTCTCCGTCGGTGAAGACGAGGAGACCGTGCGCGCCTTCCTCACGCGACGCCCCGTCGCCTTCGTCGACGTCCTCGATCCCTCGCTCGCCTTCGCGCGCGCGCTCGATCTCGTGAGCCTTCCTGCAGTCGTGGTCCTCGATCGCGAGGGACGCGTCGTCTACGCCGGCGAAACGCTCGACCGAGCCGCGCTCACGGCCTTCCGCGCTGCGCTCGGCGTGAGAGAGTGACCGACTCGGCGCGCCGGCGTCCTCACTGAAAACGCGCCTTACTGAAAACGCGCCTTCAAGGCGAGAAAACGCTGTTCGAAGAGGTGGAACGAGGCATACGCGAGGACGACGCTGATGCCGCCGATGACCGCGAGGTTGGCGCCCCAGTTGCCGAGCACCGTCGTCGACAGCGCCGCGCGACGACCGAGAATCGGCGAGAGCAAGACGAGCAGCGGCTGATGGAAGAGATAGATGCCGTAGCTATAGGTGCCGAAGAAGCCGAGCCAACGCATCGAGAGGAAGCGCGTCCACACCGATGAAGGCCAGGCGAGCGTGGCGGCGACGGCGCCGACGAAGACGAGCGCGAAGGCCGAGCTGTCGATGGCGTCCCACGCGACCTTGGCCCCGACGAGCGGCGTACCGGCGAAGATTCGAAGCGCGACGCCGGCCACCATCGCGAGGACCGAGAGCCGCTTCATCGACATCGTCGAGAGCCCTTCGAGCTCGAGCGCCGCCAGCGCGCCACCGAGCATCAGCCCATCACAGTGCGCGGGCGTGAAGACGCGAATCTGCGCGTTGCTGTAGCCGTGAGTCGCCATCGCGATGCGGAGCGCGAGGCAGAGGACGAAGATGCCGAGCCCGACGCCGATGATGCGTCGCCGCGAGAGGAGCGCCACCGCCAGCGGCCACACCAGATAGAACTGCTCCTCGATGGCGAGGCTCCAAGTGTGATCGACCACCGGCACGTACCAGTCGCCGTGGCGGAAGATCGCCACCGTCGGTACGTAGAGCCAGTACCAAATTTGGTTGTGCCAGAGCTCGGTGAGGTACGCCCGACTCGGCAAGAGCAGCGGCAACGCGAAACAGAAGGCGAAGACGAACCCGTAATAGAGCGGGAAGATGCGCAGCGTTCGCCGCACGTAGAAGTTCTTGAAGTAACCGGGCCGACCGCGCGCTTGCAGGAGGATGCGCGTGATGAGATAGCCCGAGAGCACGAAGAAGAGATCGACGCCGACCCAACACTCTTCGGCGAGTCGGTGAATCCACTCCTGCCCCGGCGTGACTGCCTTGCGTGCGGCGAAGAGCACGCCGTGGTGGAAGAGGACGACGAGGATCGCGAGCCCACGGATACCGTCGAGCGCTGCGATGCGTGGCTGGTGATGTTGCATCTTCGTGTTCCCCTCGCCGTGGCGGGTGCCGTGTCGGGCGCGGGGTATGGAAGACGAAGCGATCACCCACAAGGTGGTCGCTCAATTTGCAACGCGAAATACCGCTAACTCGTCTGCGCGGCCTTCACGAGCGCGGCGACGTCGGGATCATTCTCGATCAGCTCGTGCAGGTCGGCACGAATGCGCTCGATGTCGGACGAGGGAAGCACGCCGTCGAGGTGCGCGGTCGCCTCTTGCACGCGCAGCTCGGTGTACTGCTTGGAGTCGATCTCGCCGGCGCGAAGACGCTCGAGGGGCGTCGCGTTCTTGGGCGCTTCGGTGCGCGCGACCTCGCCGAAGCTCTTGCCGGCGACGGGCTTCGCGCCATCGGTGGGCGCAGGCGCACCGGGAGCACCCGGGCCGCCAATTTTCCCCCCGGGGGGTCCACCGATTCCGCTCACCATGCGCGCCTCCTTCGCTCACATCCTAGCATCGCCGTGAAGGGCAACGACCATTCCGAAAGAGCGGCGCTCATCGGATGTTCCCGATCGCGTTCTTGACGGTGTCGTGACGCGCCTTGAGGACGTTCGAGAGCGCCGAATACGAGCGATTCTCGGCGCTGATCTCCTCTTGCAGCTGCAGGTAATAGAGGTTGAACGCCTGACTGTCGGCGATGACCGACTCCATTCCGCTGCCCTCGGCCCCGCTCGCGCCGACGCCGGGCACGCCGCCGGAAGCGAGCGCGCTGGTGCCGCCGAGGCCACCGATGGTCGGTGCTGCCGAGGTCAGTCCACCACCTGCGGGAGCGCCGACACCCGGTCCGGCGCCGAGACGCGGGACGATGGTGGCGCCACTGGGAACGCCGGACACGCCGCCGCTCGAGCCCGACATCGGCATCGACGTCGGCCCCTTGACCGCCGCAGCGAGCAGAGGACCCCCGGGGAGGACGCTCGCAGCCGATTCGGCGCCCTTGAGGATGGGACGCGCCGCCGCGAGGACGGTGCCGAAGCTCGCGCCATTCGGTGTCGGTTTGCCTTTGGTCTCGTGGATGCGCCCGAGGTCTCCTCCAAGGACCGGCGTACCCACGGTGTTGCTCGTCGTGCTCGTCTTGCTGTCGATCGTTCCACTCATGTTCAGCTCCTCTCGTCGTTCGTTGATCCAGCTTCAAGACCTGTTCGACACGAGCCGGCCGCCAGTTGCGCGCGGAGCATCGGTGCTAGAGTCGAAGCGTGAAACCGCTTCATTTTGCGGCACTTGCAGCATTCGCGGCGCTCGCGGCCCTCTCTGCCTGCTCTGCGCGAACGCCGCTCGACGGTTTCGAGGGCTCGCTCGGCGCCGACGCCGCGGACGGCGGGTCCGACACGCCGGTCGTCGATCCAGGATGTCCGAGTGCCGCGCCCGTCCATGGCAGCGCGTGTTCGGTCTTCGCGACGTGTACCTATCCGGGCAAGTGCGGCCGCACGGTGTCCGCGTGCACCAGCGCCGGTTGGAGCACGACGAAGAGCCCATGCGTCTGTCCGCTGGTGATACCGACCAGCGGCTCGCCCTGCACCGTCGAGCCCGCGCGAGTCTGCGAGTGGCCCACGAGCTGCGGCAATGCGCGCGGCTCGTGCGACGCGAGCGATCGTTGGCTCGTCGGAGTCTCTCCCTGTCCGCCCCCTTCGCCGGTCTGTCCAGCGACGCGCCCCGCCTTCGGCAGCCCCTGCGACCGCAACGGCATGACGTGTAGCTGGCCGAACGGCTGCGGCGAAAGCGACGACGGTTTCTGCACCGACGGCAAATGGAAGATCGACCTCAAGGCGTGCGGCACCTGCCCGCTCTTCACGCCGATTCCCGGCCGAGCCTGCGCGGGCAGCGCGGCGTGCCTCTACTACTCTTGGGACACCTCGGGCACGCTCTGTCGCAAACCGTGTGCGTGCAACACGGACGCGTGGTCCTGCGGAGACTGCTTGTAGGCCCTGCTGACTAGCAGGGAACGATGATGCCCTCGTCGAGTGCGCGGGCGAGCGCGAGGCGGGTTGTGCGATGCGAGGGCCGCGTGGCGATGACGACGCCCGAGAGAACCGCGCCGAGCGTCGCGAGATCGCCGAGGAGATCGAGCAGCTTGTGACGAACGGGCTCTTGCTCGTCACGCGGGGCGTAGCGTTCGTCGTCGACGTCGAGGGCGACCACGCTTCCCTCCGGCACGTGCGCCGCCAAGCCACGCGCACGCAAGGCCTCGAGCTCCCGCCGCGCACCGAAGGTCCGTGCGGTGGCGACGTCGCGAACGAATAGAGAGAAATCGCCTGAAAAAGAAGCCACTCCACGCACCTGACGACCGAAACGCTCGAGGGGAAACTCGATGCGTGCTTCGACGTGTCGTCTCTCTCCTTGCTCGACGGGCTTCAGCTCGTAGGTAGCGTCGTCGATGGAAATTCGCGTCGCGCGCGCGATGCGGAGGCGCGCCGGGGCGGTCGGGATCGCGAGGTCTGCGAGAGCTTCGGCGAAGCGGAGGGCGCATCCATCGAGCAGCGGGAGCTCGTCGCCCTCGACGTCGATGGCGAGGCCGTCGAACGCTCCCCGCGCGTTGACGGCGGCCAGAAGATGCTCGACCGAGAGGACGCGTGCACCCGACGGCAAGACGAGCGCGCTCGCGCGATCTTCGCCACGCGCAGCGAGCTCGCCGATCGGCGCGCGATCACCTTCGCGACCGAACGTCGTCGGGCCTTCCGCGCGTCGCAGCGTGACCGCGCCGAGCTGGCCGCCGTGGAGGCCGCGCCCTTCGAGGCGCATCAAGCGCGCCTCACTTCCGCGCCTCACTTCGTGCGTTTGATGAGGTGATACCCGAACGGCGTCTCGACGATGTCCGACACCTGACCGACCTTGAGCGCGAAGGCCGCGTCCTCGAACGGTTTGATCATCATGCCGTGACCGAAAGGGCCGAGATCGCCCCCCTTGGTCTTGGTGCCATCTTCGCCGTACTCGCCAGCGAGCTTGGCGAAGTCGCCGCCCTTCTTCATCTTGGCGACGACCTCGTCGATGCGCTTCTTCGCCTCGTCCTTGGTGCGCGTCTGCGTCGAGCGCGTGCAACCCTTCCAAGAAACCAGAATGTGGCTCGCCTGGATTTGTTCACCGTCGGGCTTCGCCTCGGGCGGCGCAGGCGGCTTCGGTGCGGGCGGCGGCGGCGCGGCAGAGATGGTCGCACTCGCGGACACCTGCGGTCGAGCGACCGTGCCTACCGCTGCGATGGCCGGCACCGGCGGATCGGCGATGATGATCGGGTCGCCGGGCTCGGTGAGCGAAGGGCAGCCCGAGAGCAAGAAGAGCGACGTCACAACGGCGAGGGTCGAGCGAAGGCCACGCATGGAGCGCGCACGCTAATCGGGCATACGTCGGATGGCCAGCCAGATGGCCAGTCGGATGGCCAGTCTCGCCGTTTCGCCGTCTTCTCCTGAGCGGCTTCGCCTTTGTTCACCGGTCCCGCGCGGGCTCCCCTGCTATCCTCCCGGGCCGATGGGCAATTCCCCCTCGCGTCCGCCCTCGGGCGCGTACAACGCCGTCGGCGGCACTAGGCAGCCGGTGATTCTGCACATCGAGGACGACCCGGCCAACCGGCTCCTCGTGCGCAAGCTCCTCGCCGCCGATGGCATGCAGGTCGTCGACGCCGAAGGAGGCCTCGAGGGAATTCGCCGCGCGCTGGAAATCCGGCCCGATCTGGTGCTGATCGATCTCAACATCCCCGATCTCGACGGCTTCGAAGTCGCGCTCCGATTGCGGAGTGATCCTTCCCTCGCAGGCACGCCGCTCGTCGCCATCACCGCCGAGGGCGATCGCGACACGTCTCTCGCGGTCGGCTGTGATGGCTTCATCCAGAAGCCGATACAGGCGCGTCGCTTCGCCGAGGACGTGCGCGCCTATCTCGCCGGTCGCCGCGAGCGCCCCTCGCAACCAGCCGACACGCGACTGCGCGCGCAGAGCGAGAAAATAGTCCGACACCTCGAAGAGAAGGTCGCCGAGCTGGTCGGCGCCAACGAACGCCTCCGCTCGATGGACAAGCTCCGCAAGGAGTTCTATCGCAACGTGTCGCACGAGCTGGCGACGCCGCTGACGCCGATCGTCGGCTACCTCTCGATGCTCCTCAACGACGAGCTCGGGCCGCTCACCAAACAGCAGCAAAAGGCCCTGCGCGCGGTCGACGACTGCACCAAGCGGCTGCGCGGACAAATCGACAACCTCCTCGACGTCACCGGCCTCGAGACGGGGAAAATCCGCTTCTTCCACAAGGACTACGACTTCCTCGACACCGTGCGACGGGCCATCGCCGCCACCGCCGACAAGATGGCCGACGCGGGCATCGACCTCGTCGAAGAGCTCCCGCGAGGTCCATTGTCTGGTTATGGAGATGCCGATCGCCTCGGGCGTGCGGTGCAGCAGCTCCTCGACAATGCCTGCAAGTTCGCGCCACGCGGCGGTCACGTCGGCGTGCGTGTGCGCGCCTTGCAGAGCGGTCACTTCGAGCTCTACGTCGCCGACTCGGGCCCTGGCGTACCCGCCGATCAGATCGACAAGATTTTCGAAGCGTTCTTCCAAGTCGATGGCTCACCGACGCGGCAGTTCGGCGGCGTCGGTCTCGGCCTCGCGCTCGTGCGTCGCGTCGCGCAGGCGATGGGCGGCGACGTCCGCGCGATGCCTCACGCGCTAGAGCCGATCGGTGGCACGTCCCTTCGTGGCGCCGGGTTCTACCTGCTCATCAGCGTCCGCGCGCCGCAAGAAATCACGCCGCTCTAGCTCTCGCGTCGCAGCGCTCGTCAGTCGTCGGATTCCTGCTCACGAATCGCCTCCGCGAGATCTTTCACTGCTGCCTCGGCCGTCTGTCCGACTCCGACGAGGGCGGCGAAGCGTCTCGTGCGCGCCGTCCATCGACCATCCGGGAGCTGCGTCGCCTGCACGTCGTACTTGTCGCGATCCTCGTCGTCGTCCATGGAGACGCGATCTTAGCTCAGCGCCACTTTTCCAGCACCCGCAGCAGCTCGCGGCGGAAGCGCTCGGGCGGTCATCGGCGGATGCATAGAATACTCTGGCCCTTCACTCGTCGCTTCTCCCATGCGCCATCTCCTTCACTTGCTCGCTGCATTCTCGCTCGTCGGTACGGTCGCCTGCAGCAGCTCGAGCAGCTCCTCCGGCGCCACGAGCCACACACGCTCGGCCACCTGTCTGCAGTTCCAGAAATCGTTCTGCGATTGGGACGCCGACAAGTGCAAGGCCGAGACCCGCGCGGTCTGCGACAACGGCTTCCAGAGCCTCTATTGCATCTCCGACGCGTCGGCGAAGGCGTGCACCGATGCCCTCGCCACCGCTGGCTGCGGCGCCACTCCGACGGCCTGCAAGAGCGTCGCCGATCCGGCGCCCGCCATCGACGACTGCAACCAACTCATTTCGCACTACTGCTCGGCGGCCGAGCGGTGCGGCAAGGGGAGCAAGTCCGACTGCACCGCCGCCGTCGCGCCGACGCTCCACTGCGAAGCCACTCTTGGTGCGTCGCCCAGCATCGGCGTCTGCTTCTCGGCGCTCGACGCGCTCGACTGCGCGGCCATCGGCACTGGCCTCCCCGCCGCGTGCAAGGGTGTCGTCAAACAGGCGACGGGCGCTCCGGCGGGCGGTAGCGGCGCGCCAGCGTCCTTCACGACGTCGAGCAGCGCATTGGAAAGCGCCGTCACGCACTCGGATCGGCCAATTTTTTCGGTAGATCCGTAGTCGACCGACGCCCGTACCTGCAGGGTTCCGATTCGTCGGACTTCGGCGCAAACACGCCCCAGTTCGGGCTTGTTCTATTTCTGTCTAGGTTTCGTACCGAACGATTGTGCGGTATCTTTCTCGGGTTGGGCGCGACGGATGGGCTGGGGGGCGCATCGACCAACAAGAGAGGTCACTCCGTGAAATTCGTCCCCGCTTCGGTGCTCGTCGTCTCTTGTCTATCTACGCTCTGGGGTTGCTCGGGCACCGATGAGCTGCAGCCCGTCGCCGACACGGGCCACGCCGACGGCACGGCCGACGCGGGCACCGACACGCGCGACACGGCCCCGCCGCCCGACAGCAGTGCCGACACCCACGTCGAAGACACCACCGACGCGACGCCGGCCGACACCGCGCCGAAGCCCTTCAGCACCAAGCTCTCGCTGACGAGCCTCTACGAAGATTTTTCGAAGAAGAAATTCGCGCCCGACGCCGTCGAGTTCGCGCCCGTCTACACGCTGTGGGCCGACGGTTCGACGAAACGGCGCTTCATCCAGCTCCCTCCAGGCACCAAGATCGACACCGCCGACATGGACAACTGGGTCTTCCCGGTCGGCACCAAGTTCTGGAAAGAGTTCACCTACGACGGCAAGAAGGTGGAGACGCGCCTCATCGAGCGCACCGACGTCGGCAGCTACCGACTCGGCAGCTACGTGTGGAACGACGCCCAGACCGAGGCCGACTACACCGAGGGCGGCGCCACCAACGCGGCGGGCACCGATTGGACCGTGCCGACGATCGCCGGCTGCACCGCGTGTCATGCCGGCACCGTCAGCCACATCAACAGCTTCCAGGCGATTCAGCTCTCGAAGACGACCGACGCCATCAACCTCGGCACCATCTCCGACATGGGCTGGCTGACGAAGCCGCCGCCGAAGGGCAAGCTCTTCACCCTCCCGGGCACCGCCGCCGATCGCGCCGGCCTCGGGTATCTCCACGCCAACTGCGGTCATTGCCATACGCCGCTCGGCAGCGCGTGGTCGACCGTCAACCAAGTGCTTCGTCTCACCGTCGACGGCATCGACACGGTCGAGCACACGAACACGTACAAGACCGCGGTGTGGGTGCCGACGAGCTCGTACAAGGGCAAGGCGTTCCGCATCGTCCCCGGCGTCTCCGCCGACAGCGCGGTCTACGTGCGACCGACCCACCGCGGCGATCCCGATCAGATGCCTCCCATCGGCACCAAGATCGTCCACCCCGACGGCATCGCCGCCATCAAGGCCTTCGTCGACGGCATGCCGAAGATCGCCGACCCCGACGCCGGCGTCGATGGCGGCGGCGACGCGGACTAGAAACTCGACGCCGCAGCGGCGAGAAACACCTGGACCGTCAGGCCTTCGAAAGTACGCGTAGCGCGTCGATGGCGGTGAAGATGCCGATCACCTTGCCATGCTCGGCGACGATCACCGCGCCGTATTTGTGCTCGGCCATCGTGCGGAACACTTCGGCGGCGGGCGCCTCGGGGGAAGCGACGAAAGGTGCAGGCGTCATCGCCTCCTCGACGAGGACCTTGCGCGCGTCGATCCCTTCGAACGACTCGAGGAGCAGCAGATCGCGCTCACTGACGATGCCGACGAGATGGCCGCCGTCGAGCACGGGCAGGTGCCGGATGTCGTGCTCGATCATCATCTTGTGCGCCAAATCGAGCGATTGCGTGCGACCGATGGTGTGAGGGGAAGGCGTCATGAGCGAGGCGATCGAGGGCTGCATGGACGCGGCCTCGAGCGAGAAGCGCGCCAGCGTGGTGGCTGCGGCCGCGCGCCCAGACGCCATCGAGGGCGCACGCGAAGGTTGCGCCGACATGCACCCCTTGCATCCGCGGATCGCGCACGCATCCGGGCGTCCAGCGGCGCGCGGAACGGCACGACCGGTGCACCGACGGAGAAGACATGACGACGCCCGCCGCTCCGACTCGTCCGCGCAAGCTCGTCGTGGGCATCGACTTCTCCGAGCTGAGCGAGCGAGCGCTCGACGTCGCGCTCGACACCGCTGCGGTCGGCGACTCCACCGAGATCCACGCGCTCGTCGTGCGACCGCTCGCCGGTGACGTGCTCGATCCACTGACGATTCCCGTTCCGCCGCAGCTCGGCGACGACCTGGAAATGCTGCGTGATCTCCTCGAACGACGCGTCAGGGCATCGCTCGCGAGGTACGGTTCGTCGCGGCTCTCGTCCGCCGTCGCCCACGCCTCGCTCGGCTCGCCGGCCCACGAGATCGCTCGGCTCGCGGCGGAGCTCGACGCCGATCTCGTGATCGTCGGCACCCATGGTCGCAAGGGCCTCGGTCGATTCTTGCTTGGTTCGGTGGCGGAGACGACGATGCGCCTCTGCGGATGCCCCGTGTACGTGGTCCGCCCGAAAGACCACAATCGCGACGATCAGCCGCCGAAGATCGAGCCGCCGTGCCCGGAGTGCGTCGCGCGCCGCCACGAGACGAAGGGCGCCGAGCTCTGGTGCAAGCGCCACTCGGAGCATCATCCGCGCGCGCACGTGTACTCGTATGCGGGTCCGTCGATGGACGCGGCGAAGCCCTGGGGCTTCGATCGCGCGTGAGCACGACCCCTCGATTCGTGGTGCTCACCGGAGGTCCGGGAGCGGGGAAGACGGTCGCGCTGGAGATGGTGCGGCATGCCCTCGACGGGGTGCGCGTCCTCCCGGAATCCGCGAGCATCCTATTTGGAGGCGGATTTCCCCGACGCGCGGACGCGCTGGCGCGCCGGGTCGCGCAGCGCGCGATCTACTTCGTCCAGCAAGAGCTCGAATCGCTCGCGCACGCCGACGCGAGCGCTCCGCTAGTGCTGTGCGATCGCGGAACGCTCGACGCGCTCGCCTACTGGCCCGAGGGCGGAGAGACGTTCTTCGACTCGGTGCAAACCACGCTGGCGCGCGAGCTCGGCCGCTACGCAGCGGTGATCCACCTCGACGTGCCGACGATCGCCCAGGGCTACCGCTCGTCGTCGCTGCGTATCGAGGGCGCGAGCGAGGCTGCTGCCATCGACCGACGCATCGTCGAAGCGTGGAGCGGACACCCACGTCGGCATTCGGTCCCCGCTGCTGCCGACATCTCGACGAAGGCGCGTCGGGTGATGGAGATCCTGGCCCTGGAGTGCGCCGAGGTGCGCGAGGCAGGCGCGCGAGGGTCGTCGTCGGCATAGCCTCCCATCGTTCCGACTCGACCGCGGATCGTGCACCGCATACGCAAGGTCGGCAGGAGTGCGCAGGGCACCTTCCGCCGCGCCGGGCGCCCCGCGCGAGTTCGGTCGCGATTTGCTCGTGTACATCGAGCCCCAGCCACGGGCACGTCACGTGCTGAAGAGCGGCCATGCAAGACCTCTACGTTACCTTTCCCGGTGGAAAGCGCGTCGACGCGCACGTCGGCGACCTCGTCGTGCATACCGATCAGCCCATGGACGCGGGTGGTGAGGCGACGGCGGTCGCTCCGTTCGACCTATTTCTCGCGTCGATCGCGACGTGCGCAGGCCTCTACGTGCTCGGCTTCTGCCAGGCGCGAGGTCTATCGACGGAGGGCGTGTCGCTGCGTCAGCAAGTCGAAATGAACCCCACGACCCACCTCCCCACGCGCATCTCGCTGCACCTTCGGTTGCCAGCGACGTTTCCGGAGAAGTATCGGCCCGCGGTGGTACGCGCGGCCGAGAGCTGCAAGGTCAAGAAGACGATTTCAGCCGGGCCACGCGTCGACGTGGTGCTCGATCTCGCTGGCGTCGACGTCGCGCAGGCAAGCTGATGGAGACGCCCGTTCGCCAGTACATGAGCCACGGCCTCGTCTAGGTGCATCCGGACACGCCACTCGTCTCCGTTCAATCGCTGCTCGAGTCGCGAGAGGTCTCGGCCGTCCGTCGAGTCCTCGTCACGCAAGACCGGCCGCGCGAAGGAAGTACTTCTTCGCGTGCGCCACGATCTGTCGATCGGTCGGATGATCGACCGTCTCGACGCCGGCGATCTTCTTCTCGATGCCGGGAACGTGCTCGTGCAGATGCCGTACGAGCTCGTTCTTCGCCCCTGCCGGGCCCATGACGAGGATCGTGTCGGCTCCCTGTAGGGCGCGCGCGATCTCCTGAAAGTAGTGGAGCGCATCGGCCGGGTGCGAGCGGTCGGCTGTGCGCATTTCGTGCCGATGGAGATGACGATGCGGCGCATGGATCGCGATGGCCTCGACGTTTTCCAGGTCGACGTGAAAAATGCGTGCTTCGTCGTGATCGAGCCAGAGAGCGATGTGCGTCATGACAAGAGCCTTTCTCGAGGTGACCGTGGACTTCCGACTCGAGCTCTCAGCGATTGCCGTGCCAGGAAGTCGGTGCGCGCTGCTCGCCCAATCGACGCGTGGGAGTCCGTGGGTACGCAGAGCGTGCGTGCACGCGCACTTGGCGCATCGAACGAACGCGCTCGCCCTCGCCGTCCGTCTGCATTCAGGGTCCGCCTCGCCGAACGCGCCTCGGCACGTCGCGTGCTGTGACGATGGATGGAATCAACCGGAGACCTCCGATGACCATCAACCCCGTCGCTCCATCGTTTCGTGAACTGCGGCCGATGCAGCGCGAAACGCTGATCGCCGATCTCCTCGAGCTCCGCGCGCTCTGCTTCGCAGGCGAAGCGGGCTTCCGTGCCGTCTCGGCACGCGTCGGCGAGCACCCCAATTTGGCCTCGCTGCTCGCGCAGTATGCCGACGAGCGCGCCGCATTCGGCCGACGGCTGACGACGTTGCTCGAGGAGATGGGCGAAGACTCTCCTCCGCGCGCGAGCCTCGTCGGCGATCTACATCGCCACTTGATCGACGCGCGCGCGGTCCTCGAGCACGCCGCGCCGACGTCGATGATCGCCGAATGCGAGCGCGGCGAGTACGGCGTATTGCGCCACTACGAGGCCGTGTTGGCGAAGCCCATCTCCGCGGACGTCGAGAACATCTTGCTCGACCAAGTGAGCGCGATTCGGACGGCGCGCGCCGGTCTCGATCGCATGCGCCATTCGTGGTGACGGCATCGCCGATGCGACGAACGCCTAATGAACGACCTCCGCGAACGTCGCGTCGATCAAGCGCAGCGCGACGTTTCGCCGCGATTTTCCTGGGATGACGACGATCGTCGGACCGACGCAGGTCGGGCAACCGCTGTCGCAGGCGCAACCGGCGATGAGCGCACGCGCGCGTTGCACCAGCTCTTCGTACTGCTCGAAGATGCGCGGCGAGAGACCGATGCCGCCAGCGTACGCGTCGTAGAGGTGCAGCGTCGGCGCGAAGGTGCCGTCATGCTCGGAGTGGCCGTGCGTCTCGGCCGTCGGTTGGTCTTCGACGACCATCGACAAGTCGCGCGGGTCGCACATGAGCGCGAGCGACGCCACAGCCTCGAGCGCGCGACCGACGCCTCGGAGCGCATCGATGATCGCCGCGCGACCGACGCCTTCTTCGACGAGCGCGAGCACCAGATCTTCGGGGAGCGTCAGCCAAGAGGAGGTGGTGTGCAGCTCGAGATCGGGCAACCGTACCTCGCCGTAGCCGACGTTCTCGTGCGTGTGGAACTTGATCTTCTTGTAGCCGACGACCTTCTCGACCACCTGCACTTCGCCCCACGAGACCACCTTGCGCGTGCTCGCGCGACGGCTCGCGACCTCGAGCACCGAGACCTTGGCGTAGGTCATCGCCTCGGTGTAGTAGTCGGGATCTACATAGCGAATGTATGCTTTGTGGTTGTCGAAATCGAAGTGCTCGACCTGGTACTGCACGCCGTCGTGTTGGTAGATGGCCTGCTCGTGGAGCATCGTCTGCGCGGCGCGCCAGTCGAGCTCGCCGAGGGTTCGATCGGGCTGCTCGGCGCGCTGCTCGATGATGACGACGTTGTCCCAGGCGATCGAGCGCAGGGGGACGTGGTTCGCCGGATAGGCATCGCTCGACCAATGGAAGCGCGTGCGTGACGGCGCCGCGCCCTTCTCTGCGCTGCCGGAGCGTCCCTTCACTTCGTGGACGACGCCGTGATCGACGAGGAAGCCGAGGGCGTCGCGCGTACTCTGCGCGTCGAGATCGCCGAAGGTGTCGCCCTCTTCGAAAGGAGCCTCGAAAGCCGCACATTTCAGGTGCTGGACGAGGATCTCGACGTTGTTCGGATCGATGCGCGCTTCTTCCGCCGGCGCGCCGAGGAGCCAGCTCGGCTCGCGCGCGACGTACTGATCGACCGGCGCGCTGGAGGCGACCATCACCGCGATGCTCGGCGAGCTGCGACGACCGGCGCGACCGAAGCGCTGCCAAGTGGCCGCGACCGAGCCGGGATATCCAGCGCACACCACGGCATCGAGCTCGCCGATGTCGATGCCGAGCTCGAGGGCGTTGGTGCTGACGACGCCGAGGATTTCGCCGCTGCGAAGACCGGCTTCGATCTTTCGACGCGTGTCGGCGAGGTAGCCGCCGCGATAGCCCATGATCGCGCCCGAGGGGAGGTGATCGTCCTTGGTCGCGTCGCGAAGGTACTTGAGCATCGTCTCGACGCCGTTGCGCGAGGCGCCGAAGAGAATGGTGGGCACGCGCGCGCGGAGGAGATCGGCGGCGAAGCGCACCGCACGCTTGGGGCACGAGCCACGGATGCCGAGCTCGGCGTTGACCACCGGCGGGTTGTAGATGAGCACCCGCCTCGAGCCGGCGGGCGCGCCGTTCTGATCGATGAGCTCGAGGTCTTCGGGACGGACACCGGTGACGCGCGCGGCGTGCTCGCGCGGATTGCCGATGGTGGCGGTCGCGCAGAGGAAGACCGGATTGCTCCCATGGAAGCGACAAATACGCTGCAATCGTCGCAAGACGTTGGCGAGGTGCGAACCGAAGACGCCGCGATAGGTGTGCAGCTCGTCGATGACCACGTAGCGCAGTTGCTGGAAGAGCGCGGCCCACGCCGCGTGGTGCGGGAGGATGCCGGCGTGAAGCATGTCGGGGTTGGTGAGGATGATGCCGCTCTTCTCGCGGGCAGCGCGACGTGCATCACCGGGCGTGTCGCCGTCGTAGACGACCGCACCACCGACGCCGCTTCCGGCGATGTCGGCAGCGGTCATCAGCGCACGCAGCGACGCCTCTTGATCGCGAGCCAAGGCCTTGGTCGGAAAGAGGTAGAGCGCGCGTGAGGAAGGATCGTCGGCGAGCGCCGTCAGCACCGGGAGGTGGAAGCAGAGCGATTTGCCGCTCGCGGTAGGCGTCGAGACGACCACGTGGCGCCCGCTCGCCGCCGCGGTGAACGCGCGTGCCTGGTGCGAGTAGAGGGTCTCGATGCCGCGCGCGGCGAGGGCACCGCGGAGCTTCGGGTGCAGCTTCTCGGGGAACGGCGCCGGGCTCGCGCGCCTTGCCTCGTAGCTCTCGTCGGCGACGATGTCCTCGCGGACGATTCCTTTGGCGAGCCAGCGATTGACGACGGATTCGAGACCCGTCTCGCGCGACCAGGGTGCTGCGGCCATGCGCAGACTATACATCCGTACAGGACTCTCTCCAATTCTAGCTCGCTTGCGGCCTCGTTCGCTTCGCTGCGGCACGCGCCATCGCGCCCACCACCAGGTGATGGAAGGGCTCGATGAGCTTGAAATAGAAGGGGCCACGCGCGTCGTGGTGCTCGACGACGGTGACGACGTGGAAGCGTCGGGTGCCGTCCGTCATCGGCTCGGCGACGACCGCGAGATCGGCGCTGAGGTGACCATCGTCGGCGCGACCGACCCAGTGCGTGCTCGCATCGGCCGCGCGGACGGTGAAGAACGCGCCCTTACCGCCGACCGCGAAGGAGACGCCGCGCGCGACTTGGTCCGACCCATGATGCAAGCGGAGCACCTTGGCGAGCACCCAACGCATGGCGAAGAGCGCGCGCAGCCAGAGCGGTTGATAGTCGAGGAGCGCCTCGACGAAGCGCGGCACCGAGGGGCCTCCACGCACGACCTTCTCGTCGACGTGATCGGCGAGGGCGAGGCGCCCTTCGAGGTAGGGGATCTCCGCGAGGGACGCGGCAGGAATGGTGAGCATCGGAACCTCCACTTCGATTCGTTCCATTCGTACTTGAGCCACCATACGGTAGCGTATGGTGACCCGGTCATGGGGTCGGCCCCGCGTCTCGTCCAGCCCAGATCGATGTGAGGCTTGACCCGGGCGAGCGCTCCGGGTCTCCATATCGGCCATGCGCCTCCGCACGTTCGCCACGCCCGCCCTCCTCCTCCTCCTCGCGTTCCCGTTCTTCGGCATCGCCGGCTGCCCGCAGCCCGAGACCAAGAGCGACAAGGACAAGTCCGAGGGCAGCGACGACGACAAGAAGAAGAAGTCGAAGGACGACGACGACGGCGAGAAGAAAAAGAAGAAGAAGAAAGAAAAGGACGAGTCGGACGACGACGACGACAAGAAGAAAAAGAAGGACGACTCGGCGAAGGACGACGACGCGAAGAAGGACACCGGCGGCGTCAGCGACGATCTCGTCGGCGGACGTCTCGACGCTGGCGTCATCGCGCCGACCGCGCCGATCCCTCCTGGCTGCGCGCCCGATCCGGCCGGAAAACTAGGCGCAAAACCGAAGCTCCTCGCCTCCGGTGGACAGCCAGGTGCGTCCCTCGCGGTGTGGGGCAAGGCCGGCGAGACGGTGCTCTCCGACGTCGCGATCACCATCCACGCCGACGAGAAGTGCTACGTCGACTACGTCGGCATCCCCGCCGTGCCGAGCGATCAGAGCTGGATGGGCTACGCGATCCCCAAGGGCGCGGTGCAGGCGATGAGCGGCATCTCCGAGCGCGGCTCCTCCAGCTTCGTCGGCTTCCGCGTCGTCCTCGACGAGCCGGGAAAGGTCGGCACCGAGGTCCACAGCGAGTCGCGCGCGCGCTTCTACGGCTACGTCCACGCCAACGGCATTCCGTACACGTGCAACCCGATCCCTGGGGAAAAAGGCTGCGGAATGTACCAGAAGCCGCTCGTCGCCCACACCGCGACGGCCTGCGTCGCAGCCAAGGGCGGCGGGCCTGGTGACTCCCTCGCGCAGATCAAAATCAAGCAGCCGCAAATCGATTTGAAGAAGCCGCCGCCGGCGCTCGGCACCGTCATCGCCATTCCCTTCGACGCCGGCGTCGCGCCTTCGCCTTCGCTCGTGCCTGGGATCATCGCCATCGGCGACGCCGGGGCCGACACCGCCGACAGCGGGACCTGCAATGGCCCCGTCTGCTCGAACACGGCGTTCATGATCAAGGAGAGCGATCACATCTACGTGCGGGTGATCGCCGGGAAGCCGAAGGCGTGCGATCCGACGGCGGGAGCGCACGTCGGCGAGACTTGGTATTTCGACGAGAGCACCTGGAAAAAGCGCTGATTCGCGCGCACGCCGACAAAACGAAAAGCGCCGGTGACCCTCGCGGATCACCGGCGTCTCTCGTTCTACGACTTCGTCTCAGATTCCGCGGAGGGTCTCGAGGAGCTCGAGATCGGGGAACGCGAGATCGAGGCGGGTCTTGGTCACCGCGACGTCGTTCTCTTCGAGGAGCCGGGCGAAGCCGAGGCTGTCGAAGAGGGCGATGGGAGTGGTGCCGGGAGCCGACGCCTCTTCGCGCGCGCCCGAAAGGCACTGGCCGGTCGTGATGAGCCAACCCGCCGCCGCCGGACCGTAGTGGTGCAGCGAGCCGCGGAGATCGATCACGCGCTCGCGGCCGATTTCGCGGCCGTCGCGGCGAAGGACGATGGCGGTGCGGATCTCTTCGCCTTGGTTGACGTGCACGGCCGAGAAGTGGCTTTCACCACCCGGGAGGCCAGCGCGACGAACCGGGCGAATCTCGCGGAAGCCGAGGCGCTCGAGGGCGATGAAGAGGAGCTCGACGAGCGCGGGGCCCGACATGTCTTTCTGCAGCTTGCTCGCGAGCGTGCGGCGCGCGGCGTCGCGGTAGCGCTCGATCGCCGCGAGGGCCTCTTGCTCGATGCGGAGTAGATCGGGCCCGAGGGACCAATCGGTCGGAGCGACGCGGCCGCCTTGTGCGAAGCGGAAGCGCGCGCGCTGACTGCTCGCGGCACGACGGAGGTTGTCGCCACGAACGGCGGCGGCGATGGCGCTGGTCGCCGTCTGTGGATCGCCCGCGAGCTTCCCGCGACGGAACGCGGCGTCGGCGATGGCGCGCAAGGGCACGGGCCCCTGGTTGCGATCGGACTGCGAGACGATGGTGAAGACGACGTCGGCGAGATCGCGACCGGCGAGCTCGTCGAGCTGCTCGACCGATTCGAAGACCGGGGAGCTGGAGAGATCGAAGCTCGCTTCAGGACGAGCGCCCGAGCGCTGGAACTGCGGCGGACGGTACTCTTGCTGCTGCGAACGACCGCGACCTTCGCCGCGACCCTCACCGCGACCGTGCTGCGGAGGCGCCGACGGGACGCGCTCGAGGACGATGGCGCGGCGCGTGGGCTGCGCGTCGCCTTCGTCGCCGATGGTGACGCCGATGGTCTCTTCTTCGTCGTCGTCACCGCCGAGCGACATGCCGCCCGGTCCGGCGAACGTCGGCGTGGCCGAGCCGAGACCGAGCTGGCCGTCGTCACGTCCCTTGCCGCGACGACGACGACGACGACGGCGACGACCACCTTCACCGGCAGGCGCTCCCGGGACACCGCCCGGCTGCGAAACAGGCTCGGGACCGCCGAAAAGCGGCTGATCGTCGTCGTCTTCTTCTTCGAAGAAATCGGTCGCCGAGGCGGCGAGCTGACCACGCATGCGCTCTTCTTCGTCGAGCGGCGCGGGCTCTTCGTCGTCTTCACCGGGACTGCCGTCGCCGAGCGCGGGAGCCTCGTGCTTGTGACCACGCGGCGGGTGCGCGGCGACTTCGGCGGCATCGACCTGCGAGGCGAGTGCGGCGAACTTGTCGGCGGTCGCGTCGTCGTCGGCGTCGACATCGACGTCGACCGAGGTCTCTTCGACCTTCTCTGCGGCGACCTCTTTCGGCTCGCCCTTCTTCTTCTTCTTGCCGCCGCCTTCCCACTCGCGGAGGCCGAAAATTCCCGGCTTCACCCGGACGATGCTGCCATCGGGCTCCTTTTTGATCTGGAGCGAAAGGCGCGCGCCCATCGTCACGTCGGGCGTCTTGCCCACGTGGGACAAGAGGTTCTTGTCGATGGCGAGCTGGGTGATGTCTTTGAAGTGGAGCGGCTTGCCCGCGAGGCGGAGGACCTCTGCGGCAGCTTCGGTGAACGTCATGTTCGCTGTCCCTTTTCGTGTCTCTTGGGTGCCGTCGATTCGACGGCCTCAGGCATCTCGCTCTACGCGACGCGACCTCGGGCCCCACGCCTCGACGGTCCACAGCGTCCGGATGCGAAGCGAGAGGTAACACCGCATTTGAGCGCCGTCCAGCGCCAGTTCGTCCTGCCGCACAGGCCTCCGGGCGGGTCACGCATCGCGTCGTAACGCGGACCTTTCGTGATGGCGTGCGCGCGACTATCCTCCCCCACCCTCGATGACCCGCAAAAAAGCCGTCGCCGAAGCCACGCCGTCGCGCCCTGCGCCGCCCCATGCGGAGCCCGAGGGCGAGTCGGAGGCCGCCGCTCACCTTCTCGAGCTCTATCGCCAGATGCAGACCATCCGTCGCATCGAAGAGGAGTGCGCGCGCTCGTACGCGCAGGGAAAGATCGGCGGCTTCCTCCACCTCTACATCGGACAAGAGTCGGTCGGCGTCGGCGCCCTCGCGGCGCTTCGTCCGGACGACTACGTCATCGGCACCTATCGCGATCATGGCCTCGCGATCGCCAAGGGCATGCCACCGCGCGCGGTGATGGCCGAGCTCTACGGCAAGGTCACCGGTTGCTCGAGGGGCCTCGGCGGCTCGATGCACCTCTTCGACGTCGCCCACGGCATGCTCGGCGGCTACGGCATCGTCGGCGGTCACATCCCGCTCGCCGCCGGCACCGCCTTCGCCTCGAAATACCGCGGTGACGGGCGCGTCACGCTCTGCTTCTTCGGCGAGGGCTCGGTCTCCATCGGCAGCTTCCACGAGGCGCTCTCGCTGGCCGCGCTGTGGAAGCTCCCCTGCGTCTTCATCTGCGAGAACAACGAGTACTCGATGGGCACACCGCTGCAGCGGACGATGTCGGTCGAGGACGTCTCGCAGAAGGCGCTCGCGTACGGCATGGCGCGCGATCGCTTCTTCGCCCGCGACGTCCTCGAGGTCGAGCATCGCATCCGCGAGGCGGTCGACCGCGCGCGCGAGACGAGCGAGCCGACGCTGGTCGAGGTGCGCACCTATCGCTTCCGTGGCCACTCGATGAGCGACCCGGGCAAGTACCGTACGTCCGAGGAGATCGAGGCTCAAAAAAAACACGATCCGCTCAACCGCGCGCGCGATCAGCTGAAGACGATGGGCAAGAGCGAGGACGAGCTCGCCAAGCTCGACGCCGCCATCGAAGAGGTCGTGCGCGACGCGATCGAGCACGCCGAGACGAGCCCCGAGCCCGGTCCCGAGATCCTCGAAGAGACCACCTACTCCGGCCCGTTCGCGCGCTGAGCGGCGCCTTTTTTTCTCTCACTACCACGCACCACGCACACTCGAAGACCACGACCATGCGCGAGATTCGATTCCGTGAAGCCCTCCGTGAAGCGATCGCCGAAGAGATGGAGCGCGACGACGCCGTCTTCTTGATGGGCGAGGAGGTCGGTCGCTACCAAGGCGCGTACAAAGTCACCGAGGGCCTCTTCGAGCGCTTCGGCGAGCGAAGGGTGATCGACGCCCCGATCGCCGAGAACGGCTTCGCCGGCATCGGCATCGGCGCCGCGATGGTCGGGCTCCGTCCGATCATCGAGTTCATGACGTTCAACTTCAGCGCCGTCGCCTTCGATCAAATCATCAGCAACGCGGCCAAGGTCCGGCAGATGAGCGGCGGTCAGTTCACCTGCCCGATCGTCTTCCGCGGTCCCAACGGGAGCGCTCGTCAGGTCGGCTCGCAGCACTCGCAGAGCTTCGAATCGTTCTACGCGCACGTTCCCGGCCTCAAGGTGGTGGCGCCCGCCTTCGCCAGCGACGCCAAGGGGCTCCTCAAGGCCGCCATCCGCGACGACAACCCCGTTTGCTTCCTCGAGAGCGAGACCCTCTACGGCATCAAGGGTGACGTGCCCGATCCGGCCAGCGGCGATCACCTCGTCGAAATCGGCAAAGCTCACGTTCCACACGCCGGCACCGACGTCACCATCGTCTCCTGGTCACGCATCACCCACGTCGCGTTGCAGGCCATCGCCGAGCTCGCGAAAGAGGGCATCTCCGCCGAGCTCGTCGACTTGCGTTCGCTCCGGCCGCTCGACGAGGAGACGATCGTGAACAGCGTGCGCAAAACCCACCGCGTCGTCGTCGCGCACGAGGGCTGGCCCTACGGCGGCGTCGGCGCCGAAATAGTCGATCGCATCCAACGTCTCGCCTTCGACGATCTCGACGCGCCCGTGCTCCGCATCTCCGGAATGGACGTGCCGATGCCATACAACGCCAAGCTCGAGCAGCACTGCCTCCCGCAAGTGCCGGCCATCGTCGAAGCCTGCAAGCGCGTCCTCTACGTCCACTGACCTTCACGATCACCCGCGATCACCTGCGATCACCCGAAACAATGGCCAAAATCCTCGACATGCCGAAGCTCTCTCCGACGATGGAGGAGGGCCGCCTCGCGACCTGGCACAAGAAGGAGGGCGACACGATCGGCATCGACGACCTCCTCGCCGAAGTCGAAACCGACAAGGCGACGATGGAGTTCCGCTCCTTCGACAAGGGCACGCTGCTGAAGCTGCTGGTGACGCCAGGGTCGATGGTGGTGCTCGGGCAACCGGTGGCGATCATTGGTCAGCCGGGGGAGGATGTGTCGGGGTTGTTGGCAGGGCACGCGCCTGCGCCTGCGCCTGCACCTGCACCTGCACCCGCGGCTGCGCCTGCACCCGCAGCAGCGCCTGCACCCGCGGCTGCGCCCTCCCCCGACGGTCGCGTCAAGGCATCTCCTCTCGTCCGCCGCCTCGCTCGTGAAACGGGCCTCGATCTCCACGCTGTCCAAGGCAGCGGCCCGCACGGGCGCATCATCCAGCGCGATCTCGCCTCCGCCGCATCGACGCCCGTCGCCGCACGCCCCGCCGCACGCCCCGCGCCCCTCCCCCCTGGTGAGCTCGCTGCGCCGGATCCACGCCCACTCTCGATGATGCGCAAGACGATCGCGCGTCGGCTCACCGAGTCGAAGCAGACGGTGCCGCACTTCTATCTCACGGTCGATCTCGACGCCGATGCCTTGGTTGCGCTTCGCGAGCAGATCAACGGCGATCTCGCCGCGCTCGCGGGCAAGGGCGAGAAGGCCGAAAAAATCAGCCTCAACGACCTGCTCATCAAGGCCTGCGCGATCGGGCTTCGCCTCGTGCCGGCGTGCAATGCGCAGTTCTCGCCGGAGGCGATCCTCATCCACAATCGCGTCGACATCTCGGTCGCCGTGGCCATCGACGACGGGCTGGTGACGCCGGTCCTACGTGATGCCGATCGCAAATCGGTGCGCGAAATCAGCGCCGAAGTGCGCGACTTGGCGGCGCGCGCGAAGGCGAAGAAGTTGAAGCCGGAGGAGATGCAGAACGGCACCTTCTCCATCTCCAACCTCGGCATGTTCGGCATCGACGAGTTCGCCGCGGTCATCAACCCGCCCGAAGGCGCCATCCTCGCGGTCGGTCAGGTGCGCAAGGAGCCGGTCGTGAAGGGCGACGCCATCGTCGTCGGTCATCGGCTCGCCTGCACGCTCAGCTGCGATCATCGCGTCGTCGACGGTGCCATCGGCGCCACCTTCCTCCGCGAGCTCCGCCACATCGTCGAGCACCCGACGCGGATACTCTTGTAGCTACTGGCAAGCGCCGATCGTGACCTTGAGATCGGGCGGCGCGAAGGCTTTGCAGGTCTTGCCGCCCGAACACTCGGCTGTCGTCGCGCAAAGCTGCAGGTCACCGCCGCACGAGTCCTTACAGCCGGAGCCATCGATGGTCCCGAACACGTTCTTCGAAGTGCAGCAGACCTTGCCGCCGCAGTCGGACTTCTCGTCGCAGTCGTACGTGCGGCCCGCGATGCAGGTGTCCGTGCAGGTCCAGCCCCAGCCGAAGAAGTCGTGTCCGCAGCACGTTTTGTCGCACTGACCGCCCTCACACGCGACCTTGCCGGTGACGTTGGTCCACGTCGGACCGCCCGTGTCGGCGGACGTCGTGTCGGACCCCGCGTCGCTGCCAACGTCGCTTCCCGCGTCGATGGGCGAGCTGTCGAGCGTATCGACGGCGGAATCGATCCCGGTGTCGGCGTCGACCGCGGCATCACGGGTGTCGGTCGCGACGTCGCCATCGACCGCCGTGTCGAGCA
The DNA here is from genome assembly GCA_025363655.1 of Deltaproteobacteria bacterium. Taxonomy (GTDB): domain Bacteria; phylum Myxococcota_A; class Polyangia; order Polyangiales; family JADJMO01; genus JANYDK01. Next base: position 10,885 of record JANYDK010000006.1, on the reverse strand, counting down.
CATCGACGGCATCGACTGCATCGACCGCCGCGTCGGGGCCAGCATCGGTCGAATCGGCGATCGTGCCGTCGAAGGCGCTACCCGTGTCGTCGATCGGCTCCGTGTCCGCGCCCTCGGTGTCGGAGCCAGAGCCAGTGTCGAGGTCTACGATCGAGCCGGTGTCGTCGTCGCCGAGTCCCCCGAAGGTGGTGCCACCACAACCCGTCACGATCGAAGCTGCCAGCACCGCCAGGACTGCCAGGACGGGAAACGGAGTGACGCGAAGCATCGGCCACACTCTGCCGAGGTCGGTCGCGCCTGGCCATGTCCACGGGCAACAGAAACGTCCTTGCACGATCTTGTGTCACGTCGTATCACTTTGCATCACGACGTGCAACGTCTGGAGTGACCCATGGAAATGATCGGCAAGCCACGCGTCACCACGGTCGACGACACGACCATCGCCTGGGGTGAGCTCGGGTCAGGGCCGCCGTTGGTGCTCTTGCATGGGCTCGGCGACTCACACCGGACGTGGCGTCGCGCCGCGCCTCGCCTTGCCGAGCGCTACCGCGTGCTGATGCCCGACCTCCCTGGCCACGGCCTCTCGGGTCGACCGGACGCGCCCTACACGCTCGATTGGTACGCGCGAATTCTCGCCGGTTGGATCGCCACCCTCGAGCTCGGGCGTGTCCATCTCGCGGGGCACTCGTTCGGTGGAGGCGTCGCGCAGTGGATGCTCCTCGACGAGGCGGCGGCGGAAGGTCGTTCGGTCGACGTCGATCGTCTCGCGCTCGTCGCAGCGGGAGGGCTCGGACGCGAGGTCGGCTTCGGCCTCCGTCTGGCAGCTTTTCCCGTGCTCGGACCGCTGCTCGCGCCGCCGCTGATGCGCGTCGGTACCCAGCTGTTGATGCGGGTCGCGTCGTCTCAGTTCGCCGACCCCGAGTCCGAGGAGATCGATCGCTTGGCGTGGATGAACACCGCGCCTCGAAGCGGGCTCGCCTTCCAACGCACGGTGAGTGGCTGCATCGATTTGTTCGGTCAATATCGGCAGACGTGGGAGCACATCGACGCGGTGACCACGCTGCCGCCGCTCGCGCTCTATTGGGGAGAGCGCGATCGCATCCTTCCGGTCTCGCATGGCCGCTCTGCGCGCGAACGCGTCGAGGGAGCGTCGCTCACCACCTACGCGAATTGCGGGCATTTTCCCCACCTCGAGGCGACCGCTCGCTTCGTCGACGATCTCACGGCGTTCCTCGGCGACGTCGAGCGTCCGCGCGCGCGCCTCGCCTACGTCGCCCCGCGGCCTGCGCGTCGTCGCACCGTCACCAGCGTCACCCGAGGTTTCTTCCGCCGCGCGTTCGCCAATCTGCGACGCGCACTCCGCGAGCTCACGCCGACGCGAGCTTCGCGGGAGCCTTCTCGAGAAGTATCAAGTGCTCCTCGCGCGGAGCATCGCGGTACACGTGACGCGTCCCGCCGTGAAAATGCGGACGCTCCTGCGACGCCGCCGCAGTGACGCGGAGGTTCGCCCCCGCCGAGAGCGACTGCACGATGTCGAGCGCACGGAGGGCCATTCCTGCCGCCGCGCTGTCTGCGATGACGAAGACCGCCTTGCCGCCTTCTCGGAGGGCGCGGGAGACGGCCGCGAGCGTGCTACCGAGCTCGTCGTTCCAACGGCGACGCGCCTTGATGCCGTCGAGCTGTGCGTAGTCACGACGCGCGCCGAGCTCGAGCGAGCTGAAACGATCGAGCCGGAGACCGAGCCATCGAAGTCGAACGTCGTGATGGTCGACGTAATCGTAGGTGGCTGCATAAGGCGGCGACGTCAGCACGAGGTCGACGATGCCCGCCGAGAGGGTGCCGAGCGTGCGCGCGTCGTCGGAGTGGACATCGGACGGCGAGGTGCCGACTGGCACCGTTTTCTCGAAGGCCTCGAGCGCGCGCACCAACTCCTCGGCCTTCTGCACGAAGAGGCGCGAGGCGAATCCAGGCGGCAAACGCCGCTGTTGCATGTACACGCCGGTGTCGCCGCGACGATGCGACACCTTGGTGAGGATGGCGGAGAAGACGAGCTCGACGTCCTCGCGCAACGCCAGCGGTTCGACCTGATCGAGACCATCGCGGAGCGAGTCGAGCTCGAGGAGCACGTGCGGCGGAAAGAGACGCACGTCTTCTTCCGGATAGCGTCGCGTCACGCGCGCCTGCGTGCGCCTTCGGTTCTCGACGTGACGCGCGATCCATTGCGCCGCCTCGAGGATGGCTGCTCGTTCGACCCCCGGCACGCCACGCGTCTTCAGCTTCGAGAGACGGATCGCGAGCGGGTTGACGTCGGTACCGACGACCCGCATCCCGCGCGTACGCCCTTCGACGAGCACGGTGCCGCTGCCGCAGAACGGATCGAGGAGCGTCTTCTTCGCGCCACCCCACGCGTCGATGATGCGCTGGGCAGTCACGGCGTGGAGGCGTGCCGGATACGAATGGAAGCCGTGGACGTGCGCGCGCGTCGCGTCGTGATCATCTTCGCCGACGTCGAAGGCGTCCTCGAGGATGGCAGCGAGGACGTCGTCACCGGTGCGACGCGACGGACCACCGACATTCGAGAGCGCGGCACGGACGCCGGGCTTGTTCGGACGGCTCACGGCTTCTTCGCCTTCATCGAGGCGGCGAGGCGCGCGTCGAACGAGCGCTTCTCTTGCTCTTCTTCGCTGAGGTTCTCATCTACGGCAGCGGCGTAGAGGCCGGCATCGGCGATGCGATATCGGAGTTTGCCGTCGGTCGACTGCTCGTCGATGACCGTCTCGACGCGAAGCTGCGGATCGGCCGGCAGACGATCGAGCGTCCGCTCGGCGAGGTCGTACGGAAGCCCCATCTGCTCGGCGAGCTGTTGCGCGCTGATGCTGCCGCGCGAACGGATGACGTCGTGCGCGACGAGGGCGATCGCCTCTTCCATGGCGACGCGCCCCTCTTTCAGCCGTGATTTCGAGCGGCCGAGGCCAACGAGGCCAGCGCCGACGATGATCGCGGCGATGGCCATGATGGCGTAGCCGAAGATGGGGAGGAACGAGACGAAGCCGGCGCCGAGCATCAACACGAAGAAGGCGACTACGAAGCCGACGATGGAGACGAAGCGCGAGACGTTGGCGTCGTGTTTCAGCTGGGCGATGCGCGCGAGGGGCGCTCGCTCCCGACCGCTGCGGACGATACCCGCGCCCTCCATCGGCACCCGCGGACGCCCGCAAGCGGCGCAGACGAAGAGGCCGTCACGCTGGACGACCTCGGCGCGCGCGCCGCAGCCGTAGCAACGGCGGTGATCGCCTGCCAAGGTGCCGCACCGCGGGCAGCGATCGCTGCCCGGCGGGAGCGGAGTTCCACAGGTGCTGCAGACGGCGGCGGAGCTCATCGTCGGTGTTTCCGGTCTAGCGCATCGTCGCCCGGAGCAAAATCATAAGAAGCTTATGTTGAGCTGACCGAACGTAAGCTTCTGGTTTCGCCAAAGATTGCCGCGCGACTTTGTCCGCTGAGGCTAGTCGTGCAGTTGGCCCCAAGTTTCCTCGCACCGTAGGCTTCGTTCATGTCTCGAGTGCTGCGTGGAAATCTCTTCGGCGCGCTGCTCTTCGCGTCCGTCCTGCCGCTCTTGGCCTGCGCGGGTCGGGCTTCGGGCGAGCGCGAGCTCTCGGGCCTCAAGGAAAAGCTGGCCAAGGTGCAGGGCGAGCACGACGCGCTCGAACGCCGCGTCGCCAACCTCGAAGCCCACGACGACGCCCACCCGCTCGACGCCGAAGGCGGCAACGATGGGAACAACACCGTTCACGTCGGCGGTGGCGTCAGCAGCGAAGCCAAGCCGCTCAAGGTGGTGAAGCTCGAGCCCGGCGGCAGCGACGCGCCACCGATCAAGAAGGTGATCCTCGCGCCTCCTCCCGAAGAAGAGGACGACGGCCCACGGCCCCTCTTGAAAATCGGCCCTGGCGGCGTCGAAGAGACCTATCCCGACGAAGCGTTCGCCGGCAGCAAGAGCAAGAAGTCGAAGTCACCCTCGCTCGATCCGAAGGCCAACGTCGAATACGACGCGGCGCTCAAGCTCGCCAAGGGGAAGAAGTGGAAGGAGGCGCTCGACGCCTTCGCCGGCTTCGTCGTCCGCTACCCCGATCACCCCTACGCGGCCAACGCGCTCTATTGGCGCGGCGAGTGTTACTACGCGCTCGCGCTCTACGGCGCCGCGGCCGATCAGTTCGACGGCTTGCTCGTCAGCTACCCCGCGTCGGCCAAAGTGCCCGATGCGCTCCTCAAGCTCGGGCTGACGCAGAAGAAGCTCGGCAGCGACGCGAAGGCGAAAGCAGCCTTCACGCGGCTGCGCAAAGATTTTCCGAACTCGGAGGCGGCGAAGAAGATCCCGTCGGAGGGCGCATCATGAGCAGGAAGTCGCTGGGAGATCGTTGGAGCGTCTCATTTCGCCGTCTCGGGCTGGTGAGCTCGCCGCTCGTCGCGCTGGTGCTTTCGTCGACCGCCTCCGCCGACTTCGGGCCGAAGAAGAACACCCTCGGCGCCGGCGTCAAGGACTCGAACACCAGCGGGCCGCCCGCCAACGTCGAGAAGGGCCCGTCGGCGCTCGACGTCGCCAAGACCAACAAGGGCTCGGTCACGCTCGGTGACGACAGCGGCAAGAAGACGTGGGCGCTCGTCCCGCCGAGCCACACCGTGCGCAAGGGCGACACGCTCTGGGACATCTGCGATCACTACTTCAACAACCCGTGGCAGTGGCCGCGCGTCTGGTCGTACAACCCCGACATCCTCAATCCACACTGGATTTTCCCTGGTGAAGTCGTGAAGCTGAAGAAGGAGCAGGGCGGCTTCTCGCTCGGCCTCGAACAGCCGGGCGGCGTCGTGCTCAAGCCCAAGCAGGTCAAGCCCGGCACGGTCTTCCTCCGCGACATGGGCTTCGTCTACGACGACAAGACCGAGGACACCGGCGAGGTCATCGGCAGCCCCGAAGATCGCATGCTCCTCACGACCTTCAACAAGGTCTACGTCCGCGTCACGCCCGAGCAAGTGAAGACGCTCTTCCCCGGCGACTCGCTCACCGTCTTCCACCATGCGCGCGCCATCAAGGTCGACGGCAAGGACATGGGCAAGGTGGTGCAGATCCTCGGCACCATCCGCGTCGACAAGGTCGACAAGGACAGCAAGCTCGTCGAAGGCACCATCGTCGAAGCGCTCGACGTCATCGAACGCGGCGCGCGCGTCGGGCCCATCGAAAGGCGCATCGACGTGGTCCCCCCGACCACCAACGGCATCGACCTCCGCGGGGTCGTCCTCGCGTCGGTGAACCCGCAAATCCTCTACGGGGCCAACCAAATCCTCCTCCTCGACAAGGGCGAGAAGGAAGGCCTCAAGGTCGGCAACCGCATCTTCGTCGTCCACCGCGGTGATCAGTGGCGCAAAGGTCTCTCGGCGAGCGGCGAGCTCGCGGCGTCGTCGGTCACACTCAACACCGACAGCAACGCGACGATCGAGACGAAGGCCTACAACACGCCGGAAGACTCACCCGACTACCCCGAGGAGGTCGTCGCCGAGGTGCGCGTCCTCCGCGTCCGCGAGCACACCGCCACCTGCCTCGTCACCACCTCGCAGCGCGAGATGGAGCCAGGCGACAACTGGGTGATGAAGAAGGGCTACTAGCGGGGCCCCCGGCGACGGCCGGGGATGTGACTGTCTAGTTCGAAATCGGAGCGGGCTTTTCGTGCTCTTGCGCGACAAAGCCCGTGCGACAGCCAGCTCTCGTCTCTCTCACCCGGCAAACTCGTGCTTGTTGTGTCGGACGAGCACGAAGAAGCCGACCGGAATCCTCATCCCGAGCAGCGCCAGATACGCCTTCCCCAGCAGCAGATCCTTGTCATCGGGATCGACCTGCACGAGGTAATCGCGCAGGAGGCCGGCTGGGTTTCCGCCGTTCTTCCCGAGGCCGTAGTCGAGCAGCAGCGCGTTCGGATACTTGTCGTCGCGCGCGCCTGACACGACCTGATGCACGCGATAGAAGCCGTGCCGCTTCGGGCTCTCGTCGTTCGGCTTGGCGACGTGCGGGTTGCCGATGCCGTTCTGCGCGACGACGACGTTGTAGCCTTGGATGAACGGCGTCGGCCCTCGCGGGACCCGCGGGGCACCTTCGTAGAAGCCCTTCTTGAACTTGCGGATGCCGAGGAGGTCGGTCAGCGCGCCGGCGTTGGTGCCCGAAAACTCCCAGCCGCGCAGGTCGTCGAATGAGGGAGCGACGCCGGCGCGCATCTTCGCGTCGAGCACCGAGCCAGGCTCGGAGACGAGCGCCCTGACGTCGCGCGTCGCGTACGGAACATCGGTGACCAAGGCCTCGGTTGCTGCCGCCATGGGCCGAGACGCTAGCAGCAGGGCCGAGGTCAGGCGAGCCAGGGACCGAGGGCGAGCGCGAGCACCGCCAGGAGTTGCGCGACGATCGGCAGCACTGGAGCCGCGATTTCCCGCAGCGACGTCGCGGCAGCGCTCTTCGCATCGCGATCGCGACGACCCCCGGCGAGCGCGAGGGAGAGGAGGACCCCGACGATGGCGGCGACGGCGGCGAACGCGAATGTCCCCTCGGCCCCCACCCCGAAGGCGCGCGCGAGGACGACGCCGAGCAGCGCCGGCGTGACGACGACGAGCCCCGTCGGAAGCGCCATCGCCGCGAGCGAACGACCGAGCAGCTGGCGCGCGAGCACCCGATACGGCGGGTGATAATCGATCGGAAAAATGACGCCTGTCTCGTCGTGCTCGAGCGTCTGTAGCTCTCCTTGCGCGGCGGCGAGCGTCGCCTCGTCGACCGCGCCGATGCCACGGACGACCAAGGCGACGACGGCAAAGACGAGCGTGGCGCCGAGCGCTGCAGAAAAGAGAATTGCAGGCTTGGTGAGGTCGACCTCGACGGGCGCGTGGACGCCGGTGGCGAGGACGCGTTGGGCACCGACGCGGTAGAGATCGGCGCGCAGGGTGACCAGGACCACGAGCGCAGCGACGGAAGCCGCGTATCCGCGTCCGATCGCGCGGATCATCGGGGCTGCACGTTCGAGCGCCGCCCGCGCCTCCTTTTCTCCGACGCTCGTCTCGACCACAGGCGCCTCGAGGCCGGCGTCGATCGAGGTCGCTGCGCGGAGGAATCCGGCGACCCCGAGCGAGCCACTCGCCGCCAAGGCGAGCGCGAAGACGCCACCGTGCGAGAGCCCGCTCGCCTCCCCGCAGCGATACGCGCCGAACGCGCCGAGGGCCGCGACGATCGCCGGAACGACGGCGCCGCCGAGCCCGGCGACGAAATCGCTCTCGCCCTCGGCGTCGGCGCTCTCGTCTCCCATCGCGCCGCCCTCCTGCCAGCGTGCGGCGAGCATGAAGCCGTAGCCGACGAGCACGCCGAGCGCGCCGGCGATGGCGAACCAGATGAAGGTGCCGCGAAGGAGCCAGTGTGCAGCGGTGCCTACCGAGAGCATGACGAGCACGGCGCTGACGAAATAGCCGCGATCGATCGCCGCCATCGGCGACTCGGAGGGGCCGCTCTTCACCGCCATCGCGCCGACGAACGTGGCGATGAGGGAGAAGGCACGGACCACCAAGGGGACGAGGACGACGCCGAACGCATCGACGCCGACGCGCGCGAAGAAGCCATGATTCGCCTGAAAAAGCGCCGCTGCGAGGAGCATCGAGGCGACCCCTTCGACGGCGACCGATTGGAAGAGCTCAGCGACCGGAGCGATGCGCGCACGTGCGAAGCTCGCGGCGCGGGTGACCACCGAGAGGGTGTTGCGCGGGTCGTCGAGCGGTGAATTCGGCTCCGCGGCTCGCAGGCGCGCGTCGGCGGCGGCCGAAGCGACACCGGCGACTCCGAATCCGAGTTGGGCAACGAGCGCGACGAGCGACGCACCGACGGCGAAACCGACGATCGCCATTGGCGCTCCCGTCGCCCGCGCCTCCGACGAGAGCGGACCGAAACGCGAGGCGACGCCGTAGAGCACGCCGAGCGAGACGAGCGCGAGCGCGACGACGAAGAGCGCAGCCGCGGCCCCTCCACGCATCGTCGCCACGAGCCCCTCGGGAAATGCGCGTCGACGAGCTGCGGGGGCGGCGACGTCGACGAAGAGCCCGAACTTGGCGCAGACGAACGCGGCCACGATCGACGTCGCACCTCCCACCAACGTCGAGCCGGCAGCGAGCGCGGCGAGGACGCGGGGCGACGCAGAATCGATCGTCGGCGAGGTGCGCATCGACACCATCACCGTGAAGGCGCCGAGCGCCGCCACTCCGACGAGGAGACCCGACCAGCGCGCGTGCTCGAGCAGGAGGGACCGGAGCGCCTCGGCGATCGGCGCGCCCTCCCCGACCTTGGAGGACGCATTCGACGTACCCGCCGACGCACCCGCGCCCGTCCGCCGCGCTTCGACCCGGAGCCACGCGGCGAGACGCTGGGCTGCCACGAGCCCGAGCGCGCCGAGCGCGAGCACCAAGGCAAGCCGGTCCATATTGGCCCTCTAACGTGCCCTTGCGCTGGCGTCTCGTCGGCCGCTCGCCGCCGTGGACACGCTGCCTCCCACGGATGGACACAAATTTGGCTCCCTCGACGTCGGATCGCTCTCATGGACGCGATCCGATGGTCCATTGCGCGCGCTTCGTCTCCGGCTCCGTCACCCTCACTCTTGCCATCGCCGCGATCGCCACGACGATCGTCGGGACGACTGCGTCCACTGCCTCGGCGGCGAAGACCTGTCCGGAAGAGATGGCGCTCGTCGGCGGCAGCTGCATCGACCGTTGGGAAGGCTCGCTCGTCGAGGTCCTCCCGAACGGCTCGGAGATTACATACACTCCTTATGCAACGCCGGTGCGGCACAAGGTCCGCGCGGTGAGCAAGCCTGGGGTCGTACCGCAGGCGCACATCTCGATGGCACTCGCGCAGAAGGCCTGCGCGGTTGCCGAGAAGCGCCTCTGTCACGCGAGCGAGTGGGTCGCAGCCTGTCGTGGCTCGTCCGGCGGCACCTGGCCCTACGGGGCAAGCCACGTCCCCGGTCTCTGCATCGACGACGGCCGTACGCACCCTCTGCAGTCGCTCTACTCGGGCGAGGCGATGTACGAGAACCGCAACATGAACGATCCGCGGCTGAACCAGCTGCCGAACACCATCGCGCTCACCGGATCGGCGCCGCAGTGCACGAACGGCAACGGCGTCTACGACCTCGTCGGCAACGTCAACGAGTGGATCGACGACAAGACGATGCGCGGCGGCTTCTACCTCGACGTCGACGAGCTCGGCCAAGGCTGCGACTACGCCACCAAGGTCCACTCGATGGTCTACAACGACTATTCGACCGGCTTTCGCTGCTGCAAAGACGCGTCCGACGAGGGTGCGGAGAGCGCCGAGAGCACCCAGAGCATGATGTCGACGTCCACGTCGGCGCCCGGTGAGATCGGCACGCTCGGACGAATCTTCGGCGTCCGCGTCGGCCTCGCGCCCCTCGCCCAGCTCATCGGCTACCTCGCGAAGAGCTCGCATGAACACCCGGTGCACCGTCCCGCGCGTCGCAAAATCGAGCTCCCTCCCGAATACGGGAGCTGACAAAAACACTCGCGCCTCGAGGCCCTTTCGAGCCCGAGGCGCGCGTGCTGGTCACCCTCGGACGAACCGAGCGTCACCAGACTGGGAGATCACTCCGCGTCGGCAGCCGCGGGCTCGCCGCCCGAGCTCTCCGACTTGTCATCCGAGCGAAGGTTCGACTCGATGCGCATGCCGTAGAACGAGCGGTAGACGAAGACGAGCATGACGAGGAAGAACCCGCCCGAGAGCACGAACTTCAGCGTCTGCTGCGAACCCGTCATCTGGTGCGCGAGCGAGACTGCGAGGAGGCCGAAGAGCGTGGTGAACTTGATCACCGGGTTCATCGCCACCGACGACGTGTCCTTGAATGGATCGCCGACGGTGTCGCCGACGACGCAAGCATCGTGCAGCGGCGTGCCCTTCGCCTTCAGCTCGACCTCGACCACCTTCTTCGCGTTGTCCCAGGCTCCGCCGGCGTTGGCCATGAAGAGAGCTTGGAAGAGACCGAAGAGCGCGATCGAGATGAGGTACCCGATGAAGAAGTACTCGTCGTAGAACGCGAAGGCGAGCGTGCCGAAGAAGATGACAAGGAAGATGTTGAACATCCCCTTCTGCGCGTAGAGCGTGCAGATCTCGACGACCTTCTTGCTGTCGGCGATCGAGGCCTTCTCGACACCGTCGAGCTTGATGTTGGCCTTGATGAACTCGACCGCGCGATACGCACCCGTGCTGACGGCCTGCGTCGAAGCGCCGGTGAACCAGTAGATGATCGATCCGCCGGCGATGAGGCCGAGGAGGAACGGCGGGTGGAGAATCGTCATCTTCTGCAGGGCGACGATGTCCGTGAGGTGGTTCGTGAGGAGCATGATGATCGAGAAGATCATCGTGGTCGAACCGACGACGGCGGTGCCGATGAGCACCGGCTTCGCGGTGGCCTTGAACGTGTTGCCGGCGCCGTCGTTCTCCTCGAGGAAGTGCTTGGCCTTCTCGAAGTTGAGATCGAAGCCGAAGTCCTTCTTCACTTCCGCCTTGATGTTCGGCAGCGTCTCGATGATCGAGAGCTCGTACACCGACTGCGCGTTGTCCGTCACCGGACCGTACGAGTCGACGGCGATGGTCACCGGACCCATGCCGAGGAAGCCGAACGCCACGAGGCCGAACGCGAAGATCGCCTCGATGCCCGGGTGCCCCATGATCGACCCGACGCCGTTGATGCTCACGCCGTACGCGATGCCCATCAGGCCGACGATCGAGAGGCCGGTCCAGAACGCGGAGAAGTTGCCCGCCGTGAGGCCGGCGAGCACGTTCAGCGACGCCCCACCCTCCTTC
>JANYDK010000104.1 GCA_025363655.1 Deltaproteobacteria bacterium | reverse complement strand
CGATCGGGTCTCCGAGGATGGTGTAGGAACCCCCGAGGTAGCCCTTCGATCGTGCGCGTTCCATCACCATCGTCGTCACCGCTTCCTACGTCGCGATCGCCGCGGTTTCTCGTGCCGCAATGCTCGGCCTACGCCGCTGCGGTTCCATCAAACCTCTCGGAGAGCCGCAAATATTCGTGTTCGGTGCTCGTGGTCCTGGTCGGGCTCGGGTGCGGGGGCGGCGACGATGGTGGGACGGTCGAGACCGACACCGCGACGCCTGGGGGCGATACCGCGAACGAGACCGGCGCCGACGTCGCAAAGGACACGGCGACCGGCGATGCGCTCGATACGCTCGATGCGACACCGACCGACACCGCCGACGCAACGGTCGACTCGCGCGCCGACTCGGCCTCTGACTCGGCCGTAGACTCGACCTCCGATACGAGTGACGCAGCCTCGGACACCACGCCTCCGCCGCCAGGAACCTGGAGGGAGACCGGCGGCCCGCTCGGCGGTCTCATCATGGACTTCGCCTTCAACGCCAAGGGCGATGTCTATCTGGTGAACGATCGGGTCTACGCCTTCAAGCGACCGAAGCTGGGGACCTGGCAATTCTCGGGCATCCAAACCAACTACGTCGACGCCAGCGGCTTCGAAGTGCGCCTCCGGAGCGGACCCGCCGACGAGATCTACTTGTGGCCGGGCCGCACCGAGAACGCTCTCTCGAAGTCGATCGACGACGGCGCGACGTGGAATCACCTCGGCGCCCGCTGGCGGCGGCGCAATTGCCTATCACGGCTTCGCGGCCTCCGGCGACGTGCTCGTCGGAACGGCGGTCGGCCTTTATCGCTCTACCGATGAAGGCGCCACTTGGGGAACCGCCGACACGACGATGACGGGCACTGGAAACTTCGTCCGCGGCAAAGGCATCCTCGTCGTACAGAAGGGCTTCGGATTGATGAAGTCGACCGACGACGGGAAGACGTGGGCCGCGTGGGCGCCCGACTTCAGCGGCGCGGCCGCCGGCACCGTGCAGGTGAAACCGGGCGTCGCCCTGCCCGACGGCACCCTGCTCTTCACGCTCGACACGTACCCCGCCCCGAGCCTCAAGCGCGTCGCTACCCTCGCGCGTTCGACCGACAACGGCGTCACCTGGACCGCCGTCGGTACCTTCCCCGCAGGGTGGACACGCACCGCGATGACCAGCGACGCCGCCGGCAATGCCTACTTCGGCTTCAAGCTCCCCGAGGTCATCGCCGCCTCGACCGGCGAGACGCACTCCGTCTTTCGATCTGCCGACAAGGGCGCGACCTGGACCGACGTCACCCCGACGATGATCAACGTTCCAATGACGGGAATGACGACGAACAAAGCGGGAACGCTGTTCGCTGCCACCGCCGGAGCGGGGGTTTGGGCGCGGTGAATCGAGCGCGCGGCGCGGCGAAACGCAGTAGCCAAACACCAACCCCATGGGGTGAATTCGTACGGTCTTGGGCAATCGATGGATTGCACTTTTTCCGGCGCCGTGGCCTGCTTTGGATATGAAAAGCGCGCCGACGCGGTCGTTCCAGAAGCCGACGCCGACCGGCGGAAGCCATCGCGTGTTGATCGTCGACGACGACGTCACGTTGGCCCGTGCCATGAGCCGCTCCCTGACCGTCAAGGGCTACGACGTCCAAGCGGTGTCGAGCGGCGATGAGGCAATCGAGACGCTCCGCGCCGAGCCGTTCGACGTACTCGTCAGCGACGTCCACATGCCGGGCCTCAGCGGCATCGAGCTGCTCGAGGCGGTGCGCGCGCACGATCTCGACTTGCCGGTGATCATGATGACGGCCGATCCGAGCGAGAAGACGGCGGCCGAGGCGGTCGAGCTCGGCGCGATGCAATATCTCACCAAGCCGATCTCCGCCGAGTACCTCTGCGAGACCGTCGCGCGGGCGGTCAGGCTCCACGCGATGCTGCACCTGCGTCGCCAGGCCCTTCGCGAGCTCGGTGTCCCCGCCGACCGGCCCGCGGATCGCATCGGTCGCGTGGTGACGCTGCGGCGCACGCTCGAGACGATGTGGATGGCCTTCCAGCCGATCGTCGCGCCGCAGTCGGGGAAGGTCTTCGCGTACGAGGCCCTGATGCGCAGCCGCGAGCCGATCTTGCCCCATCCCGGCGCGGTGCTCGAGGCGGCCGAGTCGTGCGATCGGCTGCAAGACGTCGGACGACGCGTGCGCCAGCTGACCACAGAAGCGTGGGTAAACGCCCCAGAAGGCGCGCTCCTCTTTCTCAACGTACACACCAAAGACTTGCTCGACCCCGAGTTGCTCGACCCTCCGGCGACGCTGCGCAAGATCGCGAGTCGCGTCGTCCTCGAGCTCACCGAGCGTGCCTCGCTCGATCAGGTGCCCGATGTCCGCACGCGGATCGTCGCCCTGCGCAACGTGGGCTTTCGCCTGGCGATCGACGATCTCGGCGCCGGGTACGCGGGCCTCAACGCCTTCGCCTCCGTCGAGCCGGAGTTCGTCAAGATCGACATGGCGCTCGTGCGCGACGTGCATCATTCGCAGGTCAAGGCGAAGCTGATCGAATCGGTCTCGATGCTCTGTCGCGATCTCGGCACCGAGATCATCGGCGAAGGTGTCGAGGTGACCGGCGAGCGCGACGAGCTCTCGCGGCTCGGGGTCCGGCTGCAACAGGGCTACCTGTTCGCCAGACCGACGGCTGAGTTCGTCGACTTGAGCCGACCGTAGGGGCCTGTTTGCCATTCAACGCGCGGCCTTCTTCTGCTGGAGGATCGCCTCGATGTCGTCGACGAAGGTGCGCGTGGCGATCGGCTTGGTGATGTGTCCGTCGAAGCCGGCGCCGAGAAACCGCTCGCGATCGCCGCCCATCGCATGGGCCGTGAAGGCGATGACGGCGACGTCACGCAACCGCTCCTTCGTGCGCAGCTCGGCGAGGAAATCGAGGCCCGATTCCCCGCGTAGCTGGACGTCGAGGAGGATGACGTCAGGGATCTGTTTGTCGAGCTCGGTGCGCGCGCCGCAGAGATCCTCGGCCTCGGCGACGTCGTGACCGACCCGTCCGAGGATCGCGCGCACGAGGCGGCGATTCATCGCGTTGTCGTCCACCACCAGGGCACGTCGGTTTTCGTTCATGTGTCTCCTCGGCGGGGCGGCAATCGACTTGGACGGGTGCGCGGTTCGTGTGCGGCGCTCCAGACGCAGCGCACCAGCCGATCTTGGCGACCGAACTCCTGCTGACGAAGCACGTTCAATACGCCCCAGTTCGTCGCCAGATCGGCCTCGTCGGGGATGACGGCGACAACGGCGATGTAGGCACTCGCCGCCTCCTCGAGCAACTTCGCACGTCGCGAGGCGTCGGCCTCTCCCTCCGCCGCGAGATCGAAGATCACGAGGTTCGGCTTGGGCGAGCGCCGGAGAATGTCGCGAGACGGCTCGGCGGCACGGATGACCTCGCACCCGCACGCGCGGAGGGTGCGCTCATAGCCGTCGAGGCGGTCGTCGAGTCCGCCGATCAACATGACGCGCAGGCCGCTGATGCGGAACAGCTGCACGCCGACGCCCTCGAGCGAGTCGAGCAAGACGTCGCGCGACACGGGTTTCACGAGGTGATCGACGGCGCCGAGGAGGAGCGCGCGATTGGGCTCCTCGACGACCGAGACGACGACGACCGGGATGAGCTCGGTCTCGGGCTCGCTCTTGAGTCGCGCGAGGATCGCCCACCCATCGACGCCGGGCATGCGCAGGTCGATGGTGATCGCGGCTGGCTTGATCGTGCGCGCCTGTTCGAGCGCGGTCTCGGCGTCGCTGGTGCAAACGGTCGTGACGCCAGCCGAAGCGAGGTGGCTGGTGAGCAGCTCGGCGGCCTTCGCGTCGTCTTCGATCACCAGCACGAGCGAGCCCGGCGGAGTATCGACGTCGAGCGTGCTCGCGACCGCTCCGCCACTGCTCGGACGCAAGACGGGGAGCTGCACGGTGAAGGTGCTCCCCTGCGCCTCCACGCTCTCGACGGTGATCTCGCCACCGTGGAGCTCGACCAGCTTCTGCGTGAGCGCCAGGCCGAGGCCGGTTCCTTCGGTGGTCACCATCGTGTGAATCTGCTCGAACTCGCGAAAGAGGCGCGGCAGATCTCCGGCGCGAATGCCGATGCCGGTGTCGCGCACCGCGATCAAGACGAACTTCCCACGCTTTCGCGCCGTGAGCGTCACCTCACCGCCCGGTGGTGTGAACTTCACCGCGTTGCTGAGCAGGTTGAAGAGGATTTGTCGGAGGCGCACGAGATCGATGAAGAGGTCGGGGACCTCGGGCGAGATCTCGATCGTGAACGTCACGCCTCGCTTCTTGGCGAGCGCCTCGATGCTGCCGGCGACGGCGTCGATGACCGTCGTCAGCGACTGCCAAGTGAAGCGGAGGTCCATCCGGCCCGCTTCGATCTTCGAGAGATCGAGGATGTCGTTGATCAGCTCGAGCAAGTGTTGACCGCTGGTCAAGACGTTGAGCACGTACTCCTTCTGCGTGGTCGTCAGCTTGCCGGCGATCTCCTGCTCGAGCAGCTCGGAGAAGCCGATGATGGCGTTGAGCGGCGTGCGCAGCTCGTGCGACATGTTGGCGAGGAAGCGCGACTTGAAGTTGCTCTCCTGCGCGGCCTGAGCGCGGACGACCTCCAGCTCCTGTTTGATTCGCGCCAGCTCGGCGCGCTCACCCTCGAGCGTGGTGGTCGTGTCGGTGGCGGCGCTGCTCATCGCTCGTCCGCCGAACGAAGGAGGTATTTCCGCAGCGCCGTGGCATCGACCTCGGCGAGCGCGGCGTCGATTTTCTCGAGGTCGAGCATGACCACCCCGGCTTCGTCGTGAACCACCTTCGTCGAGCCGGGATAGCTCTCCTCCATCCAGGTGCGCAGAGCCGCGACCCACGCCGCGTGCACGCTATCGGCGCTGTCGCGTCGCGAGCGCTCGATGCGGCTCGCGAGCTCACCGATCGCGCGGCGGAAGGCGGCCGGAGCGAATGGCTTCTCGTAGAGGCGCGTCACCTCCCCCTCGTTGATCGCCTGCAACGCACGCGAGAGCGTGCTCTGCCCCGTGAGGAGCATGCGGATGGTGCTCGGGAAGCGCCGGCGCGCGATCATCACCAGCTCGATCCCGTCCATCTCGTGCATGTCGATGTCCGAGACGAGGACGTCGATCGGCCTCGTCTCGAGGATGCGGAGGGCCTCGGCCGCGTCGAATGCGACCAGCACCTCGAGCGACGTGCCCTCGAGCGTGCGACGAATCGCCCGAAGCACGGCGGGCTCGTCGTCGACGAAGAGCACCGAGATCGGGGCCGTCATGGGAGAAACCTCCGCCACACCGGCCGATCGAGCGCGGCGAGCCCCTGATCGATGGCGGCGATCAGCTGCGCGGCGTCGCGCGGGCGCTCCTCCGGTGACTTGCGCAGGCACTGCGAGACCAACGTGGTGATCGAGGGCGGAAGTGGGTTCGTCATCGGCGGCACCGGGGCCTGCAGGTGCTGCCGGAGGATCTCGATGACGGTGTCCCCGGTGAAGGGCAATTCGCCGGAGAGCATCTCGTAGAGAAGAATGCCGAGCGCGTAGACGTCCGAGCGGCCGTCGGTCGGCTCGCCGTGCGCGAGCTCGGGCGACATGTATGCCGCGGTCCCGTAGACCAGTTGCGCGTCTTGCCGATGTCCGAGGAGCGACGAGGCGCCGAAGTCGAGCACCTTGAGACGCGGCCTCTCGGGAGTCGACTCGGCGAGGAGCATGACGTTGGCCGGCTTCAGATCGTTGTGCACGATGCCCGCGGCGTGCGCGGCGCCGAGCGCTTCGGCGATCTCACGGGCGACCCTGAGCGCGAAACGCGGATCGAGCGGCAGATCGGTCGGCATGTGGTCGTGCAGCGTCCGTCCCTCGAGGTGCTCCATCACCGTGTAGGGCTCGCCGGTCGGGAGCAGACCGAAGTCGGTCACCTCGACGATGCTCCGATGACGGAGCCGTGAGATCGCGCGCGCCTCCGAGAGGAACCGCTCCGAATCCTGACGCCGATTGATGCGGCGGAGGACCTTGATCGCGACCTGCTTTCCGATCAGCGCGTGGGCGCCGCGATAGACCAGGGCGTCGCCGCCCGAGCCGAGGAGCTCCCCGACGGTGTACTGACCGATCGTCCCGCCCGGCTCGGCCTGGCTCCGCACCTCGACGAGCTCGCCGTCGTCGCGATCGCAGCGCGTTCGCTGCGTGGGCTGGTAGGCCGAGCAGCGCGTGCAGCGCTTGAGGTGGAACGCTCGGGAAAGTCTCGGCTCGCGGCCATTGATCGAGAGCGCGCGCACCTCGGCACCGAGCCCATCCTCGCGGGCGACGACGGCGACGAGCAGCGTGCCGACGTCGGCCCCAGCGCGCACCGGAAGCCGTGTGACGTTGCCGTGGCCCGCGCTCGTCCCGGCCTTTGCGATCACGTCGAGGCCGGCGGCGATCGCGATTCGTGCGCATGCGGCCGTGGCGACGTCGGACGACACCGTGAAGGCGTGGACGATCTCGCCGGCGTGCTCGAGGAATAGCGTCGCGCCGCCTGCCGATGGCTCGAGGACACAGAGCGTCACCGCGCTCCGCAGCGGCAGCGCGAGCATCAGGTCCGCCAGCAGGCCCGGACCGACGTCGCCGATCGGTTGAATCTCCCCGACGTGCTCGCGCCTCATCGACGCGCTCCGATGGCCCTGAGCTCGAGGCAGAAACGCGAGCCGCGCGGGAGATTGTCGGTGACGTAGATGCGTCCGCCGTGCGCTTCGATCGCGAGGCGGCAGAAGACCAAACCGAGCCCAGTGCTGTGTTTGGCGCTGCGACCTTCGATCTGCGCATATTTCTCGAACACTTTCTCGCGCGCGTCGATCGGAATCCCCGGGCCCTGGTCGCTGACCTCGACGGAGATCTTGCCGTCGTCGAGGATGCGGGTCTCGAGGACGATCACCCCATTCGTCGGCGTGTACTTACATGCGTTCTCGATGAGATTCTCGAGGACGCGCCTGAGGAGCTCGCGGTCGCCGTCGACGGTGATGGGCGTGGTACGCACCTCGAGGCGTTGCCTCCGATCGTCGAGTCGTCGCTGCAACGACTTGGCGACGTCCGCGGCGAGCTCCACGAGCGACACCGGCGCGAGTTGCAACGTCAGAGCGCCATCCTCGGCGCGGCTGATGTCGAGGAGGTTCATGACCATCCGCAACATCTGCTCGGTCGCCTGCTGCACGTTCTCGAGGGACTCGCGGACGTCGGGCTCGAGGGTCCCCTGGTGGAGCGCGAAGTCGACGTCCATCGTCATGACCGAAAGCGGCGCCTTGAGATCGTGCACCACCAGCGCAGTCAGCTCCTCCTTCTGCTCATGGAGCAGGAGGAGCTCGTCGCGCTGACGACCCGTCAGCTCCATCTGGGCACGCAACGCCGAGGTCGCATGTCGGAGGCGAAGCAGCGATCGCACACGGAGCACCAGCTCGGTGCGATCGATCGGCTTGACGAGATAGTCGTCGCCGCCCGACTCGACGGCCTCGGAGTGCGCCTCGACGTCGTTGCGCGCCGTGAGGAAGACGATGGGGACATCGGCAGCTCCCGGCAGGCGGCGCATCCTCTTGCACGTCTCGAAGCCGTCGATGCCAGGCATCATCACGTCGAGGAGGACGAGATCCGGTGTGCGCTCGGCGAATACCTCCAGCGCCCTCGCCCCTGATTCCACCGACACGATGCGATAGCCCAGCGGCAACAGCATCGCTTCGACGAGAGCACGATTTCTCGGTACGTCGTCCACGACGAGGATCTGCGGGCTCGCTCTCTCGGCCGCCTGACCCATGGACTTCGCGCCTCCCAACGCTTCGAACCGAGGTTGCGAATCGGCGAGGATCGCAACCGACTGGCCTCATCGAGCAGAGCATGCGGCCTCCACGCAATCAACCGAGACGAACGTGGTATTTTGTCCTGGTTTACCAGCAGACCCGTATCCCCGCGGGGTCAGTAGATGCGAGATTCTTCGCCGAATTTCCAGCAAATCGGCAAACGCGGTCGTGGATGACGGGCCGCGTCGAAGATGAAGAAGTGTTGGTCGCTCCCTCCGGCGAACCAGCGTCAATATTTTGGCGCTGCGGTGTTTTTTGACGCGACGGTGCGGTGACTTCTGACGCTTCGACCGACGACCTGCGCAACACGCTCGAAACCGAGACGCCAATCGCCGCGCTCTGGTTGGCGCGCCCCTTGCTGTACCGGTCGTCAGATTCCCGAGATTGCCGCCATGAAATCGATACCGGAGGCTCCCATGGACACCACTGCCGACACGATCATCGACGGACGCTACCTCGTGAAGCGTGAGATCGCGCGTGGCGGCATGGCGATCGTGTACGAGGCCACGCACATGTACTCGAAGACCACCGTCGCGCTGAAGG
>JANYDK010000050.1 GCA_025363655.1 Deltaproteobacteria bacterium | reverse complement strand
CCGGCGAAGATCACCCACGACACCTGCATCGCGCGCGGCGCCGATCACTGTCGCTATGTCGTCACCTGGGAAGAACTCGAGCCGCGCGGCTTCATGCGTCCGCCGTTCCTCGCCGCCGGCGCCGCCGTCGTCGGGTTCGCGCTCGTCGGCGCGCTCTCCTGGATCGCTGGCATCCTCGCCGCGCTCTTCGCCGGCGCGCTCGGCTACGGCATCGGCGTCCTCCTCGCGCGCGGCAAACGCCTCGAGCGCGATCGGGCCTTCGAGCGCATCCGCATCGCCACCCTCGAGCGTGGCCTCGAGCTCCGCGGCGACACCAACACGGCCGCCCCGGGCGATCTCGTCGGCACCGTTCTAGGCGGGAAATACCGTATCGGCAGGCGCATCGGCTCCGGCGGAATCGGCGTCGTCCATGCCGCCGAGCACATCGGCCTCGGCACCCAGGTGGCGGTCAAGGTGCTTCGCGGCGCCGCGGCCAAAGATGGCTCCGAAATCGCGCGCCTTCGACGTGAAGCGCAGGTAGCGAGCGCCCTCGATCATCCCAACGTCGTCAAGGTGCTCGACCTCGATCAGCTCCAAGACGGCTCCATCTTCGTGGTCATGGAGCTCCTGCGCGGCCGCTCGCTCGCCGAGAAGCTGCACAAGGATGGTCCGCTGGCGCCTGGGATGGCGATCCGCGTCTTCCGTCAGGTCTGCCTCGCGCTCGCTGCCGCGCACGATCTCGGCGTCGTCCATCGTGACCTCAAGCCCGGCAACGTCTTCCTCTGCGACGACGGTGAGACGGCGAAGGTGCTCGACTTCGGAATGTCGAAGCTCGCGGTCGGCGCCACCGGCGACGAGAAGCTGACGCAAGATGGCTACACGCTCGGCACGCCTGAATACATGGCCCCCGAGCAATGCATCGGCGCCACCGTCGAGCCGCGCACCGATCTCTACGAGCTCGGCGTGCTCATCTACGAAGCGCTCACCGGCGACCTGCCGATCAAGAGTCAGAACCGACGCGAGCTGCTCGATTTGCACCAGCGGCAGATCCCTCCGCCGATGCGCCAGCGCCGTCCCGACCTCCCCATCCCGCGCGAGCTCGACGACGCCGTCGCCCAGTGCCTCCGCAAGCGCGTCAACGATCGCCCGGAGAGCGCGCGCACCTTCGAGCGCATGCTCGCCGCGGTGCCGCTCGAGGGCGTGCCGACGACGTATCCGCGCAACGTCGGCCGCCACGCCAGCACCCGTCGCCCCGCCGAGCCCGAGCCTCGTCCGACCGAGAAGGCTCGGTCTCGCTAGCTCAGATCTTCCGAAATTCTTCGACGAATTCCCAATCGGCGATCAGTCGCTTCTTCAGCAAGAGTGAGAGGAGCGCGGCGAAGAGGGCCTCCCAACGTGGGTTGTCGCCGAGGATCTCGCTCGCGTCGGCGCCGTGCGAGACCGCGCGCAGGGCAGCCACGAGATCGCGCGCGGTGAGCGAATCCTCGGCCTCGCCTTCTTTGCGCTCGCTCTCGGGCGCTTCCTGCTTCCCTCGACGAACCGGCGCCGGCAGCGAGATCTGCGTGCCGTCGAGGAGGGTGAGGGCGATGGTGCGTCCCGGCTTTTTCTTCGCCGGCGGCGGAATGGAGACCGCTTCGATGTCCGGGTACTCGTCGGCCGGCGCACGACCGCGACGCTGCGCGGGGACCTCGGGCACGGTCGGCGCAGGTGACGACGGCGCGGCAGACGGAGGCGGCCCCGCGACGGGCGGGAGCTCGATCGGCGGAGGCTGCGGAGGTGGCTCGTCTGGAAGGACGATCACCTTCGGCAGGGGCTCGGCGCTCGCGGCCTTCATGCGACCCGACTCGCGACGAGTGGGAGGGACGCTGTCTGGTTTGCGAGGTTTGGTTTCGGAGAAGGGCGCGGGGGCGGCTGCTAGCGCGGGCGCGGGTGCTAGCGCAGGTGCGGGCGCTGCGGCGCCTCCTCCGTAGTACACACGAATTGCCGCTCGGATGTCGCTCGCAGAGGCGATCATGGGGCGCACGGGGAGGCCGGCATACGCGGCCACTCGACGTTGGCCATCGTCGTTGGTGGGGTCGTCGGTGGCGACGTAAAGCGTGTCGCCTTGGCCGCGGACGTGGCGCACGTAGACGGGGATGATGCCGTACGCTTCGGCGACCTCGCGCGGCACCAAGTTGAGGAGTTGGCGTGAGAAGTCGACGTGATAGAGCGAGACCCACGGCACCGAGAGCTGACGACCGAGCACTTGCGTGAGCTGCGTCTCGTCGACGAAGCCGCGCTCGACGAGCACTTGTCCGAGGCGACGTCGCACCGGCTCGGCCTGCTGCGCGGCGAGCGCTTCCGCGAGCTTCGCCTCGCTCAACACACCGGACTGCACCAGCAGCTCGCCGAGTCGTACGCGGGGGGCATCACCAGGGGGCACGTAGCCGAGGTTATCCAACTCCGCCCCGGCGCGCAGGACGGAGTGCGCTCGGCACCGGAAGCACGAAATTCACGGCGCGATCGGGGCGCGATGACGCTCGACAGTGCATGAGCGCCCGGCTAGACCCGGCCGATGGTCGACCGGCTCGAAAAGATCTGGATGGACGGCAAGCTGGTGCCTTGGGACGAGGCCAAGGTCCACGTGCTCACGCACTCGCTACACTACGGGCTCGGCGCCTTCGAGGGCATCCGCGCCTACAAGCGAGCCGACGGACGCTCGAGCATCTTTCGTCTCCGCGAGCACATCGATCGCCTCTTCGACTCGACCCGCCTCGTGCTCATGGAGATGCCCTTCACCCGCGAACAGGTGATGCAGGGCTGCACCGACTTGCTGCAGGCGAACAAGCTTGAAGAGGGCTACCTCCGGCCGCTCGCCTTCGTCGGCGAAGGGGCGATGGGCATCTACGTCAACAACCCCACGCGCGTCTCGATCATCGCCTGGAAGTGGGGCGCCTACCTCGGGCAAGAGGCGCTCGATCGCGGCATTCGCGCGAAGATTTCCAGCTTCGCGCGTCACCACATCGGCGTCGGTCTCAACAAGGCGAAGATGATCGGGCAGTACACCAACTCGATCCTCGCCAAGCGGGAGGCGAAGCTCGGCGGGTACGACGAGGCCATCTTGCTCGACACGCAGGGCTACGTCAGCGAGGGTTCGGGCGAGAACATCTTCATCGTCCGTCACGGCACGTTGGTGACGCCGCCGCTCAGCTCGTCGATCCTCGCCGGCATCACCCGCGAGACCTTGATGACACTCGCGCGTGAAGAGGGCATCCCGGTCGTCGAAGATCGCATCACGCGCGACGAGCTGTGGCTCGCCGACGAGGTCTTCTTCACCGGCACCGCCGCCGAGGTCACGCCGGTGCGTGAGGTCGACAACCGAACCATCGGCGAGGGCAAACCTGGACCGATCACGAAACGCCTACAGTCACGCTATTTCGACGTGGTTCGGGGCAGCGACACCTCTCACCCGGAGTGGCTGACGTCATGCTCGTGAGCACCGACAGGACGACGTGGGCGACGCTCTCTCTCTTGGCGTGCCTCGCGCTGAGCGCCTGCAAAAAGGACGAGAACAAAGTCGCGCCGCCGAACCCGACGGCGGCGCCCGTGCCTGCGCCGAGCGGAGCGATTCCGACGCCCGAACAGTTCTGCTCCCACATCGACGCGCTCAGTCGCAAGCAACTGGAAAGCGCGAACGCTCCGCCGGACGAGCTCGACAAGATGATCGCGCAAGGCCACGCCGACTGCGTGAAGGCGTCGACCGAAGACGCCAAGCAATATCCCGAGTGGGGTCCGTGCGCGCGCTGCTCGATGGCCATCGACGATTTGCAGAAGATGGAGGCGGCTTGCGACGTCGACTGCAAGACGCTCGGCGAGAAGCTCGATCAGAAGGCGAAGTCGCAGCCGGCGCAGCCGCCGATGCCGACGCCGAACCCCTAAAAAAGCCTGCGCGAGACGCAGGCGCCCCGGCGTGTTACGAGCCGGGCGTTCCATGACCCGTCATCATCCGCAGCGTCCGCACGTGGACGATCCCGTCCCCGCCATCGCGCGCGCCAAAGCGCACGCACGGCCGATCGTCGCCATCGTCGGGCGCCCCAACGTCGGCAAGTCGACGCTCTTCAATCGCCTGGTCGGGGCGAGGATCGCCATCGTCCACGACGAGCCCGGCGTGACGCGCGATCGCAACTACGCCGACGCCTTCTCTCGCGGCGTCGAGTACACGCTCATCGACACCGGCGGCTACGACCCCGACAGCGACGATCCGATGCGCCAAGGCATCGCGCGTCACGTGCGCGGCGCCATCGAGGAGGCCGACGTCGTCGTCGCCGTGCTCGATGGAACGACCGACGTCACCAGCGCCGATCGCGAGGCGGTGCAGCTCCTTCGGCAGAGCAAGCGGCCGGTCATCTGGGTCGCCAACAAGGCCGATTCGCCCAGCGTCGATGCGCTCGCGTTCGATCACTATCGCCTGGGAATCCAGCACATTTTGCCGGTCTCTTCGCTCCACGGACGCGGCATCGGCGAGCTCGAAGAGGCGATCATCGCGGCGCTCCCCGAGCCCGAGGACATCGAAGATCCGTTCGCCGAGCTGGGCATCGATCTCCCGCGCGTCGCGCTCATCGGGCGCCCCAACGCCGGCAAGTCGTCGCTCCTCAACCGCCTCGTCGGCGAAGAGCGCTCGCTCGTCGATTCGCGGCCGGGCACCACGCGCGACACCATCGACGCGCTCGTTCGCTTCCAACTGAAGACCGACGACACCTCGCGCGAGGTGCCGTTCGTGCTCATCGACACCGCCGGCATCCGCCGCAAGTCGAAGGTGCAAGAGACGGTCGAGTCGGTGAGCGTGATGCGCGCGGTGCGAGCCATCGAGCGCGCCGAGGTGATCGTGCTCATGTGCGACGCCGACGAAGGCGTGGCCGAGCAAGACGCGAAGATCCTCGGCCTCGCGCTCGATCGCGGACGCGCCATCGTCATCGCGCTCAACAAGTGCGATTTGCTCGATCAAAAGCAGCAGAAGAAGGCGGAAGAGCTGGCGCGCGAGAAGCTCTCGTTCACGCCCTGGGCGCCGATCGTCCGCTTCTCGGCGATGACGGGCAGGGGGATGGGCGGGCTCGTCGACACCATCGTCAAGACGCGCGCCGAGTGGAAGCGCCGCGTGACGACGGGTGCGCTCAACCGCTTCTTCGAAGAAGTCCTGGCGACACACCCGCCGCCGACGATGAACGGCCGCTACGTTCGCCTCTATTACGTGACCCAGGCCGAGAGCGCACCGCCGACGTTCGTCGTCGTCACCAACGAGCCCGACAGCGTCCACTTCAGCTACCGGCGCTACGTCGAGAACCGCATCCGCCAGCAATTCGGCTTCTCGGGAACGCCGATCCGCATCCGCTACAAGCCGAAGCGCAGACGGGCGATCGGGGCCGAGAGAGACCGCGAGGCCGCCGAAGCGACGCGGAATGACGAGGAAGACGACGTCGTTACTTCCGTCAGCACGAGCGTCGCCAAGCGCTCTTTCGACGCGGGCGACGCGGGTGACGACGCTGACGATCGCGAGGGCAGTCACGGCAACGGTGGCGGAGACGATGACGACTTCGCCGGAGAGACCTCCGGCGGAGGCGAGACGAGCGTCTCCGGCAAGCCGAAGGCGCCCGTGCGAAAGCCGAAGGCGGTGCGACGAACGAGGGCACCGGCGAAGTCGAAGGCCGCAGGAAAAGCGCGGCCGACAACCAAGAAGCCGGCATCGAAATCGAAGGCTTCTCCGAAATCGAAGCCTGCTCCGCGGGCGGCAAAGGTGGCAAAGGCTGCCAAGACTCCGCCGAAGCCTGCCCGTCGCAAGCGTCGGGTGAAGGCGGTCTGAGGAGCGAGCTCAGCGCGCACAGGGGTCTGCGATTACGGAGGGGTTCTCCATGCGTCGAACGATCCTCTGGGTTTCCGTGGTCGTCGCCATCGGGCTCGTTCCGCTCGTCTCTGGTTGTCCTTCCGGTGGCTCGGCTCCGGGCGGGGCGAAGACCGCGGAGCCGGCGTCGAGCGCGAGCGGTTCGGCGTCGAGCGTCGCGACGGGCGCAACCAGCGCCAGCGGCAGCGCGATGCCTTCGGCGACCACCAGCGCCAGTAGCTCGCCGTTCGCTGCCGTTCCCTATCGCGATCTCGTGGCCGTCGAGGCTTGGGACGAAGCGGCGCGCGCCCTCGACGCCCTCCTGGAGCCCGAGAAATCCGGCGTCGTCGCGCAGTTCGCGCGTGCGCGGGTGTCGGTCGGTCTGTGTACGAAAGAAGAGGGCGAAAAGGCCCTCGTCGCGATCGCGGCGTTGCGCGCGTCCAAAGACGCGTCGGTCTTCGCGGCCGTCGTCGACACGCTCGGACGCATCGAGGTCGATGCCATGGTCTGCGCCGAGAAGTGGGCGGACGCGCTCAAAGCACCGGCGCCGCAAGGTCTCTCCGCGCGCAGTGGGGCGCTCGCGGCACGAACGCTGGCGCGCGCGCTCGAGGCGACGGGCGATCTCGCAGGCGCACGCAAGGCGCTCACCACCGCCATCGCCGGCGGCGCCAAGGTCGGGCTCCCGCTCGGCGCGCTCTGGCTTTGGCGCCTTCGCCTCGATCGCAGGCTCGCCGACGAGAGCGCGGCGAAGGACGATCGACGACGTCTCTTCCTCGATTTTCCGAAGACCTTCGACGAAGCGGTGGCGGGCGGCGAGAAGAAGGATTCGCCCGAAGGACTCTCCGCCGAAGACTGGCTGGTGCGCGCCAAGTCGCTCGCCAATTCCGGCGCCGCCGACGATGCGATCGCCGCCGTCGACGAAGCGCAGAAGCTCGGGCTCGGCGCGAGGCGCATCGCCCACGAGAAGGGTTGGTCGCTATATCGCGCGCACGCCTACACGCGCGCAGCCATCGCGCTGACGGACTCGGCGAAGCTCGGTGGCAACGACGACCAGGCCATCGACGACGCGTTCCACGCCGCGCGTGCGACGAGCCGCAGCGGCGACGACGCCAGCGCCATCGGGCTGTACGACGCGCTCGCGAAGAAGCATCCGAAGAACCGGTGGGGCGCCGAGGCAGGCTTCCTCGCCGGCAACCTCCGTTTTCTCCACGGCGAATTCAAAGGCGCGATTGAAGCATTCGATCGTTATCTATCGTCGAAGGACGGCCTCGCGAAGCTCGAGGGGCAAGCGACGAACGCGCGCGAGGCCCGGCGCGCGAAGGCGCTCGCGCTCCTCGAGCTCGGCAACATGCTCGCCGCCAAATCGTTCGACAGCCTGCTCACGGGGCCCTCGGCGAAGGACTACGAGAAGGACTCGTTCGCCACCGCCCGCATCTCGCTCCTACGCGCAATCGCGCTCGAGCGTGGCGGCGACAAGGACGGCGCACGCGCGATCTACTCGAAGCTCGGCGGCCAGCTCCCCTACGGATGGGTCGACCTGGCGACGCGACGTCGACTGATGCTCCTCGGGGGTACGCCGCTGCCGCTGCCGACCGGACCCATCGCGATGATGGCCACGGCGCCGCCGCCGCCTGCCGATTTTCTCGCTTCGGTCGGCCTCGTCCGTGACGCGCGGAGCGTGCTCCCGAAGGTGCTCGGTGACGACGAACGACGCTGCGGCATCTACGCGACGCTCAGCGCCGGTTGGGACGCGTATCTGGTCGGGCAGAAGCTCGACACCACCCACCCACCTGCCGAGAGCAGCACCTCTTCGGTGGCCTGGCGTTGTGCGTTTCCCACTCCCTACGAGTCCGTCGTCGCCGCGCTCGAAGCGCGCGAAGGCCTGCCGCGTGGGCTGATGCACGCGATCTTGCGGCAGGAGAGCGCATTTCGCGTCGACGTCGTCTCGCCGGCGGGCGCGGTCGGCATCGCGCAGCTCATGCCGCAGACCGCCGCGACCACCGCTGCGCTCGCGGGCAAGACGCTCGACCAGACCGACATCGCCGCGCTCCAGGCGCCGTTCCTCCAGCTCGACCTGTGCGCAAAGCACTTGCGCTCGCTCTATGTCGAGCTCGGCGCCGATCCGAAGGGCGACCCGGCCGCGGTGATGCGCGTGACGCCGCTGGTCATCGCCGCCTACAACGCCGGCGCCGGCGCGGTGAAGCGTTGGCTCTCGGAGGCGGGCACGATGGACGCCGATGTCTTCGTCGAGCGCATCCCCTTCCTCGAGACCCGGGCGTACACGGCGCGCGTCTATGGCAACCTCCTTCGCTACTCCATCCTCGCCGGCGCACCGCTCCCACAGCTGGCTGCGAAGTTCGCGCCGTAGCAGCAGCGGCGCAGTGTGGTTCGCGCGCGACACCGCACGCGTCGTCATCCAGTCTTTTTTCACGATTTTGGCCCCGATGCACTTCGGTGTGACCTCGGCCCGCTCCGTGCTAATTGGCCAGGTGAATCGAACGACGAGACCTCGGGCGAGCGCATCGCATCTGTCGCGAGCACGCCCCCCGTAGGGGTTAGGAGACCACGTGAAGCAGCCCGTTACGATCAAGAAGCACGAAGGAAAGCTCGGCATCCTCCTCCCCGGGATGGGCGCGGTCGCCACCACGACGATCGCCGGCGCGCTCCTCGCGCGTAAAGGCAAGGGGACGCCGATCGGCTCGCTCACCCAGATGGGCACCATCCGCCTCGGCAAGCGAACGGAGAATCGCGCGCCCTTCATCAAGGACTTCCTCAAGCTGCCGTCGCTCGACGACGTCGCGTTCGGCGGATGGGATCTCTTCCCGGACTCGGCCTACGAGAGCGCCAAGCACGCCGAGGTGCTCACGAACGAACACCTCGACGAGGTCAAAGGCGAGCTCGAGGCGATCAAGCCGATGCCCGCCGTCTTCTACCCCGAGTACGTCAAGCGCTTGCACGGCACCCACGTGAAGAAGGGCGCCGACAAGTGGGAGATGGCCCAGCAGGTCGAGACCGACATCCAGACCTTCCTCAAGACCAACGGCTGCACGCGCGGCGTCGCTGTTTGGTGCGGCTCGACGGAGGTCTACATCGAGCCGAGCGCGGTGCACCAATCGTTGAAAGCCTTCGAGGATGGGCTGAAGAACAACGACCCGGGCATCAGCAACTCGCAGATCTACGCCTATGCGTGTCTGAAGCAGAACGTCCCCTTCGCGAACGGCGCGCCCAACCTCAGCGTCGACATGCCGGCGATTTGGGAGCTGGCCCGCGAGCGCAGCGTGCCGATCTCGGGCAAAGACTTCAAGACCGGTCAGACGTGGATGAAGACGATCCTCGCGCCGGGCCTCAAGGCGCGCATGCTCGGTCTCCGCGGCTGGTTCTCGACCAACATCCTCGGCAACCGCGACGGCGAAGTGCTCGACGATCCCGAGAGCTTCAAGAGCAAGGAAGTCTCCAAGCTCGGCGTCCTCGAGCACATCCTCCAGCCTAGCAAGTACAAGGAGCTGTACGGGAACATCTACCACAAGGTTCGCATCGAGTATTACCCGCCCCGCGGCGACGCCAAGGAGGGTTGGGACAACCTCGACATCTTCGGATGGCTCGGGTACCCGATGCAGATCAAGGTCGACTTCCTCTGCCGCGACTCGATCCTCGCGGCGCCGCTGGTCCTCGACCTCGCGCTCCTCATGGACCTCGGCTCGCGCGCCGGTTTCCACGGCATCCAGGAGTGGCTCTCGTTCTACTTCAAGAGCCCCATGCACGCGCCGGGGCTCTATCCCGAGCACGATCTCTTCATCCAATCGATGAAGCTGAAGAACACGATGCGCTGGATGATGGGCGAAGAGCTCATCACCCACCTCGGCAACGAGTACTACGACTGAGCATCGATCATGCGTCTCGGGCTCACGCTGACGCTGACAGCCGCCGCGATCTCGTTCGCGGCGGCTTCGTCACGTCCTGCGTTCGCGAGCCCAGGCGAAGGCGACGGCGCCTACGGTCGACTCGACGGTGACTTCTCCGTCGTGCTCGGCCTCGGCGCCTCCGTACTTCCGGCGACGAACCGCGCGGCGGGGCACGCCGAGGTCCGCGGTCGCTACCTCGACGCGGCGGGCATCGGCTTCACGTACGACGAGGGTGACGCCTTCGCGCGCGCCACCGAGACCGGCGATCTCCGCCGCACCTTCGGCGCCGTCGTCGAGATTCGGCCGCTTTTTCCCGCACGATTTCTCACCGGACACGAATCGCACGCGCACGGCTTCGGCAACCTCGTCCTCGACTCGTTCGGCATCGAGGTCGGCACTTTCGTCGCTGCACGCGCCAGCAACGCGGTGAGGCGGGCCGGCTTCTCGTTCGGCGTCGCGCTCGAGCTGCCGCTCTTCGGAAAAGCGAACGGTCTCTGGCTGCGCCTCGCGCCGACCGTTCGATGGTCACCGGAGCGACTCGAAGGAGCCGATGGGGCGCAAGACCCGGGCGGTCGCGCGGTGATGCTCACGTTCAGCCTCGCTTGGCATCAGTTCCTCAGCACGCACCTCGTCGACAAAGGCGACGAGCACATCCGTTAGAGCACGCGATGGGCGTGACGAGCGCGTCCGATGCGCTGGGCGATCTGCGACGCGAGGCGTTGGCCATCACCGAGGGCGCAGTCGCCGAGGTCAGCGTCGAAGCCGCGGTGACGCGTTCTCTGCGCGCGGCGACGATCCTCGGAGCCGATTCGTCGCTCTTCGAGAATGGAAGTCGGGTGACGGTGCTCGCGGTCGGCAAGGCGGCGCCGAAGATGACGCTCGGCGCGCTCTCGGCGCTCGACGCGTTGCAAGTCGACATTGCCGACGTGCTCGTCGTCACCAGCGACGGCACCGACGCGAGCGCGCTCGAAACGCACGCTTCGAAGGCGCGCGTCACCGTGCTCCGTGCGTCCCATCCATTGCCCGACGAACGAAGCGTCCACGCCGCCGAGCGGCTCCTCGCTGCCGCAGCCAAGGTCGCCCGTCGCGTCGAGGACGGCGCGCGCGAAGAACTCCTGGTCCTCGTCTCGGGTGGCGCTTCGGCGCTCGCCTGCGCACCGCTCGAGGGCATTTCGCTCGAAGAAAAGCGCCAAATCATCGATCGCATGCTCCGCTCGGGCGCATCGGTGGCGGCGATCAACATGGTTCGACGTCACCTCTCGCGCATCAAGGGCGGTGGTCTTCGGCGTGCGGCCGGTCATGCGCGCGTGCGCTCACGACTTGTCGCCGACGTGCTCGTCCGTGACGCCGATCGCGTCCGTGTCGGTGCGCCGCACGAGATCGGTTCGGGACCGTCGTGTCTCGATCCGACGAGCGGCGCCGAAGCGCTCGAAGCGTTGCGCGTGCATGCGCCCGACCTCGTTCCGCGATTCGCGCCCCTTCTCACGCGCACGCGACCGATCGCGACCGACCGCGTGATCGACCGAGCCATCGATCAAGACGTCGCGGTCGTCGCCACGCCCTTCGATCTGGTCACCGCCGCCAAAGCCATCGCGGCACGTCGCGGATACGTCAGCCTCGAGCTCTCTCCGAACCTCGACCCCGTCGACATCGTCGCCGATCGGCTCCTCGCGCATGCCCGCGCGCTTCGCCCCGGCGAGGTCGCCATCGCCGTCGGCGAACCGACCGTGGCTTTGCCGCCGCCTACGACGAGCGCTACGGGGAAGGGCGGTCGCGCGGGACGACTGGCGCTCGAGCTGTGGGTGCGTGGGCTACCTGCCGACGTCGCATTCGTCGCTCTCGCCTCCGATGGCGTCGATGGTTCTTCGGGACACGCCGGCGCAGTGGTGTCCGGCCTCGCACCGACGGGTGGCGAAGACGCCCTCGCGCGCTTCGACGATGCGCCGTTTCTTGCGCAACACGGCGCCGCGATCTCGTCGAAGCCGACCGGGAGCAACCTCCTCGACCTCCACGTGCTCGTCCGCGCTC
Source organism: Deltaproteobacteria bacterium (assembly GCA_025363655.1). GTDB lineage: Bacteria > Myxococcota_A > Polyangia > Polyangiales > JADJMO01 > JANYDK01. Next base: position 35,202 of record JANYDK010000050.1, on the reverse strand, counting down.
GCAGCTGAATTGGCGGAAAAATCAGCCAAATCGCGTGCGCTTGGTCAACGTTCCGGTATCCTCAGCTCGTGCCGTCAAGCCTTCTCCACTCGTCGCGCTCGCCCTATTTCTTCGCCTTCTTCGTGCTCGCCGCAGCCGTCATCGCCGCGACGCCGAGCTGCAGCACCGCGGGCGGAGGTGGCGATCCGTCGCTCGACGGTGGTGACGGCGACAGCAGCGTCCCCATCGACAGCGACGTGCCCACCGACGGCAGCGGCTTCGACATCGGTGACAAGACGGTCACTTCTCTCGTCATCGATCCAGCCTCGACGACGCTCACCGTCACCGATCTCGCCGCGCCGCCGAACGTGACATTGCACGCATTCGGAGTGCTCTCCGACGGCTCGAAGACCCCGGTGACGACGGCGAGCTGGACGGTCGATCGCTACGACCTCGTCACCGTCGGCAGCGGCACCGGGCTCGTCACTGCGACGGGGAAGGGTGGCGGAAAGGTCACCGTGACGGCCACCGCGGGCGCGCTCAGCGCCACCGCCGACGTCACCATCAACCTCAAGCTCTCGATCGATCCGGCCGGCTCAGTCGATCCTTCCGACAAGCCGAAGCTCGACGGCGCGACCACGCCCGACCCTGCCGTCACCCATCTGCTCTACCCGTACGACAAGACCGTCTTTCCCAAGGGCCTCCTCGGTCCCGAGGTGATGTGGAACGGCGGCGCCGCGGGCGACGAGTACGTGCTGAAGGTGAAGGGGCCGTACACCGAGATCTCCATCTACGCGCTCGCCAACCCGCCGAGCGTCCTCAAGATCGACAACGCGCTCTGGACCACGTTGACGACCTCGGTCACCTCGGGCGGCGTCGAGAGCGACGTCTCGGTCGAGCTCCATCGCATGAAGCCGGGCGGCACGCCGTACGTCAGCGCCAAGTCGAGCTGGCACGTCGCCGACGCCAACCTCCGCGGCACCATCTTCTATTGGGCGGTAAATCGTGGCGAAATCGTCAAGATCAAGCCGGGGGCGACGGCGCCGATCTCGGCCTTCGATGCCGGCAGCTACGCCACGCTCGGCGCACCGACACCTCTGAACTCGAGCGCCGCGCCGACGCCGCCGTGGTCCGACAACGGCTCGGGCAAGAAGTGCGTCGCCTGTCACGCGGTGTCGAAGGACGGCACCAAGCTCTCGGGCGTCTTCTCGACGCCGCGCGGCTCCACCGGTCCGCTCGGCTTCGTCGACGTCGGCAGCGGCAGCGTCGGCGCGGTCAGCGACTACGCGCAGAACGGCACCTTCGTCGGCCTCTCTCCCGACGGAAAGAAGGCCGCGCTCAACACCAACGACATGAAGCTGCACCTGCTCGACGCGACGAGCGGCGCGCCGATCACGACGTACCTCGAGACGATGAACGCCACGCAAAACAGCAACGATCCGGCGTTCTCCAACGACGGCAAGCTGCTCGCGTTCGCTGGCAACGTCACCGGCGCGTATCCGGTCGAGTACTCGAAAGGCGATCTTCAGCTGCTCGACTTCGTCGACGCCTCCAACACCTTCAGCGGCCTCCGCACGCTCGTCACCGGCGCCGGCGCGACGAGCGCGATCGCGTTCCCCAGCTTCAGCCCCGACAGCAAGTTCGTCTTCTACCAAGCGGGCGATTACTCGCGCGCCAACTACGGCACGAAGCAGCACGGCGTCGACAACATCTACGCCGTCGGCACCGGCTCGGGCTCGGCGCCGATCAAGCTCGACGCGCTCAACGGCGTCGGCGTCACCCCGACCCTCGCCGGCCGCAGCCTCGATCGCAACTACCAGCCGACCGTCAATCCCATCGCCGAGGGCGGATATTTCTGGGTCGTCTTCGTCAGCCCGCGTGACTACGGCAACAAGATGTCGAGCAGCACCGACGCCTCGTACGACAACCGCAAGCAGCTGTGGGTCGCCGCCGTCGACGCCAGCATGAAGGGGCCCGACCCGTCGCACCCCGCGTTCTGGCTCCCCGGTCAGTTGCTCGAGACCATCAACATGTCGGGCTACTGGACGCTCGAGCCGTGCAAGCCGACGCCGAAAGATGGTTCGATCGCTTCGTGTGAGGCTGGATTCGAGTGCTGCAGCGGCTTCTGCCGCGCCGGCGCCGACGGCAAGGCCACCTGCGTCGACCCGCCGACCGGTTGTCACAAAATCGGAGAAAAGTGCACCGTCGATGCAGATTGTTGCGGCGACGGCACCTGCATCGGTGGCTTCTGCGGGAAGAAGCGCCCGTCCTGAAGGCGTTGCTCATGCCCGAAGCCGAACGTCGCGGCGGCCCCGCGCACCTTCGGCTATGACCACTTCGTCTTCGTTCAACTTCAGGAGCACCCCATGTGCGGCATCGTCGGTTACATCGGTCCTCGCTCGTGCACGTCGATCATCGTCGAGGGCCTGCGCAAGCTCGAGTACCGCGGCTACGACTCGGCCGGCATCGCCGTCGTCGACGTCTCTCCCGGCGCGCAGGCGAAGGGCGAGCAGGCCAAGCTCCACGTCGTCCGCGCCGTCGGCAAGTTGGGCAAGCTCGACGACGTCCTCCGGGAAAAACCGGTCCCTGGCACCGTCGGCGTAGGACACACGCGCTGGGCGACGCACGGCCGGCCAACCGAGGCGAACGCGCACCCGCACCTCGTCGGTGACGTCGCCGTCGTCCACAACGGCATCCTCGAGAACCACGTCGAGCTGCGACGCGAGCTCCTCGCCAAGGGCCGCAAGTTCCTCTCCGAGACCGACACCGAGATCGCCGCGCACCTCATCGACATCGCGCTGCAGACCGAGAGCTCGCTCCTCGTCGCCACGCAGCGTGCCCTCGCACAGGTCCGCGGCGCCTTCGCCATCGTCGTCGTCTCGCGGCGCGAGCCCGACGTCATCATCGCCGCGCGCAACTTCAGCCCGCTCGTCCTCGGCGTCGGCGAAGGCGAGAATTTCGCGGCCAGCGACGTCCCCGCGCTCCTCGCCCACACCCGCGATTTCATCTTCCTCGAGGACGGCGACGTCGCCGAGCTGCGCGCCGAGAAAATCACGATCATGCACGCCGGCCAGAAGGTCGAGCGCCCGAGCAAGCGCGTCGACTGGTCGCCGACGCAGGCCGAGAAGCAGGGCTACAAGCACTTCATGCTGAAGGAGATCTTCGAGCAGCCGACGGCGATCGAGAACACGCTCCGTGGCCGCGTCATCCTCGAGACCGCCGACATCGAGGAGGGAGAGGTCGGCGTCACGGCCGCGCTGGCGAAGAGCACTCGTCGCGTCATCCTCCTCGCCTGTGGCACCAGCCATCACGCGGCGATCGCGGGTCGAAACTGGATCGAATCGATCGCCAAAGTCCCGGCGCAGGTCGAGCTCGCGAGCGAGTTCCGCTACCGCGATGCCATCGTCGACGAACACGACTTGATCGTCGCCGTCTCGCAATCGGGCGAGACCGCCGACACGCTCGCCGCCGTGAAGGACGCGAAGCGCCGCGGCGCCAAGATCCTCGCCGTCGTCAACGTCGTCGGCAGCGCCATCCCGCGCGTCGCCGACGGCGCCTTCTACACGCACGCCGGCCCCGAGATCGGCGTCGCCTCGACCAAGTGCTTCACCGCGCAGCTGGCCGCCCTCTTGATGCTCGCGGTCTACCTCGGACGACGCCGCGGAACGCTCACCGAAGAGCGCTCGCTCTCGCTTCTTCAACACCTCTGCGAGATCCCTTCGGCGATGCGCGAGGTCCTCGAAGAGGCCGGCACCTGCCAGAAGGTCGCCCGTCGTCAGCTCGTCGCCACCGACGCGCGCGACTGTCTCTTCCTCGGCCGCGGGCTCTCGTTCCCCATCGCCCTCGAGGGCGCGCTCAAGCTCAAGGAGATCAGCTACGTGCACGCCGAGGGCTACGCCGCCGGCGAGATGAAGCACGGCCCCATCGCCCTCATCGACGCGCAGATGCCGGTCATCGTCGTCGCGCCGAACGACTCCCACTACGAGAAAATCGCCTCCAACGCGCAAGAGGTCCGCGCGCGCGAAGGGCGCATCATCGCCATCGTCCCCAAGGGCGATCACACCATCGCGCAAATCGCTCAAGAGGTGATCCACGTCCCCGACGTCGATCCCGAGCTGACCCCCTTCGTCACCGTCGTGCCGCTGCAGCTGCTCAGCTACTACGCCGCCGATCTCAAGGGCACCGACGTCGACCAGCCTCGCAACCTCGCGAAGACCGTCACCGTCGAGTGAGCACGCCCTCCGGGGCGCCGATTTGGCCTCCGCGTGGGCGGAGTGCTAAGCGATGGCGTTCCCGCATGCTGCTGCGTCTTCGTCGCTCCCCCTTCGTGCTGCTCGTCGGCCTCGCATCGCTCGGCACGGCTGCGTCGCTCGCGCATGCATTTCCGGTGGGCTCGGCCAAGCCGGCAGCGTCGACGGGCAAGGCTCCTCTCGCGAGCGTCGCGACCAAACCGACTGCGACGACAGCATCGCCGAGCGCGAAGCCAGCCGCCGCCGCCAGCGCCAAACCCTCGACGTCGAGCAGCGCGAAGCCGACGTCGTCGGCAGTGCCTTCGCCCGTGCCTTCGGGTGGGTCCGTCGTCAAACCGAAGCCCATCGCCGGCGGCGCGAAACCAAGCGGCAAGCCTGCTGGAAAAGGGCCGATCGCGAAGAAGAGCGCGGTCGGCTGGGCATCTCCTGCGTACGTCGCGATGGTCAAGCAGTGGCACCTCGCGACCGATGGCAAGCCGCCGGTCGACACCAAGGGTCGACCGAAGTTGGTGCTCTACTCGATCAACCGCAACGAGCGCGTCGAGCTCGCGCCGTCGACCGACAAGGGCGACTTCGCTCCGTCGGAGATCGACAAGGCGAGCTTCATCCTCCGCTCTGGTGACGGCCACGAGCACCCGATCGACGGCCATCTCCTCGACATCGTCTACGAGCTGCAAAGGCACTTCAAATCAGGCGAAATTCGCTTCGTCTCCGGCTACCGCACGCCGACCAAACGGCTCGGCAGCAACCATGGGTACGGGAGGGCGATGGATCTCGTCGTCCCCGGCACGGTCGACGAGTGGGTAGCGAGCTACGTGCGCGCGATGGGCTTCACCGGCGCCGGCACCTATCCAATCAGCGGCTTCGTCCACGTCGATGTCCGCGAACGCAGCTTCTATTGGGTCGACAAGTCGGGCCCCGGCGCGCCCAACAAGACCACCGGGGTGCTCCCTGGAGACGCGCTCAGCAGCGACGCCAAGGCCCGAAAAGAAGGTAAAATCCCGCCTTCTCCAGCTCCGATCGGGCGTGATGTCGATGCTGCCATCGCCGCGCGCTCGGTGGCCGTGAGCGGGGCCGCGGTGCTCGCACCGAACACCAACCTCGTCGACGAGGCCGAAGACGACGACGAGATGGACGACGGCGACTGAAGGCGAGCGAAGGCGAGCGATCACGTCGGGTTCGCCTCAGCTATCCTGACCGCGTGAGCGACGCTCCCGCGCGACAGACGACGGACGAAGAAGTGGAAGGCTTGGTGCGGGCGATGCGCCTCGAAGAGGCCGGCGTGCTCGCCGAGAAGCGCGGCGATCTGGTGCGCGCATTCGAAATCGCGCTCGAAGCTCACGACCGGCTGCGGGCCTTCGAGCTCGCCCGCGCGCTCGGAGGCGCGAGCGAGACGTCACGCCCGCAGCTCTGTGCACGAGCCCGCGCAGCCGCCGTGCGACGCGGAGATGCCGCGGCCGAAGCGGCGGTGCTCGAAGCCCTCGGCGAAGATCGCGACTCCGCGCCCCTCTACGAACGAGGCCACGATTTCCGCAACGCTTCGCGTGTCTACCGTCGACTCGGCGATCTCGGTCGCGCCGGCAAGACCCTCGAGCAACACGTGCGAACCTCACCCGAAGACGTCGATGCGCGCTGCGATCTCGCCGAATTGCTCATCGAAGCAGGACGCTGCGAGCCTGCCCTGCGCGCGCTCGGGACGCTCGTCCACGAGCGCGCCTCGCAGCTCCGTGCCCGCGCCCACGCCACCCTCGGCCTCACCGAAGCCCGCGATGGAGACAATTCGACGCCGCCGTCTGCGCAACGGAGTCCGCAATCGACGAGCTTGCTCTACGGACGGTACGAGGTCGTACGCGAGGTCGCGTCGAGCCCGTCGTCGCGCGTCCTCGAGGCGATCGATCGACTCGCCCCCGATCGCGCGCGTGTCGCCCTCAAGATCTTCACCGGTGGCGGACAACTCGGCGCCGGTCGCGATGCGCTCGCGCGCTTCCAACGCGAGATGGAGATCCTCACCCACGTCGAAGCCCGCTCCATCTTGCGCGCGCGGGCGGTCATCAGCGAAGGCCCGACGCTCGTTCTCCCCTGGATGGGCGGCGGTAGCCTCGAGTCCTTGGCCGCGCGCGCGCCGCTCTCTCCACGTCGCGTCAGCGAAGTTCTCGCCACCGTCCTCGAGGCGCTCGAAGCGGCGCACCGGCGTGGCGTCATTCATCGCGACATCAAGCCGGCCAACGTGCTCCTCGACGAAGTGGGCGGCGCCTACCTCGCCGACTTCGGCGTCGCGCACCTCGGCGACGCGCAGGCGACGGCGACGGCCGGTCTCCTCGGCACGCTCCGCTACATGGCCCCCGAACAACGACTCGGCGCGCCGGCGACGACGAAGAGCGACGTCTACTCCGTCGGTTTGATGGCACGCGAACTCTTCGGCCTCGAGACGCGTGCTCCGTCGAGCGAGACGGCGCCGCTGCGAGCGCTCGTCGATCGTCTCCTCGCCGAGGAAGGCGACGACCGTCCGACCGCCGCTGCAGCACGCAGCGAGCTCCTCGCGCTCGGATTGCCCGATCGCCCGTTCGACATCCCCGAGAGGCCGATCGTCGCGCAGAAGTCGCTACCGCCTCCTTCGATCCCGCCGACTTCTTCCCGAGGCGAGCGCTTCATCGCCGCGGGGGAGGGGACCCGCCACGACCGTCGCCTCGAACGTGACGAGCTCCTCGTCGGACCGAACGATCGACGTCGGCGCCTCGCCGAAGAGCTCGCCTACCTCGGTCACGCGCTCTTGCCGACGGTCATAGGCGCGGAAGGAGAAGTGCTTCGCGTCGAGCACCTCGCGCAGGGCCCTGTCGTCGACCCGAGCGCCGAAGAGCAGAAAAAACTGACCGCCGTCGTCGCGTCCCTGGTCCGCGCCGGCGTCCGACGCTCCAAGACGCTGCCATCGCTCCGCATCGTTGGCCGAGGCCGCGCCGTCACGTTCGCCGATCTCGACGAACCCAGCTCGTGAGCTCTCACACCGGAACGACGATGTGCTTCTTCGGCGGCCGCGCTTCCTTCTTGCGCGCGTAGGTGGCGAAGCGGCGTACCAGCTCCGAGCGCAGGCGATCGCTGGGGATGATCGCGTCGACCACCAGCTCGCTCCCCAGCTTCACCAAATCGATGTCTTCCTTGTACTCGGCGCGCAACTTGGCGACGAAGGCGTCGCGCTCGGGACCGATCGGCACTTCTTGGATTTTGTTGAAATAGACGGCATTCACCGCTGCTTGTGGGCCCATCACGGCGATCGATGCCTCGGGGAGCGCGAGGCAGATGTCGGGCTCGAAGGCCGGCCCGCACATCGCGTAGAGCCCGGCGCCATAGGCCTTGCGGACGACGACCGAGATCTTCGGCACCGTCGCCTCGCTGACGGCCGCGATCATCTTCGCACCGGCGCGGATGATCCCTTCGCGCTCGACCTTGGTGCCGATCATGAATCCCGGCACGTCGGCGAGATAAAGGAGCGGGATGTTGAACGCGTCGCAGAGCCAGATGAATCGCGCGGCTTTGTCGGCGGAGTTGACGAAGAGAACGCCGCCGAGCCACTTCGGTTGGTTGGCGACGATGCCGACCACGCGCCCGTCGATGCGCGCGAAGCCGGTGAGGATCTCCTTCGCCCACAGCGCCTTCATCTCGAACCAGGTGCCCTCGTCGATGACCGCGCGGATCACCGCCATCATGTCGAAGGGCTTGTTCTCGTCGAGCGGGATCACCTCCGAGAGGGCCTTTTCTCCGGCCTTCGGTGCGACCGGCGGGGCCATCGGCGGCTGCTCTTCGAAGCTCACCGGCAAGTACGAGAGGTAGGCCTTGGCCTTGGCGATCGCCTCGTCCTCGGTCTTCGCGAGCACGTCGCCGCAGCCCGAGACGCTGCAGTGCATCTTCGCGCCGCCCATCTCCTCGAGCGTCACCTTCTCACCGATGACCATCTCGGCCATGCGCGGCGAGCCGAGGTACATCGAGGCGTTGCCGTCGACCATGATGACGACGTCGCAGAACGCGGGGATGTACGCGCCACCGGCCGCCGACGGCCCGAAGAGCACGCAGATCTGCGGCACTTGTCCGCTGAGCGAGACCTGGTTGTAGAAGATGCGACCGGCGCCGCGACGGCCGGGGAACATCTCGACCTGATCGGTGATGCGCGCGCCGGCCGAGTCGACCAAGTAGAAAAGCGGACAACGAAGATCGCGCGCCGTCTCTTGGATGCGCAAAATCTTTTCGACCGTGCGCTTGCCCCACGAACCAGCCTTGATGGTCGAGTCGTTGGCCATGATCGCGACCTGACGACCGCCGACGAGCGCCGTGCCCGTGATCACGCCGTCGGCGGCAAGATCGGAATCGAGCGCGTTGGCGAACGCAGCATCCTCGACGAATGAGTCGGCGTCACACAACCGGGCGATGCGTTCGCGGGCGAAGAGCTTGCCGGTCTCGGCGTTCTTTGCGTGATATTTGGCGGCTCCCCCTTTGAGAATGCGCTCTTCGTGCTGACGGACGCGGCTCTCGAGGCTCTCGGGGCTGCTCACGGACGATTCGGACCGCGGAACGGGGGCGACGGCGGGGGTGTCGGCAGGCATGCTGCAGCCCTTACCGAGGTGGCCGCGCGAAGGGAACCCTGGCCGACCCTGCCATGCCAGCGGTTAGGGCTTCAACCTTCGCCCGGGATTAGATACACTATGCATGTCGGCGAGAAGTTGACGGAACGCCGACCGACACGGAACCATGGGGCGTCCGCTCGGCCTCCGCGCCGAGTGGGAAGTACGCGCCGCGGCTCCGTCACCCCCATCGCTCCTTAGGCACCCCGAGAGGCCCTCTTCCGATGTCGTTCGCGATCATCATCAGCGAGAAGGGGGGCCAAGAGCGTCGTGAGGTCTTCGACAAGAACGAGATCAGCATCGGCCGCGTCCAGGGCAACGATTTGCTGCTGCCGAAGGGCAACGTCAGCAAGCGCCACGCGCGCATCGTCTTCCGCGACGGCCGCTTCATCGTCACCGACCTGAAGTCGACCAACGGCAGCTACGTCAATGGGCACCGCATCGCCCAGGCGACCATCGTCCGCGAGGGCGACAAGATCTACATCGGCGACTTCATCCTCAAGGTCGACGCCGGCTCGTCGGGCAGTGGCCCGCTCCCTTCGCCGCGCGACATCCGTGGCTCGGGCGACAGCGACGTGCCCGCCGTGCTTCGCGATCCGGACGCCTCCGGTGCGACGCCGCCGCCCCGCATTTCCTCGGCTGTCGGCAACGAGGGGAGCGCGGTCAGCCACATCCCGCTCGAGCAAGATCCCGACGACCCTTCGACGACCGGCATGCCCGTCATCGATCCGCGCACCGGCATGCCCGGCCGTGGAGAGAGCCGCCCGCCGCGCGCGCCCGTCGCCGTCGCTGCTGGTTCGACGCAAGCGAGCGGCTCGATCGATCGCGCCGCATCCAACTTCAAGACCACGCTCGGTTCGCAAGGTTCGCAGGCTTCTCCGCCGGCGCAGCCGCCTCCCGCACCGGCAAGGCCGGCGATGGCACCGGCGGCGACCGGGCAGGGGGTCGCGCAACCGTCCCGCCCGGCCACCTCGCGTCCGAAGCAACCCGGTCACGTCGGTGCGCTCGGCACCCTCGTGCAGCGCCTCGTCGACGTCGTCGATCTCGACGATGGTGACACCTTCGCTGCCCCGAACGATCAGAAGCGCGCCGGCGTCGAGCGCGTGATCCGCGAGCAAGCGCGCGCGCTCCAGCAAGAAGGCGAAATCCCCAGCGGCGTCAGCGTCGAGGACCTGGTGCGCGAGGCGACGCGCGAAGCTCTCTCCACCGGTCCGCTCGGCGAGCTCCTCGACGACGACGAGGTCGTCGAGATCCAAATCGCGCGCTTCGATCAAATCATGGTCATCCGCGAGGCCGGCGCCGCGCCGCTCGATATCGGGTTCACCAGCGAACAAGCGCTCCGCCGCGCCCTCGGCCGACTCGCGCTCTCGGTCGGCTATCGCTTCAAGCCGGGCGACACCACCATCGATCTCCGCCTCGCGAGCGGCGCTCACCTCACCGCGATCCTTCCGCCGGTCGCAGCGCACGGCTCGACCGTCGTCATCCGCAAACGTCGCCGCGCCGATCTCGGCCTCGAAGACCTCGTCCGCTCGGGCACGCTCTCGCGGGGGATGGCGATCTTCCTCCAGCAGTGCCTGGCGGCCAAGGCCAACGTCCTCGTCGCCGGTCCACTCGGCGCTGGCACCACCACGCTCATCGGAGCCCTCGCGGCAGCCGGCGCGCTCGAAGAACGCACCATCGCGGTGCAAGAGATCGACGAGCTCGTCCTCACGCAGCCGTACGGCGCCTCGCTCGTCGTCCCCGACACGGGCGAAGCCGGCGCGCGCATCGTCCGCATGGCGGCATCGCTTCGTCCTGATCGCCTCCTCATCGGCGTCATGGCCGGACAAATCGTCGGTTCGGTCGTCGACGTCATCGGCGGCGGTTGCGACGGCGTCATCGCGGCGCTCCGCGGTCCGACCCTCCGTCAATCGCTCGCGCGCCTCGTCCCTGCGCTCATCGCAGCCCACCCAGGCCTCGATGCTCAGAGTGCGCGGGCCTGGCTCGCCTCGTCGTTCGACGTCGCCGTCGAGGTCACGCGCCTCAAGAGCGGTCGTCACCGCGTGCTGCGTATCGCCGAGCTCACTTCGCCGGATGGCGGCGACATCAAGACTCGCGACATCTTCGAGTTCACGCTCGATCCCGCCGGCGCCGAGCGCGGCGAGGGCACCTTCAGCCCGACGGGCGTCGTGCCCGCGGTCGTCCAAGAGCTCAAGGCACACGGTCATCGCGTCGACGAGACGATCTTCCGGCGCGCCACGCGCTGAATCGCCCCGAGCAAGCTCCTCGACCGATGCATCCTTGCGCGGTGATCCCGGCGCTCGACGCCGAACGCACGCTCGGCGATCTCGTGACCCGAGCGCTCGGGCAGGTCTCGACCGTCATCGTCGTCGACGACGGCTCGAACGACGCCACCGCCGCCGTCGCGCTCGCCGCCGGCGCGATCGTCACCAGACACCCCGAAGCGCTGGAACTCGGGCAAAACAAGCCCAATCAAGGCAAGGGCGCGGCCCTCAAGCGCGGCTTCGCGCTCGCGCAGAACCTCGGTCACGATGTCGCGGTGACGCTCGACGCCGATGGGCAGCACCTACCGGAAGAAATCGGCATCCTCCTCGCGGCCTCGCCCGATCCGGGTGCGCTCGTCCTCGGCGTGCGTGATCTCGCGGCGGCCGACGCGCCGGTCGCCAACCAGCGCTCCAACGCCTTCGCCAACGGATTTCTCTCGATGGTGACGGCGCGGAGGCTCCGCGACACCCAATGCGGGATGCGCCGCTATCCGCTCGCGGCGACCCTGCGCCTCTCGGTGCGCGACGATGGCTTCGCCTTCGAGACGGAGGTGCTGCTGCGAGCCCTTCGCCAAGGAATCCCGCTCGTGCAAGTGCCGATCAGCGTGCGCTATCCAGCCGACCGGACGACGCACTTCGACCCGCGGACCGATCCGTGGCGCATCGTCGCGAGGGTGCTGCGGACGCTCAGCGAACGACGATTTTGACGTCGAGCGCGCGCTCGAGACGCGCGTCGAGGGAGCCGAGCGCGCCCTGATCGCGGAGGATGTGACGCTGGGCGCGGAGGACGAGGACGGCATCGCCAGCACCGCCGAGGGTGGCCGCATCGACGTGGAGATGACCGAGGGCATCGACCCCGCAGCGAGCGCGGACGACGCCGTCGCGCACGAGGTCGACGGCGACGCGATCGGTCGGCGCGATGGCAGAGACGTTGAGATCGATGCCGTTGGCGTCGACGCCGTACCCGCCAGTGCCGAGCGGCAGCGCGTCGACGAGCTGGAGGCGGGCGGGCAAGTCGGGGAGCTCGAGGTTCTGCACGTCGCCGTTGCCGACGTGGACGGTGGCAAAACGAACCGGATTCACGAGCTGGGCGCTGGGAGCGACGAAGACGACGCCGCTGACGAGGCCAGCGACGTCGGGGAAGGGCTTCGGCTCGAGGCGGAGAATCGACGGGCTCGGCTCGTCGCCGTGGAGCTCGATGGTCACCGGAGAGAGGTCGCGCAAATCGACGCGGACGGCCGAGGGAGCCGTGGCCGTCGGATCGCCGAGCGTGCAAGCACCAACTGGCTGCGTGCGATAGGCGAGACCGAGCAGCTCGAGGGCGTCTCCAGGCGCGCCTGGCTCTTTTACGGCAACGAAGCGGGCAGATGCATCGACCCGCGGACCGCTCTCACCCTCTTGCACGCGCACATCGACGACCGTCAGACGCTGCGCAGCGGCGCCCGCGTTCGGGTCTGCACCGACGTTCGCCGAGCACGCAAAGGTGCCGAGGACGACGGCACCGACAGCGAGGGCGCCGAGGAGAGGGATACGGGGAAGAAGAGACGACACTTTCGTTCAGGGTAGCGACAGGTGATGCCCGCGGCAAGGCTCTCGCAACCGAGCAAAGCGAAAGCCGCGACGTGGAACGCTGCAAAGTCGAACAGTTGGAATATGTTCTCTCATTCCAATCGTTGTTCCAGGTCGAGCATTTCGACCTCGTCTCTGGAGGATTCCTTGGCCGGCACGCCCTGCAGAGCGCACGATCGACGCCAACGAATGGTGAGCGCTCTCCTCGCGCGACGTGGCCTCTACGTCTTCGTCGGCGCCACTGCCGGGCTCCTCGTGGCGCTCGGCGCGGCCGACGCGCGCGCGGACATCTACCAATACATCGACGCCGACGGGGTCCTCCACTTCACCAACCAGGCGCCCGGCAAGGGCGGTCAGTGGAAGCTCTACGCCAAGTCGAAGGACGGCGCGGCGAAGAAGCCCGAGGGCTGGCCGCGTCCCTTCGGCGGCGGCGGCATCGAGCGCTACACGCGCTTCGACGACATCATTCGCGAAGCGGCCGGCTACTACCAGCTCCCCGAAGCCTTCGTCCGCGCGATCATCAAGGTCGAGAGCGACTTCGACCCGACCGCGCTCTCGGTCGCCGGCGCGCAAGGGCTCATGCAGCTGATGCCCGAGACCGGCTCACACATGCTGGTCACCGATCCCTGGGATCCGCGCGAGAACATCTTCGGTGGGTGTCGTTACCTCCGCGTCCTCGCCAACATGTTCAACGGCGACCTCGACCTCACCATCGCGGCCTACAACGCTGGCGAAGGCTCGGTCATCCGCGCGGGCGGCATTCCCAACATCGCCGAGACGCAGGACTACGTCGTCAAGGTGAAGGCCTTCTACCGACGCTATCGCGCGCTCGACCCGGTCGAAGCTTCGGTCGGCAGCGGCGAGCCGTAGAAAACGAGCAGACGGGCAATGGCCGTCATCGGGACCGCGGGACACGTCGATCACGGGAAGACGACGCTGGTGCATGCGCTCACCGGCGTGCAGACCGATCGGCTGCCGGAGGAGAAGCGGCGCGGCATCACCATCGAGCTCGGCTTCGCGCCGATGCCGGTGCGCTTCCGGGGCAACGATCACGTGCTCTCGATCGTCGACGTGCCAGGTCACGAGTCGTTCGTCGGGACGATGGTGGCGGGAGCGCAGGGTATCGACGTCGCCCTCTTGGTGGTGGCGGCCGACGCCGGCGTGATGCCGCAGACGCGCGAGCACTTGGTGATCCTCGCCGGGCTCGGCGTCGCTTCGCTCGTCGTCGCCCTCACGCGGTGCGACGTCGCCGACGCCGAGACGCGAGAGTTGGCGCGGATGGACGTCGAGCAAGCGATCGCCGAGACGCGCTTTCGCACCGCGCGAATGTTCGAGGTCAGCGGGAAGACGGGCGAGGGCATCGACGAGCTGCGCACTGCGCTCGCCGAAGCGGCGCTCGGAGTCGACGTCGGTGAGCGCAAAAATAGGCCATTTCGCCTGTCCGTCGATCGCGCCTTCGCGCCGCGAGGGCAAGGCGTGGTCGTCACCGGGACCATCGTCGACGGGACCGTGGTCGTCGGGGATGACATCGAGCGCTGGCCCACCGGAGATCGCTTGCGAGTGCGCGGCATTCACGTCCACGGCAAGTCGGTCGATCGCGCGCAGGCCACCGGTCGGGTCGCGCTCGCGCTCGCCGGGGTCGAGCTCTCGCAGCTCCGACGCGGCGACGTGCTCTCTGCGCCTGGGTCGCTCCTCGCGGCGCGCGCCTTCGACGCCGTCCTCGAGCGTCCGAGCGGAGGTCGTGCGTTCGGTCGACGCGCGCGCATCGCCATCCACGCCGGCACCGACGAATCGAATGCCCGCCTCGTGCCGCTCACCGACACCGACGAGCGCGCCGACAGCGCCGAAGGCGCGAAAAATAGCGCGACGACGATCGGCGGCGGCGAACGACGGCTGGTCCGCGTGGTCCTCGCGACACCCCTCGCGGTCGCGGTCGGCGATCGACTGGTCGCACGAGGCGATCCCCGTCTGGCCAGCGTCGGCGCCACGCTCGGTGCGCTCGAGGTGCTTCGGGTCGCGCCAGGACGACTCCTCGGCGGCCGGCTCGCCTACGGCAACGAGCTCCGACGTCTGCTCGATGCCGACAGCACCTCGCGTGCACGCTTCGAGATCGACGCCTCTGGTGTCGCTGGAATCTCGGCGTCGTTTCTCGCCCCTCGGCTGCGACGTCGCTCGATGAGCAAAGATCTCTCGCGCGGGCTCTTGCCGCTCGAACAGCGCGGCTCGCAGGACCCACGCTACGTCGGCGAAACACCACGCGCCAAGGTCACCGCCGCCATCGCCGCAGCGCTCGGTAGATACCACGAGGCCCATCCCGACGAAGAAGGCGCGCCGCTCGCCACCGCACTCTCCGTCGTTCCGGCGAACGCGGTTTCCGGGCTCGCCGACGCTTGCCTCGACGCTGCGGTGGCCGCTGGAAAGATGGTCCGCAGCGGCGAGCGGGTGCGGCTCGCCTCGTTCACCCCGCGCGCACGCATCGACGATCCGGTCGCCGAGAAAATCGTCGAGCGCCTCCGCGCTGCCGGCACAGCGCCGCCATTTCTCCAGGAAATCGCCGATGAGCTGGGGCTCTCGGCGGAGCGTGCGCGTGCCTTCGCGACGGCGCTCGCGAGCGCGGGCTCACTCGTCCACATCCAAGGCGACTTCTGGCTCGCCAAGACCGTCATCGACGATCTGCAAGCGCGCGTCGTCGCGTTCATCGAGAAAACAGGGCAAATGACCACCGGTGAGCTGAAGGACCTGGTGGGGGCGTCGCGCAAGTACGTCATGCCGCTCGCCGAGTGGTTCGACGCGAAGAAGGTGACGCTGCGGGTTGGCGACGTGCGCAAGCTGCGAAAGATTTAGTCTCGTTTCGCTCGGTCGCCGGACTAGTCCCGCGAAGGATCGGCGAGGGCTTGCAGGGCGAGGGCGCCGATCGCCAACGTGACCGCGCCGACGAAGAGGACGTGCGGGGCGCGGACGATGACGCCGAGACCTTGATCGACGATCGAACCGAGCGCGACGCCATCCGAAGGGCCGACGCCGAGGAAGGCGAGCGCCGCGTCGGAGACGAGGAGCGCGGCCGCCGAGGAACCGAGCTGCGCGCGTGCGACCGGAAACGTCGCGGGAATGGCGTGGAGAAAGAGCACCCGAAGCGGGCCACCGCCGAGCGCACGCGCCGCTTCGACGTAGGTGAGGCCGCGCACCACGCGCAGCTCGGCGAGGGCGAGGCGTGCGAAGGGGGCCCATGCGGTGAGGGCGAGCACGACGCCGACGTGCCAACGCGAAGGTGCTCGAATCGTCGCCAGGACCCCGAGCGCGAGGATGAACGAAGGGAACGCCTGAACGCCGTCACAGAGACGACGCGTCAGGTTCGCGGCGGTTCCTCCGGCCAGCCCTGCCGCTGCGCCGAGGAGCGTCCCGACGACGAGCGCGACGCACGCCACGGCCGCCGCGAGGAGCAAGCTTCGCAAGAGCGCCTCCGTCGCCAGTGAGAGGAGATCGACGCCACCTTCGCCACATCCGAGAGGGTGCCCGAGCGATGGTGTCGCCAGCTCGTGCGTGAGATCGAGGCGCCTCGGATCGTCGGCGCGCACCAGGCGCATGACCAGCGCGAGGAGCACGAGGATCGTAGGAAAGGCGAGGCGACGCATCTCGTCACCCTCGCGCCCGCGGATCGACGGCGACATGAACGCGCTCGCCGAACGCCTGGGCGGCGACGAAGAGCAGCGCCGAGGCGACGACCGTCGCTTCGATCACCGGCAAATCACGCGCAGAGAGCGCCTCCGCGAGGACGGTGCCGAGCCCCCGTCGTTCGAGGATTCGCTCGAGGACGATGGCGCCGCCGAGGAGCGCGCCGAGCTGCGCCGCGATCACCGTCACGATCGGACCGACGCAGGAAGGGAGGGCATGGACCACCCACACCGCCAGCTCGGAGCGGCCTTTGGCGCGCGCGACCTGGAGAAACGGCGCCTTTCGCGCTTCTCGCAGCGCCGAACGGGCGACGCGGGCGACGGCGGCGCCGAGCGGAATGGCGAGGAGACCGCTCGCGAAAAAGAGACCCGCGAGACCGGCGTCGGGATCGGCAGGCAGCGGCACCAGCTGCAGCTTCACCGCGAGGAGCCAGAGCGCGGTCGGCGCGAAGGCGAGCAGCGGAATCGACGCCGCGAGCCCGATCGCGCGATCGGCGATCGCCCGAAGCAGACGCGACGGCGAACCGACGGCGACGAGCGCGCCCGTGACGCCGAGCAAGGCGCCGAGCGTGACTGCGATGGCCGCGAGCAGCGCCGTGTCGGGCAAGGCGCCGAGCACCAGACGAAAGGCATCGGTCTCCGGATGGCGCAACGACGGTCCGAATCGACCATGCACCAAGCGACCGAGAAAAAGGACGTATTGTCGGCTCAGCGGCTCGTCGAGGTGGAGCTGCGCGCGGAGCTGCGTTCGTTCTTCGAGCGTCGCGTGCTCACCGAGGACGAGCTCGGACGGATCGCCGGGAAGAAGGCGAAACGCGAGGAAGACGAGCGAGCAGACGGCGAGCACCGTCAGCAGCGGCGAGAGCGCCGCGGCGAGGGCCGAGCGCCCTCGAATTTTCACGGCAGGCAGACGTTGCCGTACGCCGAGGCGCTGTCGATGATGTGCGCGTCACGCTTCGAAGGATCGATGCAGACGTAGCCCGAGCGGCAGTCTCCAGGCGAGCCGCAGGTGGCGAGGCAGAAGCGACGTACGAAGCGATCGGACTTGGGGTGGAACTCGACGCAGGTCGAGCTGCCGGGGCAGCTGTCGGGCTCGCAGTTGAAGATGGTGCAGTATCCATCGGGCTGCGACGTGTCGCAGAGGCGATCGCCTGTGACGCTGCAGTCGGTGGAGAGCTTGCACGAGTCGCCGATTTGCGGCTTGCAGCCGATTCCCAGGAGCACGACGAGAGCGGTCGCCGCGACGAGCACGAGCTCACGCACGCGGACACGGCGAAGCTGAGGAGGGGCGCCCATGGGAGGCGTCCTTCTAGCAGGGCTGTGGAAACGGAAGCAACCCGAGGCGGCAGCTGACTCCGTCGAACTGCGTCGAAGCCTACGCAGGAGCCCGCGGGCAGACCGCCTGCCGCTCCCTCGCACGCACTCGACGTAACGAGATTGACCGCTCCGTCGCCAACCACTAGATCTCCGCGGAGCCGCGCCCATCGATTTTTCGCGAGCGGCCGACCGAGGACCATGGCGACCCACATCACGGAAGAGTGCATCAACTGCGGCGCTTGCGAGCCCGAGTGCCCGAACAACGCAATCAGCCAGGGTGACGAGATCTACGTCATCGACCCTGAGCTCTGCACCGAGTGTGTCGGCTTCTACGACCACGAAGAGTGCCAGGCGGTCTGCCCGGTCGAGTGCTGTCTCCCCGATCCGAACCACCGCGAGACCGAGGACATCCTCATTCAGCGCGCGATCAAGCTGCACCCGGAAGACGCTGCGCTGAAAGAGCGCGCCGACAAGAACGACTACCCGTCGCGCTTCCGGAAGTGAGTCTCACCCCCGGCTATGGCCGGGGCCCCGAGAATCGATTGCCCTCCGGGGTCGATCGAACCTAAGGCGTGCATCGGCGAGTCGCTTCGCCTTCCGATGCGCGCCTTTTCGTTTTTCGCCACTTCCGCCGCTGCTGCGCTTGCTGCCGGTCTCTGCGGCTGCGCCACGAGCTCGCCGCTTTTGGTCGAGCCACGGTCGGTCGCTCCGGGCGAGGTGCGCGCGCAAGTGGGCGCGGCCGGCATGGCGCCGATCGGCGGAGATCGTAGCGCGCTCGTCGACGCGCGGGCGGCGCTCGCCGATTCGACGACCAAGACCACCGACGTCGGCAAGATCGATCCCGGCGTGGCCATGCTCTTCGGTGCGCATCCGGGCGTCGCGCCGGTGGTGCGGGCGCAGGTCGGCCTCCACGAACGCGTCGAGGGCAACATCCGCTACGGCGGCCGCGACGTCGGGACGGGCGTGCGCTTCATCTTCTACGACGCGCGCACGGAGAACGCCGGCGCGACGACGCTCTCGATCGGCGCCGAAGCGCGCGCGGTGCTGATGGGGCGTCCGGACGATGGCATCTTGCCGGGCGCGTTCGTCGACAACGTCAAGGGTTGGGGCGGAACGATTCCCTTCATCGCCGCCTGGCAGAGCGATGCCGGCCTCGTCTTCGCATACGCAGGCGCGGCGGTCGGTGCCGATCGCGTCACTGGGCGCGTCGCCTTCACCGGGATCGACGCCAACGCCCCCTTCCTCGACGCAGCCGTCACCCGGCTCTTCGCCGCGGCGACGCTCGGCCTCGGGGTCGGCTTTCGCAAGTTGCACATCATCGCCGAGCTCGGCCTCGAGAGAGACTTGCTCCACTCGACGATCGCGCAACGCTCGACCGACGTCCGGCTCTACAGCTTGATGCCTGGCTTCGTCGCGTCGTTTCGGCTCTAAGTACGCGAGATTCGGGCGACTCAGGCGCGACGTCGGAGCGAGGCGACGAAATACGCGTCGGTGCCGTGCAGGTGCGTCAGGAGTCGACCAGCGCTGGCACCTTGGCCGAAGAGCTTTTCTCCGAGCTCGACGTCGAAGGGCGCCGGCTCGAGGTCGGGGCGAAGGGCGCGCACCTGGGCGACGACGGACTCGGCCTCGTCACGGAGAACGCTGCACACCGCGTAGAAGAGCAAGCCGCCCGGCTTCACCACCCGCGCGGCGTTGGTGAGAATTTTCACCTGTACCGCGGTGAGGGCCGCGAGATCGGTCGCTTGCCGACGCGTCTGAATCTCTGGCCGACGGCGAATCGTCCCGGTGCCGCTGCAAGGCGCGTCGACGAGCACGCGATCGTAGGCGTCTTCGGGCGCCTCTCCGATGCCGAGCGACCAGTCGACGCCGAATTGGCCGGTGGGGGCGGGGAGGCCGAGGCGGGTGAACTCGGCGGCGAGTCGACCGAGCTTTTCCGGCCGCACGTCGGCGACGTCGAGCGTGCCGCGGACCACGCCCTCGGCATCGCGAAGACATTCGGCGAGGAGCGTCGACTTGTTGCCGCGGCCGGCGCACGCGTCGAGCACACGCTCACCCGGACGCACGCCGACGAGCATGCCGATGAGCTGCGAGCCTTCTTCTTGGATGGTCCACTGACCTTCGGTGTAGCCGACGAGGGCGTGCGGATCGCCGGCGCCGCGAACGCGAATGGCAGCATCGGCAAAGGCGCCCGGCTCGATCGACGCGTTCGGCAAGTTGCTCACGAGCTTGGCGATGGCGCGATCGCGCGAGGCAACCGTCTCCTCGGTGGTGCGCTCGCGACGCACGCGTAGATTGAGCGGCGGCGGGTGTGGACCGGCAGTGAGCAGCTGCTCGGTGGCGTCGTCGCCGATCGATCGCTCGAGCGCACGACGCAGCCAGGCCGCCGTCGCCTCGCGAAACGCCACCGGAACCGGCGGCAGGGGCGACGTTTGCGCCTGCACGGCCACCTGCCTCAGCGCTCCATTCGCGAACCCGCCGACGACGCGTCCCTTCACGGCGCGCACCGCTTCGACCGCCTCCGAGACGGCAGCGAAAGCCGGAATGCGCGTGTAGTGAATTTGATAGGTGGCGACGAGGAGGATGCCGCGCGTGCGCGCATCGAGCGCGGCGATGCCTCGCGGGGTGGCGGCTTCTATGGCTTTCTCGAGGAGCGGACGAAGGCGCAACGTTCCATAGACGAGCTCGGTGGCGAGGGCGCGATCGCGCGTCGAGAGCTGCACGGCGCGCTTCAGCTCGTGATCGAGGACGGCGGCCGCGAAGGCTCCGTCACGCTCCACGCGGGCCACGACTTCGGCAGCCAGGTTGCGCGCGGTGACGGGCAACGTCGCGCCACCTCGTCGGCTTGGCTTGCGCCCGTCGGCATCGCGAGAAGGCGACGTCGGCGCAGGGGTCGGCTCGTAGACGCGCGGCCTCGACGAAATCGGTCGCGACGAAGTCGGCAATGAAGACGCCGGATGCGACGAGAGTGGATGCGACGAGAGTGGGTGCGAAGAGAGCGGCGGCGGCGCGGTGGAGACCGGTGCCGACGACGGCGGAGCAGGGGTCGAACCCGAGGCCGGAGGCGTGGTTGGACGGCGGCGAACGACGAAGGTCTCGACCTCACGCTCTCGACGCGCACCTTCCGGCGAAGGTCCAGAACTACCCGACTTGACCCGTCCGCTCGCCATCGAAGTTCTCTTGCCACGGTTGGCCCGGGGGGCAACTGCTCAGCTCGTCGGCGCTTCCCGTCACGAGCGGAACAAGTGTCGAATCGGCCCGACGACGGCTTGCCAATGGCGACCGATGTCGTTGTGGATGGCGATCGCCATGAGCACGAGCAACATCGCGAGGCCGGCGATGGAGAGGATGCCACGGACACGCACCGACACCGGGCGACGCATCACGCCTTCGACGACGAGGAAGAGGAGCTGTCCGCCATCGAGCGTCGGAATCGGCAGCAAGTTGAGGAGCCCGAGGTTGACGGAGACGAGCGCCATCACCCAGAGGAAGTCGCGTGCGCCGCGCTCACCTGCCCGTCCCGCGACGTCGGCGATGCTGATCGGTCCAGAAATAGCCGAGGTCGGTACGCGTCCTTGGACGACGCGGAGCGCGGTCACCGAGAGGAAACGGACCACGTTCGCCGTCTCGCGGATGGCGCCGAAAAACGCGCGGCTGAGCGGCGCGGGATCGCCGACGAGGGCAGGTGGCACCGACGGCATCCAGTGCGTCGCGCGCACGACGTAGCGCTCGAGACGCTCGCCGGTGGCGTCGATCCAGTCTTCCTTGCGCACGCGCAGAAGCCCGCTGAGCGTCTGGCCGTCGCGGGCAAACGACACCTCGCGCGTTCGATCGGCGGCGCCGATCAGATCTTCGACGAAGCCCGCCCACGAGCTCATCGGCTTGCCGTCGACCGCGAGCACCCGATCGCCACGACGGAGACCGGCGCGCCACTCGGACGAGCCTTCTGGTGCCGAGGCGACGAAGAGATCGGCGGTCTCGATGCCCGCGCGACGAAGCCCGTCACCCTCGGCAGCGGTCGAGGGCTCGGGAGCCAACATGACGACGCCAGCTTGGTAGACCGCGACCTCGAGGAAGACCTCGCCGTCTTGCGGACCGGGCAGGCGGACCGGCGTCGGGCGAAGGAAGCTGACGAGCACCGCGACGCCGGAGTTGTCGCGCATCGCCAGCTCGAGATCGACGAAGCGTGGCGTCGGCACGCCCCTGACGTGAGTGATGACGTCGAAGGTGCGGAGACCGGCGCGATACGCGGCCGAACGCGGATCGGAGACGCCGATGACCGCGAGGGGCGTCGCCGGCGCGATGCCGATGCGACCGATGGTCGAGGCTGCCTCGAAGTCACGCGTCTCGGTGACCGAACGCGGCGTCACCACGACCTCGAGCGTCTCTTCGTGGGCCTTGGCCGAAGGCGTCGCCGGGATCGAGCGGACGACGTGGAAGGTCATCTTCTTCCCCGGATTCTTCGCGATGATCTCCTGCGCTTGGTTGAAGGAGTCGACGCCCTCGCCATCGATGTCGACGATGCGATCGCCGACGCGCAGGCCGACGTCGGCGGGTGAGCCGGGGATGACGTGACCGATCACCGGCGGCGTCACGCTCCGACCCTCGAGCATGACCGCGAAGAAGATGAAGAACGGCACGATGATGTTCATCGCCGGTCCCGCCAAGGCGATGAGCGCCCGCGCCCACAGCGGTTGCGCTTGGTAGGTGCGCTTACGATCTTCTTCCGGAAGCTCTTGGCCCTTTTCGCCTCGCTCCCCTCGCTCCCCGCTAGCCCCTTTTCCCTCGTTCCGACCGAAGGTGGCGCGCGGCGTCGCCTTCGGGTCTTCGAGCAGGCGGACGAAGCCGCCGAAGGGGAAAGCGCCGACGCGGAAGGTCGTCTCGCGGCCGCGCACTTCGAAGAGCGTGGGACCGAAGCCGAAGGAGAACGTCAGCACCTTCACGCCGAAGATGCGCGCGGCCGTGAAGTGTCCGAGCTCGTGCACCAGCACCAGCGCGCCGACCAGCAGCACGAAGTAGAGAAAGTCCACAGCCCCGGGCGTGGTGTACCACATCCGAAGCTGCTTTCGCGCCGGCGCAGCTCGGCTATGACCTCATCGTGCCCGGCCCCGAGCCCGACCCAGAAGAACGAGGGGCCGAGCGCGCCGTGCCTGCAGCATCCGCGACGCCGGCCGTTCATCTCGCCCTCTTCCTCGTCCAGCTCGCCTTCGCCTCCAACGCGATCGTCGGCAAGCGTGCGGTCAGCGAGCAGCATGTCGATCCTTCGGCGCTCGCCTTCCTCCGTGCCGCCGGCGGCGCCGTCGCCTTCCACGCTGCGGCCCTCTACGTCACGCATGTCGCCGGCAGGAGCAAACGCAAGGGAAAGGGAGAGCGCGAGGGCGATCGCGATCGTGCGTCGACCACCGCCCTCGGAACCCAGGATCACCTGCGTTTTGCGCTCTTCGCGATCCTCGGGGTGGTCATCAACCAGGCCTTCTTCCTCCACGGGCTCAAGCGCTCGACCGCGACCTCGACTGCGCTCTTGGCGGCGGCGATTCCCGTCTTCACGGCGGCGATCGCGGCCGCGTTCGGCGTCGAGAAGCTACGCGTACGCACGGTCCTCGGGCTCGCGCTCGCCAGCGTCGGCGTCGTCACGCTCACCGGCGTCCGCGATCTCTCGATCGGCAACCTCCTCGTCACCATCAACTCGCTCAGCTACGCCGCCTACCTCGTCGGCGTGCGGCCGCTCTTGCGCAAGCACGGCACGTTGCGCACGGTCGCCTGGGTCTTCACCTGGGGCGCGCTGCTCCTCGCGCCGTTCGGGCTTCTTGCCGCGTTGCGCGACATTCCGACCTGGTCGACGACGGCGACTTGGCTCGTCCTCTGGTGCCTCGCGGTGCCGACCGTCTTCGCCTACCTCGCCAACGCCTACGCGCTCGCACGCGCGTCTTCGGGCCTCGTCGCTGCGTACATTTATCTGCAGCCTCTGCTCGTGACGACGTCGGCGTACTTCCTCTTGCACGAAGCGCTGACCACTCGCGTCGTCCTCGCCGGAGTCGCCATTCTCGTCGGGCTCGGCGTGGTTGCGACTCGGTCGACTCGGGTGACACCGGATGACGAGCGGAAGGTTGAGGTAGACTCGGGCAAGTGAACGATCCGCACGCGGCCGTTTGGTCGGCGCTCGCACGTACGCTGGTCAGCGCCCGAGGGGTCCTCGACAGCGACGTCCGTCGTCGCATCCTCGTCGCGATTCTTCCCACGTCCATGCGCGGGTACCTGCAAAAAGTCATGCGCCACGCCTATCGGGTGACCGACGAGGAGGTCGCCGAGCAGGTTCGCGCGCACGGCGAAGACGCGGTCTTCGAGGCGACGACCTGCGCTGCCTTCGCTGCTGCAGATCTCCGCGTTCTTGCTGCACTCGCAGCGGTGCGAGGGAGCGAGGAAAAACGCTGATGCGCCTTTCGACCGTCGCCACCCCGCGCCATTGGCCACAGCGATTGAAGCTGACGATGATGCGACGGCTGATGGGCCGCGAGCCGCCCGACGTCGTGAAGACGTTGCTGCACCGGCCCGAGCTCGTCGGCAGCGCGCTCTCCGTCGTGACCCAGCGTCTCCTCCGCGGCCCTTCACCGTGGGGCATCGGTGAGCGCGAGCTCTTCGCCGCCTTCGTCTCGCGCCTCAACCAGTGTCTCTTCTGAGGCAAGGCCCACGGCGCGGTCGCGTCGGCGGTGCTCGGAGAGGAACGAACGGAGGCGATTCTCCGTGATTTTCGCGCGGTCTCCGATCTCGCCCCCAAGCTCCGGGCGACGCTCGTCTTCCTCGAGAAGATGACCCTCGAGCCGGAGGCGCTGACCGACGCCGACGCCCGCGCCGTTCGTGACGCGGGCACCTCCGAGCGCGAGCTGATCGACGCCATCTACGTCGCCGGGGCCTTCAACATCTACGATCGGCTCGCCGACGCGCTTGGCTGGCACGTCCCGCAAGAGGCCGAGGCGTATCGAGAGATGGCGAAGATTCTCCTTCGCGTCGGCTATCGCTGACCAAAAAACGGAAAAAGGCGCGGGGTGAGCCGCGCCTTTTTCACGTGCCGATGTGCCTACGAGATCACGAGTCGTAGTAGAGCGAGAACTCGATCGGGCTCGGGCGGAGCTGCACCGGGCCGACCTCGTGCTCGCGCTTGTATTCGATCCATGTCTCGATGACGTCCTTGGTGAAGACGTCGCCCTTGAGGAGGAAGGCGTGGTCGCGCTCGAGCGATTCGAGCGCCTCGCTCAGCGAGCCCGGCATCGAGGGGACGTCTTTGCGCTCTTCCGGCGAGAGCGCGTAGATGTTCTTGTCCATCGGATCGCCGGGGTGGATCTTGTTTTGGATGCCGTCGAGCCCGGCCATCATCATCGCCGCGAAGGCGAGGTAGCCGTTGGTCGACGGGTCGGGGAAGCGAACCTCGACGCGCTTTGCCTTGGGGCTCGGCGAGAACATCGGGATGCGAAGCGCCGCCGAACGGTTGCGCGACGAGTAGGCGAGGTTGACGGGCGCCTCGTAGCCGGGGACGAGACGACGGTAGCTGTTGGTCGTCGGGTTGGTGATCGCCGCGAGCGCCTTGGCGTGCTTGATGACGCCGCCGATGTAATAGAGCGCGGTCTCGGAGAGCCCGGCGTACCCGTCACCGGCGAAGAGCGGCTTGCCCTCGCGCCAAATCGACTGGTGCACGTGCATGCCGCTGCCGTTGTCGCCGTAGAGCGGCTTCGGCATGAAGGTGGCGCTCTTGCCGGCGGCCTTGGCGGTGTTGCGGACGACGTACTTGAACCACATCAGCTGGTCGGCCATGTGGACCAGCTTCTGGAATTTCATGTCGATTTCGCACTGGCCGGCGGTGGCGACCTCGTGGTGCGAGGTCTCGACCTCGATGCCGACCTTCGCCAGGTTGACGCACATCTCGGTGCGTAGATCCATCAGCGAGTCGATCGGAGAGACGGGAAAATATCCCTCCTTCGGACGAATCGTGTAGCCCTTGGAGCCTTCTTTTCCGCTGTTCCAGTGACCTTCGGCGGAGTCGATGTAGTAGTACGCCTCGTGTCCCTTGGCGTCGTAGCGAATCGAGTCGAAGACGAAGAACTCGGCCTCGGGGCCGCAGTAGCACGTGTCGCCGATGCCGGTCTGCTTGAGGTAGGCCTCGGCCTTTTTGGCGATGTAGCGCGGGTCACGCGGGTAGTTCTGGCGTGAGATCGGATCGTAGATGTTGCAGATGAGGCTCAACGTCGGGTGAGCCATGAACGGGTCCATCTGCGCCGTCGTCGAGTCGGGGATGATGAGCATGTCCGACGCGTTGATCGGCTGGAAGCCGCGAATCGACGAGCCGTCGAAGCCGAAGCCGTCCTCGAACGACGACTCTTCGAGCCGATGGATCGGCACCGACGTGTGCTGCCACGTCCCGAGGAAGTCGACGAACTTGAGGTCGACCATCACTGCGCCATTCTTCTTGCCGAACTCGATCGCTTCCTTGGCATTCATCGCAGAATCCTCCTCTGTCCGAACCCGCTGAAAATCTAGATGGCGTCTTTGCCGCGCTCGCCGGTGCGAATGCGGACCGCTTCTTCGACGGGGGTCGCGAAGATCTTCCCGTCGCCGATTCGCCCCGTCTTCGCCGCCTTCTCGATGGCCTCGATCACTGCATGCACCATCTCGTCCGGGATGACGACCTCGACCTTCACCTTGGGGACGAAGTCGACGACGTACGCCGAGCCTCGATAGACTTCTTTCTTCCCGCCGGTGCGGCCGAAGCCCTTGACCTCGGTGACGGTCATACCCTGGACGCCGACCTCGGTCAGCGCGTCCTTGACCTCGTCGAGCTTGAACGGCTTGATGATCGCCTCGACCTTCTTCATTCGTCTCCTCCGGCTCGCACTTGGCTTGGGTGGCGGGAGTACCACCGCCAGGTTTCGGCAAAGTTTCGTCTTTCCGAGACCTTCCCGAGAACCCTGGCGCGACGACCCTTGAGGTGGCGCCGCGAGTTGGGTACTTCCGCAAGGAGATGTTCCCTCGGCTGGTCGTCAGTGCCGTCTCCGGTCTCTTCGCGCTCTCGCTGCTCTCGCTCGCGTCAGGGTGCCAGCGGAAGGGGAGCCGCGAGTGGCGCGCCGACGATCACGACCAGGAACCGGGCGGTGGCTCGGCGCCGGCGAACGGTGCGGGAAATCCAACCTCTGCGGAAGACCAGCTGGCGACGCTCGTCGAAGCGACCTGGACCAACAACTGCGCGGTCTGCCATGGACGTGGCGGTCAAGGTGACGGGCCGCAGGGGCCGATGGTGAAGGCGCCGAACCTCACCGACCCCACGCTCGTCGACAAGCTCAGCGACGATCAGATCGTCGCCACGATCAAGAATGGGCGCAACAAAATGCCCTCGTTTCCCAACATCCCCGAGCACGTCGCGCGCGGCTTGGTGATGCGTATCCGGGCATTGCGAGCCCAGTAGACGCACGCAATCGCGCACCCACCCGCGCGCGAGTCGGCGCTCAGCAGCCCTTGAGGCAGCCGCGGTAGGAGTCTTCGCAAGTGCCGAGGCAAGTGGTGACGCCGCTGCAGGTGACGGTGCAACCTTGCCAGCTCTTCGCACAGGTCTGCCCGCAGGCGCTCAAAGTGATGCTGGCGCTGAGGCTCACTTCGCTACCGCTGGCGGTCGCAGGAGGAGGTGCATATGGGGTCGCCGCCTTCGGCGTGGCCTCGGTGGAGACGGTGGCGACCGCGGCGCTGGCGGACGGCGCGACCCCGGCGGCCGAGCCGTCGAGCGCCCGCAATCGTTCGGTCGCATACGCGATGCGCGAGTTGTCCTGGCCCTTTTGGTAGGCGACCGTCCACTCGCGCCAACAGCGACGCTTCTCGTCGACCGACGTGTGCGTGTCGTCGTCGAGCCGGTAGCAATGCTCGAAACGCATGTCGCCTTCGACGACGTAGCGAAGATTCAAACCGCAGCCGAGCAGGAGCGGAAGACCGAGCGCGGTGAACCGGAGGGAAATGGGGCCCACGACCTCTCATCGTTGCGGATGGAAGGGGTGGCGCGCAAGAGTGACATCGGTGCCCGTGTAGGCGATTACGCGTCGACTTCATCGGTCACGAGCTCTGCACGCGCTCGATCCCCAACCTTTTCAGCATCTTCTGTAGGCCGAAACGCGACACGCCGAGCGCACGGGCGGCGCGCGTCTGATTGCCACCCGCCCGTCGCAAGGCGTCTCCGAGGAGTCTCCGCTCGAGGGCGTCGACCTGATCGCGGAGCCCGAGATCGGTCGTGAGCTCGCCGCCACGACGGCTCGTGCCCGCGGCGACCTCGGCCGAGAGGTGCTCGAGGTCGAGCGTTTCGTCGCAAAGCACGAGCGCCCTTCGCAGCTCGTTCTCGAGCTGCCTCACGTTGCCCGGCCAAGGCGCCGCCGCGCGCGCCGCTAGCGCACGACGGGTGATGCGCACGTGGTGAGGCGAGGGATTGGAGGAAGGGGACGAGGAGTGGGACGACGAAGCTCGGCTCATGAAGTGCTCGACGAGCGCGGGCACGTCTTCGCTTCGTTCACGAAGTGCGGGCACGTGGAGCCGGATGACGGCCAATCGATAGAAGAGATCTTCGCGAAATTGCCGGGCGGCGACCATCGCTTCGAGATCACGATGCGTGGCGGCGACGACGCGGACATCGACGTGGAGGCTTCTTTCGCTACCCACCGGACGCACCTCGCCGTCTTGAAGAACGCGGAGGAGCTTGGCCTGCATCGCCGCGCCCATCTCGCCGACCTCGTCGAGGAAGAGGGTTCCGCCGTCGGCGATTTCGAAGAGACCGACGCGCCCGCGATCGGCGCCGGTGAAGGCGCCACGGACGTGACCGAAGAGGGTCGACTCGAGGAGCGGTTCGGGGATGGCTCCGCAGTTTTCGGCGACGAAGGCGCGTCCGCGGCGAGGGCCGTTGTCGTGGAGCGCGCGTGCGACCAGCTCTTTTCCCGTGCCGCTCTCACCTTGGACGAGGACCGGGATGCGCGCGTCGGCGGCGTCGGTCACTCGATCGAGGATCCCGAGGAGGCGACGAATCGCCGGACCGTCGCCGATGATCGCGTCGTACGCGTGACGGGTGCCGCGTCGATCGCCGAAGTCGGCGCGCGTCTTCTCGGGGAGCTGCGCGCGGACCACCTCGAGGGCTCCTTCCGCGCGCGCGAGGTGGGCTTCCAGGCGCGTCTGCGCGCGCTCGGCTTTGCGCGCGAGACGACGGAGTCGAAGCGTGTCGCGGGTGTCGGCGATGGCCGCGGCGGCCTGCGTCGAGAGGAGCCGAACCCAGGCTATTTCGCGGGGACCGAAGGCGCCACGACGCACGCGATCGTCGAGGTAGACGACGCCGAGCGCCTCGCCGCGCGCGACCAAGGGAACGGCGAGCACGCTGCGAAGGCGGAGCGCATGGATGGACGAGGAGAGGTCGCCTTCTCCGACGTGATCTCCCGCCGCGTCGACGGCGACAACCGGCTCGAGCGTGGCGAGCGCCCGCGCAGCGAGCGACGAAGAGAGCGCGAGCTGCTCGCCGCGAAGATCTTCCCGAGAGAGGCCACGCGCGACGCGGGGCACGAGCCGGGTGGTGCCATCAGGGCCCGGCGCGCGAAGGAGGAGGAGCCCACGCTCGACGCCGACCCAGAGCACGAGACCGTCGACGATTTGCCGAAGAAGATCGGAGAGCGAGGTCCGATCGTGGAGACCGCGGGTGATGGCGGCGAGGAGGTCGATTTGTGCGCCTTCGAGGCCGAGTGACTCGATGCGATCACCGTCGCCTTGCGTGACCCGGGCGACCCAGGATTGGCCCTCGAAGGCCGCGCGGTAGGCGACGGGCACCTCGGGGGAGAGCGCGGCATGGACGCGCGCGAGACGCTGGGCGAACGAGCGGGCGAGCTCACCGCGCGAAGATCGACGCGCGAGCTCGAGCGCGAGGGCCAAGGTGGGACCGACGACGGTCGCCGGCGCCTCGTGATCGGGAGCGCGGGCCACCCCTTCGAGCGCGGACGTCTCCGAGGCTCGCAAGCACGCGCGCAGCCAGGTCCAGCGCGCCGACGCTGGCTCGGCGTGGCCCGCGAGTCGCTCGGCGCGCGCGCGATCGTCCGGTGTGAGCGCGATGTCGAGCAGCCGCGCGTGGGCGAGCGCGAAGAGCTGATCGCCCTCGTTTACCGACCGATCCGCTGCCGCCTCGATCGACGACGCGCGCAGCGCCACCCACTCGGCCGCGGTGAGCAGCGGCGAGGAAACTTCGTCAGCCTTCCCCTCTGCTGCCTCCTCTCCGAAGTTGCTGGCCGCTTCGCTGCTGGCGGCATCGACGATGATGAAGCGGGCGTAGCGCTCGGCGCGGGGGTCTCCGGCGGCGCGCGCGTCGAGCTCGGCACGTCGAGCCTCGGCGATCGCCTCGCTCCGGGCGCCGAGGCCGAGGAGCGTCGCCGCACGGTTCATACGGGCGCGGGCTGCATCTGCAGGCCGCGCGACCATGCCGAGAAGCTCGACGGCGCGCTCCGAAGCCGCGAGCGCATCTCCGAGCTTGCCTGCGTCGTGCGCTGCAGCCGCCATGCTCGCCCGTGCGGTCGCCTCCAGCGGAACCGCCGAGAGCGCGAGCGCGATGTCGGCAGCTCGACCGAAACCACGCAACGCCGAGAGCGCGTCGCCGCGACCGTGACGGAGCATTCCTTCGAGAAAAAGCTGCCGGGCGCGTGCTTCCGGCTCGAGGGCCTCGCCATCGCGGAGCTCTCGCAGCCCGTCGTCGAATCGCCCGCGGAGATAGGCGAGAAGGGCCGCCGGCTCGGCGCGCGAGGGCGGCGTCGCGTCTTGCAGGGCGTGCTCGGCTGCCTCGAGATCTCCGGCGTCGAGGGCGATCCTGGCGACGAGCGCCGCACGTTCGGGGAGGTCGCTCGGCACCTTGGCGAGCGCCGCGGCGGCACCGATCGGATCGCGGGCGAGGCGCGCGAGCTCGACGTAGGTCTGCGGATCGAGCGGGAGCGCGCGGGCCTCGGCGACGCGACCCGCTCGCCTGAGCAACGTCGCCGTCGCCCTCATGGTCGCCGTCGTGCCGCCTGACGTCTCCGATGCCTCGGTGCGTGCGAGCGCGATCAGTCGGTTCAACAGCGATGGCGTGATGCCTTCGACGATGACGTCGGCGAGCACATCTGCGAGCGCTCGGCGCTCCTCGGGTGCAGCCGCGCGCGCGGCGAGAGCGAGCCCATCACGCGTAATTGCACCTATTTTTTGCGCATCGGCGAGCGCGGTGAGCAACGCCTCCTCGTCGTCGAGCTCGCGTGGCAAGGTCCAAGCACGCGCCTCGACTCCGGCGACGAGCGTGAGGAGCTCCTTCCGCTCGTCGAGGTCGAGCGGCGGCATCGGCGTCGAGTGGCGTGTGCTCGCCGGACGACTGAGCCCGGAGATGGCCTGCATGTACCCGCCGACGACTACGCCGGCCGAAGAAACAGGCGGCGCGAAACCTCGCTCGGCGTGGGCGACCAACTGCGCGCGACGGGTGCGAAGGTAGGCGACGGCGACCGGGACGAGCTCTCGACTTCCTCCGGCGAGCATCGACGCCGTCGGTCGATCTCCAGGGCGCGTCGCCATCGCCGCGCGCGCGAGCTTCGGCACGGCGCACCCGAGCAGCTCGGCGAGCTCGACGAGCGTGACCCCGAGCGCGTAGACGTCGGCCGCGCCGGCGGGCGATGCGTCGCGACCGCTGCGAATCTCGGGTGGAAGTCGATCGGGCGTGGCGCCCCGCAGCGGCGTCCCGAACGGCGCCGCCAAGCTGCAGTCGATGAGTGAGATGCGCGCGCCCGAATCCGCGGCGAAAGTGCGCTCCCCGCCGTCGCCGCCGAGACGCACGACGAGGTTCGACGCCTTCACGTCGCCATGTCGCAAGAGGGCGCCGTGAAGGCGGGCGAGCGCAGCTCCGACGTCGCGAATGACCAAGTCGAGAAAGGCCTTCGCTTCCCCGCGTCCATCGATCCGCGTGGCAGCCTCCTCGACCGAGACGCCTTCGACCCAGCGAAACGCGAGCGCCGCGCGTTCGACGCCCGCGACGCTCACGTACCCGCCGCCGAGCGGGGCGCCTTCTCCGAGCGCGACCCGGGCGAAGGCCTCGTCGCGCAAGGTGTTCGCTGCCTTCGGGTCGACGAGCTTGATGCCGATCGCGCGCTCGCCACTCGCCCCGTCGCACTGACCGCGCAGCACCACGCCCGCCGATCCTTTGCCCGCGAGCACGAGGCCGCGGACGATGCCGAGGACCGGCAGTGACAACTCCGATGGCACTCGCTGCGTACGGGCCATTTGGGCCGAGAATAGCACGGTGTCAACCATGGTGGCACTCCCTCCCATGCTTCCATTGGGGAGGAGGGCGCCCATCCGTCACGACGATCTTTTCAGCACATCGCCTGGGCGAACGGGCTCAGCGAACCGGCCTCAGCGAACGAGCACCGTGCGGGTCGGCCCCGCGACGATCTTGCCGTCGACGTCGGCGGCGTAGAGCGTCAGCGTGCGCTTGCCTGGCGTGGCCTTGGCGAGGATCGGCATCTGCAAGCTCCAGCCGTCGCCCTTCTTGTCCGGTCGCATCGGGAATCGTTGCTCACCGAGGGGACCCGTCCAGACCACCCAGACCGTCGCCCATTCGTGCTGCGAGTGCATCCGCACGGCGAGCTTGCTGCCGGCGTGGACCTTGGCGCGATCGCTCGGCGCATCGAAGGTGAGCGCCATCGCGCCCGTCGAGACCGAGCCACCAGAATCGTCGGTGTCGCCCGTGTCGCCATCGTCACCCGATCCGTTCCCGATGACCGGAGGGGGCAGAGGCGGGGGAGGTGCGGCGACGAGTGAGAGCGTGCGCTCAGCGGTGCGCGAGGTGTGGCCAGCCGCGTCGGTCGCCTGCACCGCGAAGGTGCGCTCGCCGACGCCGGCTTGGATCGTGAACGTGTACTTGTCGGCCTTCTTCGCGCACGAGATGCCGCTGATCGGCTGGTCGCAGGGGACGGTGAGCATCGTCCCATCCTGCGTCCATCGGAGCGCGACCTCCGTCAGCTTCGTCCCCTTCGCCGCGTGCGCGTCGGCGACCACGCTGAGCGTAGAGTGTGCCGGAAAAGAAGCCTCATCTGCCGGCGAGACGATCGACACCGCGGGCGCCGCGAGCGTGCTGCCATCCTCGTCGCCACCCGTCGTGTCGCCCGAATCGTCCGAGTCGTCGACCGCCGGCGGCTTGGGCTTCGGCTTCGGCGCCGGCGAATCGTCGTTGCCGCCATCGTCTCCGTCGCCATTGGGCAAGGCGCCCGCAACGCCGAGCACCTTCGTCAGGTGTTGCACGGTGTTCTGTTTGCCGCCGTTGCGACAGGCGACCGGATCGTCGGTGCCGCAGGGCGCCGAGCGATCCTGAAAGACCTTGTGACCGCACCCTTCGAGGTACGTCATCGGATCTTGGCAGAGATATTCGTGCTCGAGGCCCAAGGCGTGACCGACCTCGTGCGCCACGACCTCGCACTCGACGGTGTCGTCGTAGAGGTTCTGGCTGAAGACGTAGACGACGGCCTTCTCGATGACCGAGCCGTCGTCGCTCATCGGCGCGACGCCGCCCACCGACGAAGGGAGCCCGACCGCCGAAGGCTGACCGCCGATCACGGCTTCGACGTGCGGCATCGAGCCCGGATCTTGATCGGTGACGGTGATGTTCCAGCGCGCGTATTCCTTGGCTACGCACGTCTGGAGGGTGGCGAAACGAGCTGCGCCCTTGCGATACGCGGGGATGCTCACGGGGCCGTCGATGATGCTCGATTTTCCCTTCGAGGAGTCGTCCCAGCCGGGCGTGAACTTGCCGCCGTGCGCGTTGAGATAGACGAGCCGCTTGCCGCCGGTCGTCTTCATGAGAGCGCGATGATCTTCGTCCTGTGCATGGACGACGCGGACGTCGAGCTCGCCATCGCCGGAGGGCGCCCAGAGCTTGGCATTTGGGCTCGCGCTGGTGCTCGAGTCGCCGAAGCCGAGATCGCCGCCGCCACCCTCGGGAGTCGGAGCCGGCGCACCACAGCCGACGATCACGAGCGACATCAGTGAGGCCAATGAGGCCAGTGACGAGACCGAGACGAGCGAGACACCACTGGCAAAGGGCGAGCGCATGGCACACCTCTCTTGGGAGGCACTCAAGCGGCGCCTCGGTCGCGCGCTCGTCGCGGATCCTCGCCTCAGTGGCGGGGCCTCGCGGAGCGCTCTCTCTTGTGGGTGAGACGCAGCGACTCGTTCGATTATTCGCGCGAACGTTGGTTCACGCCGCGCGCCTCAACGCGCGGATTCGCCAGTGATTTCCGGTGTACGACCTGCACGCACGACCGTCGCGATGGCGATGGGCTTCGAGCCGACGTGCCTCGCGAGCGCGCGCCTCGTGGCGAGCCGAATCACCTCGCGGAGATCTTCGTCGGCGGGGCGCTCGACGGTCCACGGATGCGCGTCGAGCGCTGCGTGCACTTCTCGCTGCACGTCGGCGAGCACTTCCCAACGCGCGACTTCGTCGAGCACGCCGCGCGTCGCGATCGTCGGAGGCCTCGTCGGACGACCACGTTCGTCGACCATCGCGGTGGTCGAGACGACGCCGAGCTCGCCGAGGAGCGCGCGATCTTTCAGCACCGTCGCCGAGAGCTCACCCGAGCCGTCGACCGCGATTTTGCCGACGCGCGTGGTGCCGGCATGCGAGAGCTCGGAGCCGCCGAGCTCGGCGATTTCACCGTTTTCGATGACCAGCACGCGCGCGACCTTCGCCTCGCGCGCGAGCACCGCGTGGCGTTCGAGATGATGTCGATTCCCGTGCACCGGGACGAAGGCCTCGGGGCGGACGAGATCGATCATCGCGCGCTGCTCGTCGCGATGTGCGTGTCCGCTGGCGTGGATCGTCGGCTCGGTCGCCGGGAGATGAACGACGCAACCGCGGCGGTAGAGATCGCCCACCATGCGCATGACGTTGTTCTCGTTGCCGGGAATCGCGCGGCTCGAGAGGATCACGGTGTCGCCCGGATCGAGCCGCAGGCGCGGGTGATCGTCGAGGGCGAGGCGGCTGAGCGCGGCGCGTGGCTCGGCTTGCGATCCGGTGGCGATCACCAAGAGCCCGCGCCGAGGAACCATCGCCGCGTCGTCGATCGAGACCAGCAAATCAGCAGGAATTCCCAGGTATCCCGTCTCGCCGGCGACGCGAACGTGGGTCTGCACGCTGCGGCCGAGGAGGAGGATGCGACGTTCGGTGCGGCGCGCGATGGCGGCGAGCGCGCGCAGTCGATGGACGTTGGAGGCGAAGACCGCCACGATCACGCGTTCTCTCGACTCGCCGATGAGCCGGCCGAGAGACTGCTCTATCACCCGTTCGCCGCGCGAACGACCTGCAGAGTCGGAGTTGGTCGAGTCGGAGAGAAGGAGCGAGACGCCTTCGTCGCCGACCGCGCGCAATCGCTCTTCGTCGAAGCGCTCACCATCGGTCGGGTCGTCGTCGATCTTGAAGTCGCCGGTGTGGACGACCGCGCCGCCGTCGCCCCGAAGGACGAGCGCGGTGGCGTCGGCGATGGAATGG
>JANYDK010000046.1 GCA_025363655.1 Deltaproteobacteria bacterium | reverse complement strand
GGAGCTGGCGTCCGAGGTCGCCGCGTGGGCCGCGCGACACAACGCTGACCCCGCGCCGATTCGCTGGCGCTTCACGACTGGCGACGCTCGGATCAAGCTCGCTCGCCTGTACCCATCGAGGCTCGGTTGACGAACTACTAGGGCGCCCCGGCAATGGGGACCCTCGGCTCTGCCGTCAGCGACACCAAGAACGGTGCCAAGGCCCATTGCGCTGTGACATCGAAGGGTTCGAGCCAAGGCTCGGCCGTTCCGAACGCACGCGGATCGCCTTCGGGGAGGCCGTTCTGACCGTACGACTCGGTGACCGCGACGAGCGTCGCCGACTGTCCTCCGTGGCCGAACGGACCTCCACTGCCGACGCCTCGCAACGCCGGTGTCTTGAAGGCACCGAGCGTGTTCGGTGCAGAGACGAGGTTGCTCGCGGCGTCGATTGCGAACGGCGCATCGCTGTAGCGACTCGCAGCGCCGAACTCGGCAGCGAGGAGCTTCTCGATGCCATCGATGCGTCCTCGATCGGCCAAGCCGTCCAGTCGTCCGGTGGCCATGCGTGTGACGTGGAAGGCATCGTCGGTGAGGCGCGGACCGTGGTGGCATTGCATGCATCCGAGCTGGATGAAGACGGAGAGGCCTTGTTTTTGAGCCGATCCGAGCGCCCCGAGGTCTCCAGCCGCGTAGGCGTCGAGCGCGTTCGGCTTGGCGCGGAACGTTCGCTCGTAGGCGGCGATCGCCTTGCCGACGTCGACGAAGAGGCGGGTCACCAACTCACGATCGGCAGCGTCGAGCGCGTCCCACGTAGGCTCGCCCGGCTTGCCGTGGAGAGGGAGCCGCGAGAAGTCCGGCAAGGTCGCGTCGGGAAACGCGGCGACGAACGCGTCTCGGTGCTCGGCGATCACGTGACGCGCGACGTAGAGTCGATCACTCCCCATCTCCACCGCGTTCTCGAGTGGACCGAGCGCCTGTGACCAGAGCGTGTCGGCGCGCCCATCCCAAAACTGCCAGCGCGAGAAGGCCGCGAAGGTGATGCGCGGCGTCTTCCGATCTCCGAGCGCGAGGCCCTCCGCGCGTGGCTTGCCGTCGGAGAGTTGCTGCTTCGGATCGTGGCAACTCGCGCAAGCCACCTTGCCATGGTCGGCGAGCTCCGCATCGAAAAAGAGCACGCCTCCGAGCGCAGCAGCGGCCGGCGCGTCAGCCACGGCGTTGGTCTCATCGGGCGGCGGCGCAGCGGGAAGGACGACATCGCGGATCATGTCCCATTCGTTGCGATGAAAGAGCGAGTCGACGAGCGTCTCTTCCGGCAGCAACGGCACCTTCGTGCCATCGATGGCCGAAAGGTGACGCTCGACGTGTCCGCGCAGCTCCGTCGGATCCGGATTCTCGGCGACGCCTCGCACGGTCATCGTGCGCGTGTCGACGAAGAGGAAGAGCGGCACTTGCAGCCCCGTCGCGCCGCCCGCCGCGCGGAGGACGAAGCGTGGATCGACGCCGATCGCGACCTCGTCCGGTGCGTCGACCAGCGTACGAAACGAGGCTGCATCGCGTGGCCGGGGCGCGTTGCCGTCGGCGTCGGTGAGGAGCAGATCGAGCACTCGCAGACGTGAAGGCGCGATCGCGACCAGCTCTCCGGTGTGCCCAGCATGCCAACGGCACGTCCCACACCAGGCGCCGCCATGAACGCGAATCACGAGGAGATGCGGGTGCGTCGCGTCAGGCTCGTAGTAGTCGCGAAGGTGCAACGTCGACGGCGACCCATCGGGCGAGACCCCGTCGAAGGAGGTGTCGGCGAGCGTCGCAAAGGTTGCCGCGCCATAGGGACCGGCTGGATAGGGCGGAGACGGCGGGCCTGCGTTTTTCAGCTCTTCGCGCGTACTCGTGCCGCCGCAGCCGAAGGCGCCGAGCAAGATCAGGCACGCGAGTGACGTGACGAAGAGCCGGAGCGCGCTCACGGCGTCGGCCAATCGACGGTCAGCTTCCAGACCGAGGCGCCGATCGCATAGGCGGTCTTCTTGTCGACGAAGCGGAAGCGGTTGATCGGCGCCTCGAGCGCGTCGTCGACGGTCCAGGTGAGGCCGCCGTCGATCGTGCGATAGGCAGGCAACGTCGCGTCCTCGGCGGCGACCCAACCGACGCTGTCGGTGACGAAGCCGATGCCGATCGCGCCGTAGCCTTTCTTCGGGTTGTCGGCGACGAGCGGGAGGGGCAGCTCGACCCAGGTTTTCCCGCCGTCGGTGGTCTTGCCGAAGGTCGGCGGGCCGACCGCTTCGTCTTGCACCGAGACGTAGCCGACCTTGTCCGAGGGGAAGCTGAGCTTCCAGCAGAGGCTGTTGCGCGTCTTCGACGAGAAGACCTTGTCCCAAGTCTTTCCACCGTCGGCGGTGTGGACGATGGTGCAGACGGCGGGCGTGCCGTTGTTCTGACCGGCGACGATGCCCTCGGTCGGTGACGTGAAGTGCGCGTCGATGAGCATGCCCATTTGCGCCGTGAGATCCCAAGTCGTCCACGAGGCGCCGGCGTCGCTCGAGGCGAAGACGTAGGCCGGGCCGTTCGCGCGTCCGACGGCGAAGACGTGCTTCTCGTCGACGGCAGCGAAGTTGCACACGCCGACGGCCGGATCTGCGGGAAATCCTGTGATTTTCGTGTTGTCGACGCCCTTCCAGGTCGCGCCGGCATCGAGCGTCTCGTAGATGATCGTCGGGTCGTCGATGCTCGACGTCAGCCCCGTCCCGAGGTTGCCGGCGAAGCCATGCTTGTCGTCGAGGAAGTGCACCGCCCGAAAAAAAGTACCGGCGTGGCTGAAGACGTTCTTCCACGTCGCGCCCCCGTCGAGCGTCTGGAAGATGGCCGACTTGGGACCGCTCGCCGCGTAGCCGACGCTCGCCGAGGTGAAGAAGACGTCGTCCTGCTTGGCACCGCCGGCGACCTTCGGACCGGCCCCGAGGACCGTCCACTTCGCCGCCATCACCGCGTGCTCGTAAGGAGTGTTGAGATCGATTTCGCCGTCGCTCGCATCGGCGTCGTCACCGGCCGGGGTCGTGTCGGCGACGACGGCGTCGGCTTGCGCGCCGGTGTCGCCCGTCGTCGCCGGGGCCGAACTGCTGCTGCTGCACGCGGCGAGGAGCGCCGGACCGAAGAAGGGAAGCCAGAAGTGCAAGGGGCGCGGGCCGAGTTTCATGGGCTGCCAAGCTGGCCCTTGGAGGGAGGCCCGGCACGTTAAAGTTGGTTAAAGCGCGCGCACGCAACCGGGCGGTGTCTCTCTGTCGAACCTCCGCCGAGGCGAAAAAACCTGCTCGGAGGTCGTGATGATGCGTGTGAAGGCTAAATTCTCGCTGTGGGCGTGCGCTCTCTCGTTGTCGTGCGGAGGCGCGCGGAGCGAAGACGTGCCAGACGTGCCGGAGTCGGCATACGCGGGTGACGCTGGTGACGCTGGTGGCGCTGGTGACGCCTCGACGAGCCCACCCGAGCCGTTCGAGCCGATCGAAGCGATCGTCCCCTTCGCCTCCCCCAGTGTCGAGCGACGTCTCGGCTTCGGTCGACATCCGCTCGCAGCGACGGCGCACGGGGCCGTCTTCGCGCTCACCTCGGGCGATCCGACGAATGCACGCGCGCGACTGACGCTCGTCGACGTCGATCTTCGCGGGGCGACGAAATCAGCCGTTTCCACGCTCGTCTCGGAAGACGCGGCGCTCGCAGCCAACCCGGTCGTCGGCGTGCTCCCGGATGGACGCGTCGTCGTCGCCTGGAACGAACGTGACGGCGAAGGCGCGAGCCTCATGCTCGGGCTCGTCGTCGAAGGGCGCGTGGTCTCGCGTCTCCGCGTCGGCGCAGAAGGCGAAGCTCGCGACGCGGATCTGTGGGTGAGGGGTTCGGACGTCGACCTGCTCTTCGTCGACGACCTCGCACCCACCGGTCCCGACGTCGGCCTCGCGTCGTTCACGGCCAGTTCCGATGCGGAAGGTGCGGAAGACGGGTGGATCGCGCGAGCGCCGTTGCGCATCATCGCCGACGCCGAAGGAGCAGAATCGAACCCAATTTTGGCCGATCGCGCGATGGCCTGGACCGAGCGCACCCTCGACCGCACGCGGCTCGTCGTTCGTGACGGAGACGTCGAATGGCGCACCGATGCGTTCGTCGATGGTCCGACGACGTCTAGGCCGGCGTTGCTCGCGCTCGATACCGATGAGCACTCGCGATGGCTCGCCGTCTTCGTGGTCGCGCGCACCGACGAGGACGACGACGTGCTCGGGCACGAGCTCCGTGCCGTGGTGCTCGATCCTCGCCAGCCGGGGCTCGTCGAGAGTCGCGCGCTCGAGCTCGAGGGGGTCGTCGATCCCCGCGATCCGTCGCTCGCACGTGTCGGCGCCGTCCTTCACCTCGCCTTCGGCACCGCCGACGACGTGCTTCGTTGCGCGCTGGCGATCGACGAGCGGGTCGACGAGCCACATGCACGTTGCATCGCTGCGCCGACGTCGATTCCACAGGCAGCAGCCCATCGTCTCGGTGCGCAGAGACTTCCGGAGCTCCTCGCGGTGCCGCTCGCCGACGGCGTCCACCTTCTCGCGGCGTGGGACGATCACGCTCGCACCTTCGGCACCGCTGTCGCTCCGCTCGACGTCGCCTACACCGTATTTTCTCGCTGATTTCTCTGTGCGACTTGGTGTCGCACGAATCGGCGACGGGCCGCGCGGTGCCGCCATTCAGCTACGCTGAGCGTCATGCTTCGACGCTGTCTCGGGCTCTTGGTCACGACCGCAGTCCTCGGCTGCAGCACCACCGATGGAGACGCCGTCGACACCGGCGGGGGCGACACCGGCGGGAGCGACACCCGAAGTGAGCCCGTCGACAGCACGTCGGTCGATACCGGCGGCGACACGACGCTCGTCGACACGGGCGGCGGTGACTCCAGTGGCGCCGACACACGCGTTGGCGCCGACGTCAGCGACGTGGCAACCGACGTCGCCTCGGACGTCGTGGTCGACACGGCGCCCTTCGTCTGCGAAGGCGGGGTCGATGCCGCCGCCAGTGACGCAGGCCCCGGCACCGGCCCCGTGCTGACGAAGACCGGCGTCGCGGGAAAAGTGCTCCTGCGCGGCATGGTCGTCACGCCCGACGTCGCCTTCGCCGGCGAGGTCCTCGTCGAGGGCGACACCATCACCTGCGCGGCCGCGAGCTGCGCAGCGATGGCCGGCGCGGCCACCGCGTCGATCGTCGAGACCAACGGGATCATCCTCCCAGGCCTCATCGACACCCACAACCACATCCTCTTCGACATCTTCGACGAGACCGACTGGGCGCCGATCAAGTCGTACGGCAACCACAACCAATGGACGGCCGAGCCGCGCTACTCGGCGATGGTCGACGCCAAGCAGTATCTCAACGGCGAAGGTTCGACCTGGGATTTCGGCTGTGAAATGGACAAATTCGGCGAGCTCAAGGGGCTCGTCGCCGGCACCACGTCGATCCTCGGCGCGGCCAATCCGACCAACCGCGTGTGCTACGGCTCGCTCGCGCGCACCATCGATCAGACGCCCAACGGGCTCGGCGTCGACAAGATGCAAGTGGCCACGCTCTTCCCCGCCGCGACGGCGGCCGACGGCGTCTGCAGCAACTTCACCACCGGCAAGACCGACGCGTATCTCATCCACATCGCCGAAGGCATCGACGCAAGCGCGCTCGGCGAGTTCGCCAAGCTCGGGACCATCACCACCACCGACGACTGCCTCTACGCGCCGAAGACGACGATCGTCCATGGCACCGCGCTGGGGGACGCCGAGCTCACGATCATGGGCGCCAAGTCGATGGGCCTCACCTGGTCGCCGCGCTCGAACGTCTTTCTCTACGGCGCCGGCATCGACCTGACGAAGACGACCAACATTCCGGTCGCGGTCGCCAAAGGCATCAACATCGCCATCGCACCCGATTGGTCGATGGGCGGCAGCCAGAACCTCCTCGACGAGCTCCGCTTCGCCGACAAGGTCGACAACACGAGCTGGGGGAACATCCTCTCGCCGAAGATGCTCGTGCAGATGGTGACGACGAACGCCGCGAAAAATCTCGGCCTCAGCGCGCTCATCGGCTCCATCACCGTCGGCAAGAAGGCCGACCTCTTCGTCATCTCGGGCGCCCCGAGCGCGCCCTACGACTCGGTGCTGGCGGCTCGTCCCCGCGACGTCCGTCTCGTCATGGTCGGCGGCGTCGCGCTCTCGGGCGATCCGTCGCTCGTGGCGCTCGCTCCGGCGGGCCCTGCATGCGAAATCATCGACGTCTGCTGCGCGAGCAAGTTCGTCTGCGTCGCCAAGTCGGGCGGCACCACCATCGACAAGCTCGGCCAGACGTTCGCCGAAATCACCAGCTCGCTCGGCAAGGCCCTCACCGACTACGACGCGCTCAAGATCACCAGCAACGTCTTCGCGCCGCTGACGCCGCTCGTGCGCTGCGAATAGCCCTCAAAACTCGTCGATCTGCGTCGATGCGGGCGCGCAACGTTGTGCGCGACGGCATGATCTCGTCGTCACGCTGATCGTGAAGTTCATGGCGCGCTTCGGCAGCGACGTTGGTCTTCCGCATCGATCGAAAATGGTTGGCCTTTTCATGTGTGGCGCGGCGGAAGCGTGGCGAAAATTGCGATCGATCGTGCGCAAGGATGCTCGGGCTGCGGCACGAATGTTCCTAACGGCCCGGCACCCCTCGCCGTGGAGAGGGTTGCTCGAAAGGGAACGCAACACATGTCTCGTCTTCGCATGCGCACGCTCAGCGCCCTCCTGATGAAGTTCGCCGTCGGTTCTTCGGTCGTCTTCGGCGTCGCTGCCGCATCCGCCCTCGGTGGCTGCGCCGCACAAGGCGAAACCGGTGGGCAGGGCGAGCCGCTCTCCGCCGATCAAGCCTTCGTCTCGGTGCCACGCCCGGCGACCGCGGCGAGCCTCGCGACGACGAAAGCGCTTCATTCCAAGGCCGTCCCCACCGCGGGCGCCGACGAGAGCTTCTACATCGCGATCAACCGCAAGGAGCTCGGCAAGCGCTGGTTCCTCTCCGCGTTCCTCAAGCAGTACTTCCCCGGCGCGGTGAACTACGGCGCCGCCAGCTCGCTCGGCACCAAGGTCGTCACCTTCCGTGTGCAGAACGGCAAGCTCTTCGTCTTCGACGCCAGCGACGGCCACGCGTCGAGCGACACGTTCGATCCGGAGCTGATCATCGACGCCTACCCGATCGTCGCCGATGCCTCTTTCGGCAAGCGCCCCGGCGCCGATGGCTTCGTCCTCTTCGATCCGGCCGCCGGTCTCAACCACTTCGGCGTCGTCAGCGATGCCTTCGCCACGCCCGACAACACCGCGCCCTCGCGCTTCTCGGTCGAGCTCTCGTTCCTGCAGAATTACCGTTCGATCGCCGACGGCGTCACCTTCGAGCAGGTCTTCACCGGCTACTCCGACACCGCCGATTCGGGCGCGGGGTCCTTCACCGAGGGAAACCAGTTCCACGGCGCGGGCACGCTCGGCATCGCTCTTCGTCGCTACGTCGAAGGCACCGGCTTCACGAAGGCGACGCTCCCCTGGGGCGGCGAGTACTTCTTCCGCAACGGCTCGCAGCTGGTCAAGAACACCGGCAGGGTCACCGACTTTCCCATCAAGTGGAACATCCACCCCGGCATGAAGCCGATCCAGTGGGTCATCTCCGACAAGCTGAAGACCTACGTCGATGCGCACTTCCCCGGCAGCGACATCGTCGGCGCCGTCCAGCGCGGCATCGAAGGTTGGAACGGCGTCTTCGGCTACAAGGTGCTCGAAGCGCACGTCGGCACCGCCGGCGACGGACCGGACGACGACGTCAACTACCTCTATTTCGACGAAGATCCCTCGGTCGGCTACGCGTTCGCCAACTGGCGTACGAACCCGAACACCGGTGAGATCCGCGGCACCAGCATCTACTTCAACGCCGTCTGGCTCGACCCGTCGTGGTTCACCGACGATCCGGCGCCCGCCGGCGGAGCTCCGAAGGCGCCGCGCGCGCCCAAGGCGGCCCCGAAGTCGGCCTCGATCGTCTGGGACGGCATGCCCTCGAGCACGCTCTGCGCCTTTCCCGCCCCCGCGTACCACGGGCAACAGCTCGGCAAGCACGGCGACGACAAGCTCACCGGACAGCAGAAGCTCGAGCGTCTCGTCCAGCACACCATCCTCCACGAGGTCGGTCACACGCTCGGCCTCCGTCACAACTTCGCCGGTTCGCTCGGCAAGAGCGCAGTCGAGCCCTCGACGTCGGTCATGGACTACCTGCTCGACGACGACGGCATCGCGATGCCGACGCCGGGTAGCTACGACATCGCCGCGCTCAAGATGCTCTACCAGGCCGGTCCGACCCCGACGGCGCGCTTCTGCACCGACGAGCAGACGTCGCAGGACCCGGACTGCACGCGCTTCGACCAAGGCAACGATCCGCTCAACGACTACTGGGGGCCGAGCTACAAGGACCTCCTCAGCTACGCCGATGGGATGGGCGGCATCCCCCCGTATTACGTGCCGTACTACGTCGATCCGGTGCTCCAGTACGTGCGCGCGAGCTACCTGCAGAGCGGAAACGCGTGGTCGATCGCGACGGGCGGCATCGCCACTCCACTCGATCCCGCGTCGACGACGCAGCACCAGGCGGCCGCCGACTCCATCGAACGGCTCCTCTTCACGCGGCTCTACCTCGAGAAGCCGGAGAACCGCGGGCCCTTCAAGATGGATCCGTTCGCGTACCTCTCGGCGGTGCCGAGCATCACCTCCGAGCTCGGCAACGTGCTCGGCAACACCGATCACGTTCGTACGTTCGCCTCGCGCCGCGTCGCGGTCGACGTCCTGAAGAAGATGCAAACCCCCGAGGCCTATCAAGCGCTCCTCGGTGCGCGTGACGCCATCGTCGCGATTCGTCCGTCGCTCAGTGGGGTGGAAGCGGGCAACACCGACGACCTCCTCGCACGCATCGACGTCGCGATTCATCCGTACTTCGCGAAGTAACTCTCGGAGACGAGACCGACGAGGACGTGCCCGCCTCGGCTTCGGCCGGAGCGGGCACGCTCGTTTTTGTACCATTTTCGACGGCGATTCGCCTCAGGCGGCGAACGGTTTCTCGCGTTGCTCGCGCTCGAAGAGCACCGCGGCCTGCACCGCCGGACGCGCGAGCAGACGCTCTTGGTAGGCGCGCAGCGCGGCGAACGGCTCCAGCGAGACGCCCCCGAACGGCGCGA
The DNA here is from genome assembly GCA_025363655.1 of Deltaproteobacteria bacterium. Taxonomy (GTDB): domain Bacteria; phylum Myxococcota_A; class Polyangia; order Polyangiales; family JADJMO01; genus JANYDK01. Next base: position 38,643 of record JANYDK010000046.1, on the reverse strand, counting down.
TCGTCAGCGCCCAGAAGAGGTAGGCGTCGGCGACGGTGAAGCTCTCACCGACCAAGACCTCGCGCTTTGCGAGGTGCGCATTCACCACGCCGAGCGGCTTCGCCAGCGACGCTCGCGCGAACTCCTTCACCGCGTCGGGGCTGTCGGGCCCGAAGACGAGCGCCAGACCCTTCTTGTGGATCTCGGTGGCGACGAAGCTGAGCCAGCGCGTGAGCTCGTAGCGGGCGAACTCGTCGCGCGCAGGAGCGAGCTTCTCCTGGGTGGACCGATCGGCGAGGTAGGTGAGCACGGCGGCGTTCTCGAGCAACGTCCGGCCGTCGTCGGTGACGAGGGTCGGCACCTGTCCCATCGGGTTGACGGCGAAGAGATCGCCGCCACCCTCGACGCGCTTGCTCGAGAGCTCGGTCCGTTGCAGCGTGACGTCGAGCCCGGCCTCACGACAGGCGATGTGGGCAGCGAGCGAACAAGCGAACGGCGAGTAATAGAGCTTCATGGTGAAACCTCCGGGTCGGTGTTATATTTGTCCGACTCGGTACATAAATGCCGAGAACCTTGGGCGCCGTCCAGGCATTTTGTTCTATTCGGTACAAAAATGACGGAACCTCCGAAAAAACGCGGTCGACCGCGCGCCTTCGACCCGTCGTTGGCGCTCGACCGGGCCACCGACACCTTCCTCCGCTTCGGCTATGCCGGTGCGTCGCTCGAGGCGCTCACGACCGCGATGGGGGTCAACAAGCCGAGCCTCTACGCCACTTTCGGCGACAAGCGCCGCCTCTTCTTCCGCGCCCTCGAAGAGTTGGCGACGAAGATCGGTCGTCGCTGCCGGCTCGCCTTCGAGCGCGGCGACTCTCTCGAGAGCTCCCTCCGCGAGATGTTCCTCGAGGCGGTCGACATCTATTCGAGCAGCGACGCGCCGGCGGGGTGCCTCGTCGTCAGCGGGTCGGCCACCGAGGCCATCGTCGACGAAGGGATGGCGCAGTTCAGCCGCGAGCTCTTCGCGCTCTGCGACAAGGTGATGGCGAAGTGGATGGTGCCGTACGTCAGGGAGGGGAGCGCGGTTTCGGCGATGGTGCTCTCGCAGCTGTGCAATGGAGTCATTCACGACATCTCGCTTCGGGCGAGAATTGGTGAATCGAAGGTGAAGCTCCGAGAGCATGCGCGAGGAGCTGCGGTCGCGCTGGCGAGGTCGGTGACGTGAGCGCAGGGCACCTGAAAGAGATGATGGCGATGGAGCGTTCTCTCGAAATGCGTCGCTCGGCCTGGATTTCCGGCTTCCCATGGGCTTCGGTCGTGGCGCTCGCGGCCTTTGGATGCGATCGGAGTGCGCCGGCGGTGCACGCGGACGTCACCGCGAAGTCGACGCCCTCTGCGAGCACGTCGGCGAAGGCGTCTGCGTCTGCAGCTCCAGTCCCGTCCGACACCGTCGTCGAGACGCCGGAAGAGCCTCCCGCGATCGCCGATGCTGCGCCGGAGCCGAAGCCCAAGCTCGTTCCCTTCGTCTCGATCTTGCCGGCGGTGATCCCGGCCGATGCCTTCCTGCGTAAGCCCGTCGGCGTGTCGAGCCTCATGCCGCCGGGTTTCGATCGGTTGAAGGAGAAGCCGGCGCATACTTGGCGTCTCGCCGACGGCGCCGAGCTCCGCTCGTTCGAATTCCCCGGCGCGAGCGACATGCAGACGTTCCTCGTCGTCGTCCGCTCCGGCGTCATCGTCCTCACCTTCGACTTCGTCGACGTCTTTTCGCTCGACGAGACCCACGCGCATCTGGCGATCTCGCACATGCGTCGCGACCCGGCGCACACCGGAAAATGGGTGCCCGCTGACGAGATCGTCGAGCTCGCGTCGGGCACTACGACCGCCTTGCCGAGCATGAATTGCACGAGCGAGCGGCACTTCGTCGACGGTGGCAAGAAGCTCGTCACTGGGGGCTGGACCTTCGACGCGCCCTTCGTCCCGCACGCCTACGTCTGTCTCTTCGACGACGCGGGCAAGCTGCTCGTGTACCTCGACGCCGGCGTCCACAATCATCACGCTGCGTCGATCGACTACATCCGCTGGTCGTTCGGCGTGCTCGATGCCGACCCAGAGGTGATCTGGGTGACCCGCGAATACGAGGCATACGGCAACTTCGACGTCACGCTGTTCGACACTCGGCCACCGAACGCACGCAAGTGGGCGCGCCTCGCCACGCCTTCCGGACCGGGCGGAGCGCCAAACGTCGAATTCGATTTCGCGACGACGACGATCGCGTCGAGCGAGGTCACCTTTCGCGGCGCGACGTGGGACGGCTCGTGGAAGTGGAAGTGGCAGAAGGCCAAGCTGCACGACGCGCCGTGAAAATGAGATGCGGCGCGAAGGTACGGGTGCCTACTTCTTGATGCCGAGAAGGAGCCCGTCCGGCGTCGGGACGCAGACGGTGTCGAAGGCGGCGCGCGCTTCTTCGTGGAAGCGTCGCATCGCCGCGGCGGGCGCCGAGTCTTCCAGGAGCTTGCCGAAGAAGAAGGCGTTGTCGCCGAGGAGGAGGCCTCCCTTGCGCACGTTCTTCGCGGCCCAGCGTCCGTAGATGTCGTAGTTCGCCTTGTCGGCGTCGATGAAGACGGCGTCGAAGGGGCCCTGGGCGTCGAGCGTCGGGAGGACGTCGGCGCCGGGGCCTTCGAGCACGGTGATGCGCGACGAGAGGCCGGCGGCGGCGAAGTTCTCGCGCGCGACGCGGGCGTGCTTGGCGTCGAACTCGACCGACCAGACGTGGCCGTCTTCGGGGAGCCCGCGCGCCATCTGGATGGTCGAGTAGCCGGCGAGCGTGCCGACCTCGACCACCTTCTTGGCGCCGATCATCTGGAGGAGAAGCAGCAGCGTCTTCCCCTCGGCCGTGCCGACCTGGATCGCCGGCATGTCGTTGTGCCCAGGCGAATCGAAGGCGCGCTGCAGCGCCGCATCGTGCGCCGTGTGCGTGCGGTGGAGGTACTCGATGACTTCGGTGGCTGCGTAGGTCGTGCCCGCACGCGAGCTGTTGTCGGCCATCTCGATGGTGTGACAGTTTGCCGCGCGCCGGTCAATTCGCGACGATTGTAAACGTTTTCTACACGATTACTCGGCCGGCGCCGCTGTCGCGCTCTTGCGCACGAGGCGCAGCCAACGGGTCGCTGCTTCGAAGAAGATGATGACCATCGCCGCCATCGCGGTCGCGCAGAGAAAGGTGAGGAGCCAGCCCTGGAAGACGAGCGCGGGTTTGCCGCTCTTGATCATCTTGGGGATGAAGTTGCCGGTGATGAGCTGGAAGCCGGCGGTCTGTGTCGCCACCGCCACGAACGAGAACGGCACGAGCGTCACCCAGGCGTAGCGACCTTTGCCGCGGTTGATGATCATCGTCGTCGCCGCGAGGAGCGCGATGCAGGCGAGGAGCTGGTTGCTGATGCCGAGCATCGGCCAGATGGTGGCGATGGAGCCGGTCCAGACGAAGTAGCTCCACGCTCCGCAGACGAGCCCGGTGGAGAGGAGCGCGCCGGGGAGCCAGTCGGTCTTGCCCAGCTTCGGGTGCACGCGGCCGGCGAATTCCTGCACGAGAAAGCGGGCGACGCGCGTCCCGGTGTCGACGGTCGTGAGGATGAAGAGCGCCTCGAACATGATCGCGAAGTGGTACCAGTAGGCGATCAAGTGCTTGAAGCCGGGGATGCCGGCGAAGATCTGGCTGATGCCGACCGCCAAGGAGACGGCGCCGCCGGCGCGGCCGTGGAGGTGCTCGCCGATGCGATCTTGGAGCTCGTCGAGGTGATCGATGGAGAGGCCGAGCGTCGCGAATTTGTCGGGCGGCGTGTTGATCGCGAAGTAGTCGCCTTGCGAGAGCGAGCAGGCGGCGATGAGCGCGACGATGCCGACGATGCCCTCCATCAACATCGAGCCGTAGCCGATGAAGCGCGCGTGCGACTCTTTCTCGATCATCTTCGGCGTGGTGCCGCTGCCGACGAGCCCGTGGAAGCCGGAGATGGCGCCGCAGGCGATGGTGATGAAGACGAAGGGGAAGACCTTCCCCGGGACCACCGGTCCGCCGCCCGTGAACTGGGAAATCGCCGGCATTTTCAGCTCGGGATTGACCACCGCGATGCCGACGACGAGCAGCGTGATGGTGCCGATCTTCATGTACGAAGAGAGATAGTCGCGCGGGCAGAGGAGCATCCACACCGGGAGGACGCTGGCGACGAAGCCATAGCCGGCGATGCAGAGGGTGAGGGTGTGCTCACTGAGCAAGAAGTGTCGAGCCAGAGGCGAGGCGGCGAGGTCCTTGCCGAAGTAGACGGCGGCGAAGAGAAGGACGACGCCGATGACGCTCGCTTCGCCGATCTTCCCCTTGCGGAAGACGTGCATGTAGAGGCCCATGAAGAGGGCGATGGGGATGGTGGCGCCGATGGTGAAGGTGCCCCACGCGCTCTCGGCGAGCGTGCTGACCACGACCTTGGCCATGGCAGCGATGGCGATGACGACGATGAAGAGAATGGCGAAGCCGGCGATGAGACCGCTGACGCTGCCGATCTCTCCGCGGACGATTTCCGCCAGGGATTTCCCGTCCCGCCGCATCGACGCGGTGAGGATCACGAAGTCGTGCACCGCGCCGCCGAGGACCACGCCGACGAGGATCCAGAGGTAGCCGGGGAGGAAGCCGAACTGCGCGGCGAGCACGGGGCCGACGAGCGGACCGGCGCCGGTGATGGCGGCGAAGTGATGCCCGAAGAGCACCCACTTGTTGGTCGGCACGTAGTTGTGACCGTCCTCGAGCCGATGCGCCGGCGTCACCTTCGTGTCGTCGAGCACCAGCACCTTGGCGGCGAGGAAGGCGCTGTAGAAGCGGTAGGCGATGGCCACCACGCAGATGGCGGCGATCAGCAGCGGGAGCGCGTGCATCGGCAGGACGTAGCCGCACGCGCGGCGCGACGGAAGTGAGGGGTCGGGGATCGGCGTCGGGCGCGCCGAGATCGGAGGTAGGCTGCTTCGCCTTCATGACGGAGCCCTCGAAACCGCCCAAAACTGGCCGAATTCAGGCCATCGACTGGATGCGCGGTCTCGTCATGATCCTGATGACGATCGATCACGCGGGCAGCGTCTTCGACGGTCGGCACATGCACGGCGACAGCGCCGGAAGCTGGGTGGTCGGTTCGCCACTTCCGCCAGGCGAGTTCCTCACGCGTTGGATCACCCATCTCTGCGCGCCCGTCTTCGTGCTCCTCGCCGGCGGCTCGCTCGCGCTCTCGGCGGAAAAGAGGCGCGATCAGCCGGGGCAAACGGCCTTCCTCGTCCAGCGCGGGCTCTTCATCGCGGCGCTCGATCCCTTGTGGATGTCGCTCGGGTTCGCCGCGTACCACGTGTTCGTCTTGCAGGTGCTCTCCGCCATCGGTCTCTCGATGGTCTGCATGGCCGGCCTTCGGCGACTCGGCACGGGCACGCTCGCCGTCGTTGGAGTGCTCGTCGCCGTTCTCGGCGAGCTCTCGATGCGCGTGCAGCCGTCGTCGCAGCCACTGTCGGCAGTGTGGCGATTGCTCTTCGTCGGCGGTCGCCCTTTCGCACGTACCGTTTCGGCGTATCCCGTGCTGCCGTGGCTCTCGATCATGATCTTCGGTTGGATCCTCGGTCGATGGCTGCTTCGAAGTGAACGCGCGTCACGAGCGCGAGCGCTCCTCGGCATCGGCGTCGCGCTCCTCGCGGGTTTTGCCGTCGTTCGCGGCCTCGATGGCTACGGCAACTGGGGTCTGCACCGCGACTCGCTCGCGCCGCTGCAGTGGCTGCACGTCGCCAAGTATCCGCCGAGCATCGCCTTCATGACCCTCGAGCTGGGGATCGGCTTCGTGCTCCTCGCGGGCTTCTTCGCGCTCGACGAGAGCCCGCCGAAGGGACTGGCGAGGCCGCTCGCGGTGCTCTCGCTCTTCGGGAGCACGGCGTTCTTCTACTACCTGCTGCACGTGCACTTGCTCGACGTCGTCGACCTCGTGCTTCGCGTCGATCACCAGACCTACGGCCTCGCGAAGACGTACGGCGGCGCACTCTTCGCGCTCGTCGTCCTCTATCCGCTGTGCGTTCGATATCGTGCTTACAAGGCCGCTCACCCCGACGGGTGGACGCGTTTCATCTAGAATTCGTGCTCAGAACCAACCGTTGAGCGATAGTCCCGGCGTCGGACCGTACATTCCCTGCACCATCGTCGAGGGGATCACCCTCGGCCCGCGCGACACCGGCTTCGCTGTCTTGACCGCGTCGTCCGACGGCGTGTGATCGGCGACGAAGTATCCGTGCACCATCAGCGCGAGCGGCACGAGGTCGACGAGCAAGGCGTCGCGCGCCGTCCGTGAGTCGCTCTGCGCCGCATAACTGAGCCCGAACGAGAGCTGCGCGAGACCGGTGAGGAACTCGCCCGCGCCGTAGAAGGGCGAAACCGGCTGCCCGAGCGCGCTCGCGAGGTGGACATAGCCGATGAGCCCGGCGTCCATCGTCCCGAGGATGCCGAGCGGCAGTTGCCACTTCTGGCCATAGTCGCCATTCGTCGCGTAGAAGCCGTGCACCATCAAGGAGGTCGGCCACGCCATGTACGACAACATCGCCGACGGCTCGTTGACCGCGTACCCAATCGTCGCCCCGAGCACGACTTGTGGGATGGTGAAGTAGGTCTCGGCCTTCGACCATTTCGGATCGTGTTCCTTGTCGAGTCCGGCGCGCGACGCATCGTGCGCGGTGAAGACGACCTCACCGGCGATGATCCCCGTGCCCGCGAGCGTCGCGCCGAAGACGATGAGGAACTCGTCGCCCGACGGCATGAAGCTCATGCCGCGACCACACGCCGATGCATCGCGGCCTTCGAGCACGAGCGCGAGGCCGAGGCTGAGGCTGAGGCTGAGGCTAGAGAGAGCAGGGAGACTGCGCTTCATCCACGCATGGTAGCGAGAATGCGCCTTTCGTGTCCGTCAGGCTGCGGCGCGGCTCGTCGAGGTCGATGTCGTCGCCGTCTCGGGCGCTACGACCTTCGCCGAACGTGATGCACGTGATGCACGTGACGCACGCGGGCTCGGAAGGGCGAGCTTCACCAGCCTCTTCGCCACGCTCCCGAGCTGTTTGGCGAAGCTCCCGGTGTTGTACGCTTGTCCGTGACGCTCGCAGATTTCGCGTACGCGCGGGGCCATCTCTGGATAGCGCGCGGCCGGCAGCTCGGGGAAGAGGTGGTGCTCGATTTGATGGCTGAGGTGCCCAGTGAGCAGGTGCAGCCATTTGCCGCCCTCGATGTTCGCCGAGCCGGCGATCTGTCGCAGATACCACTGCCCACGGCTCTCGTTCGCGGCTTCGTCGGCGTGGAAGACGCGCACGCCTTCGGGGAAATGGCCGCAGAAGATGACGGCGAAGGTCCAGAGGTTGCGACCGAGGTTGGCGAGGAGGTTGCCTGCGAGGACCCGCGGCGCGTTCCACAGCGAGAGCGCCGGGTAGAATGCGTAGTCCTTGAAGAGCTGCCAGCCGGCCTTCTCGAGGAACGGTCGCGCCCGCGTTCCGATCGTGGCGCGCGCCTCCGGATCGCGCTTCAGCTCGTCGAGACGAAGGTCGTGCGTGGCGACGCCCCATTGGAAGTTGATCGCGAGGAGCGAGGCGGTGAACGGCTGCGCGAGGTGCGACGGATGCCAGCGCTGCTCTTCGCTGACGCGGAGGAAGCCGTAGCCGACGTCGCGATCCTTGCCGAGGATGTTGGTGAAGGTGTGGTGCTCGTAGTTGTGCGAGTGCCGCCAGTCGCCGCCGTCGCAGACGTTGTCCCATTCGTAGGCCCGACCGCTCAGCGCCGGATCGCGCGCGAAGTCGTATTGGCCGTGCATGACGTTGTGACCGATCTCCATGTTCTCGAGGATCTTCGAAACCCCGAGCGCGCCCGCGCCGAGGGCGAAGGTTACCGGACCGAAACCAAAGGCGAGGAGCAGCCTTCCCGCCGTCTCGGCGTAGTTTGCCGCTTTGATCACCGCGCGGATGTGATCGACGTCGCGCTGCCCGAGATCTTCGGCGACCTCGCGGCGTAGTTCGTCGAGCTCGCGTCCGAAGGCGTCGGCTTCTTCACGGGTGAGGGTCTTGCTGCTGGTGGTGATCGTGGTGCTGGTGGTCATGGCAATTCCTTGATCTCGCGGGGCTCGCGGGGTCTGAAAGCTCACAGCCCGAGCTCGAGGTCGGAGCGGGCGACCGAGGTGCAGAGGCGGATGTCTTCGTCGGGCTCGCTCGAGATCGCGCCGCTGATGAGGTCGAGGACGGTGCCGGAGGTCTTCCGACACTTGCACGTCTGACAGATGCCGATGCGGCATCCGAACTTCGGCGTCAGACCGGCGCGCTCGAGCTGCTCGAGGAGGTTGCCCTCTCCACCGGCGGTCACGGTGCGACCCGCAGCGGAGAGGCGCACCTGCACGAGCTTCTCGTCGTCACCTTGCGTGCGCGTGACGATCGGCGCTGCGAAGCGCTCGCGACGCAACTTGGCGGTGGCACCGGCGCGCAGCCAGGTCTCCTCGACGCGCACCATCATCGGCGCCGGCCCGCAGAGGTACGTCTCGCGCCTGGCGAAATCGGGCACTGCCTCCGTGAAGCGCGCCTCGTCGAAGCCACGCACACCCTCGTCGTCGCAATGGATGATCACGCGAAGACCCGGATTTCGACGAGCGATCCAGGCCAAATCGGCGGCGAACGGCACATCGGCGCGGCTGCGCGCGTGATGCACGAAGACGACGTCCTCGATCGGTCCGCGCACCTCGAGCTCGCGAAGGATCGACATCACCGGCGTGACGCCGCTGCCGCCGCTCAGGAGAAGAAGCCCAGTTGGTGGGGTCGGCTTCGAGCGCCCCGTCTCGGGAAGGACGAACTCGCCCATCGCGGGACCGATGCTCAGCATGTCGCCGACGCGGACGTTGTCGTGGAGCCAGCCCGACACGCGACCGCCCGGCACGCGCTTGACGGTGATCGAGACGAAGAGATCGGAGGGGCCCGAGGAGAGCGAGTAGCAGCGACGCAAGCGCACGCCGTCGACCTCGACCTCGAGGCTCACCCATTGCCCAGCTTGGTGGCGCCTCCAACCGGCGCCTGGGCGGAGGAGGAACGTGCGCACGTCGGCCGTCTCCTTCACCACCGCGACGACCCGTGCGCGAGTGAGCCCAGCGGGAGCGAGGCCCAGCTCCTTGCGCCAGAAGGCGAGCTGACGGTCGAGGAAGAGCCCGCGGGCCATGCGCGGAACGAGCCGGCGTCGCGAAATGACCGGGCTCGCGTGCGTTCCGTGCGTCCCGGTCGAGGAGAGAGAGCTGGTGTTGGTCATGAGGGCCTCCGTTGCTACCGAACCGTAACTTACGACACGGTAGGTTGATGGCAAGGTGCGTCATGACAAAATGACCGAAGCTTGACCGTAGAAACATGGGATTCCGGTGCCGTTGTTACGATTGCGTATCCTAGTGTCGTGTTCTAGCTTGGCTCTCATGAAGGTCGGCCGGACCCGGCGGCTCCCCGCGACCGAGCGGCGCGCCCAGCTCATCGACGTCGGGCGGGCGACGTTCGCCAAGCATGGCTACGAGGCGACCTCGATGGAGGAGCTCGCCGATCGCGCGAAGGTCTCGAAGCCCATCCTCTACGAGCACTTCGGTGGCAAAGAGGGGCTCTACGCGGTCGTCGTCGATCGCGAGATGGACTACGTCGTCCGCCGCATCGTCGAGGCCATCGCCACCGGCTCGCCACGAGAACGCGTCGAACAGGCGTCGCTCGCCTTCCTCACGTACGTGCGCGACGAGCCCGACGGCTTCGCGGTGCTCTCGCAGGACTCACCGGTGGCCTCTTCACGCGGCCGCCTCGCGAGCTTGCTCAACGATCTCGCCGAGCGTGTCGGCCATGTCTTCGCCACCGCGTTCAAAGAGGCCGGCTTCGACCCCAAGGCCGCGCCGATCTACGCCCACGGCCTCGTCGGCATGGTCACCTTCGTCGGCAAGTGGTGGACCGACGTGCGCAAGCCCGCCGTGGAAGACGTGGCGAAGCACATCGGCGCGCTGGCTTGGATGGGCCTACGGCATCTGCCGAAGAAGCCGACGCTCAAGAGCAGGCCGGGCTGAGCCGATCACTTCGCGGCTTCGGCCGGCTTTTCCAACACCAGCGGTGACTCCCAGCTCACCGGCAAAGGCTTCGGCGGCGGCGGGGTCGGCTTGAGGCCGAGCGGGCCGAGGTCGATGGTGTGCACCGTCTTGCTCGTCCAGCCGGTGACCCACACTTTTTGCTGATCGGGCGAGAGCGCGAGGCCGCAGGGCTGATCGATCTTGGGGATCTTCACGAACCGCTGCTTCCAATCGGTGGTGTCGACGACGCTGACGGTGTTCTCGCCCGCGCCCCAGTTGGCGATGAAGACGTAGCGACCGTCGTCGCTCACCGCCGACGACTTCGGCTCTTGCCCGATTTGCACGAGCTTCTTCATCTTGTCGGTGGCGACGTCCCAGACGCCGAGCTGACCGAGGTAGTAGCAAGAGAGATAGAGCGTCTTGTGATCGGGCGAGAGCACCATGTGGCGCACGTGCTTGCAGGCCTTGATTTTCTTGTGCTGCGTGTAGCCCTCGCCATCGTAGATGTCGAGGTCGTCGCCCTCGAAGCCGGCGACGTAGAGCTTGCCGTCTTTGGTGAGCGCCATGCCGCGCGGGTGCTCGTTGACCTTGAGCTTGTAGAGGAGCTTCAAATCCTTGGTGTCGTAGATGGTGGCGGCGAAGCTGTCCCAGTTGGCGACGACGATCTTCGAGCCGTCCTGCGAGAGGACGACGATCTTCGGACGGAGGCCGACGTCGATCGATTTGACGACCGCGAAGGTCTCGGCGTCGACGACCATCAGCTTGTTCTCGACGAAGTTCGAGACGTAGACGACCTTGCTGTCGGGGCTGAAGACCGACTCGACGGCGTTGCCGCCTTCGGTCGCCTTCTTCACGGTGGGGTTGAAGTTGGTCTCCCCGATGCGCTTGAGCGTCACCGGGTCGTACCACCAGAGGTTGTGCTTGCCCCACTGACCGAAGTTGGTGACGACGAGCTTCTTGCCGTCGGGGCTGACGGTGACCGCCTTGGGCATCGAGCCGGTGTCGGCCATCTGCGTGACCGCCAATTTGGGTGCCTCGGCGGAGGCACCGCCAGCCACGGAGACCGCGGCGACGGCGGCAAAGCAGGCGAGGGCAATGCTTCGGCAACCGAGCGGAGCGAGATTGACCGAAGCGGCCAAAGTTGCGAAGCGATCTTGGGCGGACGAGAAGCCTCGGACGAGGCGCGCGGTGAGGGTGGTGGCTCCCATGGCCGGCGTTATAGGAAGAAAACGACCCGGAGGGCCAGTTCTGGCCCCTGAGCTCGCCGCGATTCGACGAGGACCGCAGATCTCACGCGCCATGCAGCAGAACGCGCGCGCGCAAGAGGACGTCGTCCCACTCGTCCTCCGGGACCGCGTTCACCCGCACGTGCTTGTCGTCGAGCCACTCGACGTGAGACCCGAGGAGCTCGAGCCCGGTCAGGTAGGGAACCAGCACGGTGGAGCCGCCGACGAAGGAGAGGCGATCGACGGGCGCGAAGAAGTAGCTCACGCCCGAGCCGATGGGGGACATCGTGAACGGCTGGTCGGAGGCGCCGAGCGGGGGCGGCGCGCCGGGTTCGGGAGTGACGAGGAGAGGCGGCGCGACGAAGAGGTCTTCATCCGGGAACTGCACGCGTCGCATCGAAGCATGGAGCGCGGCGACCGGATCCGCGAGCGGACCAAGCCGCGCGAGCGTGCGCGCGCCGAAGTAGAACGGGCGCAGCGCGCAGGGGATTTCCGCGCTGCCATGCTCGGCCGTGAGGGCGATCAGCCGAGCCGCGCCGGTGGCCGCCATCGCTTGGATCCAGTCGACGCCGAAGCCGGCGCCCGCCGCCTCACCCGGCGCGAAGTCGTTGCCATCGTCGGGTTCGACGCGCGCATCGACCCTCCGCGCGACCGTCTCCGCGAGGGTGACCGCAAGCGCGTGATCGTGCAGGTCGGCTCCGGAGAAGACACGGACGACGAAGCGGGCCCGCTCCCACACCACCTCGACGCCGCGGGTCGATCGTCCGGCGAGGTAGAAGTGATAGTGAAACCCGTCCTCCCATTGGCCCGCCGGCGCGCCCTCGGCGCAGCTGATTTGGCTCCCGAGCGCAGCGCTCAGCGCCGACCATGGAGGTGGCAGCGGTGCGGGGACGTAGAAGGCGAAGCTCCCACGCTCGGTCGCATGCGCGCGCGCGCGCTCGTAGGTGTCCGAGAACGCCATCGGCGCATTGTCGCCGGAGCCCGCCAGCGATGTCGACATCGCTGAGTGTCACCTCACTCGGTCATCGCTCGAAGCGCATCACGCATTCGCCCTTCGCGCGCGAAGTCGCCGATGCGCTTCCACACCTTCGCCAGCGACCTTCCCCAGCCGTCGGTTCGGTAGGTGACGCCGTGGCGACGACAAATCTCTTTCACTTCGGGCGCGATTTCGCGGAGGCGCGGGGGCGGCAGGTTGGGAAAGAGATGATGCTCGATTTGGCGATCGAGCCCGCCGCAGAGGATCGAGAAGGGCAAGCTCACCTCGTAGTCGCACGAGCCCTCGACCTGCATCGCGTACCACTCGCCCCTGCTGCGCGCGCGCGTGCCCACGGGCCAGCTCTTCACGTCTTCTCCGACGTGGCCGCAGAGGATTGTCGCCGCCGTGTAGAAATTGCTCGCCGTTTCGGCCAGCCGATTGCCGAGCAGCACCTTGAGAAAGAAGGGGCCTGCGAGCGCGGGATAGAAGAGGTATTCGCGCGCGTAGTAGGGGACGATTTTGCGAAGCATGCGACGCAAGGCGAGCGCCGCGCTCTTCAGCGATCGATCGGGCAGCACGTCGTAGTGCTCGGCGAAGCCGTTGTCCTTGTAGAGGTCGTTGAAGCCGGTGACGTGGGTATTGATGATGAAGCGGAAGTTGGGCGCGAGGATGCCGAGCGTGAACGGGAGCGCCCAGCGATCGAGCATGGACGGCGGCGTGTCGCCCGTGAGGCGCGCGGGGCCGAAGCGGATGTCGGGGTCACGACCGGCGACGTTGGTGTTGCCGTGGTGCTTCACGTTGTGGCCGGACTTCCACGACGCCTCGTCGATCGGCGCGTCCCAGCGGAACGTCTTCGAGTCGTAGCGCTCGGCGCCGGCGAGGCCGTCCCACGCGCCGTGGAGCGCGCTGTGGCCGATCTCCGCCGTCTGCAGCTGCTTGTGCAACGCGAGCGCGAAGACGCCGCCGAAGTACGTGAGCGGATCGAGGCTGAAGTGGATGAGCGCACGCCCAGTCCACTCGAGACCGTGCGAGATGCGATCGACGCGCTTCACGTACGCCACGTCTTCGGCGCCGACGCGGGCGAAAGTGCGCTTCTTCAGCGCGTCGATGTCCTCGCCGAAGCGGCGCAGGCGGTCGTCTTCGGAGGCGAAGCCATTGTCGTGCGGGTGCGTCTGCATGCAGGCGAGCACACTATGCGCCCGCGACGCCGCCGGCGCCTCATTCCCCGGTCACGACACGGTCACGGCGAAGGGAGCACGAGCAAGGTTTCGTCGTCACGTTCCGCGGGAGTGCGCCAACATCGCGCGCACCGCCGCGGTGGCGTCGTCGAGCATCGCGCGGAGGGTCGAGGCGGCGGTCTGGAAGCCGACGACGCGCACGTCGAGCGCGCGATCGGAGACGGTGAGACGGGCGGCCCGGCCGAGGATGGTGACGAGCCGAGCGCGCGCCTCGGGCTCCCAAAGGAGACGGCGAATCGCCTCGACGGGCCCGCCCTGGACGACGAACGCCGCGTCGAAGACGGGATCGCCGACCTCTATGTCTTGGCCGCCGAAGAACTTCACGATCGAATCGAGCGCCCCTTGCTTGCGCAGCGAGAGGCCGATGCCGAGCGGGCGCGGGAAGAAGACGCGCAGGTGGGTGAAGGGCGCCCCGCCTTCGGTCGCGAGCTCGAGCCGAATGGTTACGTCTCGGTAACTTCCGGTGAGCGCGTGCCTTTGCGGGTCGAACGTCAGTCCGACCTCGGCGGCGAAGGCGGGCCACTCGGGATGGGCGGAGAACGCGAGGGCCTTGCGTCTTTCGGCGAGGCGATTCGAGAGAAAGATGGCAGCGTCGAGCCAGGCCGTCAGCGTTTGCAACTCGTAGACGCGATCATGCGCCGAGACGGTGACGATGTTGTCGGTGATCTCGACGGCGCAGCGCTCTCCGGCGAAGGCGCGCGCGTACTCGATCGGTTGGAATCCGTCAGGGTCACGCGGGTCGAGCAGCTGGTGCGTGCGCGCGGGATCGAGCGTCTTGATTTGCGGTCCACGGTCGGGGACGGGCGATGACGAGAAGATGTCGCCGAGGGTGATGACCCGCCGCGAGTCGAACTTGAGACCCACGAGAAGCGGCGGATCGAGGCGCGCCATCGCGTAGGTGGCATACGTGGTGTGCGTGCCGAATCCGTGATGATCGCTGTGCGATTGGGCGACGATGCAGGCGAGGACGTCGTGACCGTGATGACGACCGGCGATCCAATGCGAGGTGCTCGGCGCGGCGGCCGCTGGCTCGAGCGATTCGACCATCGCGTCGAAGTCGTCGACCGGGCCGGCGACCGCGCGAGGCTTCCACAGTCCGAGGCCGAGCGCGCTCGCGGTCTCTCCCCACGCGCGCTCGACGTCGACGATCCACATCCGGCGAGTCTAGCGAATCAACGCCCTTCGGCGCGCTCCTCGAGCAAGGCGAGGTAGAGCGACTCGACCTTCTCGCGTGCCCACGGCGTTCGCCGGAGCATCTTCAGGCTCGAGACGAAGGTGGGCTCGTTGGAGAAGCAGCGGAGGTCGATGCGCTCGGCGAGGCCGGGAAAACCGTAGTGCGCGACCAGCTCGGTGAGGATCGTGGCGAGGGTCACGCCGTGCAACGGGTTGTTCTGCTGCGTCGCCACTCGGAGAACGTGGCAGCGCGGACGGTGGGTGTCGAGCAAGACCCGGAGGCCTCGTCTCGCCGAAGATCGGATACAACTCCGGACATGACCAGCGCCGTCTCCGAAGGAGTTCGTGTCGTCGTCGCCGCCTTCGCGGAGAGCCCGCTCGAGGCCGTCGAGAAGCACATGTCGCTGGTGCCGATGTCGCGCCCCGACGAAGCGCAGCTCGGGCCGCGCGACGTGGTCATCGCGGTGAAGAGTGCGGCCGTCGGCTGGGTCGATCTCTTGATGACCAGCGGGCAGTACCAGCACATGCCGAAGCCGCCCTACACGCCAGGTCTGGAGTACGCCGGGGTCGTCGAATGGGCAGGAAAAGAAGCCTCTGCGCACGTCGGCGTCGGTGACCAAGTGCTGGTCGACGGGCTCCTCGCCGGTCCGCGATCGCTCGGCGCCTACCAAGCATATGGTGGTTATGCATCGTGGGCGGTGGCGCCGTACGAGGCGGTGAAGCGCGTGCCGGGGAAGCTCACGCTCGATCAGGCGTGCAACCTCCTCGGCAACTACGAGACGGCGTATCACTGCCTCATCGCGCGTGGCCGCTTGCAGGCGGGTGAGACGGTCTTGATTCACGGCGCCTCGGGCTCGACGGGGCTGGCCGCGGTGCACGTCGCCAAATTGACGGGTGCGCGGGTCATCGCCACCGGTCGCTCGGACGAGAAGCTGGCGGCGGTGAAGGCGCAAGGCGCCGATCACGTCATCAACACGCGCGCGGTCGACGGGGAGACGGGCGTACGCAGCTTCCGTGAAGAGGTGAAGGCGCTCACGGGCGGCAAGGGCGTCGACGTGGTCTACGACGGCGTCGGTGGCGACATCTCGGTCGAGTCGCTCCGCTGCATGCGTTTCGGCGCACGATTTCTCATCGTCGGTTGGGCGGCGACGCCGTTCGTGGCGCAAGGAGGAGGCCGTCGCGGCGCGCCCAACGCCAACGTGCTGCCGACGAATTTGCTGATGATGAAGGGCATCGACGTGCTCGGTTGTCCGACGGTGATCTCGACGGTGATGGATCCGTCGATTCGCCCGCCGCGGCTCGCGCAGGTGCTGTCGTGGGCCGAGGAAGGGAAGGTCGTTCCCCACGTCTCCCACGTGTTTCCGCTCGCCGAATACAAAGAGGCGATGCGCGCGAAGTGGCGCGGCGACGTCATCGGCGGGGCCGTGCTGCACGTGTAGCTACGCGTGCGTAGGTTGACACCTTCGGCCGTGGATCCCGGCAGCCCGCGCACGGGAGACGTCGATTCTCGGCTATTTTTGCCACGAATCTCGGCACGTCGGTTGCTGAAGGTCGCGCCATGCGCATCTCACACTTCTTCCTGCTTGGATCGGTTGGGTCGCTTGGGTCGTTTGGAGCTCTCGCTTGCAGCTCGACCAGCAGCACCACCAGTCCGACCGATGCCTCGATCGACGTCGGCTTCGAGGTCGCCGCGCCCGATGCCGAACCCGACATCGCGGATGCGAGCGACGTCGGCGACGTGCCTGCGGAAGCGGCGACTTGCAACAGCGGGCTCACCCAGCCGACGCCCGCGTGTCAGGCGTGTCAGGACGCGAACTGTTGCATCGTCGCCTCCGACTGCGCGACCACCAAGTCGAAGTGGAGCTGCTCGGCGGCGAAGATTTGTCGCGAGAATTCCTGTGCGACGGAGTGCGCCCTGTCGGCCCCGACGTGCGGCGACATCATTCCCGATCCGGTGAGCTGCACCGACGCGACGCGCGCCTCGTGTTGCGCCGAGCTGACGGCGTGCGCCAAGAGCGACGAGTGTCTCGCGCTCATCTACATGTGCATCGACGAGTCGGCGTGCGATCCGAGCAAGCCGTGCTTCAAGGCCTGCCGCACCAAGTGGCCGACCGGCTCGAGCCTCTTCGACGCGCTCGACACGTGCGGCAGCAAGGTCTCGTGTCCCTGACGTCGGTGAGCCTCGTTTTCGAGAGGTTTCAACCCGATGCGGCGCCGGGAAAGAGCTGCCGCAGGTGCCAAGCCTGGAGGAAGAGTCGCCGCTCGGAGGCGCGCAACGAGTCGCGCACGCGGCCGATGACCACCGACGTCATGATCGCGAAGGTGACCGTCGCGTAGAACATCACGAACATGGTCGCGCCGCGGGGGAGGGCGATCGCGCGCTCGGGGACGATGATGCGACCGGCTTCGAAGACGTAGGCGCCGGGCAAGAGCGCGAGCGCCTCGATGGCGAAGGGCGCGGCCGCACCGAGCACCGTGAGCACCACGCCGATGACGCGTTCTCTCTTGGTGAAGTGCATCGCCGTGAGGAGCGAGGTCGTCGCCGCGACCGTCGAGACGAGCGCGAAGGGCCCGAGATAGCAACTGACGCTGGCGGTGACGATCGCGCAGATGGCGGTGACGGTCGTGGTGGCCGGGATGCCGTAGCGTTTACGACGCCAGAGCAGGTAGCAGTAGAGCGCGCCGAAGATCGTCGAGGCAGCGGTGACGAGCACCTGCGGCCAGCTTCGAACGCCGATGACGATCGCGACGGGGAACATCATCAGCCACGAAATGAGGCCGAAAGCGCCCCACTTGGCGCCGTCGGCGCGTTGCGCATCGTCGGCTTGGGCGAGCTCGGGCCTCGCGGCGACGGGGACCTCGTCGGAGGCGCCGACCACCAGCTCGACGATCAATCGCTGCGCGGCAGCGTTGTCGGCGTCGAGCGCGAGCGCCTTCATCACCTCGCGCATCGCCTCCAGACGGGGCGTGCGGTCGGCCGTCGTCGGCAGGTCCTTGCGCTTCTCGGCCGAGGCGACGTGACGTGCCGCGAGCTCTCGTCGGAGGAGGAGATCGCGATCGCCGTCGAGGTAGCGCTCGACCGTCTCGGCGAGCTCGCGCGCGCTCTTCGGCCTCGCGTCGGGATCGCGATCGAGGGCCCGCACGCAGAGCTCGTCGAGCTCCGGGGGCACGTCCTTGGTGCGCTCGGAAGGCCGCATTTTACGCCCTTCCGACACCGCCAGGAGGAGCTGTCCGAAGTTGACCTCGGAGCGCAGCCGCGTATGCGTGAGGATCTCGAAGAGGATGACGCCGAGCGAGTAGATGTCGCTTCGCGCGTCGAGGTTCTCGCCGACGTCGGCGAGCTGCTCGGGGGACATGTACGCCGGGGTCCCGAGGAGGACGCCGTTGATGGTGAGCGAGCCAGAGCTGTCGAGGACCGGCGTCGCTTCGCGCGTGCGCGTCGAGAGCGGAGGCGCATCGTCGCTCACGCCGGTGAGCCCCTCGAGCTGCTCCTTCAGCTCGGCCGAGCTGGCGAGGAGGTCGGGCTCTCCCATCAATTTGGCGAGCCCCCAATCGAGCACGTAGACCTCGCCGAAGTCGCCGAGCATCACGTTTCCCGGCTTCAAGTCGCGATGGAGGACGCCGCGCGTGTGCGCATAGTCGATGGTCAGGCAGACTTGCGCGAAGGCCTGGAGCAGCTTCCGTTGGCCGTATTTCTTCGTGTACTTCGGGTTCTCCGAGGCGACCGCGCCGATGATCCGCTCGAGGGTGTCACCGCGGACGCGCTTCATCGTGAAGAAGACGCGGCCTTCGGGATCGACGTCGAGATCGTAGACGGGGACGATCGAAGGATGCTCGAGCTGTCCCTGCACGCGGACCTCGCGGAGGAATCGTTCGCGGCCGACCTCGCCGTCGCCGTCGCCCTTGAGCGTCTTCACCGCGACGCGGCGACCGATGCGTCGATCGCGATGGAGCCACACCTCGCCCATCCCGCCCGAGCCGAGCATGTCGACGCGCTCGTAGCGATCGCCGCCCGCGGTGGCCGAGATGTCGAGCACTTCGGTGTGCACCGTCGGCGCCGTCGAATCGCGTTGCGCGTGGGTCACCGGCTCCCAACGCGGCGCTGGAGAAGCGAGCGTCTCTTGCCCAGGGCTGCTGCCGCTGGCGATCGTCGGCGCCGAGCCGAGATCGGAGGTGAGGGTGGCGGAGGCGTGCTCGGGCCGGCGCGGCGAGGTCATGCTCGCTCAGAGTATCCGACGATCACTTCAGCAAATCGCGGGCGATTTGCGAGATTTGGATCTCGTCGGTGCCGCCGTAGATCTGCAGCACCTTGGCGTCGCGGCAGAGCTGCTCGACTTGATACTCGGCCATGTAGCCGTTGCCGCCGAAGAGCTGCACCGCCTCGAGCGTCACCTCCATCGCCGACTGCGCCGCGTAGAGCTTGCACGCCGAGGCTTCGGCGAGCGACATCGACTTCCCTTCGCCGGCCATCTCGATCTGACGGAAGACGAGGTTCTGGATGTTCATCCGCGCGACCTCCATCTTCGCCAGCTTCAGCTGGATGAGCTGGAACTCGCCGATGGGCCTCCCGAACTGCACGCGCGTCTTGGCGTAGTCGACGCTGAGCTCGAGGCAGCGCGAGACGATACCGAGGGCCATCGCGGCGACGCCGGTGCGCTCGGCGGTGAAGGTCTCTTTGGCGGCCCCACGCGCCGGTGCGTCTTCGGTCTCGCCGATCAAGCGATCGCGTCCCACGCGCACGTCCTCGAGGAACAGCTCGCCCGTCGGTGACGCGTGAAGGCCCATTTTTCGCAGTGGTTTGCTCTGCGTGAGGCCGGGCATTCCCTTGTCGAGGATGAAGCTGACGATCTTGCGCGCGGCCGGCTCGTTGCCCTCGTCTCCGTCGGGTCCGTCGGGAACGAGCTTGCAGATGAAGACGATGGTGTCCGCGTAAGGGCCATTGGTGATGAACGTCTTCTGACCGTTGAGCACGTAGCCGTCGCCGTCGCGCTTGGCCGTCGACTTCATCGAGCCGAACGCGTCGGAGCCGGAGCCCGGCTCGGTGATCGCCCAGGCGCCGATGGCGTCGAGCGTGAGCAGCGGCAGTCCCCAGCGCTCTTTCTGCGCGATGGTGCCGCGCGACATCACCGCGTTGGCGGTCAGTCCGATGGAGACGCCGAGGGCGGTGACCATTCCCGGGCTGTAGCGGCACAGCTCGATGATCGGGATCGCGCGCATCGCTGCTTCGTTGAGTGCCTCTGGGCCGGCCTTCGCGGCGCGGGCTTCGCGCGGAGGCTCACCGGCGGCGGCGCGCGCCTTCTCCTTGGCGATGCGAGCCTCGAATTGTGCAGTCGCCATGTCGCGGAGCCCGAACGTGCTCACCAATTTGCGCAGGATTTCGTAGGGCGGCGTGTCGCCGTACTCCAGCTCCTCGCGGCGCGGCGCGATCTCCTGCTCGACGAATTTGCGGATCTGCTCGCGGATGGCGAGGTGCATTTCGGACCATTCGATCATGGTCCGAGGTCATCATGATTTGCCCTTGGGCGCGAGCTTGCCGTCGACATCGCGGGCCCTCGCCCGTATAGCGCGCGGGTGAGCCCTCGCATCGGCCCTCGCATCGGGATTGTCGGCGCCTCCGGGTACTCGGGGATCCTCGCCGCGCGCATTCTGGCGGCGCATCCGTCGTGCGAGCTCGCCTGCGCGACCTCGGACCGTTGGGCGGGCGAGAGCGTGCGGGCGCGGGCAGGGGCCGACACCACGCTGACGTTCGTCACGCACGAAGAAGCGTTCGCGGCGGGTCTCGATGCGGTGCTCCTCGCCACCTCGGCGGAGGTCTCGATCACGCTCGCGCCTCGTTTTCTCGCGCAAGGGGTGAAGGTGGTCGATCTCTCCGGCGCCTTCCGTTTGCGTGATGCGCAGGCCTATCCGCGCTGGTACCGCTTCGATCACGCGGCGCCGGAGCTGCTTTCGAAGTCGCATTATGGGTTGCCCGAGCTCTTCCCCGGGAAGGTCGACGCGCTCGTCGCCAATCCCGGTTGCTATGCGACGGCGGCGATTCTCTCGCTCGCGCCCCTCGCCCGCGCGGGGCTCCTCGATCTCGACGCGCCGCTGATCGTCGACGGAAAATCGGGCGTTACCGGCGCCGGGCGGCAGGCGAAGGACGAGTACTCCTTCGTCGAAGTCGACGACGACGTCCGCGCGTACAAGCTCCACGCCCACCAACACACGCCCGAGATGTCGCAGGCGATCGGCGACGTGGCGGGTCGCGGGGTGTCGCTCACGTTCGCCGCGCACCTCATCCCCGTTCGTCGCGGGCTCCTCTGCACTTCCTACGTGCGCCCGCGTGTCGGCGTGACGACCGCGGCGCTGCGTACCTGTCTCGAGGAGGCCTATCGCGATGCGCCCTTCGTCGAGGTCGTGCACCCGCACGAGGTGAGGCTGGCGAGCGTCGTCGGCACCAACGTCTGTCGGGTCGGCGTGCTCGCGCCCGATCTTGCCATTCCTGACATTCATGACAGTTCGTCGAACGACGCGCCGGTGGTGGTGGTGGTCGCGGCGCTCGACAACTTGATCAAAGGTGCGGCCGGGCAGGCCGTGCAGAACCTCAATCGTCTCCTCGGCTTCGCCGAATCCACTGGGCTCGATCGCCTCTTTCGGAGCACTCCATGAAGACGCCGCGTGGCTTTTCGTTCGCTGGGCTCAACGTCGGCATCAAGGCGACGCGCAAGGACATGGCGCTGATCGTCAGCGAGGTTCCGTGCGTGGCCGCGGGTTGCTTCACCATCAACAAGGCGAAGGCCGCGCCGGCGCGTGACGCCGAGGCTCGTCTCCCTGGACGGGGCATCCGCGCCATCGTCGTCAACAGCGGCAACGCCAATGCGCTCACCGGTCCCGACGGCGAGGCCGACGTGCGCGAGGTGCACGCGGCGTTCGGTCAGGCGATCGGTTGCCCGCCCTCCGCGGTGCTCTCGGCGTCGACAGGCGTCATCGGCGTGCGGCTGCCGCTGAAGAAGCTCACCGACGCGGCGCCGCGGCTCCGTGATGCGCTCGGCCCGACCATCGAAGCGGCGGCCGAGGCGATCATGACCACCGACACGCGCGTGAAGCTGTCGGGTCGGGTGATCTCCTTCGACGGCGCGAACGGCCCGGTGGAAATCACCGTCGCAGCGTGCGCCAAGGGCTCGGGAATGATCGCCCCGCAGCTCGCGACCATGCTCGCGTTCATCGTCACCGACGCGGCGATCAGTCCGTCGGCGCTGCAAGCGGTGCTCTTGCGCGCGACCGGACGAAGCTTCGACAACTTGGTCGTCGACGGCGACATGAGCACCAACGACGCCGTCTTCGCCCTCGCCAACGGCCTGGCTGGAAACGCCTCCCTCGACGAAGACGTGCCCGGCTTCGCCGAGTTCGAAACGGCGATCGCCGAAATCTGCGTCGAGCTCGCGCGGGCCATCGCCGAAGATGGCGAGGGCGCGACCAAGCTCGTCGAGGTCAAGGTCAGCGGCGCGCCCGACGAGGCGATCGCGCGCGATCTCGCGAAGTCGGTGGCAGGCTCCAGCTTGGTGAAAGCCGCCATTTTTGGCGCCGATCCGAACTGGGGCCGGGTGCTGTCGACCATCGGTGCGCGCGCCGGCTCGCAGCGTCTCCCGGTCGATCCGATGGCCGCGACGGTGCGCATCCAAGAGGTCACCGTCTTCGAGAACGGCGCGCCGACGTCCCACGATCCGATGTCGCTCCGGGCGAAGATGCGCCTGCCGCAGATCGAAATCGAGGTCCTGCTCGCCGAGGGTGACGCGCACGCCACCGCTTGGGGCTGCGATCTTTCGTACGACTACGTGAAGATCAACGCCGACTACACCTCGCTCACCAGCAGCTCCCCGGAGGGCGTCGTCTCCAAGGACGATCGTCTCACCAACTACACGCCCGGCTTCAAGCGCGCTCTCCTCGTCGAGGCGCTCTCCTACATCTCGAAGTTCACCGGCAAGCGCGCGGTCGTGAAATACGGCGGCGCAGCGATGGTGAAAGATTCGCTGAAGGCGAGCTTCGCCGGCGACATCAACCTCCTGCGCTCAGCCGGACTCCTCCCCATCGTCGTCCACGGTGGCGGCCCCGAGATCACCAGGACCCTGGAAAAACTCGCCCCCGAGAAGCGCAGCGAGTTCATCGACGGCATCCGCGTCACCGACATGGCCGACCTCAAGGTGGTCGAGATGGTGCTCACCGGGAAGATCAACACCGAGCTCGTCTCCTTGCTCAACGCCGACACGATGGCGATGGCGAAGGGGCAGCATGGGCACGCGCACGCGGTCGGCGTCTCCGGCAAAGACGGCGGGCTCCTTCGCGCGAAGAAGCTCCTCGCCGACGACGGGCGCGATCTCGGTCGCGTCGGCGAGGTCACCCACGTCAACGTCGAGCTCCTCGATCTGCTTTTGCAGAAGTCGTACGTGCCGGTGATCTCGCCGGTCGGGCTCGGCGACGATGGCGAGGGTTACAACATCAACGCCGACGCCGCCGCGGCCGAGGTCGCCGTGGCGCTCAAGGCCGAGAAGCTCATCTACCTCACCGACGTCGCCGGCATCCTCGAGAACGACGAGCTGATCAGTGAGATCAGCGCCGCCGAGCTGCGATCGAAGATCGCCAGCGGCGTCGTCCGTGGCGGGATGGTGGCGAAGGCGAAGAGCGTCCTTCGCGCCATCGAAGGTGGAGTGAAGAGCGTGCACATCGTCGACGGGCGCACGCCGCACGGGCTGGTGGCCGAGCTCTTCACCGACAAGGGCGTCGGCACGCTCGTGACCTGCTGAGAGAAACGATCGCAGAGCACCCGCGATCGCCACGGTGAGGCAAAACAGCTCGATTCGTCGGGCGAACACGCACGTTCATGCGAAGCGCAACGTTGGCTTAGCGCTTCTTCAAGCTGGATCGACCGGCGCAGCGGCAAACCGAATGTGTGCCGCATTCGTCGACGAGCTCCACGCGGGTGAAGCGGATGATACGTGTCGCGCTCGTCGCGCTCGCGTCGCTCTTGCTCGTTCGAACGCTGCTCGCCGCCAACCTGCACGGGGTCGCGTCTCACCTTCACACGCTCGGTGGGCGCGCGTTCCTCGTCCTCGTGCCGTACGCCGCGCTCCTCGTCTGCGAGACGCTCGGATGGCAGCGGCTCTTCACCCTCCTCCGTGCGCCTGTCCGATTTCTCCATCTCCTCGCGGTGCGCTCGTGCAGCACGGGCGTCGCTGCTTGTCTGCCAGGCGGAGCGCTCGCGGTCGAAGGGGTGAAGCCGCTGCTCCTCGAGCACGTCGCCGGCGTGCCGAAGGCGAAGACGACGGCGACGCTCGCGGGCTGCAAAGCGATGTTGATGTCGACGCAGGCGGTCTACCTCTCGATCGTCGTCCTCGGCGCCTCCCCGAGCCTCGCCATCGCCGGTCATCGTCTCGGCGTCGGCGGCGCGTTGCCGCGGCTCTTCGCCTTCGCGTCGGTGCTCCTCGCCGTGGTCGCTGCGGCGTTCGTCCTCGTCGTCACCCGCGCCGAGCTCGCAGAGAGGGCGTTTCGCAAGCTCTCCACGCTGCGAAACCCTCGGCTTCGTACGTACCTCGAGGCGCGGCGCGAGGCTTTTCTCTCGACCGATCGTCACCTCGTCAGCCTCTTTCGCAGCCCACCATCGTCGCTCGTGCGCGCCGCCGCTCCCTACTTGGCGAGCTGGTTTTGCGAGGCGCTCGAGTCGTTCGTCATTCTCCGGCTGCTCGGCGTTCCCATCGGTTTTCTCGAGGTCGCCGCCATCGATGCCAGCGTCTCGCTCCTGCGCTCGTTCGCCTTCATGCTCCCGAGCGGGCTCGGCGTGACCGATGCCGCCTACGTCGGGATGCTCGCAGCCTTCGGCGTCGCCGACCCTTCGACGATCGGCGCCGCCTTCATCGTCCTCAAGCGCGGTAAGGAGCTCGTCTGGATCGGCGCTGGATTCGCCTCGTTCGCGCTGGTGCGACGAGTGCTCGCGCCCTCCCGCAGTTGGGTACCGGTCCCGACGAGACCTTCCACGCCTCCCTGACGAGCTTCCGAAACCCGCCCAAGAGGAGATCCGATGCCTCGCGCTGCCGCTGCCGTCGACACCTACCCGCTCCCCAAATTCGACGACTTCGAAGACACGCTGCCCGACGCGCGACCGAGCGGGAGCATTCGGGTGCTCCTCGTCGAGGACGACTGGGTCGTGCGCGGTCTCGTCTCCACGCGCCTCGTCGAAGCGGGATACGACGTGCATCATCCGCAGGCGATCGACGATCTCGCCCACGCCATCGAGGTGCTCGGTCGTGGCTCGGCGATGGAGAGCTTCCATCTCCTCATTCTCGATCACGAGCTGCGCGGGCTCGCCGGGCTGGAGGCGGTTCGTCGGTTGCGCGCTGCCGGTTGGAAGGGCGCGACCCTTCTTTTGACCACGTTTCCCAGCGCAGAGCTGCGACGTCGCGCCGAAGAGCTGAAGGCAGCGGTGCTCGCCAAACCGTTCTCGCTCGATTTGCTCACTGCAGCGGTCGACGCCGCGCTGCATTGATCCGAGGCGAGGGACGTGGCTCTCTCGCGGCATGAGCATCGCGCGCACCAACGCCACCGGAGCCGGCGGAATGCTCCCCGAGCTCCTCGCCTGGTCGTCCTCCCTCTCGCTCGATCGGCAAATGGTGCGCGAAGATCTGCTCGGCAGCGCGGCGCACGTGACGATGCTGGCGCGGACGAAGCTCGTGACCGTCACCGACGCGCGCGCCATTCGCGAGGCGCTGATGCGCATGCTCCTCGAGGTCGACACGGGAAAACTGGCCATTCCCGACGGCGAAGAGGACATCCACATGGCCGTCGAAGCGCTCCTCCACAAGCGCCTCAGCCCCGCCGTCGCCGGACGATTGCACACCGCGCGCTCACGCAACGATCAGGTCGCCACCGATTTGCGGCTCCACGTTCGCGGACAGGCTTCGGCGACGCTCGCCGAGATCGCTGCATTGGTGAAAGAGCTCGCCGAGCGCGCCAGTCGTGAAGGCGACAAGCTCATTCCCGCCTACACCCATCGACAACGCGCCCAGCCGATTTCCGCTGCCTTTCTCGTGGCGGCGTGGGCTTCGCAGCTCTCGCGCGCGGGAGACGTGATGGCCTTCGCGCTCTCGCGCTGTCAGGAGCTGCCGCTCGGCTCCGGCGCTTGCTCGGGCACCTCGCTGCCGATCGATCGCCTGCTCACCGCGCGCCTCCTCGGCTTCCCGGGCGTCACCCAGAACGCGCTCGACACCGTCGGTGATCGTGATTTTGCCCTCGATTTCACCTGGGCGGTGGCGCGCACCCTGCTCGCGCTCTCGCGGCTCGCGACCGACGTCATCGACTACGCGAGCGCCGAGTTCGGGCTCGTCGCGCTCGATGGCAGCATCGCCGCCGGCTCGAGCATGATGCCGCAGAAGAAGAACCCGGACGTCTTCGAGCTCGTCCGCGGGCAGTCGGGTCGCGCCATCGGCAACGTTTCCGCGTTGATGGTGCTCGTGAAGGGGTTGCCCACCGGCTACAACCGCGACCTCCAGGAAGATCGACGCGCGCTCCTCGAGAGCGGTCCGTTCGCGCGCGGCGCGCTCTCCGCCGTTCGTCAGGCGATGCCGCACGTGCACTTCGATGGTGCGCGCGGCGCCGGCGCGCTCGTCGACGGCTCGACCCAGGCCACCGATCTCGCAGAAGCGCTCGTGCGCAAGGGCGTGGCCTTTCGCGAGGCTTACCAAGCGGTCGGCGCGCTCGTCCGCAAGGCGACCGACGATGGCGTCTGGCTCTCGTCGATCGAGCCCGAGGTGGCGGCGAAGATCCATCCCGCGATCGACGCGGCGGCGCTCGCGGTGCTCGATCCGATGCTCGCCATGCAAGCGAAGGAGAGCCTCGGCGGCACCGGGCCGAAGTCGGTGGCGGCCCAGCTCGAACAGCTCCGCGCACACGCCGAGGTCCTCGCGGGCCAAGCGAGTGCAGCCCCGACGCTGAGCTCGCTCGCGCAGACGATCGCCTCCGAGCCGCTCGAGCCTTGAGCCCCGAGACTCGCAAGGTCATGTCCGCCGTCCGATGAACAAGCGTGATTTTCTGAAGATTTCCGATCTCTCGCTGGCCGAGGCCCGCGAGGTGCTGACGCTCGCGCGCGCGCTCAAAGCTGCGCCCAAGGGGAGCCACGTCGATCGCTTGCGCGGTCGCGCCGTCGCCGTCGTCTTCGAGAAGGCGAGCACCCGCACGCGCGTCTCGTTCGAGGTCGGCATCGGTCAGCTCGGCGCGCAGTCGGTCATCCTCGGCATCGAGGGAAGCCAGCTCGGACGCGGCGAGCCGATCAAAGACACCGCGCGCGTGCTCTCTCGATATTGCGACGCCATCGCCTACCGTACGTTCGGCACCAAGAAGCTCCTCGAGATGGCGCACGCGGCGACGGTGCCGGTGATCAACGCCCTCACCGACGACGGTCATCCGGTGCAGGTGCTGTGCGACGTCTTCACCGTCGAGGAGGCGCTCGGTCGATCGATCGCCGGCATGCGCGTGGCCTGGGTCGGTGACGGCTCGAGCAACATGGCGCGCTCCTGGCTCGAAGCGGCTTCGCTCTTCGACTTCCACCTCGCCATCGCCGCGCCGACCGAGTTTCGCCCACCTGTCGCCGAGCTCGCCGCCGCCGGAGCGCACGTCAGCGTCACCGGCGATCCGCGCGTCGCCATCGCCGGCGCCGACGTCGTCAACACCGACGTGTGGACGAGCATGGGTCAGGAGGACGAAGCGCAGAAGCGCCTCCTCGCCTTCGACGGCTACACGCTCACCAGCTCCCTCCTCGAAGGCTCGAAGGCCGACGCGATCGTGCTCCATTGTTTGCCGGCGCATCGTGGCGAAGAGATCGACGACGCGACGATCGAAGGCCCGCGCTCACGAGTGTGGGATCAGGCAGAGAACCGTCTGCACGTGCAGAAGGCGCTCATGTGCTGGCTCATCGAGCGCGGCTGAGCTTCTCGTTCGCCGAAGTTTGCTCCGCAACTCAGCGAATCGGCGGCGCCGAGGGCGGGTCGCCATCGCGGAGCACGCACGACGACAAGTCGAAGAGCATGAATTCGAGCGCCTTTTCCTGCGGTGAGAGATCCTTCGTCTTGCACCCGTCGGGGAACGCGCTGCCGACGTCGTCGCCCGTCGAGACGTGGATGTCGCTGAAGACGACGCGTCCGCACTGATCTTCCGGCGCGGCGGTGAGCGGCGTGTTGAAGGCGAGGTACTGCACCGAGGTCGGGCTCTTGCCGTAGATCCATCGCTGCGAGAGGGCCGGGTTGACCGCGTCGACGGTGTGCTGCGCTTCGCGAATCACCAAGTCACCGAGCGTGGTCGAGCCGCCGACGTTGATGAGCCACTCGGCGAGCGCCTTGCCCTTGGGGAACGACTGATCGATTTGCGCGGTGAACGGGCTGGCGAGGTCGGGTTGGTGATCGAACGTCGCCACCGCCGGGAGCGGCGTCGGGCCCTTTTCCAACCAGTAATTGTGCCAATGCGAGGCGAAGACACGTCCACCGGCGGCGGTGTACTCCGACATCGCGGCGAGCGCGGCGGCCGGCTTGGTGTCGGGGTTCTGACCGGCTTCGCAGGCGAGGAGCACGAGGTCGTACTTCTTCATCGCCGCCGAGGTGTCCCAGAGCGTCGTCGCGTTGGCGAAGCGTGCGCCGCCGGCGACGCTTCCTGCAAATCGATCGGCTCCGCCGGTGCCGGCGTAGAGGTGCACGCGACCGGCGCCGCCCGCGGGCGTGAACTCGCTGTCGTCGATGCCGATCTTGCGGAGCAGACACTCGAGCGGATCGGCGCCGCCGGTGGTGAGCGCGAGCTGCGGCAGGTCGCCTTCCGATTTCTTGCGCGGCAAGCGCGTGAGGTTGGCGTCGGCGATGGGGTTGTCGACGCAGGCCTTCACCTCCGCAACCACCGCCTGACGACGCCACTTGCCGACCTGGATGACGAGGGGGATGTCCTTCCCGACCGGCACGTTTTCCAGGCTGAATTGCCCTTTGGTGTTGGTGATGGTGCTGACCAGCGGCGAGCCCGAGAGGACCGAGCCGCAGCGATCGCAGGTGGCGCCGTCGGTGAGCGCGCCGACCTTGGCGTTCGGCACGTAGACGACGACGTTGTAGAGCGGCACCTTGCCCGCGGGATCGTGGACGACGCCGCTGATCGTCGTCTTGCCGCCGCCCGCACACTTGGTCTGTTGGCACTGGAGGTTGACGCAGGCGCCGCCGCCTCCGGGCGCGTCGAACTCGGAGCTGCCGTCTCCCGGATCGGCGCCATCGAGCGTGAAGCCGCCGTCGGGATCGCTTCCGCCGTTGCCGAGATCGCCCGCGCCGATGTCGCCCGAACCTCCACAGCCGACGACCAACGCGAGGGCGGAGGCGCAGGCGAGGGGGAGAAGATGGTGGTGCATGCCCGAGGAACGTTGCAAGCGCAGCGCCGCGCACACGCAGCCGTCGTGGCGAGAAATGTACGAGAAAAATAGGGATGATCGAAGCGATCACCGTCACACCAGCGGAACACTGTTCCGTAACCACCAGGCCTCACGCCCCCATTCGATGGTGTCGAGCCCCCTATTGACGCTCCCGCTGCCCCTCCCGAACCTCTCGCCCCCCGTGACCTCCCAAAAACCCTCGCCGCGCGAGCGACACCGCGAGCTCACTCGCCTCGTTCAGGCACACGCATATCGTTATTATGTGTTGGACGACGCGACGGTCAGCGACGCCGAGTACGACAAGCTCTACCGCGAGCTCGTCACCCTCGAAGAGGCGCACCCGGAGCTGGTCCACGCCGCTTCGCCCACGCAACGCATCGGCGATCAGCCGCGGAGCGATCTCGAGAAGTACGAGCGCAAAGAGAAAATGTTCTCGCTCGACAACTGCTACTCGAAGGACGAGCTGACCAAGTTCGACGAGCGGGTCCGGCGTGGCCTGCGCGACGGCGACGAGGTCGTCTACGTCGCCGAGCCGAAGCTCGACGGGGCCAGCGTCGAGTGCGTGTACCGCGTCGATCGCGAGAGCAAGAGCGCGACGCTTTCGCTCGTCACCACCCGTGGCGACGGCAAGACGGGCGAGGTCGTGACCGAGAACGTGCGCACCGCGCGCGGCGTGCCTGGCGTGCTCGACGTGCCGGAGAGAATCGCCGCGCTCGCCACCGAGCTGACGCTGCGCGGAGAGGTCGTCATCTATCGCAAAGATCTGGCGACCATCAACGAAGCGCGTGAGGCCGCGGGCGAAGAGGCGTTCGCCAATCCTCGCAACGCTGCCGCCGGTGGGCTCCGGATGCTCGATCCGCGCGCGGTCTCCGAGCGTCGCCTCCGGCTCTCGCTCTACCAGCTCGTCGAAGGCCCGAAGCTCTTCCCGACGCACGCCGCTTCCCTCGAATTCCTCGCTGAAATTGGCCTTCCGACGCACCGGCGTCATCGCCTCTGTCGGACGCTCGAGGAGCTCGGGGCGGTCATCGATGAGCTCGATGCCGCGCGCGACAGCTATCCGTTCGAGACCGACGGCGTCGTCGTCAAGGTCGACAGCTACGAGCAACAATCAGTGCTCGGTGAGACGACCAAGTTCCCGCGATGGGCAGTGGCTTACAAATTCGCTCCCGAGCGCGCGCGCACCAAGGTCGTCTCCATCGAGGTGCAGGTCGGTCGCACGGGTGCGCTGACGCCGGTGGTCAACCTCGAGCCGACCCAGCTCGGCGGCACCACGGTCGTCCGCGCGTCGCTCCACAACTTCGATCGCGTCGCCTCGCTCGACGTGCGTCCCGGCGACGTCGTCGAAATCGAGAAGGCAGGCGAGATCATCCCGCAGGTGATGGTCGTCCATCACGCGCTCCGATCGCCCGAATTTTCCAGCCCGAAGACGCCGGTGCCGACCCACTGCCCGATTTGCGGAACGGCGGTGACCAAGGCCGAAGGAGAAGTCGCGCTTCGTTGTCCGAACCGCGCCTGTCCGGGCGTGGTGCAGGCCGCGCTCCATTACTTCACGCGCCGCACGCAGATGGACATCGACAACCTCGGGCCGTCGCTCATCGAGCAGCTCACGGCAGGGGGAGAAGCGGCGCTGGTCAAGGACGTCGCCGACCTCTACACGCTGCGGCTCGATCAGCTCCTCGCGCTCGATCGCCTCGGAGAGAAGAGCGCGACCAACGTCCTCTCCGGCATCGAAGCTTCGAAATCGCGCACGTTCGATCGCCTTCTCTGTGGGCTCGGCATTCCGCAGATTGGTCAGGTGGCAGCGAGGCAGCTCGCGGCCGAGGTGCAGTCGCTCGAAGAAGCGCTCACGCTCGGTGGCGCCGGCATGGCCACGCGGGTGGAGGCGATTCACGGCTTCGGTCCCTCGATGGTCGAAGCGGTGCGCGAATATTTCGGCGAAGAAGAGAACCTCGCGCTCCTTCGAAAGTTACATTCACTCGGCGTTTCCAGGCCTTTCGTCGCTGCCAAGGTCGCCACCGAAGGACCGCTCATCGGCGCCAAGATCTGCGTCACCGGCGTGCTCTCGAAGAAGCGCGAAGAGGTTCACGAAGACATTCGCAAAGCCGGCGGCGAGGTCCACGACGGCGTGAAGGCGGGCACCACCCACCTCGTCGCCGGCGAGAAGACTGGCGCCTCGAAGCTCGAGGCAGCGAAGAAGCGCGGCACACGCGTCGTCGACGAGCCGATGCTCTACGCGATGATTCGCGGCGAGGCTCCTCTCTTGGCGCCACCCGAGCCGGTCGCCGAGCCGCAGCCTTCGCTCTTCGAGGGCGAGGCGGGCGCCGAGCCGACCAAGCCGAAGAAGAAGAAGAAATCCTGAATGCGCCGCGTCCTCGTCGTCGTCGGCGAGCCATCGGGCGATCGCGCGGCGGCAGCGGCGTTGCGCGGTCTTCGACGGACGAGTGCTTTTCACGAGCTCGACGTCTTCGGCATCGGTGGCGATGCGCTCGCTGCGGAAGGCGTTCGTCTCTTCGCGCACGTCCGTGATTTGAGCGGAATGGGCATTTTCGAACTTTCGACGCGGCTGCCGGCCATCGCTTCGGCGCTCTCGTCGCTTCGTCGCGAGGTGGCGCGTGCGCTCCCCGATATCGCGGTCCTCGCTTCATGGAGCTCGGCCAACGGTCGCATCGGTGCGTGGTTGCGAAAGAAGGGCGTGCGGGTCGTCTGGATCTCGCCGCCCGAGATTTGGGCCTGGGGCGCCTTTCGTGCGCCGCGTCTCGCGAGAGCCGCCGACGTCTTCGCGGTGACGTTGCCCTTCGAAGAAGCGATGTGGCGCGAGGCGGGTGCGCACGCGGTCTATGTCGGTCACCCTTCGCTCGACGTCGTGCAGCCTTCGCGTGAAGAGGCGAGGCGGCGTTGCGAGCTCGCGGATGACGAACGCGCGATTGCCGTTCTTCCAGGTAGTCGTCCGAGCGAGCTGCAGCGTCTTTTGCCTCGTTTTCTCGATGCAATCACGCTGCTCGGCGTTCGCGCGCGGGTCATCGAGGCTCCGTCGATTCCGATCGCGAGCGCGAAGTTTCTGCGGGCGACGGCGCGCGCGGCGGGCATCGAAGTCGTCTCCGCGACCGCCGAGGCCGGCGCGCTATGCCTGTTGCCGGCGTTCGACGCCGCGCTCGTCGCTTCGGGAACGGTGTCGCTCGAGTGTGCGTTCGCCGGCGTTCCTCCAGTCATCGCCTACGCGATGAGTCCCTGGACGATGGCGGTGGCGAGGCGCGTCGTACGAACGCCCTACTTCGCGCTCCCCAACGTGGTGCTCGGAAGGGCTGCATTTCCCGAGTTGTTGCAAGAGCGTGCTTCGCCGGAGAACCTCGCCCGTGCGCTCGAGGGCGTGCTCGCGTCGTCTTCGAGTGCGTCGTGCGCAGAGGTGCGCGAACGCATGGGAGCCGGGGGATTCGAGGCGCGCGTGGCCCAACTCTGCCAACGTTCGTGAGACGCCGCCCTCATCCTGTTTCGGTGGCGTCCGGATCAGCCGAAGCGAAAGCGGAACAGCTGAAAATCGTGCGTTTGCTCGAAGTTCGATTCCCGTCTTGATACTTGCCTCGTGTCTGCCAGCACATCGTCATAGGTGGTCGTCTCTTCGATCGTCCGGAGCACGTCGAGCACTCCCACTCGGGTCTCCAAGAGGAGACGGTCCGGACCTTGGAGACGAGAGGCAAGAGGAAAGTCTAGCAGCCCGATCGTGGTGCGCGTGGTGCGCGTGGTGCGCACTTCGTCGTGCCGAGCGCGCCGCGGCTGGGGTACCATCGCGGCGGGGAGTCAGATGAAAGTGTTGCTCGTTGGGATCGGCGACTCGACGAGGAGCATCGTCGAGGCGGTGCTCGGCGTGCGTGGGCACGTGCAGACGACCGTGGTCGACGGTGCGCGAGCGCTGGAGATGATCGAGCGCGAGTCGCCAGAGCTGGTTCTGGTCGAGGATCCGCTGATCGACATGTCGGCTACGGACCTGTGTCGTCGGACGCGCGCCTGTCGTGGGGGCGTGGACTCCGTGATTCTCGTGCTCACCACGCACGACACCGAGCTCTCGGCGATTCTCGAAGCGGGCGCGACCGACCTCTACACGACGTCGCTCGGGCCGGCGGCGCTCCAGACACGGGTGCTCATCGCCGAGCAGCTGGTGGCGAAGCACGCTCAATTGCGAGATCGTGAAGTGCGCTTTCGGCGGCTCTTCGACTCCGGCGTCGCAGGAGTGACCATTTGGGATCAGGACGGCAATTTCAAGGAGGCCAACGCGGCATTCCTCGACATGCTCGGATATTCGCGCGAAGAGATGATAGCCGGCAAAGTCAACTGGGAGACGATCACGCCCTTCGAGCGGCTGGTCGCCGACAGCGAGGCGCGCGCGCAGCTCCAAGCCACCGGCTTTCTTCCCTTGCGCGAACGTGAATACCTGCACAAAGACGGCCGGCACATCTCCGCCCTGGTCGGCTCGGCGGCGCTCGAGGGGACCGCCGAGTGCATCAGCTACGTCACCGACATCACCGAACGCAAGCAGACGGAAGAGGCTTTGCGAGCGTCGGAAGCGCAGTATCGAATGCTCTTCGAGCAATCGCCTTTCCCCAAGTTCCTTTACGACTACGAGACCCTCAGGCTACGGACCGTCAACGAAGCAGCGATTGGCAGCTACGGATACACGCGCGAAGAGTTTCTCGTGATGACGCTCGCTGACCTCCGCCCCGTGCACGATCGGCCGGCGTTCTTGGCGAGCTTCGGCGCATTCGTGGCAGGCACGTCGCACGCCGGGGTTCATCGTCACGTGAAGAAGGATGGCACCCCCATCGACGTCGACGTCACGGTGCATCGCTTCTTCTTCGACGGTCGTCCCTTCGGGCTCTCGGTCGCGCTCGACGTCACCGATCGAATTCGGATGGAAGATCAGCTCCGCCAAGCGCAGAAGATGGAGGCGATTGGCAGTCTCGCCGGCGGCGTGGCGCACGACTTCAACAATCTGCTCTCGGTCATCTTGAGCTACAGCCAGTTGCTCATCGATGGGCTGCGACCGGGCGACCCGATGCGCGAAGATCTCGTGGAAATCTCGAGCGCGGGCCGGCGCGCCGCCGATTTGACGAGGCAGCTGCTCGCCTTCAGTCGACAACAAATTCTCCAGCCGTGCATGCTCGATCTGGGCGAGGTCATCGATGGCGTGGTGAAGATGCTCGGACGATTGGTGGGCGAAGACATCGAATTGAACGTGATGACCGCGCCTCATCTCGGCAAGGTGCTCGCCGACCCGGGACAGGTGGAGCAAGTGTTGATGAACCTCGTGGTCAATGCGCGCGATGCCATGCGCCACGGGGGAAAGCTGAACATCGAGCTGGCCAACGTCACGCTCGATGCCGACTACGTCGCTTTGCATACGGAGGTCGAGCCGGGCGACTACGTGATGCTCGCAGTCACCGACACTGGCTCGGGGATGGACGCCGCCACGCGCGCACGCATCTTCGAGCCCTTCTTCACCACCAAAGAACGAGGCCAAGGCACCGGGCTCGGGCTCTCGACGGTGTTCGGCATCGTCCAACAGAGCGGCGGAAATATCTGGGTCTACAGCGAGCTCGGCCTCGGCACGACCATCAAAGTTCATCTTCCGCGCGCGCAGGGCGAGTCGCCCGCGGTGACGCCATCGATCTCCCTGCCGGCGCCACGACGCTCTTCCGAGACGGTGCTGCTGGTCGAGGACGAGGCATCGGTGCGTACCCTCGTCCGCACCATTCTCGAACGATCCGGCTATCTCGTGCTCGAAGCGCAGAGCGGCGGCGACGCGCTCCTCATCTGCGAACAACACACCGCGACGATTCACGTGCTGCTCACCGACGTGGTGATGCCACGCATGAGCGGTCGCATCCTCGCCGAACGTCTCGCCGTCTTGCGCCCGGAAATGAAAGTGCTTTACATGTCGGGCTACACCGACGACGCCGTGGTGCGACACGGCGTGCTCGATTCGGACGTCTCGTTCATACAGAAGCCAATCACGCCCGATTCGCTCACGCGCAAGCTCCGCGAGTTGATCGACGCGCCGATGAAGAGATTGGCGCGCGCATGACCGACGAGCCCACGGTGGTGGTGCCGACGATGAGCTCGAGCACTTGCGTGCCCGCCGCGAGGCGAGCGAGGTCTGCGGGGTAGGATGCCGCCCGATACGCTACGCTCCCTTCACCCGTGGCCGGCACCTGGTACCTGCAGCGCGGTCGCGGCGATCCCCTCGGCCCCTTCTCCTCCGAGCAGATCCTCGAAGGTCTGCGCAAAGCACAGATCCCGCGTGACTCGCTCGCGCGTGAGGTCTCGTCGACCGCGTGGTTGCCGCTGAGCGCGGTGCCCGAGTTCGTCGAGTTCCTGCCTGCGGTCGGTGAGGTCGATCCGGAGCGGCTCGCGCCGGTGGCGGGGCCGGCGTGGGCCAGTGGATCGGAGCGACATGGCAGTCGCACGAGCAGCGCGAGCCGTGCGCCGGCGTCGGGGACGACACCGACGTTGCCGGCGACTCCCGCGCAACGTGGGCTCGCGCCGCCGGCGGGGTCGGGTCCGATCGTGCCGAGCGCGAGGCCAGCGCGCACTGCGCCGCTCGTCGCAGAATCGACGGTGATTCCGGTGCCTCACCGCACGATCAGCGCGCTCGTCGCTGCGGTCGGCATCGTCTGGGCGTCGGTGCGAGTCGGCTCGCTCGCGTCGCCGCCGATCGGTTGGTCGTCCCTCGTCTCGGTCTTTCCGCTGCTCGCGACGCACGCGGCGCTCGACGGTGCGGTCTCCGTCGTCGTCTATCCAGCGCTCTTCGTCGGCGTCTTGCGCGGGAGACGCGTGCGCGCGCCGTTCGGTCGCGCGCTCGTTCGTGGCGGCGCGCAGCTCGGCATCATCCTCCACACGCTCTTCGGCGGGCTCGCGCTCTTCGGGGTCGTGCGCAGCCCGGCGTGGCAGACCGTCGTCGCGAAGGCGACCGTGGCGGCGACGATCATCGGCGGCCCGGTCGTCCTCGTCGCCTGCCTGGTCGTCGTTCGAGGCCTCCATCCCGATGACGGCGATGCGCCCGGTCTCGCCGGCGACGGCACGATCCTGACATTCCTGACATTGGCGATCGTGCTCCTCGTTTACGCCGTCTTCGCCGCGCTCCACCTCGCCGGTTCACCCACCGCCATCCTCGGTTCGTAGTCCTCGGTTCGTAATCCTCGGTTCGTAAGAGAGTCACATGAGCCAGAACCCCTTCGCTGCGTTGCGTGAGCCCTACTCGGAAGACGCCGTCCTCGTCCTCGACGAGATCGTCCGTCACGCCGCCAACCACGGAGCGAGCGACATCCACCTCGAGCCGAAGCTCGATCACATGCGGGTCCGTTTCCGTGTCGACGGGGCGATGGTCGAGCACCGAAGCATCGCCACCGTGATCGCGCCGCAGGTCGTCTCTCGCGTGAAGGTGCTCGCGCGGATGGACATCTCCGAGCGGCGCATTCCCCAAGATGGGCAGTTGGCGCTGGAAATCGGGCTTCCCCAGCGAATACACCTCCGCGCCTCGACCTTCCCGACGACGCAGGGCGAGAAGGTCGTGCTGCGACTGCTCTTCGCGCAGAGCGTGCTCGACTTCGGTCACCTCGGCATGAACGATCACACGCAGTCGCGCGTGCGGGAGATCTCCAGCGGTCCGCAGGGCTTCATCGTCACCTGTGGTCCCACCGGCTCGGGAAAAACTTCGACTCTTTATGCAATCCTCCGTCACCTCGACACCACCGAGGTGAACGTCGTCACCTTGGAAGATCCGATCGAGGTCGAGATCCCTGGCATCACCCAGGGGCAGACCAATCCACGAACCGGATTCACCTTCGCTGCCGGGCTCCGCGCGATTCTTCGGCAAGATCCCGACGTCATCCTCGTCGGCGAGATTCGTGACGCCGAGACCGCTGGCATCGCCTTGCAAGCCGCGCTCACCGGTCACCTCGTGATGTCGACGCTCCACACCAGCGACACGGTCGAGACGGTCGTCCGCCTCGTCGACCTCGGCGTCGAGCCGTGGATCATCGCCAATGCGCTCTCGGCCGTCCTCGCCCAACGCCTCGTGCGCATCGTCTGCCCGCACTGCGCCGAGACCGCCAAGCTGGAGATCGATCTCTGGGACGACGACGAAGTGCTCTTGCCGTCAGGCTCCGAAGTCGTGCGCCCGAAGGGCTGCGGGCAGTGCATGCGCACGGGCTACAAAGGTCGCACCGGCATCTTCGAGTTCCTCGAGATGGACGACGAGCTGCGCGAGCTCATCAAGGGCAAGTCGTCGGCGCGTCCGTACCGCGAGATTCTCAAGCGAAGAAAAATCGCCTCGCTCCGCCGCGCCGGCTTCGAGAAAGTGCAGCAGGGCCTGACCACCGTCGACGAGGTGGTGCGCGTCACCACCTGAAAGCCTGGAAAAAACGTGTGATTCAAGCAGCCGGAGCCAGCGCGGGCGGTGCGACGACTGCCGGCGTCTTCTTCTTCACGAGGAACGCGAAGAGGGCGGCGAGCACGAACGGCGAAGCGCAGCCGAGGACCATCAAGAGGAGCGGCTGGGTCGCCTTCGCCGGGTCCATGCCTGACTTGCTGAAGGTGTCGTACTTGTTGAGGATGGTGATCGCTTTGTCGAGCGGGATCTTGATCGCGATGTAGACGTACGCAACTGGCAGCAGGGTGGCGACGAAGAAGACGCCGCCATGGAGCGCGTTCGGTCCGGCTCCGACCAGCACCAAGATCATCGCCAAGAGCCCGAGCCCGGCGGCGGCGAAGAGCGGAATGGGGATCCGCGAGAGGTCGGTGATCGACTTCTTCAAATCGCCGACCGCAGTCTTGAAGTCCTTCTTTTCCTGGTCGCTCGTGCCGTCGATCGACTCGATGATCGTCACCTGCTCGTCGAGACTTTGGTTCATCGCGGTCGGGCTCTCGCCTTTGGACGCGTCCTCTTTGAGCACCGCGGTAAAGGCGACGCCGATGATGACGGTCGCGAAGATTCCGAGCAGCGCGAAGACGACGACGAGGGCCTTCATGTCCTCAGGATGTCAGACTTCTCGCGGACGAGGAGCGACATCATGCGGCGAGCGAGCGCGCATGCTTCCGCTCCGTCGGGGAGGCCGAGCCGAGCGTCGGCGAGACATGCACGCGACCCGCCCGTCAGCTCGGCGGCAGCGCGGGCCCGCGCGGCGTCGACCCTCGCACGAGCCGGTCGATCGAGGCGCTTCTTCGCCCAGGCATCGAGTGACCAGGCGAAGGCCGCGTGACGCGTCTCGTCGACGGCGATCTTGGTCATCGCTGCGCGGACGTGACGATCTTCGGCGGCGGACGCCTGACGATGCGCGAGCAGCGCAGCGAACGTCTCGCGGACGCATCCTTCGATGGCGTTTTCGATCGCCAACGCTTCGAGCGAACGAGCCTGCGGTAGAGCGACGTTCACCGCCTCGGGCATGACGCCGGCACGTCGAGAGAGCGCGCGCATCGTCCGCGCGTGTCGCTGTTCGTCGCGGGATGCACGCGAGGCCTGTCGCAAGAGCGAACGTGG
>JANYDK010000045.1 GCA_025363655.1 Deltaproteobacteria bacterium | reverse complement strand
CATGCGCCAACATCGCCTCGAGGCCCGCGCGCTCGTCGATCGTGAGCTGAACTCGATATCGCTTCATGCTCGACGTGCTCGGCGATTCGCGCACGACCGGGCAACTTTTCACCCATCGCCGGGGGGCTGACGAACTACTAGTGCGAATCTTCGTCCGAGCTCGACCTCGGATGCCTCGTCTCACATCGGGCGAATCGGGTCGTTCGCCGCGTTCGTGATGTCGATGAGCTCGATGCTCCCGTCGCGGTTCTCGAGGTAGACCAGGGCAGGAATGCGCGCCGATGTGGCGATTTCGCGCGCGTGATCGATGGCACGCTCGCGGGAACAAAGGATGTCGATCGGGCGGCGCGTGTTGTCCGTGACGACTTGCCAAGCGAGTCCGTGCGGGACGATGCGGAGGATGTTGGGGGATGGCATTGGCGACGAATCGTTGCAATGGGCGCGCCGTACCGCCTAAACCCCCTTCGCGCCCGGGCCCGAGCGGAAGCGAGCGCCTCGAAAAAGCGGTGAGGTCACGGGCACGTGCTGCCGGTAGGAACGACGCATTTGCCCGATACGCAATTGGCGCCGACGAGGCAGTCGAGGTCTCCGAAGGCGGTGAAGCCGGCGCAGGCTTCGCCGTCGGCGTGATCGACGGTGCAGGTGCCCGTCGCTGCGCCGCTGGCCATCTTGCAGAACGCTTCGCCGCTGCAGTGCATCGGACCGGAGGTGGTCATACCGCAGGTCGCGCCGATTTTCGCGAATTGGACGGCCGAGCATTTCGCGCCACCGCCGGAGGTGGCGTTGCACTCGAAACCGCCGAGTGAGTCGCACGCAGGGAAGCTGGCGCCCTCGGGACTGCTGCACGATTCGGCCAGTTTTGCGGGCGATCCGCACTTGCCGAGCGTGCAACTGAGACCCACTGCGCAGGGGGCATCGACGTTGTCGCACGCGTCACCGAGCTTCTTCGGGACCACGCACACCCGCGGCTTCGGTCCGGCAGCCGTTCCTGCGCAGGTGAGCCCGTATCCGCAATAGGTCGTGGCCGCGCACGGTTCGCCTTCGGCGGGAAACGCTGCACACTTTCCGCAGGCGGCGTCGATGGGATCGTGATTGCAGAAGCCGGTCGCGCACTGCGGGTTGAACGTGCACGCCGCGCCGGTGGTGCGCGCGCCGACGATGCGGCAGGCGCTGGGCGGCCGTTGGTTGAAGAGATCGTCGCAAGACATGCCGACGAGCGCGACGTTGCACGCGTCGAGTGACACGCCCTTCATGCCGTCGTCGGGCGCGCTGATTTGGATCTCGCAGAGGAGAGCGTTGCGCGTACGACAGTTGGCGGCGTTGCCGAAGAGCTCGTTGAAGCTCGTTTTCGAGCACGATTCGTATTTGTCGCAAATGGCGGCGGCATAGGCGGCACATCCCGTCGAGGGGGCGACGTCGGCGTCCGGCGTCGACGAATCGGTTGCGCCAGAGTCAGAGTCGGAGTCAGCGTCGGAGGCCGCGACGTCGGGCGCCGCATCGGACGCATCGGCGTCGTCGGTGAGCGGGTCCATGCGACCGACGCTCGACTCGGGCGCGCATGCGACGAAGAGCGAGCCGACGAGGAGGAGGAACGGCGCGTTGCGAATCGATGAGGTCATGGTCGGCTCCGGTCTGCGGGGTTTGGCGTCTCGGAGGTGCAATGCCTGGCAGCCTTCGCGTTTATGATTCATTCGTGTCACTCGTCGTTCGAGCCGACGAGCACGTCGATGCGACGCAAGTGCGCCGAGCTCGGGAACGCTTTGCGAAAGGCGTTGGCGCGCTGCACGGCCTCGGCGCGGCGACCGAGCCGAACGAGCGCATCGATGGCGATGACCTCCCGTTCTTGGGTGAGCATGCCCGCAGGGAACTTCTTGGCGTGCTCGCCGGCGAGGAGCAGCGCACCCTGCGGATCACCGTTGCGAAGTGCGGCGTAGGCGCGCTTGACGAGGGCGATCTCGTCCTCGACGCTCGATGTGGAATTCGATGCGGTGGGCTTGGGAGCCGTCGTCGATGCGAGGCTCGAAGCCAAGGTTGCTGCCGATGGTGGTGCCGATGCCGATGCGGTCGGAGCCTTGTTTTTCGATGGATCGGTCGTCGGCGTGGGCGGCGACGAGGATGGCGTGATGGCTGCCGAAGGCAACGGCTCTGGCACGCGCGGCGGCGGGCCGAGACCGAGACGATGGCGACCGAGGAGGGCCGCAAGGACACCGACGAGCAGGAGCGCCAGCAGGGCGAACATCCACGGACGCAGCGTCGAAGACGGCGCGGCCGAGGGCGGCGGACCTGCGGGGACGATCGCCAGGGCCTCGCCGAGCTTGCGACGAAGCGCAGCGCGCTCTGCGTCGGTCGGACCGTCGTGCGCGGTGCTCTCCAAGAGCATACGCATGCCCGGCGTCGCCCCCGACGAGGGATCGAGCCATCGGCGCGTCGTCGAGTCGCTCACGGCCAACCTCCTTCGTGAAGACGACGCACGGCCGCTTCGACCTGACGTCGCGCGGCGTGCAAGCGCGAATAGGCCGTTTGCAGCGGACATCCGACGGCGGCGGCGACGTCGGCCATCGACGTCTCTTCCAATTCGAAGAGCACGAAGACCGAGCGCTTGTCGTCGTCGAGGCGATCGAGGATGGCGTCGAGCTTCTCGCGGGTGCGCTTTCGATCGAGCTCTTCGCCTTGATTTGCAGGCGTTTCGTCCTCGGCGGCGACCGCGTCGGTGGCGCGCTCGCGGCGCACCCAGGCGCGTCTTCGATGGGCCGCGGCGACCCGGATGCAAATGGCGAAGAGCCACGAACGGAGGCTCGTGCCTTGTCGGAATTCAGCGAGCTTGCGGTGCGCCACGAGGAAGACTTCTTGGGACGCGTCGGCGACGTCGGCCTCGCGCACGCCGAGGCGACGGACGCACCGCCAGACGAACGCCGCCTGCTCTTCGTAGACGACGGAGAAGTCGAGGGCGGGAGCGGGCATGCGCGGCGGCGAGGCGAGCTCGGCCTCGGCGCGGAATCCCGTCTTGGACGTCAACTCGACCAAAATGCTCGCTCCAAAGTGGCAATGCCTGCAGCGAGCAGCGTTTATGACGAAAAGTGAAAGCCGAGCGAGAGTTGGAAACGGCCGGCGATCGAGGACTCTTGGAAGACGTCGACCGGTTTGCCGTCGGCCGCGACGTAGGTGAAGCGCGGCCGCACGATGGCCGCCAGAAGTCCGGCGCCGATCTGCGCGAAGAGAGGCCCGGTGAGACGCGCCGAGAGACGTACGTCGCCGAAGGTGGCGACCCACGAGGCAGAGCTGTCGGCGGGCTGGTCGTAGCCGAAGCCGCGCCCGCGCATGACCCCGCCCTGCGCGCCGACACATGCGGAAATCCAGAATGGATCGCTCGTCGCCCGCTGGGTGGTCGGACAGAGGGCGAGCGCGCCGTAGCCGAGGGAGAAGACGGCTCCTCCGTCGCTTCCGTGGGTCTGCGAGTCGGTGAGAATGCCGCCCGAGAGCTCGATCGGCCAGGCGAATGCGGTCTTCAGCGATGCGCCGAGCTCGAGACCGAGCGCCGCGTGCGGGAGCAGACCGACGGCGAGCTGCGGGGCGATGCGAAGATCGCCTTCGACGTCGGGAGCCTTCGCGGGCACGGGGACGAAGACGCGCTCGTCACGCACGATGACCTTGGGGGCAGCCGGCGCAACGATCGCCGCCGCGAGCACCGGCGGTGGCGTCGCGAGCGGTGGCTTCGGCGCGTCGAGCTTGGGCGCGAGCGCGGCCTCGGGATCGATGGTGATCGCCAGCGCGAGGGCGACCGGCTCGTCGATCGCCGAACACGATTCACCCGTGATTTTCAGCTCTCGCGTGCCGGTCGCGGTGCCATCGTGCGGCGTCGTGACGAGGGTTACCTTCCACGATTCCGGCTTGCCCGACTTGCCTGACTTGCCCGGCTCGACGCGCGCCTCGATCGCGAGATCTCCCTGCGACGCCGAGACCAACGCCGGCCTACCGAGGCTGCCCTCGACCCGCTTCGCGAGCTCGCGCGAGGTGATGCAGCTCTCGGCGCCTGGGAGACGCACCCAACCGAGCGACGCCGTGACCGGTGGATGCTCCTCGGCCGCGACGTCGCCAGCTGCGGCGAGCACACAGAGCATCGTCGTGACGACGCTGATCGCCACCCTCGTCCCGCGGCGACACGCCATGACGGACATAGGTAGCGAGACGGATGCGGATCATTCACGAGCGCGGCGACGACGAGAAACGGATCAAACTTCGCGGGCAGGTCGCCCGACAAGCTCCTATTCACGGCCTACACGCTGTTGCACCCGGAGGTGGCGGCTCTAACGTCGAACAACCCCCAGACCCCCAAAGGCGCCCTTCAAATGGTGCTCGCGGGTGGCGACCTCAACCCTCGTCGCAAGTTGGCAAGCGCCTGGTACCCGCCTAGGGTGAGTCGTCATCTTGGAGACGGGAGCACCCGCAGGGTGAGCGCCAACACGCGGCGGCCGCGTGCGGCTAGCGTGTCGCAGGCACGTAGCGCGCTAGGCCCTTGCCTTGGAAATCCCCCTCCCACCAACAAGCTTCCACCTGGATCCCAGATGCCCATCGCCCGCCTCACCTTGCCTGCCCTCGCCCGTATCCTTGCAGCAATCGCGCTGACTTCCTCGACCCTCGCGCTCACTGGCTGCAGGAATACTGACTTCCCGACCGCGTGCGCCGAGGACTACACGCGCTGCGACGACTATGACGGCGGCGAGGATACCAGTGCGGGCGAAACGGCCGTTGATTCCTCGGCCGATACCCACAGTGACGCCGAAACGAGTGACAGCGCACTTGGCGACGCCTCCGATATGGGCGATGCGGACTCCTGCGTGCCGATCGCGTGTCCAGCCACTGCCTGTGGCAAGATCAGTAACGGCTGCGGCGCGACGATCGATTGCCCTGGCTGCGCATCCGACAAGACCTGCGACGCGGCTTCACACACCTGCCTATGCAAGCCGATCACGGCGTGCCCGGCCGGCCTCGAATGCGGCACCGTGACAGACGGCTGTGGCGGGACGTTCGCCTGCCCGATCTGCACAGGCGGCAAGACCTGCAACGACACGACAAACAAGTGCGAGACGACGTGCAGTCCTGCCACGACGTGCCCGCCAGGGAGATGTGGTACTACCGACAACGGTTGTGGAACGGGCACACTCTCCTGCCCTGGTTGCACATCGCCTCAGAGTTGCGGCGGCGGCGGCACGGCCGGCTTCTGCGGTTGCAAGCCATCGGGCGCGTGCGGCACTCGAGTGTGCGGCACTGTTCCCGACGGCTGCGGCGGCTCCATCACATGCGGCTCGCTCGGCGGCGCGTGTGCAGGCGGCGCGAGCTGCGATCCGGGAGGAGCGTGTATTGCGTGCGCAGTCGCGGATACTCGGTGTTCGCCTTCTTCGTCGAAGGTCGTCCAGACATGCGCAGCTGATCGATCGAAGTTTGTCGACTCTGACACCTGTCCGATAGCGTGTGCAGGTGGCTCGTGCGTGACGGTAACGAAACTCAGTGCCGCTGGCGCAGCCTTCTTCGCGACTACGTCAGATGGAAATGTCTACGCATGGGGAA
Organism: Deltaproteobacteria bacterium; assembly: GCA_025363655.1. GTDB lineage: Bacteria > Myxococcota_A > Polyangia > Polyangiales > JADJMO01 > JANYDK01. The sequence goes on along the minus strand of JANYDK010000045.1, from coordinate 37,607 downwards.
AGAACGACAACGCCCAGCTCGCGCTCGGAGACCACGCCAATCGTACAACTCCTGTTCGTGTTGCGGCGCTCGTCGGCTTCACACAGATCGCCGGTGGTGAGCGCTTCGCGTGCGGCGTAAACTCGGCCAAAAACGTCTATTGTTGGGGATCTGGAACATACCTTTCGACCATTGGCGACGGGCACTCCGACATTCTAACCCCGACACTTCTTCCCGGAATCAGCTCGGTCGCAAAGATGGTCGGAAGCCAGGCCGAGCATATCTGTGCGCTCACATCTGTCGGGCAAGTCTACTGTTGGGGTCCAGACTACGGCGCGATCGGAACCGGCACAGCGGACGGTTCGGTCAAGGGCGTTACGCGCGTTATGCCTTATACGCACGCAACCGACGTCGCCATCGGCCAAGGGCACTCGTGCGCACTGGAGGATGGTCTTCCCATGTGCTGGGGTGACAACTCACTCTATCAGCTCGGCGACGGAACGAAGACGCCTCACTATTCGCCGAGCCGTGCGACCTTCGATAGTGGCACTGCCCTCGTCTCGCAGGGCAATCAGACTTGCCTAATCATCGGCGGTACTAGCGCGCGCTGCTGGGGAGAAAATGACGGTGCCTGTCTTGGGGATGGTACCCGTGTCGATCGTCCCGGCGGGGCGCTCCCGGTGCTGCCGGCGTTCGACAAAATCTGGATGACGGACTTCTTTGGATGCGCGCGCAAGAAGACGACGGCAGAGATTCTTTGCTGGAGCAAGCAAGCCGGCCTGACGTCGAGCACCTCCGACAGTCCGACGATCGCGCCCGAGCTGGCAGGTGCACAAGATCTCACGACAATCCTTCTCGAATCCGTCGCGTGTTTCACGACCAGCAGAAGCGCTTTCTGCTGGGGTAGCAGCAGCGTCGCGATGGGTGACGGCACCCTGAGTGCTCATTCGACGCCGTCAGAGGTCCTTTGGCCTTAGCAGGATCTTCAACTCAGAAGCACTTCCCAGCATGATCGAGGCGCACGCCGTCCTTTGCTGCTTGGCACTCACTGGTCGAGAGCGAGCTGCCACCACACGAGCAGAAGACACCGCTGCCCGGACAGGTCCCCGGGTTAACACAGACACCCGACGCGTCAGTCGCGCAATCACCGAGCTTGAATTGGCATTTGAACGACGTTCCGAGTCCCGCGCAATCCGAAGAATGCTTGCACGACGTCGTCGTGCCGGTGTCCGCATCACTCGCTGCGTCACTCGCGTCGGCAGCGTCGGCCGGGGTTGCATCTGCCGTGTCGGCGGGCGTCGCATCGGCGGCGTCTTTCGCGTCGGTCGCGTCGGTCGCATCGGCTGCTGCGTCGGTCGCGACATCGCTCGAACCATCGGTCGCGTCCGTGCCGACGTCGGCCACATCGCTCGCGTCCGTCGCATCCGCCGTTCCATCGACGGCCGAGTCTGCCGGCGCATCGCCAGGCGTGCCGTCGGGCGCAGTGTCGGTCGGGACTGCGCTGTCCTTCGCGCCCGTGTCCTTCGACCCGGTGTCGTCGCCGCCCGCGGTGTCGACGGTGACGGACGAGTCGTCGCCGGTGCCATCACCGCCGGAATCGGAGCCGCAGCCGACGAGGCCGACGACACCGACGGAGCACGCGAGAAGAACCGAGGCGAAAGTCGAAGTGCGCATGGGCGCGACCTTGCCTCGATCGTCTCGTGACGTCGAGCGAATCCGTGCTCGAAGGGGCGAAGTGTTCAGGGCAGACGCAGCGTGATCCGCCTCATGTTTCGTGGGCGTTTCGTCGCATGAATAAGTCGTCGCTTGGTCCGTCAGTGCGTGCGCCCGCCTCCTACCCGGCGGACGATCGGAGCCCTTCGGATGTTCTCCCCGCGACTCGCCCTCTCCTTCACCTTCTCGTGCCTCGTCGTCTGTGCAGCCGCGACGACCGGGTGCAAGCCGAAGGTGCCCGACGAGTACAAGTCGCTCGTGCCGGAAGAAGGGTTACGCAAGGCGATTCCCATCGAAGCCTCGCCGGGGCGCGCGGGCGGGATGATGCTCTTCTACAAGGCGACCGTCCCCGATCTGAAGAAGGCCTTCGAGAAGTCGGTGAGCGCTTCCGGCTACGACCTCTTGATGAAGTGCACCGACGCCAACGTGGTGGTCGGCGCGAAGGACGCGAATACGGTCGCCAACGTCAGCTTCATGACCCTCGGCGAGGAAGTGAATGCCAACCTCGATGTCGGCGAGATGCGCAGCGTCGGCTTCCCCAAAGGCAAGGACTGCGAGTGGACCGACGACGCGGAGAAGTACTGCGACGTGGCAGGCGACGATTGCCTCTTTGCGACCAAGGCGAAGAAGAAGAAGTGAGCAGCCGAGCCTGAGCCCGACGGTTGGTTGGGTGGCCATTCGCTGACGCGACTCATCCTCGGAAGGCTTCGAAGAGCGCGTAGAGATCGACGATGCCGGGCGCCACTCGGTAGTGGGTGCAGTTGATGTCGTACGCGCTGTATTTCTGCTCGTCGCCGTCACTCGAGGTGGTCGTGAGGAAGTATTCGCGGCCATCGTAGCTACCGCAGGGGGGCGGATCGCGCCACGTCAGTGCGTGGAGCGCGATCTCGATCTTCACCGCTTCGTCGGGAGTGAGCAGGCGCTCGACGCTCGGATAGGGCGTCCCCCGCCCCGCATCGCCGTCGGCGGACGCGCAGCCCGGCCACGACATTTTCATCGTCGAACGATCGTAGTCGACACTTCGGAACTCGGGCGTGCACCAAGGCGCGCCACCGAGGTTCACCTTGGCGAGGCGCAAGTGCACCACCTTCTCGTCGAACACCGGCTTGCCAGGCGTGGGAGGCGGGTCGGCGATCGAGACCTCGCCGGGGGTCGGCGGATCACCCGGGTGCACGTCGAGAGTCGTCGCCGTCTCGGAAGACGTCCCCGTGTCGGCCGTCGCGGTTCCCTTCGCGTCTTCGACCGATCCGCCGCACGCAGCGATGAAGAGCGATCCGAGGAAGCCGAGAGCGATGCGACGCATGTGCGCGGTCGAGATCATGGAGGTGGCATCAGCAACGCGCATGCCGACGAAACCGCGCGAAAAGGACGAGAAAAATGCCCCGATCTCTAGGCACACTGTGCCAAGTCCGGATCGCCGCGCGCCGTGACGCTCCATCGGGGCACGCGCGATCCCGTGGGGCAGTTTGCCGCGCGCACGAGTGGGCGTCGGCGCGACTCACGGCGAGAAGAGCGCAGATTCTCGACACGCCGAGGACGGCACGTCTCCTGCGAAGGTGGACCGCGAACCACCTCTCACCCCAAGGGACAGTCATCATGAGCGCATCGAAGAAGAGCCTCGCCGCCGTGCTCGCCGTCGCCACCGCCTCCCTCGCGATCGTCGCCACGCCTGCCGTCGCGCATGCCGATCACGCCGAGTCGTACGGCCCCAATCGCACGTATCTCTATTCGGGTATCAGCACGATGGTGCTCTCGTACGTGCCGGCGCTGGTCGTCGCGACCGAGAGTCATCGCGACGGGGACAAGAATCTCTACATCCCCGTCGTCGGTCCGTGGATGGACCTCGCGCAGCGCAGCGACTGTCCGCCCGACGTCTCGTGCAGCAACGAGACGGTCAACAAGGTGCTCCTCGTCACCGACGGCATCTTCCAAGGGCTCGGCGCGCTCGACATCGTCGGCGCCTTCCTCTTTCCGGAGAGCGTGGAACATCGGCACGAGGCCAACCTGAAACCGAGCTTCCGCGTCGCGCCCAGCCACGTCAGCCCGACGGGGTATGGATTGATGGCGATGGGGACTTTCTGAGTCTCTGCGAATCCGCGGCCTTACGTCCGACAAAAGCACCGAACGATCGAGTCCGCGAGGGAGCTCGATCGTTCGGAGTGCTTACGCGGGTTCGCGCGAGGGGCGCGCGCCTACGTGTTGGTCGCCACTAGCGCCCGATGGTGCTCTTCACCGAGCCCTGCACGCCGTGAATCTCTCGGTGCGAGCCGCCCTTGCTCGCCGGCGCGAGGTCGATGCAGCTGCGGCCCTCGCCGGCGACGCAGACGGCGTTGGGCTTGGCGGCCGGCTGCACGCCGATCTTCGCGAAGGCGGCGGTGGCGGAGAGCATCACCGCGGCGAGGGAGACGAAACCGAGGAAACGAACGGCGACGCGCTTGCTGGTGTTCATGATGAGCGAATCCTCTTCTGCGCTCCGGTCGAGGAGAGCCGATGGGTAGGTGCGAGGGGTTCGGCTGGCGGCTTCGCGCCGCTCTCTACTTCAGCCTTCGTGACTGCAACCAGACGCGCGCGAGAATTCTTCCCGGTCGCGTTCGAAATCGTCCCAGCGCGCGGATCGATCAGTATTTGATGTGCCAAATCAGATCGATGATCGAGCTGCCGGTGTCACCGAGGGTGGCCATCAGTGACCAGTGCGAGAAGATTCGCCACTCGACCTTCGCGGTGGTGGTCGACGGGGTGATGGCTCCTGGTGGAGCGTTGACCGCGCCGGCGTCGTAGCCGACTTCGAAGTAGACGCGCTTCCACTGGTAACCGCCGGCGACGCTGCCATCGGCGAGGCCGGTTTGTCCGGGCCTGATCGAGATGCTGACGTTGGTTGGAAGCGCGTGCTGTAGCTGGCCGCCGAGCACCGCGCTCGTCATCGCGCCGGCGAGCGCAGCGCCTTGCGCATCCGCGCTCATCTTGCCGCCCTGCGTGTCGGTGGTCGAGGTGCCGGAGTCGCGGCGACCGAGCGCGAGCAAGTTGACGATCTGCGCATCGGTCGCGGCGGGTGAGGCCGAGAGCGTCAGCTTGGGCGTGTTCATGCGACCGCCGATGGTGACGGTGACGATGGTGTCGTCGGGCGCGGTCCAGGTCGATTCGATGTCGAGCGCCGGATCGAGATCGGCGGCCCCATCGAAGCTGACGCGGGCGCGTGTGATCTCGAATCGCTTGCCGAAGACGTCGACCCGCCCGCGATCGACGGTGACCTCGCCTCGATACGAAGGCGTCGCTCCGAGGATGATCGTCGGGCCACCGCGGAGCGCGACCTGGAGGTCGTCGCGGCGCACCCAGACGTTGTTCGGCATCTTGATGCGGAGCTCCATCGCGAAGGCGGACGACTTGCTCTGCTCGATCGGCGCTTTCGGCGGACCGAGCGGCTGCTCGACGTAGATCGACGGCTCGTCGTCGAGCGCTTGCGGCGACTTGCCCGAAGAGGCGGCGAGGTCGACGGTCATCGGATCGATCACCGCGACCAGCTTGGGCATCGCGCCGTCGAGCGAGCCGTCGATCTTGATCGTCCCCGAGAGATCGCCGATGGGCACGCCGTCGGTCGCGATCGCGAAGCGCTTGGTGTCGATCTGCGCGTGCAGCGTCTTGGGAATCTGCTTCTCGAGATCGATCGACGCCGACATCTCGGCCTTGCCGACGCCGCCGCGACCATGAAGCACGAGCTTCTTCAGCTCCATCTTGTCGGCCGAGAGCGCCACCTCGGCCTCCACCTGCTCCCAGCGCTGACCGATGGCGGCGACGTTGAGAATGCCCTCGTGCAAGCTGAGCGTGCCCTTGGGGATCACCGAGAGCGCGGACTTTCCGTTGGGGAGCGCGACGGTCGCCGTCAGATCGGCGTCGAGCCGTCCGTCGAGCTCGTCGAGGCCGGGCACCCAGGTGGCGAAGGCGCCGAGGCGCAATCCCTTGAGGTACGCCGTCACCGTCACGTCGCTCGCGGGCTTCACGCTCGGCACCAGCGCGTCGGTCCAGAGCAGCGGCACGCGGCCGTCGATGCGCGCGACCCCACCTTGTCCCGTCGCCTTGATGGAGACGGCGGCCTGGACCGCGCCGATGTCGGCGCTCAAGTGCACCGAGTCGAACGAGACGTGATTCACCGAGAGAGCGCTCAATTCGGCGTCGAACTTGACCTCCGGAGAGGTCACCGCCGGGTCGTGGACGTGCGCGAGGTGGAGCTCGCAGGCGAGCATTCCATCGATGTCCTGATCTGCCACGGCCGGGAAGAAGGCGAGTGGGACGGCATGCGCGTGGACGTCGAGCCCCGCGGTCCACGCGAGGCCCTTCTGCGGTTGCGCCTTCAACGCGTCGAGCAGCGCGACCTGCACGTTGGCGTCGAGGGTCAGCGGGGCAGGATGCTTCGGCTTCGCCAGCTCGGCGTGCAGCTGCGCGACCTTGCCGTCGTAGGTGACGTGACTGGTGAGGCCGAACGAGCCATCGGCGCCGAGATCGATGTCGAGCAGATGCAGGTCGAGCGCGACCGTCGGCTTCGAGAGCGGGCCCTTCCACGTCAAATCTGCGTCGAGGCTGGTGGTGGTCGGCGCGCCCTTCTTGGTCGTGGCCCGCGCCGGAAGTTGCGCGCGGAGCGCTTCCGGCAACTTGGCGAGCACGCGCTTGGGAACGACGACGTGCGCCTCGAGGGGCAGGTCGACGATATTTGACAGCGTCAACTGTCCAGCCAGTGCGCTCGTCACCATCGCATCGGCGAGGGAGGCCGAGGCGTCGAAGCTCATGAGAGCGCCGTTCTCGTCGGCGAGCTTGGCGGAGGCGCCGATCTTCATCTCGGCCTCGCTCGGCGTGGCGTCGACGTGCGTCTGCAGGTCGAGCGGGCCGAGGGCCAGCTTCTCGGTCTGGATCTGCAACTTGCTGCCATGCACGTCGAGGAGCACGGTCGGCATGGCGCCGGCGGTCGGCCTCGCCACGTGGAGCTCGATCGTCGCTACCCCCGATACGTCCAAGCCGGGCGCGATCGGTTTGCTCGGGACGACGCTGCGGGCAAAGGAGAGGACGCGCGCCAGATCGACGTCGGCGATCGTGACGTCGACTTGTCCGGGCGAGGTGAGGAAGCTGCGGAAGTCGTCGCGCACCGCGTTCGCGTGCCCGGCGAGATCGATCTTCACCACGTCGGCGATTTGCAGCTGCATCGACGCTGCCGCCTGCAAAGGGTCGAGCGTGAAGGTGCCATTCAGATCGATTGGCACGTGCCCACGATCGGGCGTGCGCACGGTGCCCTTGGCGGCGATCTCGATGCTGCCGACGAACGCGCGCGGAGCTCCCGGCCCGCCGTGCTTCACCTTGGCGGTGAGACGCACCTTTCCGCGATAGGGCGGGCGCTGCACGCCGAGGCCGAACGCGAGGAGCCCGACGTCGAGGTCGGTCGTCGCCAAGTCGATCGACTCGGGGATGCCGAGGAGCGACACCACGCCATCGAATCGAATGCCACCAGCCGTCGACGCCAGGCGCAGACCATCGACGGTCACTCGCTTGCCGACCATCGCGATGCGCTTCGCGGTGAGGAGGCCGACGAACTTCTTCCGCTCGATCTTCGCGGACAGCTGACGAATCGTCACGTTTCCCGCGGGATCGTGATCGATGCTGGCGGAGAGCCCGAGGTGCTGACCGCGATCGGTGTCGAAGCTGACGGAGGCGTGGATGGTGTCGCCCGAGAGCGTCGCGTGCGCGTCGAGGCCGGTGAGCGAGGCCGTCGGCGCGGCGGTCTTCGCGTCGAGCAGCTCGGCGCGCGCGAGCTGGACGCCGGCCGACACGTTCGGCTTCGAGAGCGAGCCCTTGGCGATCGCGGTCGCGTGGACGCCGGCGACGCAGAGCGTTCCCTTCTGCAAGCGCGCGACGTCGACCGAGGCGTTGGCGTCGATCGTCTCTTTCGCCAGATCGACCTCGCCGCTCGCGTGGAAGAGCGCGCTGCCGACGATCGGCCCGCCCGTCAGCTCGTGCGGGAGGGCGTCGAGCGGACCCGTCTTTCCCTTCACCGAGAAGGCGACCAGGCAGCACGACCCGTCGCCCTTCGGCGCGGTCACCGGCTTCTTCAGATCGGCGTCGACCAGCACCTCGGTGCCGTCGCGCGCGACCAAGACGTGCACGTGGCCGCTCTTCGGCTGTCCGAGGTTCGCCGACGGCACCACCGCGTTGGCGGAGAAGCTCAGCTTGGTGTTGCCGATCAAGCCTGCGCTCTTCGGGTCGCGAGGAGCTCCCGAGCCGCCGAGCGCGATCGCCAGATCGGTTCCCACCGCCTTCGACTCGAGCTGGGCGTGCAGATCGAAGAGACCGGCAGGCACGCCGGGCACCATGCGATGCACGTCGATGGCATCGGCATCGAGCGTGAGCTCTCCCGTCATCGCGATCGGCGCGGCCTTGCCCACGAATTTGAGGCCTCCCATCGACGTGCCGACGTCGCCGTCGATGGCGATGGCGTCGATCGTTCCCTGCGCGTGTACCTGCGCGGTGACGATTCCCAGCGCCTCCGGGAGCGAAGGCTTCTGCGGGGTGCCCGCGGGCATCGCCAGCCAACGCGAGAGATCGGCCGACGCCGCCGCCGCCTTCACGTGCACGTCGATCTGGGCCGCGGCGTAGCGTCCTTGAATCTCCGCGGTGGCGCCGCCGCTCTTCACGTCGACGACGACGTTGAGCACGTTCATCGCGCTTCCCTTGGCCGAGCCTTGGTCGAGCGAGATGTTCTTCACCTCGATCGACACCGGCTCGGGAAGTCCGTTGCCTGGGCCGGCGAGGGCATCGAGTTTTGCGAGCGAGACCTTGGTGCCCTCGGGACCGAGCGCGATGGCGAGACCGTGCACCGCCAGATCGAGCGAGATCGGACGCGTACCGAGCGCGCCGCGTACGGCGATGGCATCGAGATCGATCGAGGTGATCGCGAACTTCGGCGGCGGCGACGAAGGCGTGTCGGGCGGGCTCGGCTTCTTCGGTAACACCGCGTCGACGAGCGAAGGTTGTCCGGTGCCGTCGTCGATCAGGTTCACCTCGATGCGACCGACGACGACGTGATCGAGGATGCGCTGCTTGGCGAGGACGAGCGCCCGCATCGAGGCCTTGGCGTCGATCACCGCGAGCACGAGACGACCCGACGGATCGCGGAGCTCGGCGCGCGCGATGTCGATTCCGTCGAGCCCGATGTGACGGATCTCCTTGATTTCCACGCTCCCGCGGAGACTTCCGGAGGCGACCTTGGAGACTATCGTCGCCATCGCGCGGCGAGTCACGCGCGTGTTCAAGTGCAGCACCACCGCGGTGGCGAGCGAGACGACGAAGACGAGCAGGAGCCCGAGCGCGGCGAGACCCCGCAGCGCCCATCGCGCGAACATTCCTCGACCTCGCCCTTCCTTGCTCACTCGAAAATGCTAATCCCTTCTTGCGTGATGAGCGAAGGCACGCTCACGAGGCCGCACGACCATGTTGACCCACGACGTAGTTCTGACTGTGGCAGTCTGGCTGGCATTCGCCTCTTTCGTCACCGTGCACGTCGCGCTCGCCGCGGGCTTGATCGCGCGCAAGCCACGATGGCAAGGCGCGGTCTCTTTGGTGATCGTGCCCCTCGCACCCGTGTTCGGTTTCTCGCAGCGATTGCGCGTGCGCAGCGTCCTCTGGATCGCGCTCGCGGTCGCGTACACCTTCGCGCTGTGGCGCGCGAGCGTGTGAAAAAGAGTTAATCTCGCGACTCGAGGAGCTCACTTGGGGGGCTGGATGATTTCCAGCGGTGCGTCGCTGAGCCAAGGCGGGAGCTCGAGAAAGGCGTCGGCGTCGCGTGCGCCGTCGGGGACCGAGCCATCGTGCGCGACGACACTCCCCGCATCGACACCGATGTCCGGCCCAGCCTGAGGGACGTCGGCGACGCCATCGATGGTCACGGCTGCGTCCGGTCTGCGTGGCGCGGGACAGGTGATCACCTTCTCGAGATCGATCGCCGCGTCGGCCGGGGCGAGCGACGGCGTGTACCAATGCCCAGGAAAATAGACCATCGCGCCGTTGGCGAGGCGGCGCTCGGTCGGCCTCGCCCACCACGCCTTGTCCGGCGGCACCTCCCAGTGTCCGACGCTCCACGTCCAACGTCGGCCGTTCCACGCCCACTCGCCGTCGATCCAGACGTCTTCCTCGCGATAGCGCGCCGTGACCTCGTCGACCCGCGCGGCCGGATGGGGATAGGGCACGCAGATGCCCTCGTCGGCGATGACGTTGGGACCGATTTCGGGCTTCGGCACCTGCGCACGACAAGCCGCCAGCGAGCCCGCGGAGAGGGTGATGGCAGTCACGACGACCGTCACGACGTCGCGCGCACGCATCCTGCTACCGTACACCCCTCGGTGCGCCCCAAACTTCGTGATTGGCTCGGCTGTCTCGCCCATGCGCTCGGCCTTCTTACACTTCTCGTGCTCGGGGCTCTCCTCCTCGCGGTGACGATGACGTTGGGCGGATGCGCGGCCTCGTTGCCCGAGGGCGCGACCGCGCTCGACCGCATCACGGTCGAAGGAAACGACGACCTCGCGAGCAGCGAAATCGAAGAGGCGATCAGCAGCGATCCGACCCACAAGCTCCTCGGCCTCGTCCACATCTGGTGGGTCGATTACGGCGTCTACGATCGAGTGGCCGTCGAGAAAGACCTGCAGCGCATCGAGCGCTTCTATCGCGCGCACGGCTACTACGAAGCCCGCGTCCGCGTCGGTCGGGTCGTCAAGACGGGCGATCGCGAGGTCCGCGTCGAAATCGTCTTGGAAGAAGGCCCCAAGATCGTCGTCGCCAAGATCATCCAGAGCGGCGTCGAGGCGCTCCCCGAGAGTGTCCGGAGCGACGTCACCGACGCGCTCGAGCTCCAGATCGGCGACGCCTTCGACGAGAAGAAGTACCACGACAGCGCGCTCGCTTTGCAGCGCGAGCTCACCGACGACGGCTACGCCTACGCGGTCGTCAAGCTCACCGCCGACGTCGATTTGGTCAAGCACGAGGCGACGCTGCACGTCGACGTCGTCAGCGGCCCGGCGTGCACCTTCGGCGCCGTCGCCATCACCGGCCTCGGCGAGCTGCCCAATTCCGGGGTGCGGACGATCATCGACATCCGCGACGGCGAGAAATACTCGACCAGCGCTCTTCGTGGCGCGCAGCGTGCTCTCTTCGAGCTCGGCGTCTTCGACACGGTCGAGGTCATCCCCGATCTTTCGCAGCCGGACCGCATCGTCGTGCCGGTGTCGGTCAGGCTCACCGAGTCCAAGCTACGTCGCGTGAAGGTCGGCGGCGGGTTCCTCGTCGACCCTCTGCGCGACGACGTCCACCTCCTCGGATCATGGGACGACCTGAATTTCCTCGGCGGACTGCGTTCGTTCCACATCGAGCTGCGACCGCTCCTCGTCTTCAAGCCCGGGCTCGTCAACGTCCACACCGTGCGCCCCGGCTTCACCTCGGGCGTGCTCCTCCGCCAGCCGAGCCTCCTCGAAGCGCGCACCATCGGCTCGACGGGCGTCACCACCGGCATCATCCCTGACCCCGTCAACGATTACCGTCTCTTCACCACGCGCGCGTCGCTCGGCCTCGAGCGTCGCTTCGGCTCCCATGTCGGGCTCGGACTCTTCTATCGCAAGGGCTTCGATTTCCCGACGCCGTATGGAGACTCGGAGCTGCCGGCCAACGTCTTCAAGGCGCAAATCGGCTACGTCGAGCTGCTCGCCTCGCTCGATCTCCGCGACAGCGTCCTCAGCCCGCGCAAGGGATTCTTCGCGTCGCTCGGCATGCAGTACGCGTTCGCCTCGAAATTCGTGCTCGGCGGCGATTTCGGCGACGTGCGGCTGCAACCCGAGATGCGCGGCTACATCCCGCTCGGGAAGGCAGCGACCGTCGCCCTGCGGGTGATGACCGGCCTCCTCTTTCCACGCAACTACGAGACGCACTTCCCCGACCCGCGCGCACCGACCGCCGACGACCCCTCGGGGTTCGCCAACGACACGGCCGGCGATACGCCCCTGTGGCGCGCGTTCTTCTCGGGTGGCGCCACCAGCAATCGCGGCTACCCGACGCGCTACATCGGTCTACGTGACTGCGCTCCCCTCGACGTCGGTCGTCAAGTCGGACAGGGCTGCACGCAGGCGATCGGCGGCGCGACCGTCTGGGAGGCGTCGATCGAGCTTCGCTTCGACATCATCGGCGATCTCACCGGCGCGCTCTTCCTCGATGGCAGCGACGTCTCGCGCAACAAGCTCGACATCCGCCTCAAGTACCCGCACCTCTCGGCCGGCCCTGGCCTTCGCTACCAGACGCCCGTCGGCCCGATTCGCATCGACTTCGGCTGGCGCCTCCCCGGCCTGCAGCGCCTCGGCGGCGAGCTCGACCCCCGCGAAGAGCCCCAACGGTTCAGCTTCATCGTCAAAGGGCCGTTCGCCCTACACTTGAGCATCGGCGAAGCGTTCTGACTCACGCGGCCGCAAGAATTCGAGCACGCGCGAGGCGGTCGCTTCCGGCTGTTCGAGCGTGAGATCGTGCCCCGCGGCGGCGATGGTGGCGAAGCGCGCGTGTGGAATTCCAGCCGCCAGCTCGCGCGAAGGGGCGATGCCGAGGAGGTCGTCGAGCTCACCCGCGAGCACCAGCGTGGTCGCGCGCACGTCTCCGAGCTGGCCACGAACGTCGTGGAGCAGGCCCGCGAGCGCATGTCGGAGGAGGGAGCGGCGCGACGCGGGGTGCGCCTGCAACGTCAGCTCGATGCGGCGCACTTCAGAGGGGCAATTCCAACGAAAATGCGCCGAGAGAATCCGCCGAACGAGGCTCGCCTCGACGTCGTAGAGAGGATGCGCGAAGCAGCTCGCCATTCGAAGCTCGCGAACGAGCCCGACGCGTGAGACCTCGAGCCCTCGAGCGGTGGTCGACGCGAGACACAGTCGCCCGATGCGTTGGGGAGCGAGGAGCGCGAGAGACGTGGCCGCCATGCCGCCGAGCGAAATGCCGAAGACGTCGGCGCAGGCCACCTCCAGATGATCGAGGAGACGCAGCCCGTCCTCCGCCAGACCGCGCGTGGTCATCCACGTCGAGTCGGGGCTCGAAGCGCCACTCCCGCGTAAGTCGAAGGAGATGATTCGACGTTTTTCCGCGAGAATCTCGCGAAACCGCCCCCAGAGGAACATCGAGCCGCCGAGGGGACGAATGAGCAGTAGCGGCAGTCCAGGGTGGTTCTGGCCATGAAGCTCATAGGCAATGGGGCCGGCGCGCCCCGACGCGTGGTCGGTCATGCGACCTCTCGTGAGGAGCGGGCGAGCTCGTCGAGGGCAGCTTGCATGGCAGCGCCGACCTTCCTTTGAATCGTCATCGGATCGGCGTCCGGCGTGGCGACGATGGGAGGTAATTTGCGTAGGCGAATAGGGAACGGGAGTGGCAAATAAGGAATCCACGGTCCGAGCGCCAGTCCCCAGGGAAGTGCGAGCGCCAGCGGGAACCGCTCGAGGCGCGCCCATCGCTCGAGTCGGAGCATGCGCGCGAGTCGCTTCCCCTCGGAGAAGACATAGCCGCTGCGGTGCGCGCCGTGGGCGACGATGGGAACGATCGGGACCTTCGCCTCCTGCGCCAAGCGCACGAAGCCCGCGCGATCGCCGAGGACGATCTCGTCGCGACGTCGTGAATGTCGATAGGCGTCGAGATCACCGCCGGGATACACGAGCACCTGTGCGCCGGCCTGCAGCGCGTGCAGCGCGTTTTGCTTCGTCGCCCGAATCGCGCCGACCCGTTCGAGCACCGCGCCCAAGGGCCGCAGCTGCTTCATCGCGAAGTCGTGCGCCAAGGCGAAGAGGGGCGCCTCCGGTCCGCGCGTCTCCCAGAGGGTGCCGAGTGTGCAGCTGAGATCGGGCCCGGCGATTCCACCGTTGTGGTTCGCGACGTAGAGCACGGGGCCGTCGTCGATGCGCTCGAAGCCTCGGCACTCGAGCCGGAGATATCGCCGGTTGAGCGTGCGCATCACCGGCAAGAGGCGCGCGATCAGCGTCGGATCACGCCGATGGAGGAGGTCGCGGGGGACGACCGAGCCATCGCCTGCAGCGTCCAGCTTCATGCGCGACTCTCCCGCAAGGCGCGAGCGAGCGCCGAGGTCGGAAGTCGAGTTCCGGTGGCGATCGCCGACATCAAGCGCGGAAAGCCGCGCGCCGCGGCAGCGAGAATCCACTGGGCGGGTGCCCGCACCAGTGCTTGGGAGAGGAGGGTGGCGAAGAGCACTCGCCTCCGGGTCTCTCTCGCGAGTCGCCGCTGGTAGACGTCGGCGGTGGATCCTCCGAGAAACGTCGACGCGGCGATGACGGCGCTGTGGAGCGCGATGGCCACGCCGTCGCCGGAGAACGAAGGGATCACCGCCGCCTGATCGCCGAGACGATAGAGCCCGTCGTCGTCGCCTAGCTGGACATGACCATAGGGAATCGTCGCCAACGCCAGCGGCTTTGCCCAACATGCCTCGGCCTCGGAGAGGCGGGCGTCGAGGTGCGGACATTCGGCGCGAATGGAGACGATCAGCGACTCCCAACTGCCGCCATATGCCTGCAAGCGGTGACGGCGCACGACGAGGCAGAGATTGGCGAGCCCGGCTTCGATCGGCTCCAAACCGAGATAGCCCCCGTCGAAGAGGACGATTTCGACGTGACGATTCAGTTCTCGAGCTTGTCGATGGGTCAGTCGCCAATGCATCTTGAAGGCGACGAGATCGCTCTGCAGGCCACGCGGACGACGGAGCCCACGAACGTCGTGCTTGCCGGAGGCCAAGAACGCAGCGCGTGCGAAGACGGAATCGCCGACGGCGGGCCGCGCACCCCACCCTTCGTCGAGGCGTGCGAGCTCCACGACTTTGCATCCGCGCCTGACGTCGACGCCGGCAGAGCTGGCGCGGGCGAGGAGGGCTTCATCGAGGACGCGACGCGACAAACTGAAGGCCTCGAAGGGCAATCGGGCCTCGACGACGACTCGACGATGGGCGAGCCGAAGCGTGTGTATCGGGACCGCGCCGAGCGTGGTCGGCTCGAGGCCGAGCTCACGAAGATAGCGAGCGGCTTCGTGCGAAAGGAACTCGCCACACACCTTGTCGACCGGCCCCGCTTCTCGCTCGAGGAGCGTGACGGCTGCGCCACGCCGAGCGAGCTGCGTCGCCAATCCGGCACCTGCCGGTCCACCACCGACGACGACGGCGTCCATCATTCGGCTCGCAATCGCTCGACGGTGAATCGAAAGGGCAGCTCCCACCGCACCGTGGCCGCGTCCTCGGGGAGGTCGGCGGACGAGAGGAGGCGCGTCCAGTCACTGCGAGAGAAGGCGCGGGCGATCGACACCGGTCCGTCGTGCTGCACGAAGCGATGAAAGCCCGCGACCTTCGAGAAATACCGAAAGAAGTGGTAGGGCACCGGATGACGATGCAGATCGTTGACGAACCATCCAAGCCTCGCGGTCGCCTCCATCCACTTCACGAACTCGACGACGAACGAGTCGGTGAGGTGGTGCGTGAAGAGCGAGCTGACGACGACGTCGATGCCGCGCGCCGGCTGGTACGAGAAGGCGTCGGCGGTGATCCACTCGATGCCTCGATCCTGCTTCGTCGCCGCGATCGCGGAGGCGCGCGACCATGGGTTGAGGTCGACGCCGGTGAGACGCACCTCGATGCCCCGCCGAGCCGCCCAGACGTCGATCTCGCGGAGCATGTCGCCATGACCGCTCCCGACGTCGACGATCTCCACTGGGCGACCGAGACGTCGAAGGCGGTAGGCAAGGCGATCGAAGAACCCCTTCGTCGGACGATAGGCGAGCGTCCATCGATTGACCTTGGCGAGGTCGACCAGACATGCGTCGAACTCGTCGAAGCCGACGGGTTCGGTGTCCATGAGCTCGTCTTCGGAGGAGCGATGCGCGAAGTCGGTAATCATCGTCGATTCAGGCCTTTCGAAACAGCATCGTTTCGGCGGTGAGACCGGGGCCGAACGACATGGCGCAGCCTCGGTCGCCCCGCCTCGCGAGGTTCATGACCGAGGCGAGGACGAACATGACCGTCGCCGAGGACATGTTGCCGAACTCGTCGAGCACGCTCCGTGAGGCCTCCAGCGCCCAAGCTTCGAGCCCGAGCCCCTGCTCGACGGCGTCGAGCACCGATCGCCCCCCGGGGTGAACCGCCCATCGCTCGATCGATCCGGACTTCGCGCCGTCGAGAATGGACGTCGCGACCCCATCGAGACCCTTCGCGATCGCGGCGGGGACGCCCCCGGAGAGGAACATCTCGAACCCGCTGTCGCGCACCTTCCAGGTGATGAGGTCGCCGGTGTCGGGCAGCAGCGCGGCGTGAAATCGGTCCATCGACAACCCCACGGGGTCAGCGCTGACGAGGCTGGCGGCGCACCCGTCCGCGAAGACGAGAAACGAGAGCAGCGGCTCGAGCTGTTGAAGCTGCTGCAAATGGAGCGAGCAGAGCTCGAGGTTGACGACGAGGACGCGCGCTCCCGGGGTCGAGCGGACGATGTGCCGAGAGAGCTTGAGCGCGTTGAGTGCCGCGTAGCAGCCCATGAATCCAATCATCGTGCGCTCGACGCTGGGCGAGAGACCGCATCGCGCGACGAGGTCGAGATCGAGCCCCGGTGCGTACATTCCCGTGCAGGTGGTGACGATCAGGTGGGTGATGCGCTTGGCCTCGCTGCCGAGCTCGAGCTTCGCCACGGCCTCGGCGGCCAGAGCGGGGGCGTGCTTCTCGAAGAGCTGCATCCGCGTGGCGGTGCTCGGAAACCGACCCCGGAGGTATATCCGTGTAGCGTCGACGGCCTCACCTTCGGGATCGAGCGCTGGCGGGAAAATCGCGTAGCGATGCCTGATTTGCGACTTGGCCGCCATTCGATCGAAGAGCGCGCGCGTCCGCGGCTCGGGGATCAACGTGCGAGCGAAGCGAACGAACGTTTCGTGGACGTCATGCGGCGGAACACGCGTGGCGATTCGATTGATGTGCGGCTCCGTCATCGGCCGGACCGGAGAGCACCGCACGTGCCATTCGAGACCATTCGAGAAGTGATGCCACGCAGCGCGGACGGGGAATCTCCGCGCCGACTTCGACGTGGCAAATGGTCTCGATGCGAGGCGTGACGGCGAGCCGATGGGCTCACGCTCGACCGCGGATGCTGGCGTTCTTCACCACGACGTCACTGTTGAGCTTGGCGGCGAACCCGAGCCAGCCGAGGTTTGGCAGCACCAGCGCGGCTGCCACCGGATCGAGCCTGCGGGCGACCTGCGCGTAGCGACCGAGCGCCACGGTATTGAAGACGAGGTCGGCCATCGCCCAGCGAGGACGATGCGCGCCGAAGAAGAGCGGCGTCCACACGGCGTTGGCCACGATCTGCACGCCCCACCAGGCGAGCGCTTCGGTGCGTTCCTCCGACGGCGCGGTCTTGGCGACGCGCCACGCAGAGTAGGCGCCGAGACCATAGAGGACTGGCCAGACGATCCCGAAGACGCGATCGGGCGGCGTCCAGCTCGACTTGCGAATCATCCGATACCAGAGCTTGTTCTTCGGCTTCGCGTTGACGTAGCCACCGATCGCGGCTGCGGCGAGCGAGACGGCACCGAAGGCGGCGAGACCGAGGAGCGAGCCGAGCCCGCTCGCGCGCTTCTTCGTGGCCGATGGTGAGCTCATCGGAGGCTCGACGGCCGGAGGCTCGACGGGGAGCACCTCGCGGTGAGAGGGTTCCGTGGTCACGATGGCGGGTGCGAGCGGGGTGTCCATGACGTGGGCCTTTGCATGCAAGGGGCCAACGTCATCGCGGAGGTGGGGGCGGGAGCGGAGCGGCGGCTACTTCGATGTTCGCCAAAGGGAATAGCGAATGCCGTCGCCTTTGCCGCTCACGTGACTGAAGTAGACGAAGGCCGGAGTGATGGCGTAGTCGGGATACACTCCCTCGCCAGTGACCGAGTTCCCCTCGACCAGGGTCTCGACATCGCCTCCAGCGAGTGGAACGCGACGGAGCGAGAAGCCCTCGAGCCAGTAGAGCGTCGTCCCGTCGACCTTCAAGTTGGAGCGAGTGCCGTCGGACCGCTCAGCCCTCTGGACGCGATTCGACCAAGTCGACCAACACGGCTCGCAGCTTCGCCGGATCGACGGGCTTCACCAGGTGGGCGTCGAAGCCGGCCTCGGTCGCCTGCGCGCGATCGGAGGCCTGCCCATAGCCGGTGACGGCGACGAGGCGGGTCTTGCGGAGTCGTTCGTCGCTGCGAATGCGTCGCGCGAGCTCGTAGCCGTCCAACGTCGGTAGACCGATGTCGAGAATGGCCACGTCGGGGAGAAATCGTAAGGCCGCATCGAGGCCTTCTGCTCCATCGGTGGCGATCTCGACGTCGAAGCGCAGCGTCGTGAGAAAGAGCGCCATCATCTCGGCCCCATCGACGTTGTCGTCGACCACCAGCATCCGACCGCGGCGCGGCGCCGGGGTGACGATCGTCGTCGACACCGATTCGCTCGATGCTCGATCGTCGCTCGCCGCGAGCGGCTCGACGGCGGGGAAACGGACCTCGAAGACGCTCCCGAGGCCGCGCCCCTCGCTCCTCGCCGAGGCCTTGCCGCCGTGCAAGCCGACCAAGCT
Source organism: Deltaproteobacteria bacterium (assembly GCA_025363655.1). Lineage (GTDB taxonomy): Bacteria > Myxococcota_A > Polyangia > Polyangiales > JADJMO01 > JANYDK01. The sequence goes on along the minus strand of JANYDK010000045.1, from coordinate 19,290 downwards.
GCGGACGATCGCGAGACCGAGGCCGAGGCCACCGCGTGAACGATCGATCGACTGCCGGTCCTGCACGAACATGTCGAAGAGGCGCGGCAAGAGCTCGGGCGCGATGCCGAGGCCGTCGTCGGTCACGGTGACCACGACTTCGCTCTCCTCACGCGCCGCCACCAGCGAGATATTTCCCCGGGAATTGGTGTATTTCGCGGCGTTGATCAGGAGATTGGAGAAGACCTGCGCGAGCCGGACGACGTCGCCGTCGACGAGGAGACCGGTGCGGGCGACGTCGATGCGCAGACGATGCTCCTTCGATTCCATCAGCGGGGCCGCCGCCTCGACGGCCTTGGCGATCACCTCGGCGATCTCGACGCGCACTCGTTGGAGCACGACCTGACCACGGGCGATTCGCGAGACGTCGAGCAGATCGTCGATCAGCCGCACCAGATGATGCACCTGCCGTTCGAGGATCGTCCGCTCACGTTCGCCTCCCTCGATTCCGCGCACCCGCAGCACCTGCAGCGCCGTGAGCATGGGCGCGAGTGGATTGCGGAGCTCGTGACCGAGCATGGCGAGGAACTCGTCCTTCGCGCGATTGGCCGATCGAGCTTCGATGAGGAGGGATTCGCGTTCGTGATTCGCGCGGACCATCTGCTCTCTCTCGACCTCGCGCGCGTGCACCACCGATTGGATGTCGACCGCTGCGCCGACCACGCGAACGGCCTCGTCGGCGTCGGAATAGAAGATGCGCTGCACCGTGCGAATCCAGCGATACGAGCCGTCGGGGAGCCGCATCTGCAGCTCGGCCTCGCGCATGATCTTCTGCTGTTCGACGGCCTCGCGATGTTGCGACAGCGCCCTCTCGCGATGGTCGGGATGCATCCGCTCGGTCCACGCCTCGAACGACGGCGGAATGGCGTCGGCCTCGAGGCCGAGCAGACGATAGAGCTCGGGTGACCAGTAGAGCTCGTTCTTCGCAATGTCCCAGTCGAAGATGCCGAAGTTGCCGACGCTCTGGGCGATCGCCAGGCGCTCTCGTTCCGCCGTGAGCGCGCCGCGGACCTTCGTCAGCTGCAAATGGGCGGCGACGCGCGCCACCAGCTCGCGCGCGGCGAACGGCTTGACCACGTAGTCGTCGGCGCCTGCCGCGATGCCCTCGACGCGCGCCTCTTCTCCCGCGCGTGCCGACAAGAGCAACACCGGAATGCCCGCGGTCACCGGATCGGCGCGCAGGGCGCGGAGCAGACCGAAGCCGTCGAGCACCGGCATCATCACGTCGGTGAGAATCAGCGTCGGGCGTCGCATGCGCGCGGCGGCGAGCGCGCTGCCGCCGTTGTCGACCGCTTCGACGCTCCAATGCGGAGAGAGCAACCTCTCGAGGTACTCGCGCATGTCGGCGTTGTCGTCGGCGAGGAGAATGCGTTCCGGCCCTGGCCCTTCGCCAGGCGGCGCGACGTCGGACGCGGGGACCGAACTCTCTCGAGGAGAGGGCGCGGGGAGCCAGCGCGTGGCCTCTTCGACGTAGAAGCGCGCCCCGGTGGCCGCCGAAGTGCGCGGCGACGAATCGCCTAGTTTTTCCGTGGGAAGATGAGCGCTTCCTTTGGGGACTCGTACGCTGAAGGTCGAGCCGACGTCGACCTCGCTGCGGACGGTCACCTCTCCGCCGTGCATGCGCGTCAGCTCGCTCACGAGCGCGAGCCCGATGCCCGAACCCTCGTGCGTCCGTGCGCGCGTGTTCTCGACCCGATGGAATCGCTCGAAGAGGTGCGGCAACTCGGCTTCGGGAATGCCCACCCCGGTGTCGCGCACCGTCAGCTCGACCGCGTCGCCGGCGTCGCGCACCGCCACCGTGATGGTTCCGTGAAAAGTGAACTTGAGGGCGTTCGAGAGAAGATTGAAGACGATCTTCTCCCACATGTCGTGATCGACGAAGATCGACTCGGAGGAGCTCGACGACGCGAACACCAGCTCGATGCCCGCGCGCTCGGTCGCCGAGCGAAAGGCGCTCACCAAATCAGCCGTCAGCGCCGAGAGATCGGTCGCGACGTACTTGGCAGTCGCGCGCCCGCTCTCGAGACGCGAGAAGTCGAGCAACGTGTTCACGAGCTTGAGCAGCCGCAGCTCGTTTCGATGCACGATCTCCAGGTTTTCACCGACCAGCGCGCCGTTCGGACTGGCCAGTGCGTCCTCGGTCGGACCGAGCATGAGGGTCAGCGGCGTGCGGAATTCGTGACTGACGTTGGAGAAGAAGGCCGTCTTCGCGCGATCGATCTCGGCGAGCGCATCGGCGCGCTTCTTCTCCTCCTCGAGCGAGCGCGCATTGGTCAGCGCTGCGGCGATTTGACCGACCAGGAGCTGCACGAACTCGGGAAAGCCCTGGTCGTGTGGACGATAGGGGTTGAGCGCGGCGACGAAGATGCCGCCGATTCGGCCGTGACCCTGATTGGCAATCGGGACGAGCAACGCGTTCGTCGGAGGCTTGTCCCACGGCCCCTTCGGCCACACTCGCGCGGCATCGAGCGTGACCAAGGCCGGCGCTCCCATCGCCTGCGCCTCGGCAAACGGCCAGGTCGCGTCGTTCTCGATGAGTCCGGTCGACGAGACCTGCCGAGCCGCACCGCGCTCGTCGAAGAGATACGTCGCCGAGAACGGAATGTCGCGCGCTTCGGCTGCCAGGCACTGCTCGAGAGCGAAGAAGACCTCGGCCTCGGTCTGCGCGGCGTTGAGCCGCTCCGCGAACGCGCCGAGCAGCGTGATGCGCCGCTCGCTGATCACCCGTTCGGTCTCTTCGATGACGACGCAGAAGATGCCGGCGATCTCTCCCGGCGCGTCGCCGGGCGCCGCGCTGTACGAGAACGTATGGTAGGTCTCCTCGGCGCGGCCATCGCGTTCGAGAAAGAGCATCAGCCCTTCGTCCCAAGTCGCTTCACCTGTCTCCAACACCTGATCGATGCGCGGACGAAGCGTGTCCCAGACCTCGGACCACACCTCGCGAAAGGGCCGACCGAGCGTTTCCGGATGCTTCGAGCCGAGGGTCTGCTCGACGTAAGCGTCGTTGTAGAAGAAGGTCAGCTCCGGGCCCCAGCCGAGCCACATCGCGTAGCGGGAGCTGAGCATCAACCGCAGCACGGTCTGCAAGCTCGCGGGCCAACTGGCCATCGGTCCGAGCGGCGTCGTCGACCAATCTTTGCGTCGAATGTGCTCTGGCACCGCACTGGGGGCACGGGGCGACTTCGAGATAGGACCGACCATCGAATCTTCAGCTTAGCTCATGATGGCTACGCGCATGCGCGGCCCGGCGAGGCGGTTTGCCTCGGCGAGGCGCTTCGCCCCGGCAATGACGTTCCCTCCGGGTGAGGACGTTGGAGCGGCCTTTGCTGTCCGCTCGGCACGCACTTCGATCATCTCGTCACCGCCATAGCGGGGGCGGCGGGTCGAAGACTTGCACGGGCTCCGTGCTCCACCGAAAGGAACTCCCATGACCGAGATCGCCACCAAGAAGAACGACACTTTGAAGACGTACGTGGGCGACGTTCACAGCTTGGTCCTTCATGGGCTGAAGGCGCTCGAGCGGCAGGCAGAGAGCTTGAAGAAGGTGAGTCACAAGGATGCGATGCCGGCCGTTCTCGACGGTACGGGCATCCTCGATGAACAGAAGGCGATGCTCGAAGCGCGCATGAAGGAGCTCGGTGGCAGCGCCTCGGCCCCGGTGAAGGATGCGGTCGCCGCGGTCGCGGGAGTGGCCGCTGGGCTGATCGACGCCGTTCGCCGCTCGGAGACCGTCAAGGCCCTTCGTGACGACGCGACGTTCTTCAGTGGTCTCGGGTTCGCGTATCTTCACCTCTATACGACCGCCGAAGGTCTCGGCGACGAGGTGACTGGAAAGCTCGCGCAGCGCGGCTATCAGGATTCGGCGCGTATGGTCATGCGCTTCGACCAGATCCTTCCGCGCATCACCCTCGAAGAGCTGCGCGAGGACAAGCTCGACGTGTCCGACGTCGAGAAGCGCGTGCACGCCATGATCGGCAAGGCGTGGAATCGTGCACAAGCTCGCTGACCATCCCCGAGAGACGCTGCTGCGCGCCGAGCCGAAGGAGAATCTTCGCGAAGCGGCCGGCGATCTCCTGGGCCGGCTGATCGCTCCCGTCGTGGGGGCGATCAGCCGCGCCCGGCGCGCGCGCACGTTCCATCCGCGAGGACAGACGTTCCACGCGCGCCTGGAGAATTTGGCGGCCGATGGTCCTCTCTCGAGCCTCGGCGCATTGCTCTCGGGTCCGGTGCTCGCGCGCTTCTCCGGCGCGCTCTGGAACGGAGACGTCGAGCACTTGGAGGTGCTCGGCATCGCGCTTCGCTTTCGTCGAGAAGAGAGCGCGGACCCGACGACGCTGGAGGGCGATCAAGACCTCCTCTTCGCCACCATCGTCAGCCCCTTCACCCTGCCGATTGCGCCACTGACGACCGATTCGAGCGACTTCATGGCCAATCACTACTGGGCTGTGTCGCCGTTCGACGCGCCCTCGGTCGGCCGGGTGAAATTTCGCCTCTCCCCACGATATCGACCCGCCCCTACGTCGATGTCCCGCGAAGCCAAGCTCGCTACCTTCGTGCTCACCGGAGACCGCTCGTGGAACCTGGAAGTGCGCCATACCTTCGCCACGTCGTGGACTGCAGTGGCCCGGCTCACGGTCGACTCCGTCGCCGACATCGACCAAGAGACGCTTCGGTTCTCTCCCTTTCACGAGGGCCGCGGCATCGTTCCGCGGGGGCTGGTGCACGCGATTCGTCGTCGTGCCTACCAGGCGAGCCAGGCGGCGAGGCCCATTGCGCGGACGATTGCCTTCGCATGACTCCTCGGATCGTCGCCTGAACGATGTCGGAGGAAGGGACGAAAGCACCGGACCTGGCGCAGCACGTCCAGGATGCCGTCGAGAACATCGCTTCCTTGCACGAGCGGGCGCGCGCGGAAGGTAGCAATCACGTCCGTCGCTTTTCCCGAATGAGCGCCCTCTTGGGCAGTCCGACGTTCTTCGTGGTGGTCATCTCCGTGGTCGTCACCTGGGTCGGCTCGAACCTCGCGGCGCCGTGGCTGGGGCGACGCGCACTCGACGCGCCGCCCTTTCCGCTGCTGCAAGGGCTCATCTCCCTCGTCGCCTTGCTGGTCGCGATCCTGGTCTTGATCGCGCAAAACCGCCAAGGACGCCGGGTGGAGCATCGAGCGCGACTCGATCTGCAAATCAATCTGCTCGCCGAGAGGAAGATCGCCAAGTTGGTCGCGCTCCTCGAGGAGCTACGACACGATTTGCCGAACGTGAGGAACCGAGTGGACCGCGAGGCCGCCGAGATGATCGAGCCGGTCGACACCCACGCCGTGCTCACGGCGCTGGAGACCGAGCTCGCGAAGGGAAATCGGGGCAGCAACTCCTGAGCGATTTTGTCCCGCCTGAGGCAACGGTGATGTCGCGGAGCCTCGCTGAATCGAGCTCGGTACGAAGTCGAATCGGCTTGGCGCGATCGGCACAGCGGTTGCTGATGGGGGCTCCTCATGAATCACCGCATACCCCTTCGGGTCTTCACCGCTTCTCTCTTCGTCGTTCTCACCATCGCCTTCTTCGGCCAAGGCAACACCGGTTGCAGCTCGGTCGAACGCAAGATCGACTGCAGCCAAATCTGCTCACGCTACGCTGATTGCTACGACTCCAAGTACGACCAGGCGGGCTGTCGCGATCGCTGCAACAGCGCCGCGGCCAAGGACGCTGACTACTTCAGCAAGGTGCAGCAGTGCGATGACTGCATCGGCGACAAGAGCTGCACGTCCGCTACATTCAAGTGCGCCACGCAATGCGGTAGCACCGTCCCCTGATCGCACCGACCCTTGGCACGATGCTTCCATGGGTCGTGCCCATGGCAACTGCGAAGCCGACGAACGAGGGCGTATCGGACACGGACCTGCGGGAAGCGGTCTCGGACACGCTGCAGGAGGCGGGCGCGCTCGACGCTTCGGAGATCGAGGTCGACGTGACGGCGAGCGTCGTCACGTTGACCGGCACCGTGACCAGCCATCACATGAAGCTGGCGGCCGAAGAGGCGGCCAAGAAGGTCCGCGGCGTCACCGAAGTGCACAACCAACTTCGCATCGGAGAGACCACGCTCTCGAGTGATTCGCAGAGTGGGTTGGGCATCGGAATGGCCCCGAGCGCAGCCGCGCCGAGGCAACCGCAGAAGCATTGATCGCCGGAGCTGCCGAAGTGTCCAACCTCGCCGTCGATCATCGAGCCAACGACGATGCACGCGCAGCGGGTCTACGTTGGGTCTCGGACAGGACCCCGGGCATTCGACGGCTCGGCTCGCCTACGCGCTTTCGCTACGTCGACCCAGCGGGCAAGCCGATGCGCGACGCCGGGATCCGCGATCGCATTCGCTCGTTGGCCATTCCCCCGGCCTGGACCGACGTGTGGATCTCGCCCCTCGAGCACGGGCACATCCAAGCCACGGGGCGCGACGCCAAGGGCCGTAAGCAATATCGATATCACCCGCGTTGGCGAATCGAGCGCGACACCAACAAATATCACCGTGTCGTCGAGTTCGGCGCCGTGCTCCCCCGCGTTCGTGCTGCCGTCGAGCGCGACCTGGCGCTGCGGGGATTGCCGCGCGAGAAGGTCATCGCCACGCTCTTGCGGCTCCTCGAGCTGACCAGCATCCGCGTCGGCAACGAAGAGTATGCGAGAGAGAATCGCTCATTCGGTCTGACGACGATGCGCAACCGGCACGTCGTCGTCGATGGCACCGACATCCAATTCGATTTCCGCGGCAAGAGCGGTAAGGTCCATTCGATTCACCTCCGCGATCGGCGTCTGGCGCGGATTTTACAGCGTTGCGAAGAGCTTCCGGGGCAACGGCTCTTCGAGTTCGTCGACGACCAGGGCGCCACCCATGCCATCGAATCTTCGGATGTGAACGACTACCTGCGAGAGGTGTCGGGTGGTGACTTCACGGCCAAGGACTATCGAACCCTCGCCGGGACGTTGCTCGCCGCGCGGGCGCTCCGCGAGCACCCACCCGCGAGCTCGGCGGCCGAGACCAAACGACTGGTGAACGAGGCCATTCGCTTGGTGGCGTCCCGGCTCGGCAACACCCCCACGGTCTGTCGCAAGTGCTACATCCATCCCATCGTCATCGACTCCTTCGAGCGGGGGGCCCTCGGGGCGCGGATCGGCGATCTCGACGGCGAAGAGGCCGCACTGATGAAACTCGTTCGACGCGAGGTGGTCGTGGAGATCGACGTGAGTGTGACGGTCCATTGAGCGAGTAGAGTGAGCGCGTAGGAGCCAAATTGCCTCACTGAACCTCCGAACGGCGCTCATTCGCCACGGCCCCGCGACGTTGACGGGTCTATCCCGACAGACGAAAACTGCGATGGTGAAGGATTTACTCGTCGTCGACGACAGCAAGGTCATGCGCGACATGATCGTCGCTTGCCTCAGGCCCGCGGGTGACCTCGCGTTCACCCACGCGGGGAGCGGGCTCGAAGCGATCGAAGTGCTGTCTTTGAAGCCGTTTCATCTCCTGGTGCTCGATCTCAACATGCCCGACATCGGCGGCATCGAAGTGGTCGAGTTCGTACGGAGTCAGGACACGTTGAAGTCGTTGCCGATCATCGTGGTGACGACGCGTGGAGACGAGTCGTCGCGCGAGCAGGCGCTCGGCGCTGGAGCTTCGCGCTACTTGACCAAGCCGTTCACGCCAGAATCGTTGCTCGCAGAGGTTCGAGGTCTCCTCTCGTCGGCCGGTGCCGAAGGGCGATGACCGACGCCCTCGACGTCGAGGAGTTCCGCGCCGGCTACCTCGCCGAGACGGAAGAGCACCTTTCGACCGCCCGGACCTGCGTGTTGGCCATCGACGCGGCGCTGCAGAAGCGCGAGACCCATCCCCGTGCGGTGCGCGATCTCTTCCGCGCGCTCCACACCGTGAAGGGGCTTTCGGCGATGGTCGGCGCCGAGCCGATCGTCGACGTCTCGCACGAGCTCGAGACGCTGCTGCGGTCGGCCGATCGCGCGGGCGGCGCGCTGGCGGCGCGGGCGATCGACGAGATCTTGCGCGGAATTGCCTTCATCGAAGACTCGCTCCGGCGAATGGCGAAGAAGGAGCCACTCACCGCGGCACCGAGGGCCCTGATCGAGGCGATCGCCTCGGTGCAGGCGCAACCGCCGCGCAGTCGGGAAGAGGGAGACCTCACGCTCGAGCCGGAGCTGCTCGCGAAGCTGACGCAGATGGAGCGCGACCAGATCCTCCGCGGCCTCGGCAAAGGCCTACGCGCCCTTCGGGTCGACTTCGTTCCGTCGGCGGCGCGCGCGCAGGTCGGCGTGAACATCACCAGCGTCCGCGAGAAGATGACCAAGGTCGCCGAAATCGTGAAGGTACTGCCCCGCAGCATCCGCACGGCCGATGGCGCCTCCGCGGGCGTCGCTTTCGTACTGCTCTTGCTCACCGACGCCTCGAACGAGACGATCGCGGCCGTCGCCTCGACGACGCCGAGCGAGGTGCAGCCCTTCGCTGCGCGCGGGGAGGCGACGGGGACCACGGAGACGACGGAGACGACCGAGCTCCAGGGCGGCGAGGACGACCGAATCGCCGAGGACGAACCGGTCGACGACCGACGCGATGTCGTGCGGGTCGAGGTCTCTCGGCTCGACGATGCGCTCGAATGTCTCTCGGCGCTGGTGATCAATCGCTCTCGGCTGGAAGCCGCCGTGGCCGAGGTTCCCGGCGATCGACGCGACCTGCGGGAATTGCACGGAATCATCGCGCAGCAAGGTCGGCAGCTGCGAGACCTGCGCGCCGCGATCATGCGTGCGCGAATGGTCCCGGTCGCCGAAGTGCTCGAGCGCGCGCCCTTGCTCGTGCGTGGGCTCAGTCGCAGCTCCGGCAAGCGGGTCACGCTCGAGGTCGAAGCCGGTCGCAGTGAGCTCGACAAATCGGTCGCCGATCGGCTCTTCCCCGCGATCGTCCATCTCCTTCGCAACGCGGTCGATCACGCGCTCGAAACGCCCGACGAGCGACGAGCGCGAGGCAAGCCCGAGGACGGAATGATTCGCCTCAGTTGCGTCGAGCGTTCGGGCCATCAGCTCGCGCTGGTGGTCGAGGACGATGGTCGCGGCATCGATCGCTCGGCGGTCGCGCGGCGCGCCGGCCTTCCGCCGCCGGAGAACGACGCCGAGCTCTTCGCGATGATCGCGCGGCCGGGCCTCTCCACGCTCGACAAGGCGACGCACGTGAGCGGTCGTGGCCTCGGCATGGACATCGTCAAGCGCATCGTCGTCGACCAGCTCGGCGGTCGCGTCTCACTGGCCTCGACTCCGGGCGTCGGCACACGCTTCACCATGCTGGTGCCGCTCAGCCTGACCATCCTCGACGTGTTCTCGTTCCTCTGCGGAGACCGTCGCTTCGTCGTCCCGGTGAACACGGTGGACAGCCTCGCCGAGGTCGACGCCGAGCACCTCTCGATCGCGCCCGACCCGCGCGCAAAGGGCGATTCGCTGCGCATGTTGCGACGGGGCGGCGACGTGCTGCCGCTCTACACGCTGCGCACGCTCCTGGGACTTCCGGTTTCGAGCGCGCTCGGGAAGACGAAGCCCAAGGCGATCATCGTGCGACGCGATGCCGACGTCTTCGCCTTCGAAGTCGACAACATGCTCGGGCAGAAAGAGGTCGTGGTCCGGCCCGTCAACGATCCCTTGGTCGCCGTCGACGGCGTGTCGGGCACGACCGATCTCGGCGACGGGAGGCCGACCTTGGTGCTCGATCTGCTCGCGCTCGCGAGGAGCGCAGACCTCCAACGGAGAAAGGTCGAGGTGTGACGATGACCGCGAGCCCGAGCCCGGAGACGACGAAGAGCGATGCGCTCTACGTCGCGTTCACCGTCGGCAGCGCGCACTACGTCGTGCCTGCGTCGGACGTCCTCGAGATGGAGTCGTTCACCGAGGCGACGTCAGTGCCGGGCGCGGCGCCCTGGGTCGCGGGCCTCGTGCAAATCCGCGGTCGGGTGATTCCGGTGATCGACCTGCGTGCACGCTTCGGCCTCCCGGCGATCGCGCACACGCTCGATCATCGGGTGATCGTCGTTCGCGAAGGAAAACGTCACGTCGGCCTCCTCGCCGACTCGGCGCGCGAGGTCCTGCGGCTCGCCGAGAGCTCGTTCGTTTCGCCGCCGGACGTCGTCGTCGAACAGTCGGCAGGCTTCGTCGATCGCATCGCGCGACTCGGCGAACGCATTCTCATGCGCATCGATTTCACCAAGGTGATCGGACACGACGCACTTCCGAAGGAGCAGAGCGATGGCGACCAAGCTTAGGACCGGAAACGGCAACTCTTCCGGGAAGACGGCGATCGAGGGGCACATCACGGGCCAAATCGAGGGAAAGGCCAAACGCAAGGGCAACGGCAACGGCAACGGCGACGGCTCCGCTGCGTCGGTCGCGAGCGCGCTGATCGGGCTGGAGGCGACCAACATCTCGCTGCTCCAGCTGTCGGCGTCGGTGGTCTCGACCAAAAAGAACGGCGAGCTCCTCGCCAGCTCGGCAGAGGAGACCGCAGCGATGCTCGAGGAGTGCTCGCGATCGATCGCGGGCGTGCGCTCGCACGTCGAAGAGCTGGCAGCGTCGGGAGAAGAGCTCCTGGCGACGGCGATCGAGACGAGCACGAGCGTCAGCGACGTCGCCGCCCGCGGCCAGACGATGGCAGCCACCATCGAAGAGGTCGCCGCAACTGCCGAAGAAATGGCCAAAGCCGTCGGCCGGCTGGCGACCGACGCCAAGGCGTCGGGCGAGCAGATGCGTGGGCTCGCGACCAAGCTCGGTCAGGTCGGCGGCTCGCTCGACGACGTCGCCCGCGACGCGACCGAGATGGCGACCAGCGTCGAGCAGACCTCGGCCACCGCCGAGGAGATGAGCCGCAGCGTGCGCGAGGTCTCGGAGCAGTCGAAGGCCCTCGAGGGCGCGACGATGACCAACGCCGCGGCGCTCGAAGAGATCGCGGCCTCGGTGGAGGAGGTCGCGGCGACAGCCGAGAAGAACGCAGCGGCGATCGATTCGGTGGCCGCCTCGATCGAACAATCGGCGCGCACTTCGCTCGGCGTGTCGCAGGCCGCCGACCAGGTCGGAGCGCTGGCGACCGGCGCCGCTACCGCCTCGGGACAGCTCGACGCGGCGACCCGGAAAATCGTCTCGACGGTGAAGAACACCGGCACGCTGACCACGCGCGTGAGCACCTCTGCCCGCGAAGGCGGCGGCGTCGTCAAGCGATCGATCGCCGGCCTCGCGACCATTCGCACGTCGATTGGTCAGTCGGCGACGGTGATGAAGGAGATGGAGCTGCGTGTCGAAGAGATCGGCGACATCGTCCAGACGATCAACCTCATCGCCGACCGGACGAACCTCCTGTCGCTCAATGCCAGCATCGAGGCCGCCCGTGCAGGCGAGCATGGACGTGGCTTCGCCGTCGTCGCCGAGGAGATTCGGGCGCTCTCCGATCGTGCGGCTGCCGCGAGCAGCGACGTCGCGAAGATCGTCCGGAGCCTGCAGGCGACCGCACGGCAAGCGGCGGCTGCCTCGACGGAGAACATCAAGGTCGCCGAGGAGGGGAGCCGACTCGCCAGCGAAGCCGACGCAGCGTTGACCGCGATCGTCGGCGGCGTCGTCGAGGTCGAGCACGCCGTCGTCGAGGTCGATCGCGCATCGCAGGAGCAGGTGCAAATCGTCGACGGTCTGGTGCGCGCGACCGTGCGCCTCGGTGAAGAGGGCAAGAGCATCGCCCGCGCGACCACCGAACAAACGTCTCTGACGCAACTGCTCGCGAAGAGCGCGAACGAGATGCGGACCATGGCCAAGCAGACCAAAGAGGCGACGACTGCGCAGGCTCGTGCGTTGCGGGAAGTGGTGAAGACGAATGCCAAGCTCGCCGCGTCGGCGACGCGGGTCGCTCGCGCGATGGAGGAGCAGGCGACGACGGCGACGCAGCTCGGCAAGAGCGCGTTGCGGATGCGGACACTGACGCACCAGACGAGCACTTCGATCGTCGAGCAGACGCGCTCGCTGAGCCGCGAGGTGGTCAACGCCGGCGAGGTCGCGACGACCGCCGAACGCATGGTCGCGGGCCTCAGCGAACAAGCACGCGGCTCGGCCGAGGTCGCACGTGCGATGGACGACGCCCGCAAGCAGGCCGTACAAACCGCGAAGGCGGTGGTCGAGCAGGCGAAGGCGGCGAAGCAGATCGAGACGGTCGCACGCGAAGTGTCTCGGCTCGCCGCGACCACCAACACCGCGACCGGTGAACAGGCGAAGACGATGACGACGTTGGTCAAAGAGAGCGACGAGGTCCGAAAATCGGCGCGACAGACGGCCCGCGCGGTGGCCGAACAATCGGAGGTGATCGTCTCTGCCCAGAGCGCCATCGCGACGCAGACCGCGGCGCTGCAGAAGGCAGCCAAATCTCTCGGCGTTCGCGCATGAGCGTTCGTGAGGCGCAGGTCGCACTGACCGCGGCCGAACGTGCCCGGGCAGCCGTCGTCGAGCAACTCGCGAAATCCGGCGCCGGCGGTGTCGACGGGTTGATCGAGTTGCTGGCGGACCCGAGCTGGCCGATTCGACGACGCGTGGTCGCCGCGCTCGGATCGCTCGGGGCGCCGGCGGTCGGTCCTCTCTGCGAGGTACTTCGCACCCGACGCGACGACGAAGCGCGCATCGCCGCGACGGTGGACGCGCTCGTCGCGAGCTCGGCCGACGTGCTCGGGGCGATCGAGCTGCTCGCCGTGCATGCCAATCCAGCCATCGTCGCCGACGTCGCGCAGGTCCTCGGTCGGCGCGGCCAGACGTCGGCGGTGCCCCTGCTGGCAAAGTTGGTGGAGCACGCCGACGACAACGTCGCCGTCGCGGCCATCGAAGGGCTCGGCCGCATCGGCGGACCGCGCGCCGTCGACACCGTGATCGCCGCGGCGCAGAGCAACGAGTTCTTCCGCGTCTTCCCCGCCATCGACGTCCTCGGACGCGGCGGCGATCCGCGCTCGATCGCGCCGCTCACTGCGCTCGTCGGCGACCCTACCTACACGCCCGAAGCAGCGAGGGCGCTCGGCAAGACCGGGGAAGCGAACGCTGCACCTGCGCTGGTCTCCCTCTTCGGGCACGCGAGCGACGCCGTCGTCCGCATCGCCGTGGTCGCCCTCGCCGAGCTCGAACGACTCCATCGTCATCGCTACGGCAGCGTGGTCGCCCTCGAAGCCGCTCTCGCGCGCGCACCTGCCGAGCCGGCAGTGGTGGCGCGGCTCACGCGCGTCCTCGCGAGCGCCAACGTCGACGAGCAGGCCGCATTCGCCCATGTTCTCGGGCTCATCGGCACCACCACCGACGCAGGCACGGCGGCGCTCCGAGGCCTCCTCGACGTCACCGGACCGGTCGCCGAGATCGCCGCGGCATCGCTCCTCCGCCTCGGACGCGAGTCCGATCGACTCCTCGCCGAGGCTTTGACCAGCGGCACGAGCGAGCGACGTCGCATCCTCTTGCCCGTCGTCGGACGCGAGGCCGTGGCGGCGGGAGTCGCGCTCTGCCTGACCGACGAAGATCCCCTGGTGCGCGCGCTCGCCTGCGAGGCGCTCGGGCGCATCGGCGCGGTCGACCACATCGATCTTTTGATGCCCCACCTCGGCGACGCCAACGCACGGGTGGTGCAGGCGGCGATCTCGGCGCTCCAGTCGCTCGGCAGCGCGAAGACGATCACGAAGGTGATCGCCGCGGCCAAGAGCCCTAGCGCCACCACGCGGCGCGCAGCGCTACGAATTCTCGCGTATTTCGGTCATCGCGAGGCCCTGCCAGTGTTCCTCGGCGCGCTCGAAGACGTCGATCCTCGGGCGCGCGAGGTGGCCCTCACCGGTCTCGCGTCGCTCGAAGACGAGCCACGCGCGCTCGAAGCCTTGCTCGAGACCAGTCGCAGCGAAGGCCCGCTCGGCGCACCGATCCGCCGCGCGGCGCTGCGTGCGCTCGGACAGTCGATCGCCGACGATGGGCGGATCGCCGAGCGGCTCGCCCAAGCGCTCTCCGATCCCGACGCCTGGGCGCGCTACTACGCGTGCCAGGCCCTTGGGAAGCTCGGCCTATCGGCCACGGCACCCTCGGTCGCCGAACGTCTGCACGACGAGGCTGGCCAAGTTCGCATCGCCGCCATCGAGGCGATCTCGCACTTCGACACGCGCGTCGCCGAAGACGCCTTGCGTGCTGCCGCCACCAGCGACGATGCGGACATGCGTCGCGCCGCGTTGGTCGGGCTCGGCAACTCGCGCAACGTGAGCGCGTTGCCCGTGCTGTTCGAGGCAGCCCGCAGCGACGACGCCGCGACACGGCTCGTGGCCATCTCGGCCATCGCCGAGCTGGCGATGTTCCTCAGCGACACCGGCGGCGCTCCGCTGCTCGATCCGCTCGATCCGCTCGAGGCGGCCGCCAGCGATGCCGACGAGAACGTTCGCGCCGCAGCGCTGGTGCTGCTCGCGCGCTCTCCTTCGCCACGCGCGACGCCCATCCTCGTCGAGCTCGCGAGGAAGCCCGAAGAGCGAGATCGCATCGTCGAGCTCCTCTCGACGCCCAGTCGAAGTCGGGTGCCGGCGCTGCTCGCATCGCTCGCCCTCGCGAGCGACGACGAAGCGCTCCTTCTCACCTCTGCCCTCAGCCGGCTGCAGACGCCGGAGGCTGAAGCGGCGCTATTTGCGGCGATGTCGTTCGAGTCACCGGCGGTGCGCCGCGCCACGGCCGCCTCGGTCGCCTCGCTGAACACCGCCGCGGGACGTGCGGCGTTGCGCGTCGCCGCCGAGCACGACCTCGATCCCGAAGTGCGCCGCGTCTGCGCAGCGCTGTCGAGTCGCTGAGATGCATACGACCACGACCGCCGCCCAGAGATCGATCTTCGCGATCCTCAGCGCCCTCGTCCAAGAGCGGGCGGGGCTCCACTATGGCTCGGGCACCGAGGACCTCTTCCTCGAGCGCGTGTCCGTGCGCTCGCAAGACGTCGGCTTCGAATCGCTCCTCGACTACTATTATTTCCTCAAATACGACGCTTCAGGCGCCGAGGAGCTCGATCGGCTCGTCGACGGCCTGGTCGTCAACGAGACGTTCTTCTTTCGGGAGCTCGAGCCGCTGCGCGTCCTCGTCACCGAGCTCGTGGAACCGCTCGTCCGGCGGGGCGAGAGGCCGCGGATTTGGTCGGCTGCCTGTGCGACCGGCGAAGAGCCCCTCACGTTGGCGATGCTGCTCGCCGACGCCGGCCTCCTCGATTCGGTCGACCTGATCGCCAGCGACATCAGCACGCGCGCGCTCGATCGAGCGCGAAACGGGAATCATTCGAAGCGATCGCTCCGCGACGTACCCGACGACGGTCTGACCGCACGCTGGATTCGCGGCGAGGACGGGAGACCGCTCGTCGCCCCGCGCCTTCGCGCAGCGGTCGACTGGCGACGCATCAACCTCTGCGATGCGGCCGCCGTTCGCGCAGTCGGCCGGTGCAACGTGGTGCTCTGCCGCAACGCGCTCATCTACTTCGACGACGCCACGGTGGTGCGGGTGGTCGACTCCATCTCCTCGGTCCTCGTCCCCGGAGGAGCGCTCTTCGTCGGCATCTCCGAGTCGCTGCTTCGTTTCGCCACTTCGCTGCAATGCGAGGAGCGCAAGCGCGTCTTCTTCTATCGGAAGCCCGAATGAGCGCGACTGAACGCATCCGCGTCCTGGTGGTCGACGACTCGGCGTTCGCGCGCAGGGTCTTGCGACAGACGCTGGCCGCGAGCCCGGGCATCGAGGTCGTCGGCATCGCCGCCGACGGTCTCGAAGCGCTCGAGCAGATCGAACAGCTCAAGCCCGACGTGATCACGCTCGACTTGTTGATGCCGAACCTCGACGGGCTCGGCGTATTGCGCCAGCTCGCCGAGCTACGCTCTCCCGTACGGGTGGTCGTGGTCACCATCTCCGACGAGGCGAGCGAGATCGTCGC
Source organism: Deltaproteobacteria bacterium (assembly GCA_025363655.1). Lineage (GTDB taxonomy): Bacteria > Myxococcota_A > Polyangia > Polyangiales > JADJMO01 > JANYDK01. Next base: position 3,285 of record JANYDK010000045.1, on the reverse strand, counting down.
CGAGGCGCTCCAGCTCGGAGCCATTTCGCGGGTGAAGAAGCCGACCGCGCTGGCGACCGATCGACTCTACGAGCTCGGCGGCGAATTGATCGAGAAGGTTCGCGCGGCGGCAGCCGCGACTTCGCCGGCGAGCCGAGGCCCGATCGCCGCGCAGAGGCCCGGCCTGGCGACGAACGCCTCGGGGAGGCGCGGCGCGCGACAGGTCAAGCTCGTGACCGTCGGCACCTCGACCGGAGGACCGCACGCCCTCACTCGTCTGCTCGAGGAAATTCCCCCTGATTTTCCTGCGCCGATCGCGATCGCGCTGCACATCCCCGGCGAGTACACGGCGGCGCTCGCCGAGCGACTCGATCGGATCTGCGCGCTGCAGGTGCGAGAAGCGCAGGACGGGCTCACGCTCGCCCCGGGAACGGTCATCCTCGCCAAAGGCGGAAGGCACATGACCATCGAAGGCGTGCCCGACGCCCTGCGCGTCTGCGTCGATGCGAGACCGCAGCGTCTCTACTCGCCCTCGGTCGACCTCCTCTTCGAGAGCGCGGCGCGGGTAACCGGCAGCGAGACGCTCGGCGTGGTCATGACCGGGATGGGCGACGACGGTCTCCTCGGCGCGCGCGCGATCGTCGCCGCCGGAGGACGAGTCCTCACCGAAGCGCAGTCGAGCTGCGTGATTTACGGCATGCCCCGGTGCATCGACGAAGCCGGGTTATCGACCGCGCGTGTACCACTCGAAGACATGGCCCGCGCCATCGTCGAGAGGCTGTGATCCGAATGAAGAACCAAAATCGACGCGAGAACCTCCAAGACACCGGCGCCATCATCTGGGTGGTCGAGGACAGTCGGCTCGAGGCCGAACAGCTATGTCGACTTCTCGGGACGACGTACACCGTGCGCTCGTTCGCCGATGGCGGGGAGATGCTCGAGGCGATCGGCGAGGCCGGCTCCCTCCCCGCTCTGATTCTCCTCGATTGGCAGATGCCCGGCGTCTCCGGCCTCGAGGTTTGCCAGTTCCTCCGCGGTCGCTTCGACGAGGTCGAGCTGCCGATTCTCATGCTCACCTCGCGGGGTGCCAAGTCCGACTTCGCCGAAGGGCTCTCTGCGGGCGCCAACGACTACGTCGCCAAGCCCTACGACGAGACCGAGCTGCTCGCACGGGTTCGGACGCTGGTCCGCATGCACAAGCAGGCGGCGGCTCTGCGCGTACGCGAGCAGTTCTTCGCGACGACCCTTCGAAGCATCGCCGACGCCGTCGTCACCACCGACGCCGAGGGCCGCGTCAACTTCGTCAACCGACAAGCCGAAGAGCTCCTGGCGCTCGGACCGGCAGACCTCGGGCGCCCCTTTCGGGACGTCGTCCACATGGTCGACGAGCTCGGAGCACCGATTCCCGACCTCGTCGACGAGGTGCGCAAGGACGGGAAGGTCGTCATGCGCGCGCCGCCCGTGTTGGTCTTGCGGCGCGAGGGCGGCACGATCGCCGTCGAAGACAGCGGCGCTCCGATCGGCGAGACGAGCCTGCTCGGCGTCGTCGTCGTCGCGCGCGATGCGACGGCTCGGGTCCGCGCCGCCCGCGAGGCACGTGACCGCTCCGACTTCGAAGAGAAGCTGATCGGCATCGTCAGCCACGACTTGCGCAATCCGCTCAACGCGATCCTCCTCGGCATCTCCGGAATGATGATGAGCGACGAGCTGAGCGAGCTGAACCTGAAGTCGGCGGTGCGCATTCGTTCCAGCGTCGAGCGCGCCGCGCGCCTCGTCACCGACCTGCTCGATTTCACGCAGACCCGGCTCGATGGTGGCATTCCCATCTCCAAGCGCGACTCGGACATCCACGCCGTCGCCAATCACGTGGTCGAAGAAGTCCAAGCCGCCCACCCTGGTCGTGAGCTGCTGCGTGAGGCCACGGGAGACGGCGTCGCTCCGCTCGACAACGATCGGATGTCACAGGTCATCTCCAACCTGGTGACCAATGCGATTCGTCACGGCGCACCTTCGGGACCCATCCTGGTGCGAACGCGCGGCGAGGACGACGGCGTCGTGGTCGAGGTCGAGAACGGTGGCGCGGCCATCTCCGAGCTGGTGCTTCCGACCCTCTTCCGCCCGACCACTCGCGGCGGATCTGGCAGCGGCACTCCAGGTCGTTGGGAGCGAAGCGTCGGGCTCGGGCTCTACATCGTGCGACACATCGTCGACGCCCACGCGGGCAAGGTCGACGTCCGTTCGACCGAGGGACGGACAGTCTTCACCGTCCGCCTTCCCCGCAGGCGCTGACGCGAACGTCTTCCCGCCACTCGAGCTTGGTACGTTCGTCGCATGGTTGGCTGCGGAGGAATCCGTGCACCGTCCGACTCGTGCGCTCGCGCTCGCCTGGCTGCTCGTCTTCGGCCTTGCCCCGTCGGCCGCGGCTGCTGGGCGATACAAGGTCGATCCTCGTTTTGGGACGCCGCGCGCGACGTTCACCAAGGCGCAGTGGGTCGTCATTCCCACGCTCGACGTCGGCGCGTGCGCCTTGCTGGTCGCCGAGGTCGCGCTCCACCTCGGCGTCACCTGCTACGACCTTCGCCCACGGTTCAAGACGAGTGGTGGCGATGCCCCCGAGGCGCCCAAGGCGCGTGACGAGAGCGCCTGGGACGACCTCCGCCACGCCAACGATCCGACGATTCGCGGGCTGAGCGAGCTCATCGTCTACGGCCGTATGTTCGATCCCTTCGAGTCGCTCGAGCCTCGCGAGGGTCAAATGATGTTCAAAGTGACCCCCTCGCGAATCATCGGGGGAGCGTTCGGTCTCACCATCACGGGCGCATTCTGATCTCGCCGGGGCAGTTCGCCACCACGCGGTGGGCGCGACGAAACGCCGAAAATTCCGGAGGATTCGACGACTTTCGCTGGCACGCGCGCTGCAACTTCAGGCGACATCAACCGACCGGGAGTCCCGGTCTTCACTCCTGAGGAGAACCGCCATGCTTCGAGCCGCCATCGCCTTCTTCGTCCTCGCCATCGGCGCTGCCATCTTCGGTTTCGGAGGCCTCGCCGCCGACGCCGCCTGGATCGGCAAGATTGCCTTCTTCGTCTTCATCGCCATTGCTGCGATCTCGTTCCTCATGGGGCGCAGGACCGTCGCTGCTTGAGCCGCATCACTCCGTCATTTTGGCTCTCCGAGAGGTTTAGTGGAAGCTCGGCACGGCGTGCGCTGGGCGCAGCGTGAGGCCTGAGCAGCAGAGGAAGAGCATCGCGATGAGGCTCGAGGCGCTGTGCAGACCGTAGGAGCGACGGGTGATGGTGCGCGCC
>JANYDK010000036.1 GCA_025363655.1 Deltaproteobacteria bacterium | reverse complement strand
GCCGAGCCCTTCGAGGTAGGGGCCGTCTTGCTCGTGTGCGTGGGCGCGGGCGCAGGCGCGGGCGCGGGCGCAGGCGAGGGCGCGGGCGCGGGCGCAGGCGCGGGCGCACAAGCGGCGAGCGCGAGTGCCAGTGCGAACAGGGACCGTCGCATACGAAAGGTCTACTCGATGTAATCGCCGGCGCACTTGCGGTATCAGACCTGGTAGGGCCGATGACCAACAAGGAACGGAGACGCGCGCAGATCCTCCAACGGGCACGCGACGTCTTCGCCAAGAAGGGCTACCACCAGGCGAAGATCGACGACATCGTCGCCGCCGCCGGGGTCGCTCGGGGCACGTTTTACCTATATTTTCACGACAAACGGTCAATCTTCGAAGAGCTGGTCAATCGCTTCTTCCACACCATCGCGATGGCGGTGCAGCGCATCGACGTCGGGCAGCCGATCGAGCCACAGATCAAGACCAACATCTCGCGCGTGCTCGACGTCTTCCTCGAGGATCCGGGGATGGCGAAGATTCTCCTCAGCGACGCGGTCGGCCTCGACATCGAGTTCGACCGGCGGCTGCTCGCCCTCAACTCGGACATCGAGGCGCTCCTCGAGCGAACGCTCGGCGAGGGTCAGGAGCTCGGCATCGTCCAGCCCGGCGAGCGGCGGGTGGTGGCGCACTTCATCCTCGGCGGCGTCAAAGAGGTCCTCTTGCAGCTCGTGCGCGCGCCGGTGCCGGTCGATCGCGAAGCCGTCGTGCGCGACATCTACTTGGTCCTCGCCCGCGGCGTCCTCCTCGAAAAACCGATCAAACCTCGGCAACCCAGGACCAAACGCCTCTAGCGCACGCGCTCGAAACGAAACACGACCTCGTCGCCTTCGCTCGGAAGATCGGAGACGAAGAGGGAGATGGCGTCGTTCGATTCGACGAGCACCTCGACGCGGTAGGACTTCGTCGGACTCAGGTGGACGAGCAGCGTCGCCGAGACGTCGTCTTCTTCGAGCACCTCGTAGGCCGAGCCGACGTCTTCTGGACCTTTGCCGAACGCGCGGTGGACGAGCGTGGGCTCGAAGTGGACGAAGATGGCTTCCGGCGGGACGATCGAGCCGCCGAATTTTTCGCGCATCGTGATGACGCGCCAGTTGCCGAGGATGCGCGCGCGCGCACGAGCGGCGCGGAAACGCGGAGGCACGAACGCCGCGGCCTCGCTGGCGACGCTGGAGATCGAGGCGAGAGGCGCGAGCGCGAGCGCGACCGCCGCGGCCACACGAGAGAGACGTCGTGAAGAACGAACCGTCACGCGTTCATCGTGCCACGGGTGGCTGTTTCGAGCTATTTCGTGCTATTTCGAGCTGTTGAAAGCGCGAATCGTCCGGGCGAGCACGTCGACGGCGCGCTCGAGCTCGAGCGGATCGAGCTGTCCCATGTTGGCGATGCGAAACGCGCGCGTGCGCAAGTCGCCCTGCCCCGCGTAGATGACGAAGCCGGCCGCGCGCATCGCGTCGTGGAGCACTTCGTAGGTCATCCCGGCGGGCATCGCGATGGTCGTGATGGTGTTCGAGCGAAGCGCCTCGGGGAGCCAGAGACGAAGCTCGAGACGCGCCATCCCTTCACGTACGATCTTGGAATAGCCGCGATAGCGTTCGATGCGCGCGGGCACCGTCTCTTTGCGCAGCTCGTCGATGGCGACGTCGAGCGCCATCAAGACCTGCACCGCCGGCGTGAAGGGCGTGTCCTTGGCGTCTTGCTTCTGCAGGTACGTCGGCAGGTGGAGATAGAGCGAGCGCGGCGCATCTTTGGCGCGCGCTTCGAGCGCTTGGCGACGCGTGACGACGAAGCAGATGCCGGGGAGCCCTTCGAAGCACTTGTTGGCGGTGCACGCCGCCGCGGTGACGCCGGCCGCTTCGAGATCGATCGACTCGCCCGCGAGCCCGCTCACCGAGTCGAGCAGATACGCCAGGTGGTACTTCTGAGCGATGTCGCCGATCGCCGCGATGGGGTTGATGAGCCCGGTGGTGGTCTCGTGGTGGACGGCCGCGATCGCGCTGAGGACGACGCCAGCGTTCCTCGCCGCCACGATCGCTTCTTCGACGCGCGCGAGATCGGGGGCCTCGGACGGGTCGCTCACCACCTCGACGACGTGGATGTCGTGCGCCCGCGCGATCTTCGCGATGCGATCGCCATAGACGCCGTTGGAGACGACGATGATGCCCTCGCGCTTCTCGGGCGAGTTGGGCACGAACGAGCTGATCATCGCCTCGACTGCCAAGGTGCCGCTGCCACTGAGGAGCACCGAAGCCCATCGATTGGCGTCGAGCCCGAGCACCTCGACGATGCCGGAGCGCACGCGATCTTGCAGCTCGAAGAACTCGGGCTCGCGATGACAGACGTCGAGGCCGGCGATGGCGCGTTTGACCGCCGCCGAGACGTTGACGGGCCCAGGGTTGAGGAGGACGGGCTGGCTCATGAAAGCCTCGTAGCGCAGCGCCGCGCCGGCGCAACGGGCACAGGGGCTCGGCAGCCCCCGGCCCGCCGTGCTACGCCGATTGAGTCATGTTTCGTCGGATCCTCGCACCTCTCGCGATCGCCTCGGCGGTCGCCTTCGCTGCCATCGCCGCGCCTGCCTCCACCGTCGTCGAGCGCATCGTCGCCGTCGTCGGCGAGCAGCCGATCCTCCAGAGCGAGATCGAGCATCGCGCCCGTCCGTCTCGCCTCCGCATCCGCGCCCGCGCCGCCGAGCAGAAGTGGCCCGAGAGCGAGATCAAGGTGCAAGAAGGCGTGATGTACAAGGAGCTCCTCTCCAACATGGTGAAGGAGCGCCTGGTGACGATGGCCGCCGACAAGCTCGGCGTCACGGTCTCGGGCAAAGAGGTGGAAGACCACATCAAGCTCAAGGCTGCCGACCTCAAGATGCAGTTCAACGAGGTCATCCAAGAGGCCAACAACATGGGCCTCTCGGAGATCGACTTCCGCGAAGAGGTCCGCCGCGAGCTCCTCTTCAACAAGATGATCGAGACCCGCGTCCGCGCCCGCACGCGCGTCACGGAAGACGACATCACCGAGTACTACCGCAAGATCCAGATGCAGGAGCGCGCGCAACAGCAGTATCGCGCCTCGATCATCACCCTCGAATTGCCGAGTGGAACCGAAGGCGAAGCCCGTCGCGATTTCGCCGACGCGCTCGTCAAATCGCTCCGCGCCGGCGCCGATTTCGCCGACGCTGCGCACAAATACAGCATCGACCTCTCCCGCGACAAAGGCGGCGATCTCGGCATGCGCGCCAGCGGGGGCTTCGGCAAAGGCATCGACGAGGCCATCCTCCGCCTCGACGTCGGCCAGGTCTCCGAGCCGCTCATCTACGGCACCAAGCTGATGATCGTGAAGGTCACCTTCCGCCCGCAGTCGCAGATCCCGCCGCTCTCCGAGGTTCACGACGTCGTCGCGAGCAAGGTGCGCGAGGCCGAGTTCCAGAAGCAGCTCAACCTCTGGTTCGACGAGCTCAAGCAGGGCGTCTACATCGACATTCGCTTGTAATTTGGCTGTGACGGAGACGACGACGTGAGCGAGCTCGACGACGCGCGCGAGGAGTTGCTCTCGCTCACCGCCTCGACGCGCGCGCTCGTGCTGCAGCTGCGCGACTCGGGCGCCGAAGAGCTACCGATGACGCCGCGAGGTGCAGCCGCGAGGGCGACGCCGCCGCTCGAGCCGCCGCCGCCCTCGGGGGACGGCCGCTTGGTGCGAGCTCCCGCGCAGCATGAACCACCCGCGCGGCCAGAGCCGCAGGTGGAAGCGCAGCCGACGCAGCCGACGCACGCGCAGCCGCAAGCTCCGGCGCCGATGAGCGGGCAGCCGTTCACGCCGAAGCCGACGCCGCGCGCTGCTCCGCCCGAGCCGCCGCCGCGCATGCTCGTCGCACGCGAAGGACAAGAGCTCGATCTCGTGCAGCGAGGTCTACGCCTGGAGACGCTCGCCAGCGAGGTCGCCGCCTGCGTGCGTTGCCCGCTTCACGCGACGCGCACGCAGACGGTGTTTTCACGCGGAAATCCAGCCGCCGAATTGATGTTCGTCGGCGAAGGGCCCGGCGCGGAAGAAGACGCGCAAGGGCTCCCCTTCGTCGGCAAGGCCGGTGAGCTGCTCGACAAGATGATCGGCGCGATGGGCTACGCGCGCGACGACGTCTACATCGCCAACGTCCTCAAGTGTCGGCCGCCGGGCAACCGCAAGCCCGAGGCGACAGAGATGGCGTCGTGTGAAGCGTATCTACAAAAGCAGATCGATCTCGTGCAGCCGCGCGTGATCGTCGCCCTCGGCGCGACCGCCATCGAAGGTCTCCTCAAGGTCAGTGGAATCACCAAGCTGCGCGGCACGTGGCGCCTCTATCGCGGCGAGATCCCGGTCATGCCGACCTTCCATCCGGCCTATCTGCTCCGTACGCCCGCCGACAAACGCCTCGTGTGGGCCGATTTGCAGCAAGTGATGGTCAAGCTAGGAAAGAAGTAGCGCGGGCGGATCGGAGCCGAAGACTTCGCTGGAAAAGTCCGGGCTCCTGGACAGTCATTCGGTCGAGGTCAAAACTTTCCCGATCGACATGCGTGCCTCCGAACCGCCCAACTCGGGGACAAGGCGGCGAGACAGCCTCTTCGGCGAGCCCATCAAGAAGATTTGGGTCCCACGAGCCGTCCCGCCTCCCATCCTCGGTCGCGTCGGAAGCTCGATGCTCGGCGCGCTCGCCGCGGTGACGACCTGCTTCGCGGTGGTCACCGGACGCACGCTCCACGTCGCCATCGGCGGCATGCTCGTGCTCGCCGCGTGGCTCTCGCTCCTCGCGATCGCCACCTACTACGGACCGAGCTGGTGGCGACGTGAGATTCGCGTGCTCCTCACCAGCAAGCACGTCATCTGGCGCCGCGGTCGACTCCGACGTTCGATCGATCGTCGCGCCGTCAGCTACGCGCGCATCCACTGGCATCGCAGCGTCTCGGGCGTCGGCGATCTCGAGCTGGTGCGCGCCGTACCGGTCGGGGCCCTCCGCCGCACGCTCTCGATCACGCTCCCCGATCTCGAAGCTCCCGACGCCGTTTGGGCCGAAATTCGTGGTGTCGGCGTCACCGACGCCCTCGGCGACGGCGCGAGACCGGTCGGCCAACGCCTCGATCCGAGCGAGCGTGTGCTCTGGACCGACAAACCGCAGACCGACGACTGGGACGTGCAGCGATATCTCACGCTCCTCATCGCCCTCGTCGCCGGCCTCTGCGGTGCTCGCGCGATCGTCGGCGGCGTGCACGCGCTTCAAGTCGTCGTCCGCGCCGGCCTCCGCCCCGTATCGTGGGCCTTCGGAGCCCTCGTCCTCGGCCTCGCGATCAGCGTCGCCGCAGTGCTCGTGACCTCGATCATCGCTGGCTACCACGCCATTTGGCTCCCCGGCCGCCTCAACCACGCCACGCGCTACGTGGTCACCGATCGGCGCGTGCTCATCCAACGCGGCTCGCAGGAGCTCCATCTCGATCGCGACCGCATCGTCGACGTCATCGACGCGCCGAAGGATCACGGGTTGAAAGACCTCTTCCTCGTGCTCGGTGGGCACAACGCGCACGCGCATGCGTTGGCGGGCGCATTCGGCGAGAAGTTGAACGGCGCCAAGGGCGATTTACTGCCTGTTTTGCGGGCCGTCGCCGATGGGGACACGGTGCGGGCGATCTTGGTCGTGCCGGTGAAGGAAGCGGCGTGACGGCTAGGCGGTCTTCTTCTCGCGAAGTCCCGTCGAGACGAGGACCACGCCGCTGAGAATGACGAGCATCGCGCCGCACACTTGGCGCACCGTCGGGACCTCGTGCAGCACCAGCGTGCCGAGAATTTGCGACATGACGATGCCGCTGTAGCCGATGCCTCCGACGCGGGCGGCCTTGTCGAGACCGTACGCCTTCGTCATCAAGAGTTGGGCGACGCCACCGGTGAGGCCGGCTACGGCGAGCGAAAGAAGGGCGTCGGTCGAAGGGACGACCTGGCGACCGGCGCCGATGACGAGGAGCGCGACGGCGGCGACGCCGAGGAAGTGGAGGCTGACGCCTTCGGAGCTTTCGCGGGGACCGAGGCGGCGGAGGTAGAGCATCGCGACCGCAGAAAATACGGCTGCGACGAGGCCGAAGATGACGCCGACGAGGGCGCCTCGATCGGACTGCAAGTGGACGCCGACGAGGATGATGACGCCGACGAAGCCGAGGGCCACGGACGCGCCGAGGCCGCCGCCCGAGCGTTCGCGGAGGACACGCCGGGACGCGATGGCGACGAGGAGCGGCGAGAGCGCGGAGAGCGTGACGGCATCGCCCATCGAGAGACGCGAGAGCGCGAAGAAGCCGCAACACATGCCGCCGATGCCGGCGATGGTGCGGACCCACTGGGTCTTGCGATCGTGCACGACGAGGGGGCGGCCGCGTGCGCGGGCGATGAGCCAGATGGTGAGCGCGCCGAAGATCGAACGGCCGGCGGCGACCTCGTGCCAGGGCAGCTCGCGGAGGGCGCGCTTGGCGCCGAGGTTCATGACCGCGAAGAGCGCGCAGGCGAGGACCATCCACCCGAGCGCGGCGAGCGGGTTGCTGCGCGTGCGCACCGAAGGTGGTGGTGGCGCCGATTCTTCGCTTCGCTCGACCGGCGCGGTGGCGACGTCGACGACGGCAACGGGCGCAGAAGCAGAACGAATCGTGGCGGACGGTGGCATGTTGAAGCTCGTGAAGCGCCGAAAATGACGACCCGACGGACGTAGGGGCGCCCTCCCGATTCGGCAATCTGGGAGGTAGCACGTGGGCCTCGAATGGCCACTTTTCGCGCGAATTTGCGCGAATTTCCTGTACCCGGCTCAGCGTCCGGCGAGGCGGCGGGCCCGGCGCTCTTCGGCGGCACGATGGCGCGCGCGATCGCCATCGTCGACGAGGGTGAGCTGCGGCACCGGCGTCGGTTTGCCCTCGGCGTCGAGCGCGACGAACGTCAAGAGCGCGCGCACGCAAGGCCACGTGCGTCCTGTCGAGGCGTCTTCGCCGCGCACCACGACCTCGACTTCCATGCTACTTCGGAACGCGGCGGTGACGCGGCCTTCGAGACGCACGACCTCTCCGGTGCGGACCGAGCCCTCGAATTTGAGATCGTCGACGAAGGCGGTGACCACCGATCGACCGGCGTGGCGCTGGGCGGCGATGGCAGCGCACAAGTCGACCCAGCTCATCACCGTGCCGCCGAAGATGGTGCCGAAGGCGTTGGTGTGGCTCGGGAGCACGAACTCGGTCATCACGCAGACCGACGCGGACGCGGGCTTCTCGGCAAGCTTCTCGGAGACGCTCATCGCTCCTTCGTAGTGCCGGGCATGCCCGAGAGCCAGCCCTCGAGGAGGGACTTCTGCGCGCTGGTCGCGGTCTCGGCGACGGAGAGGCGCACGCGCTCGACGGCGGGCACTTCGAGCGTGACGCTGGCGGTGCGGAGCTGACCATCGCGCGCGTAAGCAATCTCGACGACGCTCCCTGGCGCGCGACCCGCGAGCGCGCTCTCGACGCGCGAACCTTCGAGTCGCTTGCCTCCGATGGCGACGATCTCGTCACCGGCGTCGATGCCCGCTTTGTGTGCGGCGCGATGACGGAGCACCGAAGAGACGATGGCGCGCCCTTCGGTGCTGCGCATGCGTACTCCCAGCGAGACCTTGGCCTTGCGCTCGGGCGCGCGCTCGCGTCGCACCGCGAGGCCGATGGCGCCGAAGACGGCGTCGATCGGGAGCTCGCCTCGGCCTTCGACCCACGCATCGAGCACGTCACGCATCGAGATTCCGGTCGCGCGCTCGAAGATCTCCGGCATCGCATCCTCGGGGACTGGGATGCCGAGAGCGCCGTAGCTGCCCCAGAGCTCGCGGAGGACGTCGTCGAGCGAACGCGTGCCGGCGCTCCGGGTGCGGATGTCGACGTCGAGGAGCGCGCAGACGATCTCTCCCTTGAGGTAGTAGCTGACGGTGCTGTTGACCGTGTTCTCGTCGCTACGATAGAGCTTGATCCAAGCATCGAACGACGCCTCGCTGACCGACTGACGCGCGCGACCAGGAATGTCTTCGAGACGCGCGATCTCGTCGCCGAGGTGCTCGAGGTACTCGTCGACGGTCGCGAGCCCGCTCGTCCGCAGCATGCGCCAGTCGTAGTAGCTGGTCGCGCCCTCGAACCACCAGAGGAGGCGCGTGTAGTTCTCTTCTTGGTAGCGATACGGCGTCAGCCCGGCCGGACGGATGCGCTTCACGTTCCAGGCGTGGAAGATCTCGTGCGCCACCAGCGAGAGGACATCGAGGTAGCCCTTGCGATCGTCGAAGAGCTGCGGCGGCACCGTCAGCGTCACCGACGAGCAGTGCTCGAGCCCTCCGCGGGCGCGCGGGGTGAGGAGCCAGATCAACGTATAATCTTGATATGGAAGCTCGCCGCCGAAGAGCTTGGCCTCGGTCTCGACGAGCAGCTTGGTGTCGCGCATCACCTCGTCCCAGCCGACGTTGGCGGCGTCGCCCCAGATGGCGAAGCGGTGCCTCTTGCCGAGCACCAAGACGTCGCGAATGTGCTGGAGACCCGCAGAAATAGGCGAATCGACGAGCTCGTCGAAGGATGCAGCGTGGAAGGCGCCGTCCCGCTCGGCGAGCGGGGTGACGACGCGGAACGTGCTCGGCACTTCCAGGCGTACCTCGGCTGCTTCATCTGGCGCATGTTCGCTCGTGCAAAAAGTCGCCGCCCCGTTGAGGTAGAGGTGGGTCGCGTCGAGGTGGTTCGTGCGAACGGTGAGATCGTTGCAGTAGAGCTCGTACGCGAAGCTCACCTCGGACGCGCCGCCGTGGGCGATCGACCAGGCGTTCTTGCGAATTTTCCGGACGGCGAGCGGCGTCCCGTCTCGCGTAGTGGCGCGAGGCACCTCGACGTGGCGGGCGTACTCGCGGGCGAGATAGCTGCCCGGCGTCCACACCGGCATGAAGACCACCAGGGGGTCGGGGAGCGCGCCGGCCTCGCGCTCGGGCTCGGGCGTTGGCTCTGGCGCCGCAAGAAACGTCGAGGTGACGGTGACGAGGTGCGCGTGCGGATCGCTCGCCGCGACGTGGTGACGAACGGTCATGCGCGAAGACGAGGCTAGCATCGGCCGGCGGTAGGCCGCGCGCACGCCCGACTTGTCGCGGTTTTTCCCAGCGGGGTGCCGGTGGGCTACACTCGACCAAGCCATGAGCTCGGGAAATCTCGCTCACGCGCGCGAGCGCATCGGGCGGGTGCTGAGAGATCGGTGGCTGCTCGAGCGCGTCCTCGGCCTCGGCGGCATGGCCGCGGTCTATCGCGCACGCCATCGCAACGGCGCTCGCGCGGCGATCAAGCTGCTGCACGGCCCCCTCAGCGAGGACAAAGTCGTCCGCGAGCGCTTCCTTCGCGAGGCGTACCTCGCGAACAGCATCGACCACCCCGGCATCGTCAAGGTGCTCGACGACGACGCCGATCCGCAGGCCGGGCCGTTCATCGTCATGGAGCTGCTCGAGGGCGAGTCGATCCTCGACCTCCTCGATCGCGGCGGCACGCTCACCATCGAAGAGGCGCTCGACGTCGCCGATCAGACGCTCGACGTCCTCTCGGCCGCGCACGATCGCGCGATCGTCCACCGTGATCTCAAGCCGGGCAACCTCTTCCTTTGCCAACACGGCGTCGTCAAAGTGCTCGATTTCGGCATCGCGCGGCTCCTCGACGACAGCCAGGCGCGGCTGACACGCACCGGCGTTCCGCTCGGCACGCCCGCGTACATGGCGCCCGAGCAAGCGCGCGGCCTCGGTCGACAAGTCGACGGACGCGCTGATCTCTACGCGCTCGGGGCGACGATTTTCCGCATCCTCACCGGAAGGCACGTGCACGTCGGTCAAGGGGCCGAGCAAATCGCGCTCGTCGCCACGCGTCCGGCGCCGGCGATCGAGAGCGTGCTCCCCAACCTGCCGCGCGGCATCTGCGCGATCATCAACCGCGCGCTGCTGTTCGATCCCGACGCGCGATATCCGACGGCTGCCGACATGCAGGCCGACGTCCGGCGGGTGCGCAAAGGACAGTCACCCGAGCCGCAGAGGCCGATGGTGCCGACGATGCCGCGTCTGCAAACGGCGAGGCCGGTCGAGTATGAGCAGCTCGCCGACGCACTGCGCGCCGAGGCGCACCGAAACGCGAAACGGCCCGATGCCTTCATGGCGCCGCGGACCGTGCCGCCGCCGGACGCCGATGACGACGAAGACGACAACCTGCCGACGATGGCCTACCAGCCGAAGCAAGCGCAGGCGATGCGAGACGCCGCGTTCGGACCGCGCGCCGGCACTCCGACGGGGTTGCCGAGGGTCTCTGCGCCGCCGCCTCCGAGCACGCCGGGCAAGCGCGCGAGCACGAGGCCGCTCCCGCGTCCGTCCCTGAATTTCTCGAATGAACCGAGCTCGGCGGCGCAAGCGTTCGCGCGCGTTCCCAACGTGCCGGTGCCGAATTTCACGCCCCACGGCGGAATGCCGAGCGCGCGATCGATGCCGAGCGCGCCCGTCGCCGAGCCCCAATCCCAGCCCCACGGGGGCGCGGTCGTGCTCCCGGCGCCGGTGCCCTCGAAGTTCGAGGACACGCAGTATCAAATCGAAGGTGCGGGAAGACGGCCCTCGAGCGCGTCGATGGCCTCCGGTCCGCCACCGAGCTCCGCGCCGCCGAAACCTCCGCCGAGGTCCGATCCGCGCGCGCGCTTCGCGCAGACGCTCGTCGATCCGGGGTCGAACGAGCTCACCGCGGTCCCCATCCACGTCCCGTCGACGTCCCTGCGCGCTTCACCGGGTTCCGATCCACAGCTGCTTCGTCACGCCGAAGCGACTGCGTTGCCGCCGACGAACGTGGTCTCGCCGTTCGGTCCGCCGAGCTTGCAGGCGCAGCCGACGAGCTCGGGGCCTCGCACGCCCGCAGGTCCGTCGGCGGGTGAAGCGACGGCGAGCAGCGCGCGGCAGCGTCGAACGCTCTACATCGTCTTCGCGCTGGTCGTCCTCCTGATGACGATCGCTGTCGTCTTCGCGCTCACGCGTTGAGATGCACGAGTTACTTGGCGACGATCGTGAGGCGAAATCCTCCTGATTTCTCGACGCCGGCGGCGACGAAGCTGTCGACCGAGAAATAGACGCGGCCGGGGCCGGCGGTGAGATCGAAGGTCTTGTCGGCGCGCGTGAGGCACGAGGCCGCGGCGCTACCCGAGAGCGCGTGCAAATCGACATCGACGCCTTCGTCGACGAAGACGCGCGCGCGCAAATGGGTGACGGCGGGGAGATCGAGCGCGTAGACGATCTCCGGTCCCGACTCGTCGGCAGAGCTACATCCGTACTTGTCGATGACCTTCACGCCCTTCTTCGAGTTGCCGTCGTCGACGAAAGGGAGCGTGTCGACGACGTAGGGCGAGGTCCACGTCCCGGCGCCGGCGAGAGACTTCGGCGTCGGCTCGACTGCGGCGCCATCGAGGAGAAACCGCTTGGCGCGATCGAGCGCGTCGAGGGTCACGCGATTGCGCTGATTCTGTCCTTTGACGAGCCCTTCCTTGGTGAGCCAACACGCGTGCGCGCCGCCAGCGACGTAGACGTCGAGGTGGATGCCGTCGCTGATCAGCCCGTAGGCCGGCAAGCCGGCGAGCTGCGACCACAGATCGACCATCGGGATCTGCTTCATCTGCGCCACCGCGCGCACCACCGCGTTCATCTCCGGCACGATGGCGTTGGCGTCGGGCTTGTCGCCACGCGGCGGGATGGTGGTGAAGATGGGGACCACGCCGAGCCCGAAGAGGAGGTCGACGATCGCGCGCATGTTCTTCTCGAAGCCCTCGAGCCCGACCTCGGCGGTCTCGTTGGTGCCGAGCATCACGACCGCGAACGCCGGCGAAATCGCCGTGATTTCCTGCTCGATCGGCGATGGCGTGCCGGCGAGCGGTTGGAACGACGACCACCCGACGGTGGCCGCCAGCGACGTGCGATCGAACGAGCTCCGCGTCCCGTCGGCCTTGGTCTTGTCGAACCACGCACGCGCCGTCTCGAGCGCCGAGAAGACGTCGAGCTTGACGTCGGTGCCGCTGTAGCAATGGAAGAAGCCGGTGTTGACGGTGTTGCTGTCACCGATCTTGGCGAAGACGTCGCGACGCTTGGCGCTCTTGGCCAAGAGATCGCGGAGGTGCGTCACCACCCCGGCGCTCATCGGCGAGTGCAGCGCGCCCTCTGGATAGCGAGCTTTTTCCACGGCCGCGTCGGGTGCGTCGCCCGGAGCGTCGGTGGGCGGGGACGTGTCGCCGCCATCGAGTGTGTCACTGGGCGCGTCGGCGTTCGGCGCGTCGTCGCCCGGCAGCGCATCGCCGCCGTCGGCTGCCAACTCTTCCGCGGTCGTCGCCACGCAGGCCGAGGCGGCGAACGCGAAAAATCCGATCGAGCCGGCGAAGAGAAACGATGCGGCTCGCACGTCGAGGAGCGTAGCAGCGCGCCTCGACCACGGGTCGATCGGGCACTTTGCAGCCGATTTTCGCGAGAAAAGTTCGCCGTGCACGGAGCCTCGGGCAGCCGTGCGCGCTTTCCATCGCGCGTACGAGTAGACCGGCTCGCGTCATGCGTCTTTCCACTTTTGCTTCCTCTTCTTCGGCACTCCTTCCCGGCGTCACCGTCGTCGTCTTCGCGCTCGTCGCCGCGTGCAGCGGTGGTTCGAGCGTCGGTGGTCAGACGGTCGCCATCGATGGCGGCGTGCTCCTCGACACCGCGCCGAGCTTCGATGGAGCAGCGCCGAGCGAGACCGGAGACGACTCGGGAGACGACGACGCCTTGCCGCCGGCCGTCGACATCTTTGCCGATCAGCCGCCGTACGTGACGCACGCCGGGTCCTCGACGTCGCAAATCGCGCACCACGGCGCGCACGCGATCAAGGAATACCAAAAGATGGATTGCGGCTCGTCGGGCTGCCACGACGCCGCTTCGTTCGCTTCGAACCCGGAGCAGAAGAACATCCTCTTCGGTGGCACCGTCTATTGGATCGACGACAACACGCCTGCGCGCGGCGTCGAGATTCGGCTCGTCGATGCCAACGGCGTCGGCTACTCGGTCTTCAGCGACGTCGACGGCGTCTTCTACCGCGCAGCCCCCGCGGGGACGACCTCGACCGATGCCTTCTGGCCTGCCCACACCGGCGCGCGCGCGGGGACCGACGACGTCTTGATGTCGACGCCGGTCGACCGCGTCGGCTGCAACGCTTCGAAGTGCCACGACGGATCGACCGAGTATCCGTGGATCACCGTGCCGCGCCCGACGCCTTGAGCTTCTTGGGTGATCCCGTGAATCCCGTGATGACGACGTCGATCAATCGGCGCAGATAGGCCGCATCGACGCGGAGACCGCGCCAGACGAGGCGCGTCTCGAGCGGGGCGCCGAGCAGCTCGACGAAGAGCGCACCGTCGATCGACTTCGGCACTTCCAAACGCGCGATCGCCCTCGCGAGCACGACCTTTGGAACGAACGGGCGACGCGCCCGCACCTCGGCGACGAACGCAGCCACCTCGGGCTCGTCGATTCCTCCGAGGAGGGCGCGAGCGATGGCTCTCCCTCGGCGGGTCGAGAGCCGACGTGCGCGCTGCTCGAGGAGGACGAAGAGGTCGGCGCGCAAAGAACCTTCGTCGGGCACCTCGCGTTGGTCGTCCTTGCGCTCGAGGACGGCGGCGGCGACGAGCTCGGCTTTGGTCGGCCAACGCCGATAGATGGTCGTCTTCGCGACGCCGGCGCGCGCGGCCACCGCCTCGACCGTGAGCGGCGAATATCCGTGCGCCGCCAACTCCTCCAACGTCGCCTCGAGCACGTCACGGACGACGCGCGCGCTGCGGCCACCCGGTCTCGGGCGAGGTGCTTTTTTCATGGGGATTCTCGGTTGGACGCGGCCGCCCGTAAAAGCTACGATGAGTTGCGTTTGGAAGCGAGCCCAGAGACCAGCAGCGCTGCGCCCAAGGCCCCACCGAAGCGAGGCCTCGGTCGGCTGATCCCGCTCGCCCTCCTCGCCGCGGTCCTCGGCGTCGCTGGCGTGTACTGGTATCGGCATCGCTTCCTCGAGACCACCGACGACGCGCAGGTCGACGCCGACGTGGTGCCGGTCACCACTCGCGCGGGAGGCACGGTCGTCGGCGTCCACTTCGTCGACAACCAGGTGGTGAAGAAGGACGACCTCCTCCTCGAGCTCGACGCCGCACCTGCGAAAGCACGTCTGGCACAGGCCGAGGCCGAGCTGCTCGTCGCCAAGGCGACCGCCGACGCCGCCGACGCGACCGCGACGCTGACCGAGAAGAACGCCAACGGCGGCAAGAAAATCGCCGAGGCCTCGCTGCAAGGCGCGAGCGTCAGCGTGGTCGTCACCGCCGATTCGATCGGCGAGGCCAAGGCGCAGGCCGCCGCCGCGAAGACCGCGCTCGAAAAAGCGAAGACCGATCTCGATCGCGCGAAGTCGCTCGTGGCCAGCGGCGCCCTCCCCGGCTCGGCGCTGGAGTCGGCGCAGGCGACGTACGACACCGCGCAGTCGGCGATGAACCAGGCGATCGCGCGCGTCACCACGATGCAGGCCTCGACGACGCAGGCGCAGTCGAAGGTCACCGAAGCCTCGGCGCGCCTCGCCCTCGCCGACACCGTCGAAGCGCAGATCAAGGAATCGAACGCCAAGGCTGCCGCTGCTCGTGCTCGGGTCGCCACCGCGCAGGCCGCGCGTGATCTCGCCGATCTCGAGCTCTCGTACACGCGCATCCTCGCGCCACGCGACGGCGTCATCTCCCGCCGAAGCGTCGCCGAAGGGCAGACCATCTCCATCGGCACCACCGTGCTCATGATCGTCCCCACCGAAGCGGTGTGGGTGACCGCCAACTTCAAGGAGACGCAGCTCGTCCACATGAAGGTCGGACAGCCGGTGAAGATCTCGATCGACGCCTATGGCGGCCGCGAGATCGACGGCTCGATCGAGAGCTTCTCCGGCGCCACCGGCGCACGTTTCGCGCTGCTTCCGCCGGACAACGCGACCGGCAACTTCACGAAGGTCGTCCAACGCCTGCCGGTGCGCATCAAGATCAAAGACCTCCCGAAGGACTTGCCGCTCCGGCCAGGGCTCTCCGTCGAGCTCAGCGTCGATACGAGGAACTAGCTTGGCCGCCGTCGCCGGAAGTGTGCCCGCCGCGCCGAGCGAGGGTCCAAGCACGACGGAGAGCAAGAACGCCGACAAGAACGCAGCAAAGTGGCTGATCGCGGTCAGCGTCGCTCTCGGCGCGCTCCTCGAAATCGTCGACACCAGCATCGTCAACGTCGCGCTGACGCAGATGCAGGCGTCGCTCGGGGTCACGCTGAGCGAGGTCGGTTGGGTCGTCACCAGCTACGGCATCGCCAACGTCATCATCCTCCCGCTCTCGGCCTGGCTCGGCGATCGCTTCGGAAAAAAGCGCTTCTTCGTCTTCTCGCTGATCGCCTTCACCATCGCCTCGTTGATGTGCGGCTTCGCCACCAGCCTCACCGCGCTCGTCTGCGCGCGCGTCCTCCAAGGGCTCTTCGGGGGCGGGCTCCTGGCGAAGGCGCAGTCGATCCTCTTCGAGACCTTCCCCAAGGAAGAGCAGGCGATGGCGCAAGCACTCTTCGGGGTCGTCGCCATCGCCGGTCCGGCGATCGGTCCGACGCTCGGCGGGTACATCGTCACCAACCTCGACTGGCGTTGGATCTTCTTCATCAACCTGCCGATCGGCGTCATCGCGGTGATGATGACCGTGGCCTCGCTCCCTCCCGATGACCCGACGAAAAAGGCCAAGGGCGCCGTCGATTTCCTCTCCATCGGCTACCTCGCGATCGGCATCGGATCGCTCCAGGCCGTGCTCGAGGAAGGTCATTCCGAGGACTGGTTCGACTCGCCGATGATCTGCGCGCTCGCCCTCGGGGCGGTGGTCGGCATCTACCTGTTCGTAAAGCGCACGCTAGCCTCGGCGCACCCGGTCGTCGATTTGCGCGTGCTCCGCTATCGCTCACTGGCGGCCGGAAGCGTGCTCTCGATGGTCGTCGGCATGGGCCTCTACGGCGCGCTCTTCGCGGTGCCCATCTTCGCCCAGTCGATCCTCCACTTCACGTCTCAACAGACGGGCATGTTGCTCTTGCCGGGCGCCATCGCCTCCGCCTTCACGATGCCGATCGTCGCGCGGCTCCTGCGCAGCTTCGATCCCCGCGCGCTCATCCTCTGCGGGGCCTTCATCGTCGTCGGCGCCATGATGATGCTCTCGAACATGAACCCACAGACCGGCGAGGGCGACATGTTCTGGCCCTTGATTCTCCGTGGATTCGGCACCGTGATGATGTTCCTCCCGATGAGCATGGCGGTGCTCGGCCCCATCCCGGTCCGCGACATCTCGGCGGCGACGGGCCTCTACAACCTGACGAGGCAGCTCGGAGGAAGCATCGGCATCGCCATCCTCACGACCGTCCTCTCGACGCGGCAAGCGTTCCACCGCGCGGTGCTGATCGAGAAGCTCGGCGCCTCCGATTGGCTCACGCAAGAGCGCCTGCGCGCGCTCACCGGACGCTTCATCGCCGGCGGCGCCGATCCGATCGCCGCCAAGCAGCGGGCGATCGCTCTCCTCGAGAGCAACGTGCAACTGCAGTCGTCGGTGCTCGCCTTCGCCGACATGTTCTACGTCGGCGCACTGGCCTTCATCGCCGCGCTGCCGTTGCTCTTGCTGCTCGGAAAAGGAAAGAGCGGCGCCAAGGTCGACGCCGGACATTAGCCGAGCCGAAGCGAAGACCTGGTCGACCGTGTGCGAGCGCATCGTCTCATGCGATCGCGCATGACTCGGGAAATCGTGGCTCGATCGACGTCGGCCCGTGCTACGAGCCGCGCCCATGTCCACCGCAGCAGCCGCTGCGAGCCCCGCGAAGTCGCGCGCGCACGTTCCTGCGCTCGACGGTCTGCGAGGGATCGCCATCCTCCTCGTCACCGCCTACCACTTCATCGGTCAAGCCGCCGATCTCGTCGACGGGAGCAGCTTGTCGATGCGCCTGACGACGCGCCTCGCCTCGCTCGGCATGTACGGCGTCGATCTCTTCTTCGTCCTCTCGGGGTTCCTCATCACCGGGATCCTCCTCGACACCAAGGACGCGCCCGGATACTTCCGCAACTTCTACGCACGCCGCGCGCTCCGTATTTTTCCGCTTTATTACGCGTTTTTGGCGGTCGTCTTGGTGATCGGTCCGGCGCTGGCCCCGGGGAGCACGTTGCTTCGCGCGGCGGCGCACGATCAAGCGTGGGTCTGGCTCTACGGCACCAACCTCAAGATCGCCCTCGCCGGCCAATGGGCCTTCTGTGGCACCACGCAGCCCATCTGCGGACAAGGGCTCGAGCTCAATCACTTGTGGTCGCTCGCCGTCGAAGAGCACTTCTATTTCGTCTGGCCGGTGCTCGTCTATCTCTGCTCGAAGCGCGCGCTCCCTCGCGTGGCCTTCGCGCTCGTGCTCACCGCGCTCGGCGTGCGCCTCCTCCTTCGTCACGATCCGATGGCCGGATACACGCTGACGCCCTGTCGCATGGACGCGCTCCTCGTCGGCGCCCTCCTCTCGATCGCCCTGAACTCTCCGACTGGCGTCGCCTTCCTGCGCGGGCCGGCGCGGTTCGTCGTCGTCACTGCGCTCGGCCTCTTCGCGATCGCGGTGGCGTTGCCGGGGGGCGCCGAGTCCCGTTCACCGACCTTCCGCGCGTGCGTCTTCACGCTCACGGCGATCCTCGCAGCGGCGATCGTCGTCCGCACGCTCGAGTCGAAGCCGACGAGTTGGCTCGGGCGCGTCACCGGCAGCTCGCTGCTCCGCACCATCGGCGCCTACAGCTACGGCCTCTACCTCTTCCACTCGGCCCTGCGACCGCTCTTCGCCAAGCTGATTCCGGTGCGCGAGATTGCGCGGCTGACGCACTCGCCGACCTTGGCGGTGGTGCTCTATTTCGTGCTCGCGACCGCGGGCTCGTTGGCCTTGGCCTGGCCGAGCTACCACCTCTTCGAGAAGCCTTTTTTGAAGCTCAAACGCTACTTCGAGGCCAAGCGTGAAGTCGCCGCGGAGCCGGCGCTGGGCTCCGTCGTCACGTCAGCCTGATTTGACTTGCTCGGTGTGCACCGCCTCGATCAACGCGCGCGCGCTGCGCACCATCTCGGGCAGTTGGTCGACGGTCGGCTGCAGACCACGCAGCACCCCGTTGGCGAGACGCACGAGCGTGATCGCCTCGGCGATGAGGATCATGCCTTGATCGATGGCGGTTTCGAGCTTGGGGAAGAGGGCCATGACGTCGAAGGAGAGTCCGCGTACCCGGTTGGCACAAGTGAGCCTCCGCAAATGCCGATTTTTCGGCCATTTCGCTCGGCGCGAGGTTTGCTGAGCTGGCGCACATGAAGACCGCTTCCTTCCTTCCTTTCGCCCTCGCGCTGTTTTCCCTCTCGGTCATCCCGGCCTGCGGCGGCTCCGTCAACCCCGACGACGGCAAAGACGCATCTCCCGATGGGGGCGGGAGCGACGTCGGCGGTGACGTGTCACCCGACGGCGGCGGAAGCGACACCTCGATCGACGCACCTGTCGATTCGCCCGTCGGCCGCATTCCGAAAGAGCATCGCCCTGCCGCAGTCCCGTGTGCCCCGTCGAAGGGCGGTGGCGGCGACATCTGCAATCGCGACGCCGGTGGACCGGGCGGTTGCAAGGTCGACGGCGACTGCACCGCCGGCAAGAACGGTCACTGCGCGCTCAGCGGCGGCGGCGTCTTCATGTGCAGCTGCAGCTACGACACGTGCGCGAACGATGCCGAGTGCGGTGGCAAGGTCTGCGCGTGTCAGGGCACTCCTTATGAGTCCCTCGCGAACAACTGCACGGCGTCCGGCAACTGCAAGGTCGACGGCGACTGCGGCCCCAGTGGCTACTGCTCGCCCTCCGGCGGCGTCGGCTGCAGCGGCTCGATCGGCGGGTATTTCTGCCACTCGAAGGACGACGAGTGCGTCGACACCGACGACTGCAAGAGCGCCACGTCGGGCCCGGCGATGTGTCAGTACGACTCGACGAAGAAGCACTGGGCGTGCATGCCGCAGCTTCTCTGCGCTTAGGCCCACGCCCTGTTGGCCAGTCGTCAGCGAGGCACGGCCTGTAGACGCGGATCGCTGTAGCCAACCTCGGCGATCTGCGCGGCTCGCTCGGTGAATGCCGCAGCCGAAGCCGGCGTCCGCGCGCGCAGCCCATCGACCATGCGGTTGTACATGCAGAAGGCAGCCGCGATGAGCACCGCGAGCTGCGTGTCGGCTTCCGTCGCCCCTGCCGCGAGCGCACGTGCGACCTCTTCGGCAGCGAGCTCGCGAGGCGCCCGCTGCACCGCGCGCGCGATCGCGACGAGCGCCGTCATCTTCGCCTCGAGCCCTTCGGAGCTCTTGCTCTTGAGCGCATCGACCACCGCATTGCCATCTCGCCCCTCGCGCGCGATGAGCGTACAGGCGAACGCGCCGTGTGAATCCATGCAGTAAAAACAGTCGTTTTCTGCAGACACGGCGGTCGCCAAGAGCTCACGCTCAGCGCGCGTGAGCGACGCGCCAGGGAAGTCTTTGACCAAGAGCTCGTCGGCGAGGCCGCGGAGATGCACCGCGAGGCCGGGGGAGAGGCGCATCGCGGCGAGGATGCCGGGCGCGTCGGGGGGGAGGCCGGGGATGACGGGGAGCTCGGCGGAGCGGGAGAGGCGTTCGGCGTCGCGCACCATCGAGGGAGAATAGCGTGCGGATGCGGGCGCGTGTGCGGGCGCGTTACTCTCCCCCAATGCCCGTCCCCGTCGTCGCCCTCTACGCCCCCCTCAACGCCGTTCTCAACATCGCACTCGCGACCTACGTCGTGCGGCATCGGACGAAGCCGGGCGAAGACGGAGAAAAAGGCCTCCAGCTCGCGATTCGCATTCATGGCAACAACGCCGAGTTCGTGCCCTTTGCGCTGTTGATGATGTTGATCGCGGAGCTCTGCGGGGGGAGCGCGCGGTGGCTGCACGTGGCGGGCGGGGTGCTCTTCGTCGCGCGGCTGGCGCACGCGTTCGGGATGCCGCGGAAGGCGCCGAATCCGTATCGGTCGTTCGGCGTGGTGGGGACGTGGGGGGTGATCGTGGCGATGAGCTTCTATTGCATCGTGTTGCGCTCGCGGTCGTGAGAACCGTCGACGTCGCGAGGCCAAAGGCGAGCGCAACCGAGCGCAGCGAGATGGACCGAAGCGGCCAAAGTCGTGAATCAACCTTTGGCGAAACGAGAAGCCATCACGCACGATTTCCCGCGGCGAATGGCGAGCCGGGGTTCAAGTCGATGACCATGCGCGCGGGGCCGACGAGCGCGTCCTCGTACTGGCAGAGCCACTCCTGCTTCGGCTCGACGCCGGCGATGGTGTGGCCGGACTCGATCACCGGGCCGTTCTCGAAGAGATAGAGCGCGGTGTTGAGCAAGACGCGCGCGACGCGTTGGGGGTCGAGCTTGCGAAAGTGGATTTGCAAATCTGCGAGGCCGAGCGCGGAGAGACCGAGCGTGTCCATCACCGTGTCGCCGTTGATCTCGCCTTCGATTTCGTCTCCGTAGCGGCCGACCCGAAAGAGACGCGCGTTGATCGCGCCGTGCTGCGGGCTCGCGTATTCGCCGCTCTGCAAGGCGGCGAGCGCTTCCTTCGGATCGGTCAGCTGCCCCGAGGCGATCCAATGCACCGCGACGCAGGACACCGTCTCGAGCACGCCGGCGAGCACGCGTTGGATGATTTCGAGGCGCATCGGCGGCTCGAGGCCAGCGCTCATGAGATCGGTGAGGAGCAACGTGTGACGCGCACGGGCGACGGCCGCACGTGCCTCGGGGAAGCGCCACGACTGCTGCAGTGACGGCTCGAGCGCCCCCAGATCGGGGGAACGATCGGCCTTCATGAGCGCCGTCTGCGCGCAAATCGTCCGATCTTTCAGCTCGATCGGGACGCTCGGATGGAAGAACGACGTCCCGCTCTCACCTTCGCCCGAGCGAACGTCGACGCCGGGACAGTGCTTGCTCACCGCCGCCGCGAGTGCGTCGTGCGACCAGACGGGCTCCTCTTCGCAGAGGAGCTCGAGGCCGTAGGTGCGATGGAACCCCGGCGGCGTGTCGTCGTTCATCGTCGGCTCGAGAAGCTCAATGCACCAACTTGCGGTACTTGATTCGATGCGGTTGGTTCGCATCCGACCCGAGCCGCCGGCGACGATCTTCCTCGTAATCGCGATAGTTGCCTTCGAACCACACCACCTTCGAATCGCCCTCGAACGCCAGAATGTGCGTGGCGATGCGATCGAGGAACCAGCGATCGTGGCTGATGACCACCGCGCACCCCGGAAAGCCGAGGAGCGCATCTTCGAGCGCGCGCAGCGTTTCGACGTCGAGGTCGTTGGTCGGCTCGTCGAGGAGCAGCAGGTTGCCGCCTTCCTTGAGGAGCTTCGCCAGGTGCACGCGGTTGCGCTCGCCGCCCGACAGGTCTTTCACCTTCTTCTGCTGATCGCTGCCGCGGAAGTTGAACCAGCCGCAGTACGCACGGGAAGCGACCTCGCGTTTGCCGAGGGTGATCGCTTCGGCGCCGCCGCTGATCTCCTGCCAGACGCTGTTGGTGCCGGTGAGCGAGTCGCGGCTCTGATCGACGTAGGCGACCTTGACCGTCTCGCCGACCTTGAGCTCGCCGCCATCGGGCTTCTCTTGGCCGACGATCATGCGAAATAGCGTGGTTTTTCCCGCTCCGTTGGGGCCGATGATGCCGACGATGCCGGAGCGCGGGAGACGGAAGTCGAGGCCGTCGAGGAGCAGGCGATCGCCATAGCCCTTCTTCAGACCGACGCCTTCGAGCACGTTGTCGCCGAGGCGCGGGCCCGGCGGGATGCTGATCTCCGTGGGATCGCCGGGACCCTTGGTGCTCTTGGTGACGAGATCTTCATAGGAGGAGAGACGCGCCTTGCTCTTGGCCTGACGCGCACGCGGCGAAGCGCGCACCCACTCGAGCTCTTGCTTGAGCTTTCGTTGACGCGCCGATTCGGCCTTCTCTTCCTGCGCCAGGCGGGCCTGCTTCTGATCGAGCCACGAGCTGTAGTTGCCCTTGAAGGGATAGCCATGGCCGCGATCGAGCTCGAGGATCCAACCGGCGACGTTGTCGAGGAAGTAACGATCGTGGGTGACCGCCACGACGGTGCCCGGATAGTCGTGGAGGAAGCGCTCGAGCCAAGCGACCGATTCGGCGTCGAGGTGGTTGGTCGGCTCGTCGAGGAGCAGCATGTCGGGCCGCGCGAGGAGCACGCGACAGAGCGCGACGCGGCGGCGTTCACCACCCGAGAGGTTCTCGATCAGCGCCTCGCTCGGCGGCAGGCGCAGCGCGTCCATCGCGATGTCGACCGTGCGATCGAGGGTCCACGCGTCGACGGCGTCGATTTTGTCTTGCAGCTTGCCTTGCTCGGCGAGGACCTTGTCCATCTCGTCATCGGAGAGCTCTTCGCCGAGCTTGGCCGAGAGCTCCTCGAAGCGCGTGACGAGCGAGCGCGTCTCGTGGACCGCCTCTTCGACGGCCTCACGCACGGTCTTCGCGGTGCCGAGATCGGGCTCTTGCGCGAGGTAACCGATCTTGGTGCCGGGGTGCGCCTTGGCCTCGCCGAGGAACGTCGTGTCGACGCCCGCCATGATGCGGAGAAGAGAGCTCTTGCCCGAACCGTTGCCGCCGAGGACGCCGATTTTCGCGCCGGGATAGAACGACAGATAGATGTTCTGGAGGACCTTCTTGTCCGGCGGATGAACCTTCGAGACGTCCTGCATCGTGAAGATGAACTCGGGCATGCGCGCCTCATACGCGGGCTGCGTGCGCGACGAAAGCTCAGCGACAGGTCTCGGGGCCGACGAAGCGGGCGCCGTGACTGACGACGAACGCGCGGGCGAGGAGGTCTTGGGCGACGTCGATGCGCGCGACCTTGGTCATGCCTCCGTCGTCGAGGACGATGCCGACGATTTCGCCGGTCCAATCCGAGACCAGCGGACCTCCGCTGTCGCCCGGGCAAGACATGGCGGAGGCGTGGAGGCTCTGATCGTCGGCCTCTTCGATGAAGCCGGCGGAGCCGACGAAGCGTCCGCTGCCGTGCATCCCGTCGCAGACGCCGAAGCCGACGACGCGCACCGGCTCACCGATGGCCACCGTCGCCCCGAGTCGCAGCCGAACGGGGGGCGCGATCAGCTCTTCGGCGAGGATGAGCGCGACGATGTCGTGACACGGAGATTCGAGCACCGTCGTGACGTCGGACGAGGCGAAGGAGATCGGCCCACCCCCGACGCCGGCGCGCAGACGAGGATTGATGCCGAGATCGCTGAAGGCAATGCTTCGATAACAACGACGTGACGTGAGGACGATGCGCGCCGTCACCAACGTCCCCGTGCACACGCCGCCCGAACCGGCGACGCGGACGATGGCGTCGAGAGGGTTCATCGTCACCGCCAAGCGTTCGGACTCGGTGCTCCGGAAGGCGTACGGACGCGCGTCGACGTAATTTTCGACGTAGGTGCACGACGTGGCGGCGAACGCGCTCGTGAACAGCGCGCACGAGGCGAAGACACGAAACGCCGCCCCGCCCATCTCTCACCTCCGAATCAGGAGACACGCGAGTCCCGACGACTATTCCTCGGTTGCGCTACCCTCGCCTGATGCCGATCGCGCCCGACACGAGGTGGCAGGATGCCACACCCGTCGTCCAAGATCGGTTCGAGATCAAACATCGCCTCGGCGCCGGCGGCATGGGCGTCGTCTATCGCGCCTTCGACCGAGAAAAACGCATCGACGTCGCGCTCAAGACGCTCACCGGAAAGCTTGCGAACCACGCCTATCGTCTCAAGCACGAGTTTCGCGCCATCGCCGATCTCACCCACCCCAACTTGGTGACGCTCTACGAGCTGGTCTCCAACGGCAAGGAGTGGTTTCTCGCGATGGAGCTGGTCGAAGGCGTCGACTTCATTCGTTGGGTGATCGACCTCGACACGCGCGGACTGCTCTCGACGGTGGGCCGAACGTCGCCTCGCTCGAACGACGCAACGGGCGCGACGGGCGCGACTGATGCGACCGATCTAGCGGTGCTCGATCCGACCGAGCTCGTGTCGGGCGTTCGGCCTGCCATCGACGATCCGTTGCCGGTGCCGGCGATGCCGACCTCGACGCGCCCGCCGGAGACCGCCGCCGAGCTCCGCCGATTGCGCGTCGCCTTGCGCCAGCTCGTCGACGGCGTAGCTGCGCTTCATCGCGCCGGGAAGCTCCACCTCGATTTGAAACCGTCGAACGTGCTCGTCCGACCCGACGGTCGACTCGTCATCCTCGACTTCGGCCTCGCGCGGGAAGCGGTGCTGCCGAACTTCGAGCTCGACGACGAGGACCACCACGGCTCGGGCACGCCGGCCTACATGGCGCCGGAGCAAGCCGTCTCGCAAGACCTCGACGAGGGCTGCGATTGGTACGCCGTCGGGGTGATGCTCTACGAAGCGCTCACCGGGTGCTTGCCCTTCGTCGGCTCGTCCGGCGCGGTGATCGCCCAGAAATTGAAGCTCAAACCGCCGCCGCCGTCGAGGTTCCTCGCCGATCTGCCGGCGGATCTCGAGGCGTTGGTGATGGCGCTGCTCGAGCCCGACCCAGCGCTGCGTGCGGGCGAGGCCGAGCTCCTTCGTTGGCTCGGCGGCAACGAAGCTCCACCGGCCGCCTCGCTGGTCGCCGACGTCCGCGCCTTCGTCGGACGCGGTGAGCACATGGAGGCGCTCGAAGACGCGATGGCCGAGGTGCCGCGTCGTCGCGAGCCGATCGTCGTCTTCGTCCACGGGCGCTCGGGGATGGGCAAGACCTCGCTCGTCCATCACTTCCTCCAGCGGGTGCATCAGCGCGGTGGGCTCGTGCTCTCGGGGCGTTGCTACGAGCGCGAGTCGGTCGTCTTCAAGGCGCTCGACGGCGTCGTCGACTCCATCGTGCGCCTGCTCGCGCGCTTGCCGCGGCACGATGCACGCGCGCTCCTGCCCGCGGGCTCGCACGCATTGGCGCGTCTATTTCCGGCACTTCGGCGCATCGAAGCGCTGCGCGACGTCCCCGAGATGGACGGGGAGAGCAGCGGCGACGTCCGCGGTCGCGCCTTCCTCGCGCTCAAGCGGCTGCTCGCCAGCGTCGCCGCGCGCACGCCGGTGGTCGTCTTCGTCGACGATCTCCACTGGGGCGATCGCGACAGCGCGCTCCTCCTCTTCGAGCTGCTCTCGCCGCCCGATCCTCCGCCGATGCTCCTCGTCGGCACCTATCGAAGTGAAGACGTGCAGACGAGCGAGCTGCTCCGGGAGCTTCTCCCCAGGCTCCAGGCGGCCTCGGCGACCGAAGTGCGAAGGCTGCACGTGCGGCCGCTCGACGACGACGAAGCGCGCGAGCTGGCGCGTGTTCTGCTCACCGAGGCGAACAAGACGGGCGAAGCCGGCGGCGGCGAGCTCGTCGACGAAGCGCGCATCGGCGAGGTCGCGCGTGAGTCGGCAGGGAACCCGTTCTTCGTCGGCCAATTGGCTCGTTTCACGCACGGAGGAGCGACGAAACCAGCCTCCAGCCCCTCGCTCGATCGCGTGCTCCTCGCGCGCGCGGCAGAGCTTCCACGCGCCGCGAGGCGACTGCTCGACCTCGTCGCAGTCGCCGGGCAGCCGATCGAACAATCGATCGCGCTCGCCGCCGCCGAGCTCACCGACGAAGGTCCCTCGGCGCTCGCGGTGCTTCGCTCGGAGCACTTCGTCCGCACGTCGGGCGCGAGGCCGCGCGATCCGGTCGAGACCTTCCACGATCGCATCCGTGAGACGCTCGCCGCCGCCCTCTCGCCCGCTTCGCTCACCGCTTCACATCGCGCGCTCGCGGTCGCGCTGGAGGCCGGTGGAGGCGCCGATCCCGAGCGGCTCGCGCATCACTTCGCCTCTGCGGGCGAGGCGAAACGCGCCGGCGCCTATGCCCATCGAGCTGCCGCCGGCGCCGACGACGCGCTCGCCTTCGATCACGCGGCGCGACTGTGGGCGAAGGCGATCGAGCTCCTCGCGCCCCAAGGCGACGGCCTGCGCGCGCTGCAACGCAAGCTCGGCGACGCCTTGGCGAGCGCCGGTCGCGGACGCGAAGCGGCGGCCACGTACCTCCATGCTGCCCACGGCGCCAACGAATCAGAAGCACGCGAGCTCCGTCGTCTCTCGGCCGAACGTCTCCTCATCAGCGGTCACATCGACGAGGGCTTGGCGGCGATGCGCGAGGTGCTCCCGACCTACGGCATCGAGCTCCCCTCCTCGCCGGGACGCGCTTTTGCCGGTCTTTTGTGGCGACGCGCGCGCCTCGGCGTGCGTGGCCTCCGCTTCGTCGAACGCAACGAGCAAGACGTTCCGCGCGAGGTCCTCGAACGCGTCGACGGCTACTACTCGGCGTCGGCCGGCGTCAGCATGCTGAACCCCATCGTCGGCGCACACCTGCAGACGGCAGGGCTGATGCACGCCCTCGACGCCGGTGAGCCGATTCGCCTCGTGCGCGCGCTCACCTACGAGGTCGCCTTTCGCTCGGGGACACCGTTCGCGCTCAAGCTGACGCGGACCATCCTCGAGACCGCACGCGACCTCGCGAGGCGTCATCCGAGCCCCGAGACCGACGGCCTCGTCGAACAAGCGGCGGCGTGGATCGCCCACCAAGCGGAGGGCGATTTCGTCAGCGCCCACGCGCACTACATGCGCTCCGAAGAAATTCTCTCGCGCGCACGCGGCCTCAGTTGGGAGCTCTCGACCGGGCGCGTGATGGGCCTCGGCCTGCTCTTCTATCTCGGCGAGCTCGACGTCCTTCGACGACGTCTCCCTTCACTCCTCCACGACGCAGATCGACGCGGCGATCGCAACCTCGGGACGAGCCTTCGCACGTGTCCGACGCACGCCTATTGGCTCACCGCCGACGCCCCCGACGAGCTCGCGCGTGAGATCGACGAGGCGCTGCGACAGTGGACTCAAGAGGGCTTTCACCTGCAGCACTTCTGGGCGGTCAACGCCCGCTGCCACGCCGATCTCTACCGTGGTGACGCCGAAGGCGCGTTTCGTCGACTGGAAGAGACCGACGCCGACGTCGCCCGCTCGCAGCTCCTCCGCGTACCGATGGCCGGCATCGAGCACGCATGGCTACGCGGTCGGGTCGGCCTCGCCCTCGCGCGCAAAGGCATCGACGTCCGCACGCATCTGCGCAACGTCGAGCGCGAGATCCGCCGCATCGTCGGCCACGCTCGCCCTTTCGGTGGAGTCTGCGCAGCATTGCTCCGCGCCGGCGTCGCGTCCGCCTCGGGCGACGAAGAAAGCGCCGTCAGCGCCCTCCGCGACGCCATCGACCAAGGCGAGCGCACCAGCATGAAGCTCTGCACGGCGACGGCCCGTCACGCGCTCGGCGTCCGTCTCGGAGGCGACGAAGGCGCCGCGCTCCGCAACGAAGCCTCGAAGTGGATGGTGAGCCAACACGTCCGCGCGCCCGAGAAGCTGATGTCGCTGATTCTCCCGGGCGCGGTGTGACGCAGTCACTCAACCACTCAACCACTCAATAAAGGTTCTTCACCGCTTGCGAGGTGCAGAGATAAATCTGCTCTCCGCCGAACTTCCGTTCGACCGAATCGAACGGGAAAAACGTGGGTAGCGGCATCTTGAAGGGAATTCCGTCGATGCCTAGCTTCGGCAGCTTCAAGAGCTCGGCGAAGACGTCGCCGCTGATGTTGCAATAAGAGACGAGCCCCTTCGGCGACACCGCGTAGCCGAGGAGATCGAGATGGAAGTCGGCGAAGTCGCGGAACATCGCCTGGTAGAACTCGATCGCGCCCTGCCGGCCCATCCAATATTTGCGGGTGAACCAGCTCTTCTCGCTGATCGTGAAGGGGAGCATCTCGTTCACGAACATCGGATCACGCGTCAGCGTGGTGAGAATTCCGTCGATGTCGTGCGCGTTCTCATGGACGATGTGCGTCTCGAGGAGCTGGAGCATCGTCTGGTAGTCGCCGTCGGGCACCGCGGCGCCGATGCGATCTTCCTTCAATTGCGCGAGAATTCCTGGCCGTTTGAAGGCCGCGGCGCCGACCTCTCCGTGGGCTCCGTCGGTTCCGTTGGAGCCGTTCGATCCGCGGCTGACCGCGCTCACGTGTTCGCCTCGAGGACCTCGGTGGCCGCGCGATATCCAGCAGTGACCGCGCCGTCCATGTAGCCCGACCACTGCGACGCGGTCTCGGTGCCAGCCCAGTGGAGCCGACCGATCGGCGCACGCATCGACGCGCCGAGCTGACTCAGCGCCCCCGGCGGCATGAGTCCGGTGGGGCAACCGTAGGCCCATTGTTCGGCGTTCCAGTTCTTCTCGACGTAGCCAATCGGCGTGAGAAAACGCTCGTCGTCGAAGGTCTCGGCGAGGTTCTTGGCGATGGTCGCTTTGCGCATTTCGAGGGACAGCTGGTTGAAGCTCGTCGCCTTGTCGCCGACGACGAAGGCCATCATCCCGTTCGCCCCCTCGGCGGTGACGTCGTCCATCGTCCAGATCGCCTCCGTCGAGTTGCTGATCGACATTCCGCAGTATTTCGGCCGCCAAAACGGCTGTTCGTAGAGGGTCACGGTCTTGGTGGTGCGCCCCATCGGCATGCGTTGGACGAGCTGCATGCGCACGTCGGACATCGGCGGCTCGTAGCGAATGCGACTGGTGAGGAACGGACTCATCGCCACGATCACGTGCTGACAGCGGTACGTCTCGCCACCGAGCGTGCGCACCGTCGCCCCCGCGTCGTCGTGGAGAATTTCGGCGACGGGGCTGTTCTTCTTCACCACCGCATCGCCGAGCCGCGCCGCCAGCAAATCGGGGATCGCCTGCGCCGTCTGCTTGAAGCGATAGGCCTGCGCGCCCGTGCCCGACGCGCCCATGATGGTGTCGAGCCCGCCCGCCGAGGCGACGTACCAATAGAAGTAGAGCAGCGAGACCTCGGCAGCTTCGGCCGACCACGCCGCGCTGATGGCGATGCGCACCATGTCCTTCGTCTTCTTGTCGAAGAGGATGTGCGACTGCAGCCACGACTCGACCGATTGGCTGTCCCACTCGGCTGCGTGCGGCGCGTCCCACGGGTTGTCGAGATAGCTCTGCATCTCCGACACCGCCGGATTGACCTCGCCATAGACGATGATACCGAGCCCGAGGAGCGTGAAGAGCCCGAGCCCGTGCGTCGGCACCGCGGCCGCCGGATCTTCCAAGCTTCGTTTGCCGTCGAGATAGAGAATCATCTTCCCCGTCTGGTTCGAGGGGATGAGGCCGCTGTTCGGATCGTCGAAGCGCATGTCGATGCCGAGATCGCCCGCGAGCGCGACGAGGGCGCCCTGCGTGCGTCCGACGTAACCCGCGCCCATGTCGAATTTCGCGAGGCCGACCGGACTCTGCGCTTCCTTGCTGTGGATGCGACCACCGATGCGATCGTTGGCTTCGAGGACGACGACCGATTTGCCGTTCTCCACCAAGCGCTTTGCGGCGCTGAGGCCGGAGAGGCCACCGCCGACGACGACCACGTCAACTGCACGGACTGCGTTGGGAGCGTTGGCCATGTCGCGCCAACGTAACGAATCGTCAGCGCGCTCGGCTACGGAGAAGACGGAGAAGACGGAGAAGCAGACGAGGACGACAGACCGAGGAGCCTTTCGGCATAGGCCCGCTCGCGGACTCGATGGACATACCCCTCGGGGTCATCCGCCGGGGGAGCCGAGAGATACGAGGCCACCACTTGCGAGAGCGCCGTACGCAACGGCGTCGCGCGAAATCCGAGCTGCGCCTTCGCTTTTCCCGGATCGAGGAACGACATCCACTTTCCGCTGAAGGGCGAAAAGTCGCGTGGCTCGAGGCCGACGTCGGCTGCAATCGCCTCCGAAGTGGCCTCGACGAAGGTCGGTGACGCGCCGAGATGTTCCGCGAGGACGCCGACGAGCTCTCGCAAAGTGGGCGTCTCTTCCTGCGCGAGGTTGTACGCTTCGCCCGCCGTTCGCGCCGCGCCACCGTCGGTGAGCAGCGAGGCGATCGCCCGCGCCACGTCGTCGGCGTGCACGTGCCTCGTCGGCCGTTTGCCTCCGTCGGGCAACAGAATCGGCCCGCCGTCGAGCAGTCGCACGATGTACTCGTCGAGGCGGCGATAGTAGTCGCGTGGGCCGTTCACCATCGGAATGCGGATGCGTGTGCCGGGGAACTTCGTCTCGGAGAACGCGCGAATCAGTGCGTCCTCGGCGCGCCGCTTGCCGATTCCGTAATCCCACGACGCGATGTCGCTCGCGTTCTCGGTCGGCCGCGCGATCACCGGACCGTGGTAGTCCTCCTCGCGCGCCGGCCGCTCGGGGCACGCGAATTCGCGTCCACGAATGAGATAGACCTGCCCCGTCGAGATGAAGACGTAATGCCCGATCGAGCCTTGAAAAAGGGCGATGGCGCGCGTCACCTCCTCCCCCGTGAACGCGGCGAAGTCGACGACGGCATCGAAGCGCCGCCCTTGGAGCAGACGTTCGAAGTCGTCGGTGGTCCGATCTCCGAGCACGTGCTCGACGCGACTCCCGAACGGATCGCGGCTCGTGCCGCGATGGAAGAGCGTCGCCCGATGCCCTCCGGCGAGCAGGCGCCAGGTGAGCAGGTAGCCGACGAAGCGGGTTCCACCGATGATGAGGACGTGCATCGCGCCTTTGGCCTACGTCCGGGGCGTGCGCGCGACGAGGGGCCGTTCCCGTGTCACAACTCCGCGGCCCACGCGCTCGATTACGTAGACTAATTATATATTTTATATATATTTTTCCATGAAGCTCCGACGCCCCTCTTTCCTTCCCGCGCCCACCCCGATGTTCGGCCTGTTCGCGCTCGCCGGCGCGCTCGGTTGCTCGGCGTCCGGCGGCGATGGCGGCTTCGTCGAGCCGACGCACGAGACCACGCCCTTCGACGACGACACCGGCGACGACCCCGACACCGACGTGCCGACCGACGACACCGATCCTGAGGGAGGCGACGACACGCGGGTGGACGACGCAGGCGACGCCAGCGTCGACGGCAACGAGGAGACGAGCGTCGACGCCAGCGACACCGCCTTCAGTCCGGACATCGCCAGCGACGTCCCCGTCGACATCGGCACCGGCCCCTTCACCGCGCTCGAGCTCGGAAGCGGCGCCTATCACCTCTGCGCACGCAACACCGGCGGCACGCTCCAGTGTTGGGGATACGGCATTTACGGTCAGCTCGGCGACGGCGCGAAGGCCACCCGCACCACGCGCGCGCCGGTCCCAGGAATCTCCGGCGTCACCAGCCTCGCTCTCGGATCGGAGCACTCCTGCGCGCTGATGGGCGACAAGACGATTCAATGCTGGGGCTTCAACTCGCACGGTCAGCTCGGCGACGGCACCATCGTCGATCGCACGACACCGACACCGCTCGCCAGCCTCGGCGGGGTCGAACAAATCGCCGCCGGCGCCAGCCACACGTGCGCCATCGTCAAAGGCGGCGCCGTCGATTGCTGGGGCAGCAACACCTATGGACAGCTCGGCGACGGCACCAAGGTCGAACGCGACGCGCCGGTGAGCACCGGCCTCACGGGCGTGAAACAGCTCGCCCTCGGCCTCGATCACACCTGCGCGTTGATGTCCGACGCCACCGTCAAGTGCTGGGGCCACAACGTCTCGGGACAGCTCGGCGATGGCACCGTCACCTCGCGGACGACGCCAGTCACCGTCTCGTCCCTCACCGGCGTCAGCGAGGTCAGCGCCGGCGACAGCTTCACCTGCGCGCGCAAGAGCGACGGCACCGCGGCCTGTTGGGGCGACGACTTCTTCGGCGAGCTCGGAGACGGCACCGAGCTCGATTCCAGCCTCCCTCTCCCCTTGTCCCTCGCCGGCGTCGTCCACATTTACACTGGAAAATCCCACACGTGCGCCATCCTCGGCAGCGCGGGGAACGTCCAGTGTTGGGGCTACAACTCCGGCGGCCAGGTCGGCGACGGCACCACGTTGCAACGCGACGCGCCGATCGACATCGGCCTCGCGGGCGCCTCGCGCCTGGTGCTCGGTCGCTATCACACGTGCGGTCTCATGACGACCGGCCGCGTCATGTGCTGGGGAAACAACCTCTACGGCCAGCTCGGCGACGGCTCGAAGACCGAACGCCACGCGCCGATCGTCGTGCCGTAACGCGACCTCGGGACACTCAATCGACGCGAATCACCACCTTCCCGAAATGCTTGCCGCTCGCGAGATGCTCGTAGGCTCCGCGCGCCTCCGCGAACGAGAACACCCGGTCGACGATGGGCCTGATTCGGCTCGCGTCGAGCGCGCGCAAGAGCTCCTCGAACATCGCGATCGATCCCACGTAGAGCCCGCGCACGTGGACGTCCTTGTGGAGAATGGCGTAGGTGTCGATGGGCCCCTGCGTGCCGGCGAGGATGCCGAGGAGGCTCACCGTGCCGCCGAAGCGAAGTGCTTTGACGCTTTGATCGAAGGTGCCGGCGCCACCGACTTCGACGGCGACGTCGACGCCGCGTCCTCCCGTCGCGGCGCGCGCGGCTTCGCCCCATGCGGGCGTCTCGCGATAGTCGATGGTGGCGAAGGCGCCGAGGGACTCGAGGCGTGCGCGCTTGTCGGCGGAGCTCGAGGTGGCGACGACGCGGGCGCCGGCTGCACGGGCCAGCTGTAGCGCGAAGATGGAGACGCCGCCGGTGCCCTGGACGAGCACGGTGTCGCCGGACTTGACCGACGCTGCATGAAACAAGGCGTTCCACGCGGTGACGCCCGCACAAGGAAGCGTCGAGGCTTCCTCGAACGACAGGTACTCCGGGATCTTCACCCAGGCGGCTTCCCCGAGCACGACCTCGCGCGCGAGCATGCCGTCGAGCGAGCCGCCGAGCGCGCTCCCGTGATGGACCTCGGCGAAGGGACCGTCGATCCACGTGGGAAAGAAGCCCGCGACGACGCGATCGCCGACCTTGACGCGCGTGACGGCGCTGCCAGTCTCGATCACTTCGCCAGCGCCATCGGAGACGGGGACGATCTTCTTGGCGCGCGTCTGCGAATTCTTGGCGACGACCAAGTCGCGATAGTTGAGCGAGACCGCGCGCACGCGGACGCGGACCTGGTGGGGCTCGAGGGTCTTCGGCGCCTGCCGATCGACCAGGGTGAGCGCGGCGAATCCTTCTTCGGGGTGGAGCTCGTAGGCTTGCATCGACGTGACCTCGCTTTCGTGGCGAGCAACATCGGTCCGCAGTACGATCTGCGCAAGTACGCACATTCTGGTACGTAGTTACGAAAAGGTAACCATGAAGAGCAACGGCGAGTTCTGCTTCTCGGGAAAATCCAATTGCACCGTCGAGGCTGCCCTCGGCGTCATCGGCGGGCGCTGGAAGGGCGTGGTGCTCTTCTGGCTGCTCTCGGGGAAGCTGCGCTTCGGCGAGCTGCGCCGGCGCCTGCCCAACTGCAGCGCGCGCGTGCTCACCCTGCAGCTCCGCGAGCTCGAGGCCGACGGCCTGGTGAAGCGCACCGTCTTCGCCGAAGTACCGCCGCACGTGGAGTACGAGCTGACGTCGTTCGGCAAGTCGCTGGAGCCGATCCTGCTCGGGCTCGCCGATTGGGGGCGGAAGTATCAGAAGCGGCTCTCTTCGATCGAGGCGGCAGAATCGAAGGGATGAATCCTGCTACGATCCAGCCCATGGCGGGTCCGTACCTCCCCTACGTCGTTCGGCCTGGCGACCACCTCACGAAGCTCGCCTACGCGCGCGGTTTCGACGCCGACGAGGTGTGGAACCACCCCAAAAACGCCGAGCTGAAGAAGACGCGCAAGCCCTCCGTGCTGCTCGCCGGTGACGTCTTGTACGTCCCCAAGAGCAAGCCGGACGGCCTCTCGTTCACGCGACGCCGGGTGAACCGCTTCGTCGCCCAGGTGCCGACGACGAAGTTCTCGATGCACTTCGACGACGCCGACGGGAAGCTGAAGAACGCGAAGTTCACCTACGAGGTCGACGGCGTCGAGATGCAGGGCCAGACCGACGGCGACGGGACGGCGTCCTTCGACGTGCCGATCACTGCCCACGAGGCGCACCTCGTTTTTCCCGACGTCGGATTCGCCACCACCGCGAAGATCGGTCACCTCGATCCGATCGACGATCCCAAGGGGGTGCGTCAGCGTCTGAAGAACAAGGGCTACATCAAGGAGCCGCCGAGCGAGGACGAAGAGAAGGAGGCGGCGCTGCTCGCGGCCGCGCTCACTCAGTTCCAAAAGGATCAGAAGCTCCCGCCGACGGGCGAGCTCGACGACACCACCAAGGCGAAGCTGTCGGCGGAGCACGGATCATGAGCGACGAGACCGAATGCGCCGTCGGCGAGACGGTGAAGAAGGGCTACATCTCCGGCTTCCGCAAGGTGGTCTGGGACTTCGACTACGCGTCGATGGGCCAAGAGACGACGCGGAGCTGCTGGTACGCGTCGTTGCGCATCGTCTTCAAGTGGGCGAACGTCCAGGGGAAGGGGAAGTCGCCCGACGACGTCAAGCCCCTCGTCCTCGCGGGCGCCTTCGGTGGCGACACCGCGAAGTGGGACAACGCGATCAAGTTCGGTCTCGAAAAGGAAGATCGCGCCGCCGTCTTCAGCGCGCTCGGGATGGACGCCATCGATCGGGCCGAAGCCAAGAAGTGGGACGTCGACAGCATCATGAATCGGCTGAACTCGAGCGGCCCGATCGTCATCACCAAAGCAGTGACGGCCGACGACGGCAGCTTCACCACCCACGCGATGGTGATCCGCGGCTTCGACATGGACGACCACAACAACTGCTACGTCATCGAGGTCTACGACGAGGCGGCGTTGACCCGCCAGAGCGGCCCGTACAACACCTCGGCGATCAACTGGTCGCTCGACGTCTTCCTCTCGACGCTGCCGAAGGACGGCTCGATTTCGGCGAAGACGGCGCTCGCCTGGCTTCGGTGAGAGGCGCTACCCGCTCAGTGAAGACTTCGCGCCCGAATGAGTGAATGGCTGGGGTGGTGAATCGGCAGCGCCAGCACGCTCGGGCGCGCGTTCGGATCGGGCTCGAGATGAAACCGCTCGAGAATCGTCTTGATCATGATCTTCAATTGAAGCTTCGCGAACGACTTCCCGAGACAGATGCGCGGTCCGCCGCCGAAGCCCACGAGCTTCGTCGCGACCGCACGCGATGCCCCACGCGCCGCCGAAAACCGATCGGGATCGAACACGTTCGGATTCTCGAACGCCTCCGGATCTCGATGACTCATGTACGGCGAATAGAACACCGTGCTGCGCTTCGGGATGGTCAGGCCGCCGATCTCGAGATCGGCGAGCGCGATGCGGGGAAAGAACAGCGCGCTCGGATACATGCGTTCGATCTCGAACAGGAAGTTGTTCAACTGAGGGCATTCGCCGTTGCTGGTGATGTCGCCGCCGGCGCGGAGCTCTTCGCGTAGCCGAAGCTGCCAGTCGGCGCGGTACGCGAGCTCGTGCAGGATCCAGGCGGCCGAGCTCGCGGTGGTGTCGTAGCCGGCCCAGAAGAGAAGCAGGATGTGACCGATGATGTCGTCGGTCGCGATCGGCTTGCCGTTTTCGTCTCGGTGATGAGCGAGCTTTCCGAGGAGCGCGACCGGCTCGACGCGACGCGCGGCTTCGACCCGCGGCCGCAACAGATCGAAGAGGGCCTCTCGCGACTTCAACGCGCGATCGAGCCGACCGAGGGGGATGCGCAGTTTGGTCGGCGCCATCACGCCGTCGATCAGCCCGCGAAAGTGAGGGCGGAACGAGTCGGTCTCGGCGCCGAGGGACAGCCCGGTCAAGACGTTCGCGGCGGCGTCGAATGTGCCGCGCTCGGCCATTTCGTAGCAGTCGCCGCCCCCTCGCTCGCCGATGCGATCGGCAGCGTGCGACCAAACCGTGCGCACGGCATTCGCGCTCTCTTTGATGGCCAGCGTCCCGACCGCGGGCGAAAGGAGGTCGCGCGTGCGCCGGTGATCTTCGCCGTCTTGCAGCATCATGCTGCCCGCGAAGATCTTCTCGACGTTGGTCGCGGCATAGCCCGCTCCGAACGCGACGTCGTGCCTGCGGGTCACGAGCATCGAGCGGTTGGCCTCGTCGCCGACGGCGAAGACGACCGGGTAGACGAGGCGCGACTTGAAGACGCGGCCGTATCGTTCGAAGCGGTCGTGGAAGAAGGCGCGAGGGTCGCGAAGCAAGTGATAGAGCTCCGCGAACGACGTCGAGCCGGGGAGCCCGCGGAGGGGTGCGTCGTCGAGGCCTGTGGCTCTGAGCGGCCAGCGTGCGATCGATTCCATGATTTCGTCCTCCGTCGTCTATTTTACATGGTGTAAATTAGTGGCCGACGTGGGTCAACGGATCGCCAAGAGAAGAACGCGGAGACGCCTCGATCCCGAGACGCGCCGCGCCGAGATCGTGCACGCTGCCGGTCGCTTGCTGACGGCGCACGGCCTCGACGGCGTTCCCTTCACCGAGGTCGCGGCCCGCGCGGGGGTCACGCGTCCCGTGGTCTACAAGTTCTTTTCCGATCGCGATGCGTTGCTTCGGGCGGTGGTCGAAGACTTCGTGGCCGAGCTCCGGTCGCGATTCGCAGCCGCGTTTGCCTACGGCTTGCCGCACGCGACCGACCTCGAGTCCATGACCGGCGTCTTCATCCACGCCGTGTGCGACACGATCGAGGCGAAGGGCGCGGGCGCATGGCGTCTCCTCGGCGCGAAAGACGGCGATCGTGAGATCCGGCGGCTCGGTGAGGAGCAGCAGCGGTCGCTTCTCGCCCCCTGGCTGCCGCGCATCGCCGAGATGACGCGTGCATCGCCCCGCGAGGTCGAGACGTTGTCGCGCATGCTCGTCGCAGCGGGGCGTGTGGTGCTCGAACAGTGGTACGACGGCGAGCTCACCCGTGCCGACGCCGCGCGCGACGCGACCCGTGGCGTGAGCGCGCTCTTGCAAGCGTTCACCCGCAAACATCCGAACGAGTGAGTCGCAGTCGCTTCAGCAGAAGCGCGATCGCTTCAGTAGCAGCGAGATCCCGGGAGGGATCGTCGACTCAGAACGCGGTGCCGATGCTGAAGACGCCGCCGCTCATGCTCGTGGGCGTCACCGAGAAGGTGGTGCGCGCGCCGAGGTCGGCGACGAGGAGGTGACGACCCGTGATGAAGGTGAGGCGGAAGCCCGAACCGAGCTCGACCTTTTGGTCGATGAAGCGGTTGACGACGCGCCCGACGTCGAAGGTGCGGACGACCGACTCGGCGTAGGGGAGATTGGCCATCACCGCGTACGTGCCGGCCGACGAATCTTTCGCCGCGCTGCTCGCATCCCAACCAAGAGCAGTGGTGACCGACCACGTGGGCTGCAGCGCAGTGAGCGCGCGCGGCGCCGCGAAGAAGGGGAGGTCCGCGCTCGCGTCCCCCACCGCAGTCGTCGCGAAGATCGCGGCGGCGATGGAGAGAATTGCGGCGAGCGTGCTGCGATCTCCCATGGTTCCCATTGTGAAGGAACGAGCGGCCGACCACAACTATTATCCCACCGAAAAACTCAATCTTTTCGCATAAGTACGAGCGTGTAGGTTTGATGTGCGTCGTCCTCACAAAGCGTCTCGCCGAAGTGACGAGCGGTGTGTACGCAACGCGAGCCAAGCGCAAAATCTCCGAAGCATCACGGTTGGCATGGCAGTTCGGCGCGCGTCGTCTTAGTGTCGGCATGAGGCGAACAGGCATCGGATCCACACGCTGGCGCGTGTCCCACCCTGTGTGATCACCTATGGCGAACGAACCGAAAAGCTCCGATGTCGACGTGCTGCCTGTTCTGCCTTTGCGGAACGCAGTGCTCTATCCAGCGCAAGTGGTCCCGATCAACGTCGGTCGGCCACGCAGCGTTCGCCTCATCGAAGAGCTCTTCGGTCGCGATCGCCCGTACGTGGCCATCGCCGCGCAACGCAAGTCCGAGATCGAAGAGCCGGCCTTCAAAGATCTCTACGAGGTCGGCGTCATCGCCAAGGTCGTGAAGGTCATCCGCATGAGCGCGGGGAGCTATTCCGTCGTGCTCCAAGGCGCCTCCCGCATGCGCATCCTCGAGCCGCTCGGCCTCGAGCCGTACATGCGCGCGCGCGTGCAGCGCCTCCACGATCGCCTCGATCGCGACGTCGAGCTCGACGCGCTCGGTACCACGCTGCGCGAGACCACGCGCGAGGTGCTCGAGCTGAAGAGCGACATCCCCCGCGAGACGGCGGGCATCCTCGACAACGTGCGTGAGCCGGGCGCCCTCGCCGATCTCATCGCGAGCAACTTCCCCACCGAGATCGCCAGCATCGACGACAAGCAGCAGGTGCTGCAGACGTTCGACGTGAAGTCGCGCGTGAAGTTCGTCCTCCAAATCGTCACCCGTCAGCTCGAGCTCCTTCGCGTGAAGAAGGAAATCAGCTCGATGGTCCAAGAAGAGATGGGCAAATCGCAGCGCGAGTTCATCTTGCGCCAGCAAATCAAGGCCATCCGCGAAGAGCTGGGCGAAGGCGGCGAAGAGGACGAGGTCGAGGAGCTGCGCGACAAGATCGCCAAGGCCGGCTTGCCCCCAGAGGTCGACAAGATCGCGAAGAAGCAGCTCTCGCGTCTGCAGGCGATTCCGCAGCAGAGCGCCGAGTACGGCGTGACGCGCAACTACCTCGAGTGGCTCGCCGAGCTGCCGTGGAACCTGCGCACCGAGGACAAGCTCGACGTCGCCCTCGTGCGTCGCTGCCTCGACGAAGACCACTACGGCCTCGAGAAAATCAAGAAGCGCATCGTCGAGTACATCGCCGTGCGCAAGCTCGCGCCCGAGAAAAAGGGGCCGATTCTCTGCCTCATTGGGCCGCCCGGCGTCGGCAAGACGTCGCTCGGCAAGAGCATCGCCCGCGCCACCGGTCGCAAGCTCCATCGCATCTCGCTCGGCGGCGTGCGTGACGAGGCCGAAATTCGCGGCCACCGTCGCACCTACGTCGGCGCGCTCCCCGGACGCATCATCCAGGGCCTGCGCAAGGTG
Organism: Deltaproteobacteria bacterium; assembly: GCA_025363655.1. GTDB lineage: Bacteria > Myxococcota_A > Polyangia > Polyangiales > JADJMO01 > JANYDK01. The sequence continues at coordinate 67,367 of JANYDK010000036.1, read as the reverse complement.
AAGACGCACAACACGATTTTGCAGCTCGACGAGGTCGACAAGCTCGGCGTCGACACCCGCGGCGATCCGGCGGCAGCGCTCCTCGAGCTGCTCGATCCGGAGCAGAACGACACCTTCACCGATCACTACTTGGACGTGCCCTTCGATCTCTCGAAGGTGATGTTCATCGCCACCGCCAACAACCGCGACACCATTCCCGGGCCGCTGCTCGACCGCATGGAGGTCATCGACATCGCGGGCTACACGCGGACCGAGAAGAAGCAGATCGCGATGGACTACGTGGTGCCGAAGCAGCTCGAGGCCCACGGCATCAGCCCCGATCAGCTCGATTTCCTCGTCGAGGGCATCGAGACCGTCGTCGACTCGTACACGCGTGAGGCCGGCGTTCGTGGGCTCGAGCGCGAGGTGGCGAGCATCTGCCGCTGGGGCGCGGTCAAGCTCGCCGAAGGTGAGCAGCTGCGCGAGAAGGTGACTCCCGAGCTGGTCGAGAAAATCCTCGGTCCAGTGCGACACATGCCCGAGCTCGCCGAACGCACGGCGCAGGTCGGCTTGGTGGCGGGGCTCGCGTGGACGCCGAGTGGCGGCGAGCTCCTCTTCATCGAGTGCAACACCATGCCGGGCAAGGGCAACTACATGCTCACCGGCAACCTACGCAACGTCATGCAGGAGTCGGCGCACGCCGCGTGGAGCTTCGTCCGCGCGCACCTCGACGTCCTCCACATTCCGCTGGAGATGCAGCAGAAGCTCGACGTCCACGTGCACGTCCCGCACGGCGGCACTCCGAAGGACGGACCGTCCGCCGGCGTGACGATGTTCACCGCGATCGTCTCGCGCCTCACCGGCTGCCCGGTGCGTCACGACGTGGCGATGACCGGCGAAATCACGCTCCGTGGAATCGTGCTTCCCATCGGCGGCGTGAAAGAGAAGGTGCTCGCAGCGCACCGCGCGGGCATCAAGAAGGTCATTCTTCCCGCGCGCAACGAGCGAAACCTCGAAGACATCCCGGAAGAGGTGCGCAAAGACCTCGAGATCGTCTTCGTCAAGAAGGTGTCCGAGATCCTCGAGCACGTGCTCTTGCCGCCGGCGCCGGTGGCCCCGTCGCTTCCTCCTCCGGCGCCGGAGTTGGACGACGGGCCGTAGAGGCCTTCTGATGGGACGTCGTGATGACGCCGGACGGCTGGTCTACTTCACGACCTCGAGGGGGATCTTCTCCCCGTCGATCCAGAGATCGCAGTCAGTCCCGGTCAACGTGCCGCTGAGCTCGATCACGACGTGCGCGCCCCGCCCGTCGACGTCTACGTCGCCCTCCCAGTGACCGGCGCCGCTCAGTGTCATGACCCGCTTCACGGCGACCTTTCCGGCGACGTCGACCTCGAAGCCGCGGGACAGGCCGCTCGACGATACGTTGACCGGATGACCGTTCCACGTTGCCTTCCAGACCGATTGGATGAACCCCATGGGAGCATTCTACAACACTGACGAGCGCCAGCCGTTCCTCGCGAAGAAGGGCCCCGGCAGCAATAGGCTTCGCACGCAGGCGTGACAGGCGCCTTTGGGTGAAGGTGCGAAACGCAATTGGAGCGACGATGACGTCGTCCCGATCTCCTCGTATGAATGAACCGCTCACGGTGCGAAACGAGCGATGAAGGCCTGGTCGGCGCTCGCACTCGTCGTCGCCGTGAGCTTGGTGAAGCCGAGGTCCATCACGCCGTTCATGCCGCCGACGATGACGATGTTGCCGCCGGAGTCGATGGCGCCGGCGTAGCCGAACTGCGCCGAAGCGTCGCCGAAGCGCCTCTGCTTGACGGGACGCCCCGTGCCGTCGAGCTCGACGAGGAAGAAGTCGTTGCCGCCTGCCGGCGTGAGCGTGGTGCCGAGCGAGGGATCGAAGGTGATGGGCGACGCGGTCGAGCTTCCCCCGAGCTGCCCGAAGAGCGCGAGGGAGGTGCCATCCGGGCTCGCCGCCAGCCAGCAGTCGCCGACGAGATACCCGTCGGAAAAGGCCCGCCCGTCGACGAAGGTGCCGGTCGGCGAGAGCGTCACCATCGCCTGCCCTGGGCCGACGAACGCGTGGCCGGCGATGGTCATGCTGCTCCCGCCGACAGCGCCCTCGGCGACCACGTTGCCGCTCGGCGTGACGATGACGCCTTCGAGGTCTTGCGTCGGCTCGCCGGGTGAGGCGCCATCGACCGTGTTCACCGCCCATCGCTCTGCGAGGGTCCCGTCGAGGGCGAGGACGAAGCCGTCGAGCCCGATCGACGACGTCAGCGAGCCGAGACTGCCCATGAAATGGCCGACGATCACCGGGCCGAGCGGGGTGCTCGTGAGGTCGGCGGCGTAGGCGTCGTGGGTCGTGTCGCCGAACGTCTTGACCAGGATCGGCGCGCCGAGGGACGCCGGAAATTTACCGATGGCGAGGTTGAAGCTGCTGGCGCTGCCCCGGACCGTGCCGTCCCAGGCGACCTGGCTCGCCGCCGTGGAGTTGGCGAGGACGTAGATCTCGCCGCTGGTGCCGATGGCCACCTTCGCGTCCAGGTCGTTGAAGGCGCCGGGATAGCGCCTCCCCGTGATCGCTGCGCCTGCCGAGGAGTAGCGGACGAGGAAGATTCCCGCGCCGGTCGCGCCGCCGAGCGTGGTCCCCGAGGCGTCGATCGTCGTGCTCTTGCTGTCGCCGAGGAGGACGATGCTGTCGTCGGCGTCGACCGCCAAATCCATGGGCGCGTCGGCGTCGTCGCCGCCGACCTGCCGCGCCCAGAGCACGCTGCCTCCAGCCGAATAGCGGACGAGGACGATGTCGTCGTCCCCCGCGCTCGACTTGGTGCCGTCGAGAGAGATCTTTCCGTCGAAGCTGAGCGCGGCGACCACACTGCCGTCGGAGAGCGTCCCGACTGCGTCGAACTTGCGAATGCGGGTGCCATACGTGAAGGCCCACTGCGTCGCCGGAGGAGGCGTGGCGTCCGTGTCGGAGATCGCGTCGGAGATCGCGTCGGTGATCGCGTCCGAGCGCGTGTCGGTGCCGGCGTCGATCGGTCCCGTGTCGGAAGCGTCGGGCGGGCCAGCGTCGCCCCCGACACCGAGACGGCAGCCGTCGTCATGGCATGTCGGCGCGTCGAGATGCGCGTTCACGCACGCGCCGTGCACGCAAGTCGTGTTCAGGTCGCTGCACCTCACGCCCGAGCAGTCGGTGAGCATCTCGATCGGCACGTCGAGCTCCGAGTGCTCGACGAAGTGGAGAGCGCGGCGGGCGACGATGCAGCCGTTCGTCGGCGTCGCGTCGTCGCAGGCTTTGGCGCCAGAGGCTGCGCGCGTCGCCACCCAAATGCCGATTTCTTGGTCGCGAAGGTCGCTCGGCACGACGACGATCGAGCCGACGCGGCCGTCCTTGCAGCGCGTGGTCGTGACCACCGGCTCGCGACCGCGCAACGAGCCGTCGAGCGGACCGATGCGGACGACGGTCTCGGGCGGCGCTGCGCACGGGATGTCGGTGGAGATCGTCACCGTGACTTGCGTCGGCGCGCGACAACTGGGGGCCGCCACGAGCGCGAGCGCACCTGCACAGGCGAGAGCACGCAGAGGCGCGGTTTTGCCCCTCGGCTTGGTCCGGTGGAGCGGGTCGTTCGGGGGGGTCGGGTGGGCCTTGTTCGTCAGCTTCGTCATCGACCGGCCGCGCCCGCGTCGCCTCGATCGTAGTCTACCGTCAGGCTGACCGCGCGCACTAGCGCAGAACGTGCCGTTCACTCCAAGCGGCGGGCACGCGATTCGTCTTCACCCTCGGCAGCATCGCGTTCGGCCTCCGCCTCGTCGTCGTCGTCCCTCGCGAGACGCGTGGGCGCGGCTGCCTCGACGCGCATCGGCGCGCGCCCGCTTTGCGCCGCCACCTCCGCCGCGATCTTCTCCGCGATCTCGGTCAAGTGCCGACGACGAGAGCGGACGTACGCGCCGAACGCCACGCGAAGGATCATCCAGACGCCGAGCCACGTGCCGATGAGCAGCATCGGGAGCCAGAACGGCGCGTGGAACACCAACGGACCGAGCACCGCCCACGTGAGCGCATTGATGCCTAGTGAGCCGAGGATGCCGCCGAAGAGGCCGCCCGCGACCGGACGCAGGTTCTCCTCCACGCGCATCGTCGTGCCCTCGGGCGACGGGCTCAGCGTCACGCGCAGGAACTTTCGCGAGCGGCGTCCCGTGTGCAGCGTGAAGCCGACGTCGTCGCCGACGATCTCGGCCTGACCATCCTCGCCGACCACGCGACGCAACGTCTTCACCAGACGCGGATGATCGGAAGCGTCGATGACCCGCGGGCTGCGTTGCTGGACCACGACGCGGAGCGGTGAGCCGACGAACCCGTGCGACTTTTCGCCGACGTCCGTCGACGCGACCATGTCGTCGTTCAGCGCCTGCTGGACGAACCGCTCCTCGACGCCGAGGTCACGCAGCGTGCGGGTCAGCTCCTCGTCGCCGAGCTCGCGCCCGCCCCCCTGCGCCCGCTGCAGCTCGAGCGCACGACCGAGGATTCGCTGCGCTTCGCTCGGGGAGAGGCGTCGCTCGCGGTACATAGGGCAGATATAGCGTCGTCACGAGGGCCCGACGATGAGCAACGGCGACGTCGACATCGAGCCATCACGGTGCGCCGTCGTCGACGTCGTATTCGACGCGTTGTTCGCTCGTGATTCTTGGTCGACGATCGCTCTCCCCCTGCCCCACTCACGTCGCGTCGTAATTGCACTCCCCCGCCCCAGGCGCCTCCGTCAACGCGCGCTCGTCATGCGACCGCAACCTCGGCAGATAAATCGTCACCGCCGTCCCTTCCCCAGGCTCGCTTCGAATCGCCACGCTCCCGCCGCTCCTCGTGGCGAACCGTTGCACGTTGGTCAGCCCGAGGCCGGTGCCGCTCGATCCTTTGGTGGTGAAGAATCGGTCGAGCGCGCGTTCGCGGACGTGGGCGGGCATGCCGGAGCCGTCGTCGACGACGGTGAGGGCGACGTAGGCGCCTTGTGGGAGGGCGGCATCGGCGTCGACGGGGGTGTAGCCGATGAGGACGCTCGAGGTGCGGACGATGATGCGACCACCATCGACGAGGGCGTCGCGGGCGTTCGCGACCAGGTTGAGGACGGCGTGCTCGAGGTGCACGCGATCGACGAGTGTTTCCGCGCGATCGTCGTCGGCGACGAGGTCGAGTTGGATGGTCCCGCCGACGAGGCGGGAGAGGAGCGGGCGCAGTTCTCCGAGGACCTCGCCGACGCGGATCGGTCGCGGCTCGCTCGGTTCGCGACGAACGAAGGCGAGCAGCTGTCGCACGAGGGCGGCGCCGCGCTCGGCGAGGCTGTCGATCTCGGTGGCAAGCTCGTGCGGGCGTGAACCTTCGGGAAGCTCTTCGACGAGCGCGTGCGCGAGGTAGGCGATGGGCGCGAGGAGATTGTTGAAGTCGTGCGCCAGGCCCCCGGCGAACTGACCGAGCGACTCGAGCCGCGAGGCCTCCGCGAGGCCTTCAACCAAACTACCGGGTGGCGCGAGCTCGCGAACGACGAGCACCGATTGGACGCCATGACGACGACCCGAGATCGCGAACCGACGACGTGTGCCCTCGTCGGCGATCGCCAGCTCGAGGTTCGCCTGGCCACGGGTGCGGAGCTCGCGGTGGAAGAGGACCACCTCCGGCTCGTGAGAGTCGCGCGCGGAGAGCAGACTCTCCAGCGCCGTGCCCATCGCGCGGGCCGCTTCGTTCATCAGGCGCGGCGCGCCGCGATCGTCGACGAGGATGATGCCATCGTGCGAGGTCTCGAACAGGAGTCGCCCGAGATCGTCGGGCTGCAGCGCGTCGTTCACCATGGAGCGTTCACCATGGCGAGATAGGTACGGCTCGGCGCGGGATGGCGCCGTCGGCCACATCCGCTTTCTCCCGTAGGACGTTACGCCCCCGGTCGTCGGACGACGGCGATGGCCGCGATGATCGCGCCGAGCTCGCCGAAATTACGCGACTTGTCGAGGAAGTGATGGGCGCCGAGGGACAGGCTCTCGCGTTGGTGTGCACGCGAAGGGTCGTTGGTCATGACGATGATCGCGGGGCGAGCGTCGAGGGCGACGAGCTCTGCGATGATCGTGTGACCGCTGGCGTCGGGCATGTGGACGTCGAGGACGACGATGTCGGGCTGGTTTTCGCGGGCGATCGTCAACGCATCGCGCGCGCTGCCCGCCTCCCAGACGATCGACACGAACGAATACTCGCGGAGCATCGCGCAAACACGCACGCGGACGGCGAAGGAATCATCGACGACGAGGACTCGCACTCCGACCAGCCTACGTGCCGCGCCACGTCGAACCATCGGCGGCCACGCGTTCGGCTCGTAGGACGTGGAGACGCGCGCCGTCGGTGTCCGTCCTACTGAACGAGCCCGTTGCGGACCGCGTAGTGCATCAGCTCGGCGTTGGTCTGCATCTCCATTTTCCGCAGGATTCGTGTGCGATGGGTGCTCACCGTCTTGACGCTGAGCGCGAGGAACTGCGCGATTTGCGAGACCGTCTTGCCCGACGCGAGCGCCTTGAGGATCTCGAATTCGCGATCGGAGAGGCGCTCGTGGATGGGACCGGTCGACGCGCCGGCGAGCGTCTCGGCGAGCTCGGCGCTCACCCAACGACCGCCCGCGGCGACCTTGCGGACGGCGTCGATGAGCTTCTCGGGCGCGCTCTCCTTGTTGAGGAAGCCGGCGGCGCCGGCCTTGATCGCGCGCACCGCGTACTGATCTTCGGGGTGCACCGTGAGGATGAGCACCGGGAGGGTCGGCCTCTCGCGGCGCAGCTCGGCGAGGAGCTCGAGGCCGCTGCCGCCGCCGAGGCTGAGGTCGAGGATGGCGACGTCGAAGCGCTTTTCGCGCACCAGCGTGAGGGCATCGGCGGCGCTGCCTGCCTCGGCGGTGAGCTCGATGTCGCTCGTCTCGGCGAGGATCTGCCGGAGCCCACGCCGCACGATGGCGTGATCGTCGATGACGATGACCCTGATCATTCGAGGTCTCTCGGCGATGCTGACGGCAACGGCGAAGAGCGCTCGATCGGGAGCTGGAGACGGAGACGCGTGCCGCGGGGCTCGCGCCGTTCGATGACCACGTCACCACCGAGCCGACGCGCGCGCTCGCGGATGCCGAGGAGGCCGAGGGAGCTCGGGCCCTTCGCCTCGGCTTCGGTGATTCCGCGGCCGTCGTCGCAGACCTCGAGGACGAGAGAGACGCCGTCGGAGCGCAAGCCGACGTCGACGCGCCTCGCCTCCGCGTGCCGCGCGATGTTGGTCAGCGCCTCCTGGAAGATTCGAAAGACAGCGGTGGAGACCGCGCGATCGAGCTCGAGCTCGCCGAGGTGCTCTTCGAGGATGCAGGTCGACTCGGTGCGCTTCTCGAACTCCTGGAGCTGCCACTCGACCGCGGCGACGAGGCCGAGATCGTCGAGCACGCCCGGACGCAGCTCGGCGGAGATGCGACGGACGACTTGGATGATGCCGTCCGTCATCTCCGACATCTGCCCCAGTCGCTCGTTCGCGACGTCCGGCGCGAGGGTGCCTTGGGCGCAACGTCGCATCAGCCACGCGAGGTCCATCTTCAGCGCGGTCAGCGACTGGCCGAGCTCGTCGTGGATTTCGCGCGCGATTCCGGTGCGCTCTTCTTCACGCACCGACTCGACGCGGGCGGTGAGCGCGCGCAGTTGGTCTTCGAGCTGCCGCCTTTCGATGGCGATGCCTGCGAGGTGGATGGCGCGCGCGAGGAGCTGCTCGTCCTCCTTCGTCGGCAACCGCGGCTCACGAAAATAGGCGGCAAACGTGCCGAGTGGGCGCGCGCCCTCGCCGAGCACGGGCGTCGACCAACAAGCGCGCAGACCATGCTCGCGGGCGAGCGCGCGATAGGGCTCCCAGAGCGGATCGGTCTCGATGTCTTCGACGAACACCGGCGCGCGGCGGAAGAGCGCGGTGCCGCACGAGCCTGCCTGCGGGCCGATCGGCAGACCATCGATGGCCCGCGCGAACGCCGGAGGGAGGTTCGGCGCCGCGCCATGACGAACGTGCTTTCCGCCTTCGAGGAGGAGGATGGAGCCGATCATCGGCGGCGCGTGCGCTTCGACCGTGCGGATCAAGGTCTCGAGCGTCTCGGCGAGCGGGTGGCCGGAGGCGATCATCTCGAGGACGCGCTGCTCGCCTCGTTGGAAGACGCGCGCGCGGACCTCTTCTGTGATGTCACGGCAGGTGCCGATGAGCCCGATGACCTCGCCGCCTTCGCTACGGGCCGGCCAACCAACGGTGTCGAGGTGGCGCATCGAGCCGTCGGGCCGAAAAATACGCTCGGGATAGGCAAAGCGTTCGCCCTTGCTCAGTGCTTGGCCGACCAGGCTCTGGACGCGCGCGCGATCGTCGGGATGGAGCTTGCCGAGGAAGAACTCGAAGGTGATGGCGACCGAGCCGGGCTCGAAACCGTAGATGCGGTAGAGCTCGTCGGACCACGTCACGGTGCCGGTGGCGACGAGCCACTCCCAGCTGCCGATGTGCGTGATTTGTTGCGCGACCTCGAGTTGCCGCTCGAGCCGGCGCGCGCGCTCGTGATCGTCCGGACGAACACTGATTCGCTCTGCTTCGCCCACGGTTGCCCCCGATCCCCGATCGAGGAGCGATGGTATCACCGGAGCCGCGGGGCAGCGTCAGTGGCAGACGGCGAACTTTTTCTCGATCAAGTTCTGCGTGCAGACGTCGATCAGGCTGCAATCGGCGCCGTCGAGGCAGACGTCCAGCGCGTCGAGGACCTCGTCGCGCAGGAAGTTGATCTGGAACGACGACGAGCCCGACGTGTCGGGACAGAAGCTGGCGCCGACCAGACGACCGCATCGTCTCCAGGCCTTGTCGCAGGTGTCGACGAACCGGACCAGGCTGCTCGTAGGCGCAATCTTGGCGGACTCGGCGTCGAGGCACGCTCCGGGGTCACCGGCGCAACGCTTTTCGCCGAGGCAGGTGGCGAACGCACGGATTCCGTCGGCTGAATACGTGTCGAGGGCGCAGGGTGCTTCGAGCTTGCAGGCGTGGACGTCGAACGGGGCATCCGGGGAGCCGCAGCCCGAGGCAGCGGCGACATCGCAAAAGTGCTCGACGAAAGGGAGGTCGACGGCTGAGCCACCGGACCCGCTCGAGCCGCCGCCGGCGCCAGGGCCTCTTCCGGAGGTCGTCCCTTCAGTCCCTTCGACCTTGCCGCCACATGCCATCGAGAGCGTCGTCATCACCAGCAAGAAAGTGCGCTTCATCTCGGGATATGTCGGGCAGAGCCGGATTTGATCATCGGCTTCGCGGCATTCGACAGGGAATTTGGCCGTCCGCACACGGGTGTGCGCTTTATCGGGGCGCGCGCGCTCGCCTGCGCGCCGGAGGTCCGTCCCCATGCGTCTGCCGCGTCTTCTCTCGCGCTCTCTCGGAAAGCTCATTTCCCTCGTCGCGCCGCTCACGGTCGTCGCCACGGTCGTCGCCACGGTCGTCGCCTTCGACGCCTCGGCAGCGCCCAAGGAGGCGACTGCGTCGAGCGAGAAGACGAAGAAGAAGCTGCCGCCGCTGCCCGACAGTGAGAAGGACGCGAAGGCGCTGAAGAAGAACGCCGACGGCTACATCGTCGACAAGCAGGGCACGGTCATCGTCGTCCCGGTCGAAGATCAGCCGCCCGTCGAGCTCACCGGCGCGCTGCCGCAGGCGAAGCTCGTCGACAAGAAGAAGAAGCTCGACAAGTCCGACAAGACCGACAAGACCGACAAGGTCGCGAAGACCGACGACGCGAAGGCCGAAAAATCCGAGAAGTCGGAGAAGACCGGCAAGGCGAAGAAGGGCTCGAAGAAGACGGCCGACAAGGTCGAGGCCAAGGCGGGCAAGAACAAGAAGGTCGCGAAGAAGACGACGACCAAGAGCGAGAAGGCCGAGAAAACCGAGAAGGCCGAGAAGCTCGAGAAGAAGATCGAGGAAGCGAAGAAGAAGGCGACGCCGGCTGCCGACGTCACGCCCGAGTTCGGTGGCGTCGAGAAGAACGAGAGCAAGAAGCCGAAGATCAAGACCTGCCTCAACCCGGCGGTGACCTTCGCGCGTCTCGGACAGCCGACCGACATCTCGTTCGCGCTCACCACGTGCAAGGGGAAGGTGGCGCCGAACGCGACCGAGTACCTGAGCATCCTCGGTCGTCCGTACGACCTGCCGCCGCCGGCGTGGATGAAGCCGAGCGTGATCGCGAACCTTCCCTCGCAGCAGATTTCCGCGAAGATCGGCAAGGCGTTCGAGCCGACGAAGAAGGGCAAGACCGAGGTCGCGCCCGGCATCAAGCGCCTCGACGACGGCCTCGTGCTGCGCCTGCAAGAGATCTCCGATCACTTCCCGGGCAAGACGATCACGCTCGTCTCCGGGTATCGCCCGAAGTCGAACGGCAGTCCGCACCAGGCGGGGCACGCGTTCGACATCCGCCTCGACGGCGTCACCAACGAGACGCTGGTCGCCTTCTGCAAGACGCTGAAAAATACGGGCTGCGGCTACTACCCGAACTCGTACTTCGTCCACGTCGACGTGCGGCCCGAGGGCACGGGGCACGTCTTCTGGATCGACATCAGCGGGCCGGGCGAGAAGCCGGTGTACGTCAAGACGTGGCCGGTGAAGTCGGCCCTTCCGCAGCTGCCGACCGCGAAGACGCCGAAGCCGGTCGAGGGTGACACGGATACGGACGGCGACGTGAAGGCGACCACCGACTCGAAGATGATCGGCGACGTCGACGAACCGACCGAGCCGAGCTCGGGCACCGGCGCCGAGCCGACTCCGTGACCATCGTTGCCGAAGCCGTCTCGTTTCGCCTGTGTTAGAGGCGACGGATGGCCGTCGTCGCTCCGCTCAAGCCGCTTCGTTTCGCTGACGTCTCTGCGCTCTCCGCGCTCGTCGCGCCGCCTTACGACGTCATCAGCGAGGCCGAGCGCGCGTCGCTCGAGGCGAAGCACGGACGCAACGTCGTCAAGCTGATCCTCCCGCGCGGGGAAGGCGACGCCAAGTACGGCAACGCGGCCGAGCTGTTCGGCGCGTGGCGCAAGGAAGGCGCGCTCGTCCGCGACGAAGAGCCGGCCTTCTATCGCTACGATCAAACGTTCGCACCCCCGGGCGGAGGCGCTGCGGTGACGCGCACCGGTTTCCTCGGCCTCGTGAAGCTGGTCCCCTTCTCCGAGCGCATCGTCCTCCCGCACGAGCGCACGCTCTCGGGGCCGAAGGAAGATCGCCTCAAGCTCTTCCGCGCGACGCGCACCAACCTCTCGCCCGGCTTCATGCTCTATCGCGATCCGCAGCGCGCGCTCGATCAGGCGCTCGCGGGCGGGAACGAGCTGGCGCGCTTCTCGGTGCAAGCGGCGACCGAGCCGAGCCCGATCGAGCACGTGCTCACGAAAATTGCTGGAAAAGAAGCGGTCGCGGCGATCAGCGCGCACCTCGCGGAGCGCTCGCTCCTCATCGCCGATGGTCACCATCGCTACGAGACGGCCCTGCACTACTCACGAGAGATCGAGGCCACGGGCGCGACGCCGGCGAACGCCGAGCACAAGTTCTTCATGGTCTTCTTCGCCAACGAGGACGACCCGAACCTCCTCGTCTTCCCCACGCATCGCCTCGTGCACGGCCTCGCGTCGCTTTTGCTGGACGATTTGCTCGGGAAGATCGGCGACGCCTTCGACGTGACCCCGCTGCCCAAGGGCGACGGCGCCTCGTACATGCGCGCGCTCGGCGAAGCTGGAAAAAAGGCTCCTTCGCTCGTGGCGGTGCTCAAAGGTGGCGAGCGCGCGGTGCTCCTCTCACGCAAAGGTTCGTTCGACGCGGCGAAGCACCCGACGCTCGGTCAACGTCCGTCGGCGCTCCGTGGCACCGACGTCGCCATCCTCCACGCGGTCGTCCTCGAGCACGCGCTCGGCATCTCGCTCGAAGCGCAAGCGAGCCAGACCAACCTCGCCTATCTCAAGGACGCGAACGACGCCGTGCGACGCATCTCTGCCGGCGAGGGCGACGTGCTCTTCCTCATGAACGCGACCCCCGTCGCCCAGGTGCGCGCGGTGGCCGAAGAGGGCGAAGTGATGCCGCAGAAGGCGACGTACTTCTATCCCAAGGTGCTGACGGGGATGACGATCCACACGCTCGATCCGCAGCGAATCGTCGGCTGAAGAGCCGTCGAAGAATCGGTTGCCTTGGTCAGAGGCTACCGCTTCGTCATTCCCCAGCCCCAGTACAGCGCCACGCCGACCAAGCTCGCGCAGACGGCGAACGCGAGCAGGTAGAGCCACGTCGGCGACCTTCGCGGCGGCTCGGTCTTCGTCATCAAGAGCTCGTTGGTCGCGAGCATCGCGATCGCCTTCAGGCGCTTCTTCGCTTCTTCGCCGCGACCTTCGTCGTCCTTGAGGGTGCCGTAGCGTTTGGCCGCTTCGAGCAGCGCGCCGGCGCCGTTGGCGTGGTCGAGGAACTTGCCGTGGCGATCGGCGGAGTCCCAATCGTTGATGACGCCGCTCCAGAGCGCGTCGAAGACGACCAGGTCGGCGTTCGTCATCGGCACGAAGTCACCTGGACGTTCGGGCTCGTCGCCTTCGGCGTCGCTCACCTCGTCACTGTAGTACGGCAGCGTGGCAACGGCATTTTCCGTGCGAAGTGCATAACGAAAGAATGTGATGTCCGACCAGGTGCGCTCCGTCGCACTCGGCGCTAAAGCTCCCGGCCCCATGTCGACCGAGCCCGAGACCCCCTCCGAGTCCTTCGCCTCCCTCTTCGAGACCGAGCAAAAGCAAAATCCGAAACGCGGGCGCGCGCGCACCTACAACGTCGGCGAGTCGGTGCAAGGCGTCGTCTTCCGCATCGGCAAGGACGCCGTCTTCGTCGAGCTCGACGGCAAGGCCGAGGGTTACATCGAGGACGTCGAGCTGAAGGATGCCGACGGCCAGCTCACCGTGAAGATGGGCGACACCGTCCGCGCGGTGGTCGTCGAGCGCAGCAGCGACGGCGGCGTGATCCGCCTCGGCAAATCGGCGCCGAAGGGACAGGGCGCCGAAGGGCTCATGCGCGCCAAGGAGTCCGGGCTCCCCGTCGAAGGCGTCGTCTCCGGCGTCAACAAGGGCGGGCTCGAGGTCACGGTCGACGGCATGCGCGCCTTCTGCCCGTCGCGCGCGGTCGACACGCGCTTCGTCAGCGATCTCGAGACCTACGTCGGACAGCGCCTCAAGTTCATCGTCACCGCGGTGAAAGAGGGTGGTCGCGAGGTCACGCTCTCGCGTCGCGCGGTGCTCGAGCAAGAGCAGCAAGAGGCGCGCGCGAAGATCCAAGACAAGCTGGTGGTCGGCGCGGTCCTGCGCGGTCGCGTCAGCTCGACGCGCGAGTTCGGTGCGTTCGTCGATCTCGGCGGCGTCGAAGGGCTCCTCCCGGCGAGCGAGCTCTCGCACGATCGCGCGCTGCGCCCCGACGACGTGGTCAAGGTCGGCGACGAGATCGACGTCCAAGTGCTGAAAATCGAGCCTGATCCGAAGCGGCCCGATCAACAGAAGCTGACGCTGTCGCTGAAGGCGCTGGCCGGCGATCCGTGGGAGACCGCGGCGACGAAGCTGCCCGAGGGGAGCATCCACGAAGGTCGCGTCATGCGTCTGGCGGCGTTCGGTGCGTTCGTGCAGCTCGCGCCGGGGCTCGATGGGCTCCTTCACGTCAGCGAGATGTCGGGCGAGATGGGCCCCGATGGCGCGCCGGTGATGCCGAAGGTCGGCGACGCGATCTCGGTGCGGGTCCTCAAGGTCGACAGCGCGCAGCGCCGCATCGGTCTCGCGCCCTCGGATGCGCCGGCCAAGCCCGGGCGTCCTGCGCGTGGCGCCACTGCATCGAGCATCACCCAAGGCGCGATCGTCACCGGCAAGATCTCACGCATCGAGCCGTTCGGCGTCTTCGTGCAGATCGACGGCGCTCAGGCGCGTGGCCTTCTTCCCGCACAAGAGCTGCAGCGCCTCAAGGCCGGCGATCTCCACAAAACATGGCCGATCGGCACCGACGTGCGCGCCAAGGTGGTCTCGGTCGACGGCTCGGGGAAGATTCGTCTCTCGATCAACGCCGCCAAGGACGACGAAGAGCGCGCGACCTTCGACGACTACCGTGCGAAAGAGTACGAGCGCAGCGGAGGCGCGATGGGCGCCCTCGGTCAGAAGCTGAAGCAGGCCGGCCTCCTCGGCGCGCAGGGCAAATCGAAGAAGAAGTAGCCCCGAGCAATGGCGGCGGACGTGTCGGTCGCCAGGCAAGCTGCGCCCAGCACTCACCCGCCGCCGGCGAATGCTTCGGGGTCGTCGCCGAATGCTCTCCCATCGTCCTCGAGCTCTCGGCAGCCTCTCCCAAGCTCTCGCAGCTCGTTCTTCAAAGCTGAAGGATGACCGCCAAGCATTCGGCAACCCCTCCCAAGAGCTGAAGCGCGCCTCGCAAGCTCTCGCCGACCTCTCCCAAGCTCTCGCTGCGGCCGTCGAAGAATCCTTCGCCCGCCGCGGTCGAATCGAGCCCGGCCAGCAACCTCCCTTGATCGGTCTGCGCTAGGGTGCCCGCACATGTCCGACGCTCACACTAGGCTCGCTGGATGCATCGTCTCGTTCTGCCTCTGCCTCGTCGCCGCATGCAGCCGCCCGTCGGCGCCCGAGGCGAAGAAGGATCCGGTCGTCGAGAAGAAGCCGCCCCCGCCCGCGCCGAGCCCGATATCGACGCCATCGGCCGTCGCCAGTTGCAACGCGCTCGTGTGGGATGCCGACAAAATGAACGCCGCCAAGGCGACCTTCGGCGGCGTCATCTCCGAGGGGATGGGCGGCCTGCCCAACGGGACGACGGAGACCTACTACGTCCTCACGCTCGACAAGGCATCGTGTGACCCCGAAGGCGCTCCCGTGCCCGAAATCCAGGTGTACGACGACACCAACGACTTCAAGGCATACTTCCACAAACACGTGCGGATCGAGGGCGAGCCCTTCGCCGAGTTCACCGCGCACCATCATCGTCCGATCGTCGTCTTGATCACCAAGCTCGCGGTCGACTAGCCGTCGGTCACTCGCGGTTCGCAACGGGCGACGATCACTTCGCCGGGACGCCCATCGCCGCGAACGCCGTCTTCACCGTGGCGAAGAGCACCGCGCCGCAGTCGGCCGGGTCGGTCCACGTGCTCTGCGTCGGATCGCGGAGCGTGTCGTAGCAGTGGTAGGGCCAGGCCTCGCCGCCGACGATCAAACGATCGCCCTGCATGCCGCCGTATTGCGGCTCGTTCGGCTCCCACACGCCCGACGCGGTCGACATCAAGAAAATCGGCTCGGTGGTCTCGACGCCGCGAACGAGCGATCGACCGGTGAGCAGCGACGCGAACGGGAGCGTCGGGCGCGCTTCGTAGACGCCGAAAAGATCGAGGATGGTGGCGGTGACGTCTTGCGAGAACGAACGTCGATTGCCGAAGAGCCCGAGGAAGGTCCGCTGCCGCCTCGAGAGCGCGCGCTCGCCCGCCACGAGAAATCCTGGTGTTCGCACCTGCTCGTCGAAGAGCGCGCTCAGGTGATACAGCCCGCCGTGCTCGCCGAATTGTTCGCCGTGATCGGAGACGAAGATGACGACGGTGTCGGCGAAGCTGGGGAGCGCGCGCAGCTCTTGGAGGAAGTTGGCGAAGGTGCGCTCTTGGAGGGCGACGCTGTTGCGATAGTGGTTGTAGAAAAGATTGATGTCGCCCAGCGGATCGCTCGAGTGCGGTGAGAACGGCTGCAAGCTCGGCTCGACGCGATAGGGCGCGTGGGTGTTCGAGAAGTGGAGCACCGCGAAGTACGGTTTGCCTTCGGGGACGCTCTTCACGTACTCGAGCATGCGCGCCGTCGCTCGCTCGTCGGGAGCGCCGATTTGCGCGTCGATCACCGCGCCGAGCTCGGACGCGCTGACCCGGACGTCGATGCCGCCGACCTGGGTGAAGGCGCCGAAATCGTCGTAGCGAAGGTTCTGTGAGGTGACGTACGCGGTGCCGTAGCCGACCGAGCGGGCGATCTCCCAGAGGAGCGCGGCGCGATGCGCGGTGACGAAATCGGCGGCCGGCGAGAGCCCCGTCCAGAGCATCATGCAGGAGGTGAAGGTGCCCGACGACTGTGAGGTGAGCCGACCAAGAGGGATGCGATCGGGCGCGACGGCGTCGAGGAACGTCGCCTGACAGCGATTCGGATCGGAGCAGAGGGCTTCGGCGCGCACGCTCTCGGTGATGACCAGGAGCACGTTCGGCCGGTTTGCGGCGATCGGCAACGGCGGGAGCGGATCGGGCGTGCGAAGAGAAATACCTCGGCGAACGAAGCCTTTTCCAGTGATCGCATCACGAAGCGCATGTGCGACGCCGTGGACGAAGCAGGTGTCGGGCGGCGCGGCTTGGAGCGAGCGGCTCTCGACGAAGTCGTTCCAGAACGCGGTCGACGAGGCGACGAACGTGAGCACCGGCACGATCGGCCACGCGCGCGAAACGCTGGGAGCGGCCTTGCGCGCAGCCACGGCGATGGCGAGCGTGATGAGGACGCCGGGGACGATCATCCACAGCGCCGCCGTCGTTCCGCCCCAGGCGACGAGCCAATCACCGAGCGTGCCGCGCAGCTTGATGCCGAGGCGCACCGTGTCGCGCGCCATGTAGCTGCCGAAGACGCGGTGGTAGATGAGCTGCCCGCCGAAGCAGAAGAACGCGAAGGGGAAGACCCAGAACGCGTAGAAGAGCGCGAGGGCGATGCGCGCAGGGAGACGCGCGCGTCCTTCGCGGACGACGAAGAGCCGCGACGTCAGCCAGATCGGCCCTACCCAGAAGCCGGCGCTCGCGAACGACGAGCCGATGTAGTTGAGGCGGTCGAGCCACGAGTACGCCACCATCAGGCGCGCACGGACGGTGAGATCGATGGCGACGGCGACGAGCGTGGGGACGAGAAACCAGAAGACCATGCGGGGGCGCTCACCGAAGAGCACGCGCATGGTCTTGTGGAACCAATGATTCGAATTCACCGCGAAACTGAGCCTGTTCAGCTCACTTCGGCATCGGCATGTCCATCGACATGCCCATCGCCGGATCCATCGGCTTGTCGGCGTCGACGACGATCTTGCGCGTGGTGGTGTTCCACGCGAGGTCGCTGACCTTGCCCTCTTTGTCGAGGAGCTCGAGCTTCACTTCGTAGTTGCCGGCGGGGAGGCCTTTGACGAGCTTCGGCGCCCACTTGGTGAACTCGCCGGTGACCGGCGCGTCGAGCTTGTCGGAGCTGACGGTGAAGCGGACCTTCTCGCCCTTCTCGAGCGTCGTCTCGTGGAGGTAGAAGTCGATCATCAGGGCCTTGCCCATGCCGCCGAAGTTGTCGCCCTTGGGACGGCTGTAGACGAGGAGCGGCTTCTTGCCGTCGTAAGTCGGGGTCTTGCCCTTCTTGCCGACCCAGAAGGTGAGGAACGAGGAGCTGCCCTTGCCCTTCACCGACTCGTGCGTGCCGCGGCTGGCGAAGGCGACGAGGTAGTGCTGCCCTTCGGTGAGCTCGGTGCCGGCGGCGAGCAAATCGCCCAATTTCAAGGGCGCTTTCGCGTCCATGACCTTCTTGTAGGGCATGCCGTCGAGGATGACGTGCACGTGCTGGCCGTCTTTGCCGAGCTCCCAGTTCTTGAGGTCGAGCTTGAGCTCGGTGTCCTTGGCCTTCGCCGGATCGAGGCTCGCTTCGTTGGCGATGCCGGTGAGCTTGATCGACGGGAGCGGCTTCGGATCGGCCGCGGCGGTGACGTCTTCGATGGTCGGCGGCGGCGGCTTCGGCGGCGGCGGCGCGCTGCTCGCGGCGGTCGGGGGCTCGGGGACGGAGGTTGCCATCCCCGGACCGGGATCGGAGCTCGTCGTCGTCGGCGTGGCCGAAGCCAAGTCGCTCGGAGACTTCGGCTGCGGCGTGTCGTCACCGCAGGCGACGATCGACACGGCGGGACCGATCGCGAGCGCGAAGAGGACGACGGAGAGGGAAGAACGACGCATCGAGAACGGCTCCTTGTGCGGGGGCTGCGAGCTCTGGTCGAGATCGCCGAGGCTACCTACCGCACCTCCGCCCGGGAGTCGTGTCCCGCGTCAGGCTTCGCGCTATAGGGTTTCCGTGAGCGATCGCGTGGGTGAAGCGCCGAAGAAGAAGCCGTCTGGGCCCTCGGGACCGATGGTCGCGCTCGTGCTCCTCGTCGTCGTCATCGCCTTCTGGGCGTTCAAGCAGTGGAAGGAGAGCCGCGTCCACGCCATCGTCTATCGCGCGCTCTCCGGCGAGACGTGTCGCATCCGTCTGCAGGGCGATCCGGCGCCGAAGCTCGATCCGATCGAGCAGCAGACGGGCGTGGTGACGCCGTGGGAGAAGGGCTTCGAGGCCAAGGAAGGCCAGATGGTCCACTTCCGCGTCTACGGCGACGCCTCGTGCGGCACCATCACCTGCGAGGTGCAGGTCGACGGCGTCGTCATCTCCCGCAAGACGACCGCGCTCAGCGAAGCGAAGGGCGTCGACAGCGCCAGCTGCGAGGCGATGGCAGTGAATACGACGGCAGGAAAATAGGCCTCGATCGCTGCACGTCTACGGCCCGAGCGCGTCGAGAGAGCTGTCGGTGAGCACGTAGAGCAGCCCATCGCCGCCGGGCGCGACGGTGACGGGTTTGACGCTCGGCATGTAGCTCCACACCGAGGCGCCTTTTTTGGTGGCGTCCATCGCCTCGACGGTGAGGGTGGTGACGGCGACGAGGACGTTGGTGCGATCGACGAGGAGATGGCGATAGGTGATCGACGGGTGCGGCGTCGACCAGAGGATGCCGCCCTTGCTCGTCTCGATCGCGTAAAGCGTTCCGGCGCTGCTGCCGACGTAGAGCGTGCCGTCGGCGCCACGGGCGAGCGCGTAGTAGACGCCGCCGTCGATCGTCGTCTTCCAGCGCTCGAGTCCGGTGGCGACCTCGACCGCATAGACGAGACCGGTTGGATTGGCGGTCGCGAAGTAGACGGCGCCGTCGTTGCCGTAAATCACGGGAGAAGAGACGCCGTCGGCGGCGTGGAAGGTCCAGCCCGCCGTGCCGGTCTTCATGTCGAACTCGCGCACGTCGCCGATGCCTGACGCGATGTAGAGCTTGCCCGCGGAGCCGAGCGACGGAGGTTCGAACGGCTCGGCGAGCGGGACCGACCAGAGCTGCTTCTTCGCCACCACGTCGACGGCCGCGATGCCGCCGAGGCCACCGATGTATGCGATCGGTCCTGGGCCGAGCGTGATGTCACCGACCGCGTCGACGGGGAGCTCCCAATTCTTCGCGCCGGTGAGGCGATCGAGCGCGAAGAGGAGCCCAGTGCTCGCGCCGTAGAGCACGCCGTCGGAGCCGAGCGCCGGATCGCCGTAGCCGCTGCCACCGAAGGCCCATTTTTGCAGGTGCGTCGCCTCATCAATGGCGTAGTAGCCGCTGAAATCGCCGTAGTAACTGAGGCCGTCGGGGCCGACGAGGTTGGCGATGGTCGACGTCGTCGCCGGCGCGGTCCAACGCAAGGCCTTCGTCTTGGGGAACGTCATGCTGCTGAGGTTCCACAGCGTCGGTGAGCCGTTGACCATCGGCCAGGGCGCACCGCTGAGAAGCCCGCGTCGATCACCGAACGGATCGACGACCGCGCCATCGGCGTCGACGACGTCGAGCGACGAATCGACGCCCGTGTCGGCGAGTACATCGACCTTCGAATCGAAGCTCGAATCGAAGCTCGAATCGAGAGGTCCTGCGTCGCCGTCGCCGGTGAGCGTGCCCTCGTCGCAGCCGCTGCCGATGCAGTTCTTCGGATCGACGATGGTCGAGCCGACGCAGTGCCCCTGCACGCACGTCTGGCGCTCGTCGCAGGGCAAATCGAGGCAGCTGCGTCGCATCACGACGGGCAAGCTGAGGGAGCTGTGCTCGACGAAATGAAGGTGCCTTCGCGCGACGATGCATCCCGCGTACGAGGTCGTGGCGCTGCAGGTGTCGACGTCTTGGTCGACGCCGGTGACGACGCGAATCGAGAGGTCGGCCGAACGATCGCCGCTGGGGATGACGACGAGCGAGCCGACGCGCCCGTCGTGGCAACTCGTGGTGGTGGTGACCGCCGAGGCTTTGCCGCGCTCGAAGGCCTCGAGGCTGGCGACGGTGATCGCGGTGCGCTTGGTCTGATCGCAAGGCACATCCGTCGTGATTTCGACAGTGATTTGCGTGGGATCGCGGCAGCCGGCGAGGAGGACGAGCGAGGCGACCGAGTAGGCCGCTGCACCGATCGTCTCGCTCCGCATCCCCCGAAGATATCCGAACGCCTACGAAATGCAGATCGGCGACCTACGAGCCGACCGGTTTACAGCGGCGCCGTCTCGCGCGACGCTCTCTTCGATGTCGAAATCCTTCGCCCCGGTCGCGCTCGTCTTCCTTCTGTCTGCCTGCTCGAGCAAGAGCAGCGACCCGGCGCCGGTGACGGTGGTCGATGCGGCCGCCGAGTTCGGTCCCGCCGACGTCATCAACGGCAACGCCGATCTCGCCGAGCTCGCCTACTCGCCGGGAACGACGGTGCTCGGGAAGTCGTATGGCGAATGGACGAAGGCGTACTGGCAATGGCTCCTGCCGATCGTGAAATCGCAGAGCCCGTACGGCGCCGGCGATTGCACGCAAGGTCAGAGCGGCGCCGTCTGGTTCCTCACGCCCGGAGTGAACCTCAAACCGAACACCCGCACGTGCACCATCCCTTCGGACAAGGCGATCCTCGTTCCGATCATCCATAACCTCTGTATGCCTTGCCCGGAGAGCGACGGGTGCACGACGCCGATCAAGCCGGCAGAGCTGCAGAAATGTCAGACCGATTTTTTCGGCTCGGCCGACACGTTGCAGCTCATCGTCGACGACAAGACGCTGGGGACGACGACCGACTTCGCGCTCTACCGCGTGCCTTCGGGCGTCTTCAGTTGGAAGGCGCCGAGCGCGGCGAAAGATCAAATCATCGCCTGCACCGGCCCCGTCGCGGCCAACGATTGCTCGGTGCCGGAGGGCGATCGGAGCGGGCTCTCGGACGGGTATTGGGTGATCTTGAAGCCGCTGCCGGTCGGTCAGCACACCATCTTCTTGCGCGGCTCGGTCACCGGGAGCGTGAGCGCGTATGAAGAGGCGGTGGCCTGGAACATCATCGTCAAACCATGATGGGATGGACGACGCGAAGTCATTTGCGACGACGCAGGAGCGCGCCGCCGAGGGCGAGACCTGCCAGCACCACCCACGCCGTCACCGGAGCGTCCGTGGAGGCGACGACGTCGCAACCGCCGCTGCTCGCGGTCGTCGGAGGCACGCAGGCGCCCGTCGCGTCGCAGCTGTCACCGGGCGCGCACTCGGCCGCCGATCCGCACGTCTGACCGCAGGTGCCGTCCTTCGAGCAGCGATAGGGCGCGCAGTCCTTGATTTTCCCGTCGACGGCCTTCGAACCGAGCCCATCATCGACGCACACCGCGCCGTTCTCGGGCCCCACGCACTTCTTGTCCTTGCAGAGAAAGTCCTTGGCGCAGCTCGCGTCGGTGGTGCACGAGGTCAAGCAACCGTTCGGGTCGCAGGCGAACGGCGCGCACGAGGCCGTGGTCGGCACCGCGCACGCGCCCTTGCCGTCGCAGAAGCCGGGGGCCGAGAAGAGCGCGCCGTCGCACTTCGCGGCGGCGCACGTCGTCTCGAACGCGTGTGCGAACCTCTGACAGCTCTTCGGCTCGAAGCCGTCGCAGGTCGCCTCGGCGCAGGTGGTGCCCGTCGCGCAGCTGCGCGCCCCATGCGGCTTGCCCGCGATGGTGACACACTTGCCGACGGAGCCGGCGACGTCGCACGCCTCGCAGGTGCCGTCGCACTTTCGATCGCAGCACGTGCCGTCGACGCAGGGCCCGAGCTCGCAGTCCGCGTCGACCTTGCAGGTTGCGCCGCCGAGACCATCGAACGTGATGGTGCGCGTCTTGATGCGCGGGCTGAGGATGGTCGGATCGGGATCGTGGCGGACGTAGACCAGCTCCGCCTTGGTGCCCGAGAACGATGCGACCGAGGGCCGCTCGATCTCGTCGTAGCCGTAGGTGGCGACGAGGTCGGCGTCGACGAGGCTCTTCTTCGCGGAGAGATCGACCCACGACGCGCGGAGTTCTTGCGTGTCGCCGGGCGTGAAGCGGTAGCTGCTGGCCTCCGACCACGTGACCACGGCCTTCTCACCGTCGATGGCGAGGCCAGGAGACAGCTGAACATAGTCGCGCGCGCTCACGACCCAGGTGTCGGGGACGCCGGATAGATCGAACGCGGTGCGCGCGAGGTAGATGTCGGTGTCCGACGTCGCACCGGCGGTCGCCGGGTAGACCAACGTCCATCCCTTGCCGTCGAACGCGACCGACGGCGTCGCCTCCGCCTGGTAATAGGCGATGCCCTTCGACTTCGGCACGAGGTGCGGCGCCGCATCGAGCGGCTTGCCGTCTCCACCGATGCGAAGCAGCTCGACGCCGTCGTCGTCGGCCCACGCGACCAGGGACGTGCCCGCCGAGGCGGCCGTCGCGAGCCGCGAGTCGAGCGGCTTGCGCAGGGAAATGAGCTTTGGCGTGGTGTCGAGAGCGGCGCCGCCGCTGAGACGAATCGTGCCCAACTGATCGCCGCCGAGGAGGACGATGGCGCCCGAGCTACCGACGCCGAGCGACACGTTGGTCCACGGCGAGGTCGTGGAGACGGCTCCAATCTTGACACCTCCTACATCCGTCACGGCGCCCGAGGCGTCGACACGCGCGAAGGCGACGCGCGCATCGGTCAGCCACGCGACGACGAATCCGCTGCCGTCCCAGGTCATCGCGACGTCGCGAATCGGCGCGGATTCGTTGGCGACGAGCGTCCCAGCCGAAGGCGTGAAGGCGCCGCTCGCGGTCTTGGCGACGAGCACGGCATCGACACCGTCGGCGCGGCGCGCGAAGGCCGTCAGCGTGGTCCCGCCACCGGTAGCGACGGACGGGAATTGATGCGGTGCTGCGTGGTGTTCGATGACGCGTCGCGAGAACGCGAGGGGCGACGTCGTGACCTCGTAGAGACCGCTTGCCGTTCCGCAGAAGAACGAGCTGCCGAGGCTGGCACCCGCGAACGTATTGGTCGGTTCGACCTCGACGTGCTCGACCTTCGTCAACGACGAATCGAGGCGGGCGGCGCTGAGGAAGAATCCCGTCGCGAAGTTGACGCCGGCGATCGAGACGAGGTTGGCGCCGGCGTGACCGAGCACCAGGCTGTTGCTGGTCTCGGTCAACTTCACGACGCTCTTCGGCGCGAGCGCGGAAGAGTATCGCGCGAACGTCACGCCCGCGGCGCCGGTGACGTTGGTACCCCCGAGGATGAAGTCGGTCCCGTCGACGGTCATCGCGGAGAGCGAGAACGCCGTCGACGTCGGCGCGCCCACGGTCTTGCCGTCCTCGACGCGGACGATTTTCCCCGAGCCTTCGCCGCCCGGGAGCGCGAGGCTGACGAAGCAGCCCTTCCCGTCGCACGCGAGGTGAGGCTGGAAGTGCGCGCTGCCGTCACCGACGCTCGACGTGTAGATCGCGAAGCCGACCGGATCGAGCTTCGTTCCGTCGGCGAGGACGCGAGCGCCCATCAACGTCGCCGTGCCGCTCTTGAAGTCCTGCCAGACGACCAAGTAGCTCTTGGTGTCCCAGCCGATCGCCTGGCCTTGCGCGAAGAGCGCCGCCGGCACGAGCTCGAATGGGGCTCCGAGCACCGCGCCGGCCCCCGAGAGGCGCACCAACATCGGCACGCGTGAGGGCCTCGACCACGAGACGAGGTAGTCGGTGCCGTTGGACCCCACCGACATTCCGCTGTCGAGATCGCCGACGGGTCCGTGCGCGACGAGGAAGCCGTCGACGTCGAGCGGCTTCCCATCCGACCCGAGACGAACCGCGGTCAACCACTTGCGTTTCTGGAGGACGAGGCAACCCGCGGAGTGGCAGCCGATCGTCGTCACCGAGGCGACGTCGACGGCGCTCGTCGCATCGACCGTGGTGCCTTCGACGCCGACATGGAGCGCGTCCACGTGCGTGCGGACGACTTCTCTCGGCGTGGGCTCGGCGTTGGCGCGACAGCCGCCGAGCGTAGCCGCGGCCGCGACTACGAGCGCCGCGCGACGACGACGAACGCCCCAGACGACGCCGATCGCGACGAGCCAAGCCATCGCCGCGCCACTCGCGCCCGGCCGCGAGACCGAGCATCCGCCGCTTCCTCCGCCGTCGGTCACTTGCGGTGCGCACGCGCCGGCCCCGTCGCAGACGAAGCCGGGGACGCACTCGTCCGAGGCCGTGCATTTCGTCGCGCACGCGCCGCTCGTGTCACAGCGGAAGGGCGCGCACGAACGCACCGTTCCATCGGTCACCACCGAGCTCAGCTTGTCGTCCGAGCAGCGCGCGCCGGTCGGAGACGGAACGCAGCTTCCGTCGACGCAATGCGCGTTCTGGCATTGATCGTCGCTGGTGCAGGTCTTCAGGCATCCAGTCGAGCTGCAGCGGTAAGGCGAACAGTCGGTGGGAGATGGCACCGCGCACGACCGGGTGGCGCCGCACATGCCCGGCGCCGTGAAGGTCGAGCCGCTGCAGACGGGCGCCGCGCACACGCCGCCGACCGCGATGGCGAACGACGCGCACTTGGTGCCGTCTTTTCCGTCGCAGGCGCCGAGCGAGCAAGCGTCGCTCCCGCCACCGCAGGTGCGCGTCCCGTGCGGCCTTCCCGAGGCGGTCGCGCAGGTGCCGACCGAGCCGGCGACGTCGCACGCCTGACACGGCCCCGTGCACGCGCTGGTGCAGCAGACGCCGTCCGCGCAGTTGCCGTCCTCGCATTCGGCGGCGCTGGTGCAGGCGCTCCCGGCTGGATGTTTGGCGACGTACGTGACGAGCCGTGCGCGCGCGGCGACGTACGGAGGCTCGACGACGTCGCGCGTGAACGCGACCATCGTGGTGCCTTTGCCGTCAGAGGCGAGGCTCGAGTCCCGCGCAGACTTCGTCGCCGAAGCAGTGGGCTCAGCGACGACGACGCCATCGGCACGAACGCGCCCGATCACGACCTCGCTGCCGCTGTACGCGTTGAGGATGCGCGCGGCGGAGACGACGAAGACGCTGCCGTCCCAGACCACGCGGGGGAGATCGTAGGCGTCGCTGCCGGCGAAGACGACGATGGGCGTCGCATCGAGGACGACGCCGGCCTTGGCATCGACGCGAGCGGCGCGGATGCGCGTGGGGCTGGTGTTCGCATCGCTCCACGCCACGAGATGAACCGTGCCGTTCGACGCGCTCGCGGGATGATCTTGTCGCCCGCTCGCGCCGCAGACGACGAACGGAGTCCCTGGTGCGCCTGTATCGCCGACGACGACGCCCATCAGGTCGGTCGCGACTCCGGCCGGAGTCGGCCAGGTGACGAGGGTGTTCTTCCCGTCGTACGAGGCGGAGATGGGCGTGTAGCCATAGAGCTCGAGGGTTCCGCCCAGGGGAACGGGCGTCGCGTCGACCGCGGCACCGGTTGCGTCGTATCGCCGCATCAGGAGCGCACCGACGTCACCCCAAGCCACCAGCGTTCGCCCGCCGCCGCCGGCGACGGCAGGCGTATTGGACACGTAGCCGGAGACGTCGACCACGTCGGGTACGGCGTCGAGCACGGAGCCGTCCTGCGCCACGCGCACGCGCGAGAGACTACGCCCGCCGCTGCCGCTGAACGGACGCCACGCGACGACGTAGCGAACGCCGTCCCAGACGAGTCGGAGCTCGTTGCCGAAGGCCTCGGGGGCGTAGGTCGTCTTCGCGGTCGCGAGCATGGTCGGCGCGGCGTCGAGCGCTTTGCCGGTGGCATCGAGACGTCGCGCCCGGAGTTGGTACTGGTCGCCGCGGAGCTCCGTCCACGCCGCGAGGAAGTTCTTTCCGTCGCTGGCGACGACGACGCCTCTTTGAGTGGGCGCGCCGTGTGCGAGCACCAGCGGCGTGGGCGAGGTCGGCGCGATGGCGGAGTCGAAGACCACGCCGAGCGGCGTCGAGCGGAGGTCGTCGTAGACGAGGAGCGCCTTCCCACCCGAGACGGCGAGCAACGGCGAACCACCCGTGCCGAGCTCTGGAGTCCGCGGGACGATCGCAGGTGCGCTCCACGCCAGGCTGAACGGGGTCGTCCCAGCGATGCGCGCGACGCCGTAGCCAGCGTCGCTGCTCTCGGCGAGGAGGTACCCAGAGCCGTCGCCGACGAAATCGGTGAACGTGCGCGCTCCCGAAATCGACAGCTTCTCGCTGGAGCCGACGAGGTCGGTCGTCGAGATGCGCTTCAAGGCGAGTGGCGTCGGATCGCCGAGGCTCCCGTCTTCGACGGCGACGAACCCAGCGGCGTTGCTCGCCACCAGGGGGAAGCTGGGCTGGCCGAGCGTGCAGCCGACGAGCTTCGACGCTGCGCCTGGACCGATGAGCGCGAGCACGCAGGTGCCGGTGGGAGCGTATTCGGATGAAGGCAACGCGCAGATCCCGCCGGCGCAGCGAAATCGGGCGTGCGCTCCCATGGCGGCGGGGATCGTGAAGGTCGACGGCAGGTCGGGGAGGTGACTGACGACGCCTGCCGGAGAAATGGCGGTCAGGTGCACCGTGGAGTCGGTGGTGCCCGAGCTCGTCGGACCGACGCTCCAAGCGACGAGGTATCGCCCTCCGTCGAACGCCAAGGACTCGCCGCCGTAACACTGGCCGCCGCTGACATCGAGCGGCGTGGCGTCGAGGACCTTGCCGTCCTTGCCCACGCGGGTCGCGAAGCAGCCGATGCTCGTCGTCGGATCGCCCTGCCAGAGCACGAGCGACTCGGTCGTGCCGCTGGCGATGGCGATGACACTGCCGCTCGCCACGTGAAGTGGAGACGAGTCGACCAACGCCCCGGCCGGTGACACCCGGGCGATGGACGTCCCGAGCGCGTCGAGCGCGACGACGAAGTTCGTACCATCGAAGTCGACTCCGCGCGGGCTCGCCGCGAGCGTGACGAGCGGCGGCGCATCCACTTCGACCTCGGCGCTCACCGTGGGATCGAGCACGGCCGGAAAGCGCGACGACTTCACCACGTCGGCAGGCACCGCGTACGCGATGGCGCCATCGACGACCGTCGCAGGCACCTTCGTGCGCACGCCATCGGCGTCGATGAAGACGCCGTCACCGATGCGGAACGTCGTGCGGTCGAGCTGCACGCGCACGCCGTCGGCGGAGGGGCCGAGGACCTTTCCTTCCGCGACGTCGAGCGTGACGCTGGCGTTCCCATCCGAAGGGCGACGTTCGAAACGCCACGAGATTTCCAGCCCTTCGGGGCGTCGCTCGACGATCTCGACGACCTCGCCGCGCACGCGTTCGACCCGCGCGCCAGCCGCCTTGCCGATCTTCGTCGGCGCGGGAAGACGGGGCCGGAGTCGCAGCCGCGCGCCTCCGCCGTCGAGAGCGAGCTCGCCGAGCTCGCCGCTCGCTGGCGCAGCGCTCGTCTCCTGGGGCGGCGATGGATCCGAGTACGTCGCGGCGTGGTGGCTCGCGCAACCAACCAAGAGCACCAACGGCAGGAGCTTGCGCATGTTCGGCGAGTCTAGCCGGACTGACCGCTTGGTAAACACGGACACCCCGCGGGGTCTCGGTCTGCCGTCGGTGGACGAGACGACCGCCCGGCCCTACGTCGTCTTCCTCCAATGAGCATCGAAACGCCAGGCAAACGCACGTTCGTCGGGAAAGAAGGCAACACGCTCGTCGGCGACGCGTTCGGTCCCGACGATGGCGCGCCGGTGCTCCTTCTCCATGGTGGTGGTCAGACGCGTTTCGCGTGGACCGAAACGGCACGGGCGCTCGGAAAGCACGGTTTCTCGGTGCTCGCGCTCGATTTGCGCGGACATGGCGAGAGCGACTGGTCTCCTTCGGGCGACTACGCGCTGACGTCCTTCGCCTCCGACGTGCACGTCGTCGCGGCGAGCTTCGCGAAGAAGCCGATCGTCGTCGGCGCGTCGCTCGGAGGTCTCTCCGCGCTGGTCGCCGAAGCCGAGTACCACCACGGCAGCGCGCTGGTGCTCGTCGACATCGCGCCGACGATGGAGCCCGAAGGCGTCACGCGCATCGTCTCCTTCATGAAGGCGCGCCCCGAGGGTTTCGCGTCGCTCGAAGAAGCCGCCGACGTCATCGCCGAATACCTTCCTCATCGCGCGCGCCCGAAAGATTTGTCCGGCCTCGCGAAGAACCTCCGCCGCAGCGAGAACGGGCGCCTTCGCTGGCATTGGGATCCGCGCTTTCTCCAAGGCCCGCGCGTGCCGCAGGCGTCGACCACGGTCGAGTTCCTCCGCGCGGTGTCGAAGAACGTCACCGTCCCCGCCCTGCTGGTGCGCGGAAAACGCAGCGATTTGCTGAGCCAACGGGGCGTCGACGAGTTCCTCGCGCTGGTTCCGCACGCACGCTTCGTCGACGTCGCCGACGCCGGTCACATGGTGGTGGGCGACGAGAACGACGCCTTCACCGCCGCGGTGCTCGGCTTCCTCAACGACGTCGCCGCGTGACGAGCGCACCGGCGACGAGCGCCGCGCCGAGACCGAAGACGACGCCTTCGGGCGACCCTTGCTCGGGCGACCCTTGCTCGGGCGACGACGAGCGCGTCGTGATGCTGCAGCCGCTGCCCTTGTTTTCCGGGGTTCCCGGCGTGGTGGTGATGACGCCCGTGTCGGCAGTGTCGGCCGCTGCAGTCGCGTCGTCTCCCGTCGCGCCCGTGTCCGTCGTCGGTCCGGTGTCGGCAGGCGGCGTCGCGCCTTCGACCACTGGCGCGTAACCCGACTCGCCGAACGCGGCCATGATCGTGTCCTTGAAGGGCGCGATCTTGGTGTAGTCGTTGTCGCCGTCGATGCAGTCGTTGCCGGGCTTGCTCGGATCGTACGGGTTCGGGCCGGCGCCGCTGGAGACGATGCCGATGATCGCGCCGGTGACCTCGGAGATGGCCGGTCCGCCGCTGTCGCCCGAGCAAATCGACTCGCCGACGTTGAACTGGTTCGAGGGGACGTCGTTGATCTTGTCGATGCCGCTGAAGACGACGGGGATGCCCGTGCGCTGCTGACGAACCGTCGGATCGAACGTCTTGTCGGTCTCGCCCCAGCCGATCGCGGTGAACTTTTCGCCGACCTTGACGTCGCTCTCGAGTCGAATCGACGCCACCAGCGCGCCGGCGATGGGCGCCTTGAGAAGGATGAGCGCGAGGTCGTGGTTGCAGAGGTTGGTGGCGCTGTCGTGGAAGATCTTCGCGGCCACACCCGCCGGCTTCGCGCTCGGACTCGGCGCCCTCACGCCGATGAAGACCTTCAGCGAAACGACAGGAAAATCGGCCCCAACGGCGCCTTCGACGGAGCCGACGCCATCGGCGCCACAGCTGAAGCCGGCGTCGCCCGTCGTGCTCACGCAGTGTCGCGCAGTGAGGACGAGGTTCGGCGCGATCAACGTCCCCGTGCAGGTGTCGATGCCCGCCGCACCGCCGTCGTGCTCGACGAGGAGCACCGCGTCCTGCGAAGCGTCCGAATCGATGCCGTGGATGATCGGATCGCGCGTCTTCGCCGTCTGCGTGACGACGTCGCCCGGCGAGGTGCCGCAGGCGAAGAGGACCGAAGCAGCGATGGACGAGAGGGACGCGAGCGCGAGGGTGCGAAGGGAAAGCGGCATGAAGTCGCGCAACCTAGCAGGCACGCCGCACCTACGCACGGGCCCGGAAAATTGCATCGCTTGCGCTCACCCATGCGAGCGCGCCCGCGTCATTTCTCTCCACCGTTGGCGGCCCTCGGGCGCCGCGCTAACTCCCCGCGTCATGGAGCAGATCGTCGAGTACCTCTCCCAAGCCAAAATCGCCGAACGCGTCCAGGAGCTCGGCGCGCAGATCGGCCGTGACTACAAGGACCGCCGCCTCGTCGTCGTCATCGTCCTCAAAGGATCGTTCGTCTTCGCCGCCGACTTGGTGCGAGCGATCGAAATTCCGCACATGCGCATCGACTTCCTCGGCGTGCGTTCCTACGGCGAGGGCACCGAGTCGACGGGCGTCGTCCAAATCACCAACGACCTCTCGAAGCCCATCGAGGAAGAAGACGTGCTCCTCGTCGAGGACATCGTCGATACGGGATTGACCATCAGCTACCTGCTCGACCTCCTGCACACGCGCAAGCCGCGCACGCTCAAGGTCTGCTCGCTCTTGCACAAGCCCGCACGCGCGCGCATCCAGGTGCCGATCGAGTACTTGGGCTTCACCATCGAAGACAAATTCGTCATCGGCTACGGCCTCGATTTCGCCGAGAAATACCGCAACCTCCCGTTCCTCGGGGTGCTCCAGCGCGCCGAAGGTTGAGGGCTCTCGGCGATGAGTGATCCGCTGCCGCGCCTGCTCGATCCCGATCGGCTCGATGAGCGCGAGGGCGAGCCGCGCGGGCTGGTGTCGATCGTGGTGCCCAAGGCGTGGCTGCGTGAAGGGGCGCGACTGAACGTCGAATTGCCGGCGCGTCTTCGTTGCGACAACTGCGGCGGTGGGGGATGCGATGCGTGTGCGCGGAGTGGCGCGTATCGACTTCCCGAGGGGCGCGCGCCAGTGGCGATCACGTTGCCGCGGGTGACGGATGACGTGCTGGCGTTGCGGGTGACGAATCCGGTGCCAGGGAGCCTGCCGGCGATGATGCTGGTGCGCGTGACGGTGGGGCCGGAGGCGACGAAGAATGTCGCGTATTTAGGGCCGAATCATGATCAGCCGCCGACGCCGCGGGAGGATGCACCGCCACTGCCGCCGATTCCGGGGTGGTTGCGGGTGGTGTTTCTGGTGGTGATTGCGGCGTCGATGGCGATCATGGCGAGGAAGTGTTTTGGGTGATTGGGCTGGTCGAGCCGGGCTTACCGACTAGAGCGCCTGAACAAACGCCACCAGTGCATCGTGGTCGGCCGAAGAGAGGGCACGGAACGCGTCGAGCGAGACCTTGGCCTCTCCGCCGTGGGCGAGAATGGCTTCGACGAGATCCGTCACGCGACCATCGTGCATGTAGGTCTTCGCGAAGCGCAGACCAATGAGCGGCGCCGTGCGAAAGTCGGACGAGCCGGCGGCGCCATCCGTCATGCCATCGGCAAGCTCGGGGCCCATGTCGTGGAGAAGCATGTCCGTATAGATAGGCGCGTCGATGTTGGCCATCAGGCCGATAGGGTAGTCGGCGCGCGTCTTCATCGTCGGGACGTGGCACGCGCTGCACTTTGCAGCGGCGAAGAGTGCCACGCCGCGATCGGTCAAGCCGACGCGGCGAGGAATTGCAATTCGCCGCAGGTAGAAGGCAATTCGATTGACGTGATCGATCTCGAGGTCGATGCCCGGCTTCTTGTCGTCGGTGAGGCCGTCGGGGTTTGGCAGCTCGACGGGACGCATCGGGGTCGTGATGCCCATGTCGCCCTGATAGGCGTCGGCGACGAAGTCGTCGAGCGTCGCCACGCGCGCCTTGACGCCGAAGCGGCCGATCAAATTGGCATCGCCTTTCTTGTAGGCGAAGAAGGAGGTGTCGACGTTGGCCTCCGAGCCGTAGACCACGCGGTTGACGTGACCATGGATGCCGTCGGTGCGCGCCTTCTGCTCGGCTTCGACTCGAAGAATCTCGGAGTCGGCGACGGCCTCCATGAAGCCGCGGCCAAGGACCGGCGGGCCGAGGCGCGTAGAGATCTTCACCGTCGCGTCGCCGGAAGGCGCGCTGATCGGTGTCTTTGCACCCGCGGCGAGCCCGAGTCGAATCGTGTGACCGAATGCCAGCTTCGATTGATCGGCGGCAGCGGTGAAGCCGTCGCTGCCGACGACGGACATCTTCTGCACGAGCCCCGGACCGCGCGAGCCCTCTTTGTGACACGCGCCACATGCGGTGCGCACGAACAGCGGCCCAAGGCCGTCGGGC
Organism: Deltaproteobacteria bacterium; assembly: GCA_025363655.1. Lineage (GTDB taxonomy): Bacteria > Myxococcota_A > Polyangia > Polyangiales > JADJMO01 > JANYDK01. Next base: position 35,424 of record JANYDK010000036.1, on the reverse strand, counting down.
TCGCGCAGCTGAAGATTGAAGAGAAGATCGCCGTCGTCGAAGAGATGAACGGTGTCCTTGTCCACGCCGTCGATCGGGACGTCCGCCGCATTGACGAGGCTGCCGGGCACGTCACCGACGCCAGCTTCCTCCATCGTGCTCGCCGAGCCCCCGCTCGTGGACGAGCAGGCCGTCGCGCCGAGGAGCACGGACCCGAGAATCGCTGCGCTCGTGATGATGTCTCTCATGTCGCCTCCCCTAGCCGTCACGGTGCAACGCTGTACAGTCCGACCATTCCACCTTCCATGTGTGTGGGTACATGGCAGTGGTACAGCCAATCGCCCGGTGCATCTTCCTTCCATTCGAATGTCGCATACGTACCGGGCCCGAGGTTGATGTTGTCCGTAAGTACGCCACCCGGTGCTACCCAACGATGGCCGTGCACGTGGAAGGTGTGGAATTCCTGACCAATGCTGATCACGCGCCAGCGGACGAGATCGCCGACCCGCGCCTGGAAGTGCGGTGACCATTCCTGATACGCGTGACCGTTGATGGTGTGCATGTACTGATGGCCGCCGCGGTATTCGCCGACCTCGCTCGGCCCCGCATCGCCGATGCCAACGCCGGGCAACTGCTTGAAGCGAGTCGTGTCGAAGTCCGAGAGCAGCACGACGTTTTCGTTGGCTGCCTTGGGTTCGTCGGGAGCGTGCACGATCAACGCGCCGAAGAGCCCGGCGGAGATTCCTCCTCCCTCGTCGTTCATGTCGGCGTGATCGTGATAGGGAAAGCTCCCGGCAAAGACGGCATCCCATTCGACCGTGACCGTTTCACCCGGTTTGGCGACGCCATTGGAGACGCCGTCGTTCGCGTTGGTGAAGCGAACGACGTGCGTATGAACCGAATGCGCTTCCTTGGCCTCGTTCTTCAAGTGGATGACGACGTGATCGCCGGCGTCGACCTCGATGTTGGGACCAGGTATCGCGTGGTTGTATCCAATCGCGTCGTAGATCGCGCCCGGAGCGACCTCCCAGTCGAATTCGCTCACGGTCAGCTCGAAGGTCTTGGTCCGACCCGTCGGTGGGTACTCGGTCGGGCCGCCGTCGCCGCCGCTGGCGGGGAGAGTCTCGGTGTCGCACGCACCTAGGAGCAATGCGCACGAAAGGGCCAGCGCGCGACCGGGGAGCTTCACGGCGTTCCGCACAACTCGTTGGAGAGATCGGAGCTCGCGCCAGCCTTCACCGTCTGCACCTGGTAGCAATACGTCGAACCTGTCGTGGACGCGCTCATGTCGTGCTGCGACGTCGCGCTGCCGGGAAGCGTGTAGACCTTCGCGTAGGTCCCACCATCCTTCTTGCGGAAGACCAGCACGCTGCTCAAGCCCGTATCGTTGAGTTTCCACGTCAGGTGAAGCGAGCCGGCCATCTTCTCGACTGCCGCCATGGTGGGGGCCACTGGCTTCCCTGCGGGAGTGTCATCGACCATGCCGGTGTCGACGGCTCCACCCATGTCCATGCCCGAGTCCATCGGCGCCGTGTCCGCCGCCATCGCAGTGTCGGTGGGTACACCCGAGTCTGCGGTCGTGGTCGGTGCGTCGGAGCTACTCGAGCATCCGAAAGCCGAAATGAGAAGGGCGGCGATAGCGTAGGTCGTGCGCATGGGAGGTCTCCTGAATGACTGCGTTCGAGACCTCTTGCCTCAGGACCTATCTGGGCGCCACGACGGCCGAGAGACCCAGGGAGTCACTGCGACCAAGGAAAGACGGCAATCATCGTGCGAGCGAGTGACCCATTCGGTCACATCGGTCGTGTCACGGCTTGCTCTTGGGAGGCTCTCGGTCCGATCGATAGTCGTTCGGACTGACGCCGTGTTTACGACACAGCCGGTAGAAGCTCTCGCGTTCGACGTCGGCGTGCTCGGCGGCAGCGGCCACGTTTCCTTGAAACCGCCGCAATAGCGCTTCGACGTAGCGACGGACCCCGTCCACACGGAGCCGTTCGATCGCATCGCGATAACTCAAGTCCGAAAAGTCGACCGGGGAGGGTTCGCCATCGCCCCCGAGCGTCGCAATCTCGGGCGGGAGTGACGCGCGAACGATCCGACCGTCGTCGGCGAGAAGCACCGCGCGCTCAATCGCGCTGCGTAGCTCGCGAACGTTGCCCGGCCACGTGTGTGCCGCCAGCGCCTCCATCGCAGCGGGCGTCACCTCGAAGGGTTTACCTCCGGCTGCGCGCTGCTTGAGGACGTGATCGACGATCAGTCGAAGATCTCCCGTTCGCTCACGAAGCGGGGGGACCCGCACGATGCAGGTGTTCAATCGATAGAAGAGGTCTTCGCGGAACGCTCCCTGCGCGACGAGGGCCGGCAAGTCGCGATGCGTGGCCGAGACGACCCGAACATCGACGGGACGTTCCTCGGACTCGCCGATCCGACGAATCGCGCGTTCTTCCAGCGCCCGCGTGAGCTTGGCCTGCAATTCCCGACGCATCTCGCCGATTTCATCGAGGAACAGAGTCCCACCGTCGCTCTCTTCGAAGATACCTGCACGAGCCAGGTTTGCGCCCGTGAAGGCCCCCTTTGCGTAACCGAACAGCTCGGCTTCCATCAGGTTGTCGGGAATTGCTGCGCAGTTCAGCGCAACGAAGCGCTTCGAGGCACGTGGGCTGCGGCCGTGGACGGCTCGTGCAAGGAGCTCTTTGCCGGTGCCGCTTTCTCCGAGCAGGAGAATTGGCGCCACGCTCGGTGCGACGCGTTCGAGGAGCGCAAATAGCTCACGCATCTGCGACGAGTCTCCGACTAGACCTTGCCACTCGCCAGTACCTGCCGCCCTCGCGGGCGAGGGGATGAGCGGCTCCATGCCGCGCTTCTCCAACGCGCGGCCGACCACCGCCCGCGCTTCGTCGGGATCGAACGGCTTGGCGAGGTAGTCGAACGCCCCATGCCGCAATGCTTCCACCGCACTCTCGACCGTCGCGTAGGCGGTCATGAGGATCACTTCGGGTGGATTGGCTCGGCGACGAACCTCGGCGAGTAGAGCGTGACCGTCCAGCTCGGGCATGCGGATGTCGCTGAGCACGACGTCGAAGCGGCTCTCCTCCAAGAGCGCCAAGGCCAGTCGGCCGTCGTCGGCAGTGACCACCGTGCCGAGCTCGCGGAGGATTTTGGCGAAGAGTTGCCGGATGTTCGGCTTGTCGTCGACTACGAGAATGCGGGCGCTCACGCTCGCACCGGCTCCGCGAGAGGCAGGCGCACCACTACAGTCGTTCCTTCACCTTCGACACTCGACACTTCGATGGTCCCCCCATGCGCGCGCACGATGCCGTGACTGAGAGCCAATCCGAGACCTGTCCCGCCGGCGCGACGCGTGAAGAACGGTTCGAAGAGGTGCGGTAGGTCGCGCGGGCTGATCCCGGTCCCCTCGTCGACCACGCGGATCGTACCGGCCTCGCCTGCCTCCGCTACGAGGACGCGAACGCTGCCGTCGAGCGGCGAAGCGGCAACCGAATTGAGGACCAAGTTGCGAACGACTTGCGCGATGCGTGAAGCGTCGGCCAGAACGTACACGGCCTGTGTCGCTTCGACGTCGACGATTCGCCCGCGCAGCTCGCCTGCACGCTGGAGCCGATCGACGACCGAACGCACGCATATGCCGAGGTCACCACGCTCACGATCGAGCGACGGCTCGCGGGCGAATGTGAGCAGGTCCTCGACGATGCGCCTGCACTGGTGCGCCTCGTCTTCGACGATGCGGAGATCATTGGCCAACTCGCTCGGAAGCTGATCGGAGCGAAGGGTCTTGAGGTAGCCGATCATCACTGCGAGTGGATTGTTGAGCTCGTGTGCGACGCCGGCTGCCAGGGCGCCTACGCCGGCGAGTCGCTCCGACTTCAGCAGTCGTGCCTCGCGCTCTCGGAGTCCAGACGCCATCTTTTCGAGGCCGGTTCGCAGTTCCTCGAACTCGGCGGCGCCCGTCGCTGGCGCTACGGCGTCGAAGTCGCCCTTACCGATCCGGGCGGCTGCTTCGTTGAGGCTCGCGACCGGCCGGACGATCCGACGCACGAAGGAAATGCCGAGCGATACCGCGACCGCAGCTGCGAGCAATGTCGTCGTGACGGCGACGAAGCCGGCCAGGCGCGCGCGCGATAGAGCGCCAGACACGGCTTCGAGATTTCGCTGTGACAAGTCGGAAGCCGCGCGATTCGAGGCCGTGATCATCGCGTCCATGAGCGCCTGAGCGCGCATGTGACCGAGGCGTACACGGGCGAGATCGCCGGACTGGACCGCGGGAAAGATCTCCTGCGCAAAGGTCTTCCCGAGTTCTTCGCCGTTCCGCTGCACGGTGTCGAGGAGGGCCTGCTCCTCGGGGCCGACCATCGGTCGTAACTTGGCGACGCGTGAGGCGAGCTCGGCGGCCCACTGCCGATCGTGACCGAGGTGGACCGGATCGGCGGTGAGAATCGCGTGCGCCTCGTGGATGTACTGCTCGCGCGCCGCGACGCCGATGGCCGCGGCCTCGCGCTCGGCACCGGTCAGTGCGTCGACCTCGCGCAGCGCTCGGTACGATGTCCAGACTGCCGCAAGAGCCACCACGACAGCGACGGCAAGCACCGAATAGAGGAGTGCCACGCCGAGCGAGAGGCGGACCGACAGACGGGTCCACCAAGGGTTCCGCATCGCTCGAGTGTAACCCGTTGGGTCACTCGCGGAGTCTGGGCGATCGCCGAACTCAGCCGATCCTTCGCTCGCGCGCGCTACCACGCCTGCCGCTACGCACGCGGCGTGCCCCGGCGGCTCATCGGACGAACCGAACCGCCATCCCCGACAGGTGCGAGGGTTCGCCGTCGTGGCCGTGCTCGAACTCTGCACCGATGACTGCGTCCGCACCGAGCTGCGCTGCACGCCACCGCAGGAGGTCGAACCCCTTGTCTTCACTGTCGGCGCTGGTGTGCATGTCGAGGACGCCGACGACTTCGTTCATCTGTGAAATGTGGCTGTTGGTGAAGACCTGAACGCGGGCCGCATCGCTCGACAGCGGTTCGGTGAGGGGCGGAAGCACGATCTCGGCGCCTTCGCCGTGCGACTCGGCACCGGCGGTGTTCGTCGCGACCATTGGGTGCGCCTCCGGGCGTGGCGGCTCGTGTGTACGAAGGACGATCTCGTCCATGCAACCAGCCGAAGCCGAGATGAGCAGGAGCGCGATCACGAGTCCGTTCCAGCGAGCGATCGTTCGTCGCATCACATCCTCCGCTTCCGAGTGCCGTCGAGCGTCGTCACGACGACGTGTACTTCACCGCCGTACCCGTGAGATGCGAGGTGCCGCCCTCTTTTCCGTGCTCGAAGCGCACGTCGACGATTTTGTCGGCCCCCATCGCGCGCGCCTTCTGCCGCATCGCCTCGAAGCCCTTGTCGTCGGCGTCCTCGGGAGTGGCGATGTCGATCTTGCCGAGCTCGACGTATTTGCGTTCGTCCCAGATCTTGCGACGAATCGCCACGCCCGAGAGGTGCGACTTCTCGCCCTCCTCACCGTGCTCGAACTCGGCGGAGATCACCGCTTCGGCACCCATCTCGTTGGCCTTGATCTTGAGCTGATCGAAGCCCTTGTCCTCACTCGTCTCCTCGGTGTGGAAGTCGAGAACGCCCACGACCTCGCAAGGCCACGGCGGCTCTTCGCTCGTGTAGACGGGAACGCTCGGAATCGGCTGCGGAGCCATCGCCACGGCGGGTGGTGCCGCGAATGATTGCAACGGTGCATGGCTCGCGACCAAACCCTCCGTGCAACCAGCGAGCAGAGCAAAGCCGATCGCACACGCTAAGTGAACGCGCATCTGGGCCTCCTTCATGGCGGGCTCGACCTCTCGTCCCCCCGCACGAGCAGCAACCCGAGGAGGGGCGCGATCATTCCTTGGTCGAGACGCCAGCCGCGAACCCGAGGGACGCTGCCGAGGAAGGTCCGGGCGCCGAAGAGGTGAGGGCGACCCGAGTTGCTCCCGGCAACTGGCCCTTCCGCCAGACGATCCATGCTGCCGGGATCACCAGAAGCGTGAGCAACGTCAGCGACACCAGCCCGCCCCACATGGGGGCAGCAATCCTCTTGGTCACGTCGGAGCCGACGCCAGTGTCGAGGAGCACGGGGAGCAGACCGAAGATGTTCGTCATCACCGTCATGAGGAGCGGGCGAACGCGCTTGGTACCAGCATCGACGGCTGCGCGGACGAGGTCGTCGACCGTGCGGAGTGAGCCGGCCTTGATACCCGCCTCCCACGACTCGTCGAGATAGACCACCATGACGCTCGCGGTCTCGGCGGCTACTCCGAGGAGCGCGATCATTCCGACCCATACTGCGATCGACGTGTTGAACCGCAGCACCCATAGCGTCCAGATCGCGCCGACGGCGGCGAAGGGCACCGCGGCCATGACCAGCAGCGATTGGGTGACGCCGCGGAAGTTGAAATAGAGAATCACGAACACGATCGCCAAGGTGAGCGGCACCACCACCAGCATCCGCGCGCGCACGCGCTCGAGCAGCTCGTATTGGCCGGTCCACTTGAGCCGATAGCCGGGCGGCAACTTCACCGACTTGGCGACGGCGGCCTTCGCATCGACGACGTATCGCCCGATGTCTCGCCCTTCGATGTCGACGTAGACCCATCCGGTGAGCGAACCCATCTCACTCTTGATCATCGGTGGACCCATCACGGTCTCGATCTTCGCGAGCTGGCCGAGTGGGACGTAGGCGACGGCGGACGATGGCGAGGTCATCACGCCGCCCCCGGCGACCGGCATTCCCGCCGCTTCGTCTGCGGGGCCACCACCCATCGCCGGGCCGCTGGTGACGTCTGCGGGTGCGATCGCGGACTGCTTTGGGCCGGTGGGCCGTGGCCCCGGCATCGTCTTGACGGGCACGAGGATGGCGCCGACCGAGGCCACGTCGTTCCTCAGCTCGCGCGGATAGCGGACGTTGATGCGATATCGCTCGCGTCCCTCGAACGTGGTCCCGACGTCCATGCCGCCGATCGAGCTCTCGACGACGTCGAGCACGTCTCGCACGCTGACGCCGTAGCGCGCGATCGCCTCTCGATCGGGGGTGACGTCGAGGAAGAAGCCTCCGAGCTCGCGTTCGGCGTAGACGCTGCGCGTTCCCGGCACGGTCCGGAGCACGCGCTCGAGCTCCGCGTCGATGTCGGCGATGCCAGCCAAATCGGGCCCGAAGACCTTCACCCCGATCGGCGTCCGAATGCCCGTCGAGAGCATGTCGATGCGCGCCTTGATCGGCATCGTCCAGGCGCCCTGCACGCCGAGCGACTTGGTCTTGGCGTCGAGCTCGGCGAGGAGCTTCTCCATTGTCATGCCGGGCCGCCACTTCTCGCGGGGCAGGAGGTGCACCACCGTCTCGAACATCGAGAGCGGCGCCGGATCGAGCGCGGTCTCTGCCCGCCCGGCCTTTCCGAACACCATCGCAACCTCGGGGATTGTCTTGATCTGCGCGTCCTGCCAGGCGAGCAGCCGCTTCGCCTCCTCGATCGGGATCGATGGGACGGTGATGGGCATGAACAGCACGTCCTCTTCGTAGAGGGGCGGCATGAACTCCGAGCCGAGCTTGGAGAAGGGTACGTAGGCCGAGAGCGTGAGGACGGTCGCGGCGGCGATGACGAGCCAACGATGTCGCAAACTGAAGTGCAGCACCGGCCGATAGATCGCCATGCACAGTCGGTTGATCGGGTTCTTCTCTTCCGGGCGAATCTTGCCCTTGAGGAACCAGACCATCAGCGCCGGGACGAGCGTGATCGCGAGGACACACGAGACCGCCATCGAAGCCGTCTTCGCCAGCGCGAGCGGTCGAAAGAGCCGCCCCTCCTCGCCTTCGAGCACGAAGACGGGAAGGAAGGCGATCGTCAGCACCATCAGCGCGCCGAACATCGACGGGCCCAGCTCGCGTGCCGAGGCGATGACGAGCTCGGTGCGGTCGACCTTGGCGCTGGTCTTCTCGGCGTCGGCGATCTTTCGATGCGCGTTCTCGACCAAGACCACGCCCGAATCGACCATGTCGCCGAGGGCGAGGATGACGCCCGCTAGAGACATGATGTTGATGGTCATCTTCAGCGCCCAAAAGGCGATGAACGACGCGACGGTGGCGACCACCAGGGTGATCAAGCTCACCAGCGACGATCGAAAGTGGAAGAGAAATATCGCGAGAACGACGACGATGATGACGATGATCTGCGCAACGTTGGTGGCGAGCGTGGTGACCGAGTCTTTGATCAGCTTGCTTCGATCGTAGACGGCGACGACCTTCACGCCTTGGGGGAGCGAGGCCTCCATCTCGACGAGCTTCGCCTTGACGCGATCGATCACCGCGAGCGCGTTCTCCCCCGATCGCATGACGACGATTCCGCCCACCACCTCGCCGAGACCGTCGAGCTCGACCAGCCCGCGGCGGATGTTGCCACCGATGCTCACCGTGGCGATGTCGCGAATGCGAATCGGCGTTCCATCGGCTTTGGTGGAGACGACCGCGAGCTCGAGGTCCTCCTTTCCCTTCACGTAGCCGCGTCCGCGCACCGAGAACTCGTGCTGCGCCATCTCCAGCACGCGACCGCCGACCTCGTCGTTGGCGCCGCGAATCGCTGCTGCGACCTGCCCGACCGAGAGACCGAGAGCCTTGAGCCGGACCGGGTCGATCTCGACTTGGTATTCCTTCTCGAAGCCGCCGATGCTCGCCACCTCGGCGACGCCTTCGACGCCCTGAAGTGCGTATCGCACGTTCCAATCCTGCAGCGATCGGAGCTGCTGCAGGTCGAGTTTTCCGGTAGGGTCGACGAGGACGTATTGAAAGACCCAGCCGACGCTGGTCGCGTCCGGTCCAATCTGCGGATTCACCCCTGGGGGTAACTTGTCACGAATCTTCGAGAGATACTCGACGACGCGCGAACGTGCCCAATAGAGATCGGTGCCGTCCTCGAAGATGACGTAGACGAAAGACATCCCGAACATGGTGAAGCCACGCACGTTCTTCACGTTCGGTGCGCCGAGGAACGTGGTGACGATCGGGTACGTGACCTGATCTTCGATCAACGTGGGGTTGCGTCCCATCCACTCGGTAGCGACGATGACCTGCGTATCCGAGAGGTCGGGGAGCGCATCGAGCGGCGTCCTCTGCGCCGACCACGCTCCTGCGAGCGTGAGCAGGAGCGCGCCAATGACGACGAAGAGGCGGTTGCGCGCCGAGAAATCGATGATCTTGGCGATGAAGCCGAGCTCCGGCGACTTCGCGACCGCCGCCCGGTCAGTGTCCGGCGTGTCCGTCATGAGCTCCGCCCCCTTCGCTCGTCGCGCGGAGGCGGCTCTCGGAGTCGAGGAGGAACTGTGCGCCGGTCGCCACTTGGTCGTTCTCTTCGAGCCCGGAGATCACTCGGTAGTACCCGTTCACCAGCGGCCCGAGCTTCACCTCACGAGGCATGATGTGGGCGCCGCCGTGGACGACGAAGACGATTTCGCGCGGCCCGGTGTGAATCACCGCGTCCTCGGCGAGCCCCAGCCCGTGGCCCATGGCCAGGTGCATCGTCGCGCTGGCGAAGGCGCCCGGCCGGATGAGACCGTCGGGGTTGGGAACGTCGACGCGGACCTTCAGCGTGCGGCTCGCCTCGTCGATGGTGGGTGCGATGAAGCTCACCTTCGCGTCGATGGGCTTCTCGATGCCCTCGATGGCGATCTGCACCGCGTCGCCGGCATGCACGTACGCCAGCTCGGCCTCGTAGACGTCGAGCTGCACCCACAAGGTCTTCAAATCGGAGATGACATAGAGCTCCGTGTTCTGATCGACGTAGTTGCCGACGAAGGCTTGCTTCGAGATGATGACGCCGCCGCGGGGCGCGAAGAGCGTGAAGGTCCGGCTCGGCAGTCGGGTGGCTTCGAGGCGGGCGATCTCGCCCTTCGGGACGTCCCACAGCATGAGCCGTCTCTTCGCTGCACCGGTGATCACGGTCCACGACTTCTGCTCGGCGTCGGCGACGAGTGCGTTGTCGCTCGGCGGAGTTTTCTGATCGAGCAGCGCGACGAGCTCGAGCTCGGCGGCATAGACACTCTGACTGTAGATGGCACAGAGAGGGGCACCGGTAGAGACCGATTTCCCCACGAAATCGGCCTGAATGGCCTCGATGAAACCACGAACCTTGGCGTGCACGTGCGCGGTCTTGCTCTCGTCCAGCGTGACGATTCCCACCGTGCGGAGGTCCTTGGTGAACATTCGATGTTCGACGCGCGCCGTGGTGAGGCCGTGTGCGGCTGCGGTCGCGGGATCGATCGTGACTGCGGCGTACCCCGACGGGACGGCCGCGCTTGCTGCCGCGCCGTGATCCATCGCCGAATGATCCGTGGCCATGGCGCTCGGCGGCGCTGGCGTGCCGTGTCCCTCGTGTTCCTCCTGCGAATGCGCGCAGGCGATGAGGAAGACGACGACGATCGAACCCAAGCATCGCGTCGTCTTCACGTGATCCCCAGCTTCACGGCGCCGATGGCGCGTCCGAGCGCCGCCCAGGCGCGTGCCGTGGCGAGCTCCGCAGCGATCTCTTCCATGCGCGCCTCGCGGAGCATTCGCGTCGCGTCCAGGACGGCCACGAGCGACGATTCGCCACTCGCATAGTTGATGACCGTCAGCTCGACCGCCTTCTTCGACAACGGCACGACCTTGTCGTGGCTGGTGGCGACCCGAACCCGCGCCGCCATGACTCGAGCCCGCGCGACGGCCACGTCCCCCTCGATCATCTTCGCCATCGCAGCGACATCGGCATCGGCCATCGCCACCATCGACTTGGCTTCGTCGACGCCCGCTGCGAGCTTCTCGCGCCAGAGAGGGATGGAGATGCCGAAGAGCAACATCCCGCCGTAGCCAGTGTCCATTCGGTAGGCGATCCCGGCGCGGGCAAAGGCCATCGGCGTGTACATCGCGTCCATCACGCTGACCTTTTCGTTCGCCGCGACCGCGTACGATTTCATCGTCGCCAGCTCTGGGCGACGTTCGAGGGCGAGCGCAACGAGCTTTGCCACGGGAGGTGGCTCCGCTATCGGCAACGTCATTTCGAGCGGGGGCAGCGCTCCCGCGGTCGGGCGTGCGAGCGCTGCGTTGAGCATCGCGTTCGCGCCGACCGCTTCGGCGTCGAGCTGCTTTCTCTGCCCTTCGAGTCGCGCGACGTCGGCCTCTGCGCGAATCACCTCGGCTGCGCTTCCTTCCCCACCGGCGAGTCGAGCGCGTGTCACGCCGAGCACCTGCAGGGAAATGGTCACCTGCTCGTCGACCACGGTTCCCATGCGGTCGATCTCGACGCGCATGAGAAACGCAGTGAGCGACTCGAGCTCCACGTCGAGCGAAACAGTCGACACGTTGGAGGCGACGGCTTTGGCGTCGGCCTCGGCGGCGCGTCGGTGAGCGCCGAGAATTCCCGAGAGCGGGAACTCTTGCTGCACCATCACGCTCCAGTCCGCGCCCATCGCGCCTTTGAATGGGAGATGATCGATGGAGCCCATCACCATCGGATCAGGTAGGCCCGAGACGACGGCTGGCGTTTTTTCGGCTGCCGCTGCCTTGGACTTCGCGCTCTCGATCTCGGCGCGATGTTGGCGCGCGTAGGCCAGGGCATCGTCGACATGGAGGGGAGACGGGAGCGGTGGAGCCGCGCGCGCAGTCGACGTCAGCAGGGTGATGGCGAGGGCAGTGGCTGCAAACGCACCCGGCCAATGCCGGCTGCGCCGCTGGCACGTCGAACTGTGCAGCGCGCTCCGAAGCGAGCTCTTGTTGATGGAGGACCACAGTGCCACGGAACTCCTCATATGCGGGCGGGCGGGCGGGCGGGAGCCCGGGGACGTGCAAGCGCGAGACCTGTCGATCGCAGCCTGCGCGCGATGATCGTTGGCCGTCGCGACGCAGTTCGTGCGTCGCGACGCGCCGCCTGCGCCAGTCGAAGTCTGAGCAGCGCCGCTGGCAGAGCGCACCGGGCCGTCGTCACAATCGCCAAATACGATGTGCGCAATGCCTATTGGGTGTCCCTCTCGAGCAAAGAAGTGGAGCCACAATGTCCCTACCGAGACGAGAGCGCGGACTGCGTAGCGCAAACCTGCTTAACGCAGTGGCGGGTTCGTCTCATGGCAAACGCATCGGAGTAACCGGCTCGGATACTAATGTGGTCATTGCTGGCGGACTGGTCGCGGCCCCTTGTGGCTCCCCGAGTCACTCCGCCGTGCTTGACGAGCAACCCGTTGGGCATCAGACGTCCAAGGCACGTATGAAGACGACCCACCTCCTCATCCTCTCCCCCTGCTTCGCCTTTGCCGCCTGCGGCGGAGGTGGTGGCTCGCCATCCGGGCCCGCATCCACGGAAGACTCCCAGCCACCGGTCGAGGATGCGCCCGCGCCGCTCGTGCGCGCCCCCGAGCTCGGCAAAGGCGATCACTCGTCCACCAGCGTCGTCTTCACCGAAATCGCCGGCGCCGCAGAGAAGCTCGCGACGCCGCGCGACCTTGCGTTCAATCCGCTGCGACCCGATGAGCTGTGGGTGCTCAACCTCCGCGACGAGAGCGCGGTGATCGTGCACGACGCCAGTACCTCCGGGCGAAGCGCCGAGCGGCGCAAAGATGCCGATGCGTCGCACTTCATGGCGAAACCAGCCGCCCTCGCGTTCGGCGCCGACGAGACCTCGTTCGGCGTGCCGGGCACTTTCGCGAGCTGCGGGGAGTCACACAACACGCGCGACGACACGATGCCAGCGGACAACTTCATGGGCCCTGCGCTCTGGTCGTCGGACCTATCGATCTTCGCGAAGAAGAACCCGCACGGCCTAGGCTCGCACCTCGACATGCTCCACAACAGCCCGCTCTGCATGGGCATCGCGCACCAGTCGGCGAACATCTATTGGACGATCAGCGGCATGTCGAACGCGATCGTGAAATACGACTTTCACAGAGATCACAACGTCGGCAACGACGATCACTCCGATGGAGAGTCTTACGAGTACGTGCGAGGCCTCTTGAAGTACGTGGCAGGTGTCCCGAGCCATCTCGCGTATCGCGACGCGGATGCAGCGCTGCTCATCGCCGACACTGGCAACGCACGCATCGTCCAGCTCGATACCACCTCGGGCACGAAGGGCGCGAAGCTGACCAGCATGGAGCCGATGGCCGCGTACTTCCGCATGAACGACGCAACGCTCACCGACGTCGTCACGGCGGAGAGCGGGATGCTCACGTCACCTTCTGGTCTCGAGCTCCGCAACGAGCTCATCTACGTCTCCGACAACGCCAACGGGCGCATCTCGGCATTCACCGCGGAAGGCGAGCGTGTGAACTGGATCGAAACCGGTCTTCCCCCTGGTTCGCTCGGCGGGATGGCCTTCGGCCCGGACGAGAAGCTCTACTTCGTGGACATGCTCGGTGACCGCGTCTTGCGCATCGATACCAAGCCTTGACGCCTTCGCCTCGACCGGTCAGTGGAAAACCGACAATGATGCGCCGCGTGTCGATGCTGCCGGTGCTCCTCGGGGCCTCGTGCTGCGTGGTGGGCGCCTGTCACTCGGCGGAGAGTGAGAGCCCGCCTATCGCGATGCCGTCCGAAGAAAGCCCTGGACTGGCCGCTGCCGTCGACATCAATCCCGACCCATCGGTTTTCGAATTCTCGCTCGAAGCGAAGGGCACCGTCGTGTCCTACGTCACTGGGCTTTCGACGTCCTCATGGGCTTACAACAGCACGGTCCCCGGCCCGCTGATCGATGCGAAGGTGGGAGACGAGCTGCGCATTCACTTCAAGAACTCGCTCCCCGAACCGACGACGATCCACTGGCACGGGTTGAGGGTTCCGAACGAGATGGACGGCGCGCCTGCCGTGCAGGCGCCGGTCCCTCCGGGTGGCACGTTCGATTACGTCTTCAAGCTCACCGACGCCGGGCTCTACTGGTTCCACCCACACTACCGATCCGATTCGCAGATTCGACACGGCCTCTACGGCGTCATCCGGGTACGCGGGGCGATGGAGCCAAAGGTCGATCACGAGCACGTGCTGGTCCTCGACGACGCGACGCTCGGCGCGGATGGAGCGCTGCCCGCCGACGTCGACGACTATGCGCAGCTGGCGATGGATCAGAAGCTCCATGGCCGGTGGGGGCCGACGATCCTGGTAAACGGCAAGTCCGATCGCCTAGTCGAGTTGCAGCCCGGAGCCATTCATCGCTTTCGCTTCGTCAACGCCGCCAACCTCCGTTACTTCAATCTCGCGATACCGGGCTACACGTGGCGCGTGATCGGCACCGACGGCAGCCTCTTCGAGAAGCCGTACGACATCGATCATCTGCTCATCGGTCCGGCCGAGCGCTACGACGCGCTGCTCATCCCGCAGGGCGCGCCCAGCACGACGCTGACGCTGACCAGCGACGCCTACCAGAGGGCCGACGATGATCCCCAGCCCGCGACCAAAGTTGCGACGTTCCGCATCTCGGGCGAGAAGCCCATCACCGGGCGCGTTCTTCCGGATGCTTTGCCTGGCGTCGGCGTGGCGCGTCTCGTCCCGCCATCCGGCGACCCGACCGAAATCGAGCTCGATCAAGGCACCGTCGGAGGAATCGAGGGGTACACGCTCCCGATGATGGACGGGATGTCGACGCCGATGAAGGGCGATCCGATCTTCACCATCAACAAGAAGGCCGGGATGGACGTCCCGCCGATTGCCGTTCCGCTCGGCGGGCTACGCACGTTCCACATTCACAACGTCAGTCACCAGATCCACATCTTCCACCTGCACGGCTTCTTCTTCCAGATCGTCGATACGGACGACCTCTACGATCCGAAGATCAACCCCTTTGGGCTACGCAAAGAGATGATCTCGCAGGCTGAGAAGGACACCATCACTGTGCGCAGCGGCTATTCGGTGACCATCGTCGGCGCGTTCGACCGGCCTGGGAAATGGATGTTCCATTGCCACGTTCCCGAGCACTCGGAGCGCGGGATGATGGCCGAGGTGCACGTGGGCGTGCCGTGAGCGGAGCTCGTCGGCCGAGGTCCTATCAGGCACCAAGGTTGTGTCTGGGTCGTGCCCTGCTATTTTGGAACAATGTCCGAATCGCAAGCGCACTGGGAGCAAGTCTATCGTGACAAGCGCCAGGACGAAGTGAGCTGGTACCGCGCGCACCTCGAGACCTCGCTCAACTTGATCGAAGCGACTGGGCGTGACACGAGTGCAGCGGTGATCGATGTCGGTGGCGGCGAGTCCACCTTGGTCGACGACTTGCTGGCGCGGGGATATTCCGACGTCACGGTGCTCGACCTCGCTGAGCCCGCCCTCGCGGCAACCCGCGAACGGCTCGGCACGGCGGCGGCCCGGGTCCAATGGCTTTGCGGCGACGTTACACAGATGGAGTTCGCGCCTGCTCGCTACGACATTTGGCATGACCGGGCCGTCTTTCACTTTCTCACCGAGCCCGCTCAACGCGCAGCCTACGTGCAACGCGTTCTGCACAGCGTGCGCGTCGGCGGTCATGTGATCGTCGGCACGTTCGGACCGGAGGGGCCGACGCGCTGCTCGGGGCTCGAGGTCGCCCGCTACGAGCCTGACAAACTTCACGCAGAGTTCGGGAGCCCGTTCGTGCTCGAGAAGCACCTTGTCGAAGTGCACAAGACGCCTTGGGACAGCGCCCAGCAGTTCGTCTGGTGCTACTGCCGACGTGCCTGACCGTCTTTTCTTCCGGCGGCAGCGGGTGCGAGCGGATCTCGAGGCGTTCTCGAACCTGAGAGACGCGTCTACTTCTTCGCTCGGACGCCGATGAGCGAAAGCTCGTTGATGCCTTGACCGGCGTCGGTGTCGATCGTCTTGCCGTCGGCAGAGACCTTTCCCGTGGCCTGGACGACGAGCACACCGGCGTTCCTCGGAACGCTGTAGAGGTCGGTGCCTAGGATGAAGAACTCGACCGCCGTGCCAGCAGGGAGGCTGGTGGTGTTCTTGAGGGAGACAGGGATCCTCGTCGGATTTTCGGCCGCGTCGGGGCACGGGCGCGACTTGCAGAAGCGGACGCTGAAGGGCGCGAGCGCGTAGAGCGCGGCGACGTCGCTTCCCGCGACGAAGCTGGGCAGCGTCGCACTGGTCCATCGCACCGAGCGCAACAGGCGGCCGTCGGAGCCGAGCGCGACGTCCTCGGGGTCGAGGTCGTATTCGATGCCATCGGGAACCGTGAGGGTGACGTCACCGGCCGTCAGTTTGCCTCCTGGCGCATCATCCTCTGGGAGCGGCGGGCCCATCGAGTCGTAGCTCGGCACCACGATTGGCGTCGCGAACACGATGTCGCCGTCACTGTTCGGCGCCGGGAGCTTCACGTAGAGACTCGCGCGATCAGGGCGCCCATGAATCAGCACTTGGTACTGGACGATCGAGATGTAGTGGCCAACGTGCGTGGAGAAGTTGCCAGCGCCGTTGGTACCGCCGTAGTAGCAGACGTTTCCACATACCGAGACAACCTTGCCTGCGACCGGCGTCTTTCCGTCGGCCTCTTGAACGACGAGACCTCTGACGTCGTGTACGCAGACGGCCCCAGGCGGTCGATCCTCGACCGGCTCGGAGCAGTCAGGCTCCGCAGCGTCGTCGTTTCCGTCGAGCGCCGTATCGCTCGATACGGAAGAGTCGCGTATGGCCCCATCGACCGGCGCGCTCGAGCCGCCGTTTCCACTGCTGCAGCTCGTCGTCAGCACGAGCCAGAGAAATCCGGCGATCGAGGTACGCATGGGTCGTCTCCTCACTTCAAGGAAGCGCGTCGAGCGCCGTAAGGGCGTCTTCCGGCGTTTTGGCCTTCGCGACGATGATCATCGTCGCGCGATCGACGATGTACGTGGTCTCTTTGACCCCATAGATCGTGCGAATCGCGAAGTCGCTGCCGTCAGGATCGCGCGCCGTGGTGAAGGGCACCTTCAGGCTGTTCACCCATGCTCGGACCTGCACGTCCGTCGCCAGGCTCGTGGGCGTGGTTCCCTCGGTGAGCAAGTCCACGAACATCGCCTTGTCGGCGTGGCTGGGAAGCGTCTTGACCACCTGACCGGTGGCCGCTTTGCAAAGGCTTCACCAGAAAGCGGCATCGAAGACGAAGGCGTACTTCTGCGTGCCCATCGCGAGTGCGTCGGACAGCTTGAACTCGGTGAGATCGACACTCGTTGCCAGTCCCGACGTCTCGTTGCGGAGAAAGCCGCGGAGAGGGAGGTCGCAGAGCTTGTCGCCGACGGTCACGCCGCAAGGCACCGGTGCGTCGAGAGCGGCGTCGGCTTCACCATCCGTCGCTGCCTCCGCGCCGGTCTCGACGGAGCCGGTCTCGTTCACGGTGCTATCGGCGGATGACCCCGTACCCGCGCCGGTGCTGCTGCTGCAGCCAAGACCCAAGAGCACTGTGCCGAAAATGAAGCTGTGTTTCATCCTGATATCGGACGTTACCATGTCGGTGGCTCCATCGCTCCTCGCGACAGCATCACAAATCGAACCCAGTGGCGATTCCCAGCTGCACGATCAACGGATACGTCAACTGGGCTCCAATCGCGTTTACGTACGCTGGAATTTTCACCGTGCCGAAGAGCCCCCAGCGCTTGGCCGCTGACCAGCGGGCGCTCGCCACTGCTAGCACGTCGGTGCGTCCGAGATTGCCTTCTCCCGGTTGCAGTCCGCTCCATGTCTCGGTCGATTCGCGTGCGGCCTCGAGGCCGAGCCCGAATCGCGCGACCGACGTACCGAGCGCGCTCGTTACGCGCAGGCCACCGGAAAAGCGCTGACCGGGTCGATAGCCAATCGAATTTGCGGCGAGCGACAGCGTCGCGCCGAACCAAGCATCGACGCCGATGGGCCCGAAATCGTAGCCGATTGCGCTTCCGGCGATCGGACGCAACGTACCCGTGCCGAACTGCACGTGCTCGTGCGCCAAGCCCTCGTCGCCGAGACGAAATGGATCAGCGTCGAGCGTCCGCCCGAACGGCAACGAGGCGCCCAGCCGTACCGAAAAACCCAGCCGACCGAGGGCGCGTCCGATCACGACGAGCAACGTCGGATCGCCGAGACCCGTGATGGTGCGGTTGCGATGGTGCACGTCGGGCGGCACCGGCGCGTAGTCACGACCAGCGAGGTCGGTGTAGTGGACGTCGGTCGTGATCGCGCGATACGGGATGCTGGTCGCGAGGGTGAGCCACGAGAGCACGCCAAGCTGCGCGTCGAGGGTGAGGCCGTAGGCGTAGTTGACGAGGTTGTGGTTGTACGGCGTCGGTGGCTTCGCGGTGCCGCACGTCGGCCCGAGATCGGGACAGTCGTCTTCGTGCGACGACTTCATGCGCGTGAAGTCGGTCGAGAGCGCGAGCAAGAGCAGCCCCGGTGGCAACGGCCCGACCGAAGCGGCGACCTCGTAGCTGGCATGGACTCTCGACGTGCTCTGCGCCGCATCACCCATCGTCGACCCGCCGACCGGCAGGTTGGGGTTGCTTCACGCCGCGCAGGCGCCACCCGAGACCACCGGGCTGACGGCGATCACCGAAGCTCCGAGCGTGAGGACCACGAACGTCTTCATCGCTGTACGCGTCCGCGCGACTGCAAGAGCACCAGCGGCGCCGAGCCAACCAACAAGCCGACGAGGAGGCCGAGCACGCCGAAGGTGCCGACACATGCACAACCGAGCGCCCCCGTGAGCGCAGCGACGACCCCACCGGCACCCCACGAGGTGAGAGGTGCGGTGGAGCGCTTCGCCATTTGCGCAAGTAACACACCGGCCAACGAGCCACCGATCACGCACGCCGGCACGCACACCGAGTAGCACGCAGAACCCGCGCACGCATGACCGGTCGCACGCGCGATCTGCATCGCGACGAACGGAACTACGCCGGCGGCGACGCCCGGGAGCACTGCGCGTCCGAAGTGTCGACCACGCCAAAGCAAGACCGCTGTCACCACCAAGAGCGGTGGTCCGGCGAAAATCACCGGCGTCCAGGTGCGATCGACGAAGCCCGCGAGCACGATGATCACGGCGATCGGCAGGATTCCGACGAGCGCATCACGCACGCGGCCTCGTTCGTAGGCGCGCCGGGCTCCTTCTTTTGCCACGTCGACGTCAGCTTCCATAAACTTTTCTCCAGGCTTCGCGCAGTCGTGTCATCGCTCGCTCACGCCGCTTTCGGAAGGTCGCCGCGCCGACGTCGGAAGGCACCTCGTCGCACATGGTCGTCATCAGAGTCGCTCGATCGGCTTCCGAGAGCGCGCCGAGCACTTCGAGGGCCGCGGCCTCGAGCTCGGCCTCGATGACCGCGGCCTCCGGGGTCGGATTCCCATCGACGCGTGCGTCCACAGCGCCATTCGCATCGACGTCGCCGATGCGTGCTCGCACCCGACGTCGACGTACCGTTCGACATTCCCAGGCCGCGAAGGAGAGCGCCCAGGTCAAGGCGTCGCCGCTTGGATCGAACGACGAGGCGCGAGAGAACATCTTGAGCAGCGCTTGTTGGGCTGCGTCCTCGCCATCGAGGCCGGTGAGCGCACGCGAACAAAACGCCCGCACGGGCGCCCACAGCGATGCGTAGACCGGCTCGAAGGCGGAGCGATCCCCGTCGGCGAGCCGGCGCATGTGCTCGTTGAGCTGCGCCCGGGCGGTCGAGTTCACGTGACCTTTGATGCTTCAGCAGTCGCAGTCGGCGCCGCACGGACAACTCGGACCGCAGTGGCAACCTTGCGAAGCCTGCGAGGCGGCGAGCGCGACGCTGGGAACGGAGAGGACGGCGAGGACGACGGCGAGGTTGGCGAAAATTCGGCGCATGGGGCGAGCTCCTTCGGGGCCGAGGGTCTGTTCGACGGCTCCAATTGGTCTAGGCAGCTCCGGTCTCGAGCGTGACACCCGGCGCAACCCCAAGACGCCGACGCGGGACACCAGAGGCGCCGTGCTATCCCGTCCGCTGGCTCGCGAAGAAGGTCTCCAACTGGAAGTCGAGCCTTCGAAACGCGCCATTGATCGATCGGGCGCGCGCTGATGAAGGTAGTACCCGAGCAGATCGGGCACCTTTGCACGTCGCGCGTGACGCCGGCGGCTTCGCTGGCGGTACCGACGGCCGTTTCGGCCATACGCGAGAAGCCTCGGTAGTACCAGTAGCTCTTTTCATAGCGCAGGCGCGCGGTCGGCACCGAGGCCGCGATGCGATGGGGGACGCGGGCGTCGGGCGTCGCGCAAGGGACCGTCGGCCCGAACGACGCGTGGCACGGCCTGGTCGAAGAACACATGGAGCCAGCGCCCGACACCGTCAGGAAAGAGCACAGCGAGCGCGTACGTCACCGACCGCTTTCGATGATCTTCGACGAGCGGATCTCGCAGACCAGCGGATCCGAGGAACGCCTCGATCCCCTCGAAACAGGCGGACACGCTTTCTTGGATGACCGAGGGCGCGTACCCGAGCAGATTCGGATCTTCGAGCGGTGGAATCGCCGCAGTGGCGTCGAACTCGATGAGAATATGTGTCGTCTTCGATCATCCGGGCGACCGGTGAGGCGGCGGGCAACCGAGTGACTTTTCCCGAGTCGATCTCGAAGACGTCGCCGGAATTGGCGTTCACCGCGGGGATGTCGGGCGCCACGCGTTGCAGGTCGGCGAGGAAGTGATCGCGCGAGATCGGGAAGAGAAACGGATTCGTCCATTCCAACGCACCGGTGAAGCGAAAACCCGCTGAGCCTGGGACGAGCAGCTTTGGCGCGATTTGCCGGACGTTGGAGAGATTGCGCTTCGGAATGTCGAGCGGATAGCCAGCGCGCATCGAGCCGAAGAAGCCCAGATTCTGACTCGCGTAGACCGAGAAGAGCAGATCGATGTCCCCGAAGTGCATCTTGGCGAGCTCGATCGTGCTCGGCGTGACGACGGTATCGACCTCGTTCCAGAAAGTGCCAGTACGATCCTTGAAGACGACGCCGAACTCGATCGCGTCGATGTCGGCGAACGTCGTGAGAATTTGCGCGCCGCCGTGCTCGACGATGGTGCCCGGTCCGAGCGTCCGCACATGGGCAGGTTCGCGACCTCGACCTTTCGGGCCGGGCAGGTCATTACAGTGCCTTCGCCGAAGGGCTCGCTGAAGACCGGATCGACGAGGATGTTGCGCCCTTGCGCCTCGATCAGGACGGACGAGTGTCCGAGCAGAGTCACACGCATGACGGCGCCGAGGCTAGCACAGCCACGAGCGGCTCCCTGGCCAGTGGGCGCAGCAGCCGCTAGGCTGTGCGCGTGAGCGTGAGGGCCACCCATAGACGACGCTACGCCCCGGCGGCGTTGCGCCTCTTGCGCGCGTTCCTGATCGTGGTCCTCGTCCAACTGACGGGCGTCACGCACGTGATCAGCGACGCGCTCTTCCCCGATTGCTGTGAGTCGGCGGCGAAGGGAGAGGATTGCGCCGACGAGAAGCAAGGCTTGGACTGCCCGCCGGGCTGCCCGTCCTGCCACTGCGCTCATGGCGCCATCGCCACCATACCTCCCGCAGCGACTACAGCCTCGGTGCCGATCGCTGCGCTCGACCTACTCTTGACGACCATCACCGCGGCCTCGTCGGCGCCTTCGGGGCCCGATCTACCGTCCCTCTTCCGGCCACCTCGAACGCTCGCGCTCTCCGCCTAGGCCGACTCGCTCGCGGCACTCCCAGGCCGTGACTCCGAGTCGCGAGCGAATGGCGTCTCGAGACGCCGATCCGAGGAGACGAAATGAAGACGGACCTTTCCGTCGGTGCACGTTCGCGTGCATCGACCTGCATCGCCATGTTGGCGGTCGCGCTCGGCGCGGCTGGCCTCCTCGCGTGCCCACGTGGTGGCTCTGGGCGCAACGAGCCGTCCCCCTCCACATCCACGTCGAGCTCGACCAGTTCGCACGTCGATGAGGAAGAGCACAGCGGAATCATCCGGCGGATCAAGCTGCCGGAAAGCGTCGTGGTCGACGCGAAGATACGCACTGAGCCGGTGACGGCGCAGAGGCTCGCTGCCGTGCTCGCGCTCCCTGGCGAGGTCTCGGTCAATCCCGATCGCAGCTCGCGCGTGTCGTCCCCGATTGCTGGACGTCTCGAGCGCGTCGACTTCAAAGAAGGGACCTTCGTCAAGAAAGGTGACGTCCTCGCCGTCGTGCGGATCCCAGAGCTTGGAAAGTTGCGAGCGGCGTACCTCGAAGCCATTACCCGCGCGAAGGCCGCGAAGGTGACCGAGCGCCGTGAAGCCGAGCTGCTCGCAGCGCACGCGACTTCGCAGCGCGAATATCTCGATGCGAAGACCAACGCCGAGATCACGCAGGCGGAGGCCGATGGCTTCGGCTCTCAGCTCGCCGCGCTCGGCGGCGGCGCCGGAGCAGGCCCTGGACTCCTCTCGTTGCAAGCGCCGCTGGCCGGCTTCGTCCTCAGTCGCCATGCCGTCGTGGGACAGCCCGTGACGGCCGACCAGGCGATCGGCGCAATCGTCGACCTGTCGGAAGTCTGGTTTCTCGCCCGAATCTTCGAGAAGGACCTCGGCCACATTGCGGTGGGAGCGAAGACCGAAGTGGTGCTCAACGCGTATCCCAAAGAGGTCTTCGTCGGGAACGTGGTCGACGTCGGGCGCGAAGTCGACCCCATCGCCCGCACGCTGACCGCGCGCATCGTCCTGCAGAATCGCGCGGACATGCTCCGTATCGGTCTCTTCGGGACCGCCGCGGTCGCGGTCGACGATCCCACGCCGTCTGCGCCGCCAGTGCTCGTCGTACCGCGTTCGGCGATCACCGAGATCGCTGGCAAGTCGGTCGTCTTCGTCCGGGAGCCGGACGGCGATTTCGAGATGCACGACGTGGTGCTCGGCGGCGCCGCGCAAGGCACAGTCGAAATCGTCAAAGGTCTGCGTGCCGGCGAGCTGGTCGTCGTCGAGGGCGTCTTCACGCTCAAGAGCGTCGCGCTCAAGAGCACGATGGCGGAGGACTAGCGATGAGCCTCCTCGCTTTCATCGTCAGCTGGTCGCTCCGCAATCGACCGATCGTCGTCTTCGCGACGCTGATCTTCATCGTCGCCGGCATCCGCGCTGCGAGGTCCTTGCCCGTCGATGCAGTACCCGACGTCACCAACATCCAGGTGCAGGTGATCACCGCCGCGCCTGCCCTCTCGCCGATCGAGATCGAGCAGTACGTCACCGTCCCGGTCGAGCGCGCGATGGCCGGCACGCCGAAGATGACGGAAGTGCGGTCGATCTCGAAATACGGCCTTTCGGTGGTGACCTTGGTGTTCGCCGACGGCACCGACATCTATCTCGCGAGACAGCTCGTGGGCGAGAAGTTGCGCGAGGCGCAGGACGCAATCCCCGAGCGCTATGGCAAGCCCGAGATGGGACCGATCACGACTGGGCTCGGCGAGATCTTCCAGTTCGTCGTGCGCAACGACTCGATGACGCTCATGCAGATCGAGGAGCTCCTCGACTGGGTGATCGCGCCCCAGCTACGCATGGTGCCGGGCATCGTCGAGGTGAACAGCTTTGGCGGCGAAGACCGTCAGTACCAAGTCGTGCTCGATCCGAAGAGACTGCAGGCCGCGGGAATTTCGGTCGCCGAGGTGGTGAGAGCGCTCGAAACGTCGAACGCGAATGCAGGCGGCGGATACATCGAACATCATGACGAGCACTTCGTGATTGGCACGAAGGGCCTGGTCACGAGCCTCGACGACCTCCGGCAGGTGGTCATCGGTGCGACGCCGCAGGGCGTGCCGATCACGATCGCGACCGTCGCCGACGTCCAATTCGGCGCGCGGCTGAGACGCGGTGCGGCGACCGTCGATGGTCGGGGCGAGGCAGTCATCGGCGTCGGATTGATGCTGATGGGCGAGAACGCTCGCGCAGTGACGATTGCGCTCAAGGAGAAGCTGACGGCCATTGCGCCGACCTTGCCGCCGGGGACGACGCTGGAGCCCTTCTACGACCGCTCCATCCTCGTCGATCGGACGGTACACACCGTCGAAAAGAACCTCCTCGAAGGCGCGGCGCTGGTGATCGTCATCCTCGTCTTGCTCCTCGGAGACGTGCGCGCCGGCATCGTCGTGGCAGTGACGATTCCACTCTCGCTCCTCTTCGCCGTCCTGGTGATGAACGCGACGGGTGCATCCGGCAACTTGATGAGCCTCGGCGCGATCGACTTCGGTCTGCTGGTCGACGGCGCCGTGATCATCGTCGAAAACGCGGTTCGGCGACTCGCCGAGCGCCGGGGTTCGCTGGGCAGAGACCTGACGGCCGACGAGCGCACCGACGTCGTGCGCGAGGCAACGATGGAGGTACGCGCGGCCAGCGTATTCGGCGAAGCGATCATCGCCATCGTCTACCTACCGATCCTCGCGCTCGGTGGGCTCGAGGGAAAGCTCTTCCGGCCGATGGCGACGACGGTGCTTCTGGCGCTCGGGGGCGCATTCATCCTGTCGCTGACGGTCGTGCCGGTGCTGACGAGCTATCTCGTGCGGCCGAAGCGCGTGACGCACGAGACCATCCTGCTGCGTCTCGCTGAGCGTGCCTACGCCCCGATGCTGCGCGGCGCGCTCTCGTGGAAGCGGCTGACGGTGACGCTCACCATCGCTGCGCTCGCGGGCACGATCGCGCTCTTCACGCACCTCGGAGCCGAGTTCGTCCCGCAGCTCGACGAAGGCGATCTACTCATCGAGGCCAGGCGACTGCCTGCGGCGTCCCTCAGCGAATCGGTCGACACGGCGCTCCGGGTCGAGCGAGTGGTGCGGAAGTTCCCCGAGGTGAAATCGGTCGTGTCACGCACCGGTTCGCCGGAGATCGCGACCGACCCGATGGGCATCGAGGCGAGCGACATCTACATCGTGCTCGAAGACCCTGCCAAGTGGCCTGCCGGCGTCAGCAAGGAATCGCTCGGCGCCGACATCATGGCCGCGGTCGACGAGGCCGTGCCGGAGATCTCCGGGTCGATGTCACAGCCGATCGAGATGCGCACCAACGAGCTCGTCGCAGGGATTCGCTCGGACGTCGGCATTCTCGTGTATGGCACGGATCTCGAACAGCTCGCGGACCTCGGTGAGAAGATCGCATCGGCGATCCGTGGCATTCCCGGCGTGGCCGATCTGCGCGTCGAGCAGGTCGCGGGGTTGAAGTACCTCCGCGTGACTCCCGATCGCGCCAAGCTCGCGCGCTACGGACTTTCGATCGCCGACGTCAATCAGCTCACGCAGACGATGGCCGTCGGCTTTCCGACCGGCGTGGTGCTCGAAGGCGAGAGGCGCTTCGGGATCGTCGTGAAGACGCTGCACGGCTTCAAGGACGATCTCGATGTGCTCCTCGGATTGCCGCTGAAGTCGGTCAGCGGGCAGATCGTGCCGCTCGGGGACGTCGCGGCGCTCGACTTCGTCGACGGGCCGGCCGAAGTTGCGCGATCGAGCCAGTCGCGTCGGCTGACCGTGGAGTTCAACGTCCAGGGTCGCGACCTGGCCTCGGTAGTCCGCGAGAGCCAAGCAGCAGTCCAGCGCGCGGTGACGCTTCCGATTGGGTATCGCGTCGAGTGGGGCGGCCAGTACCAGCATTATCTCGAGGCGAAGGAGCGGCTGCTCTTCGTGGTGCCGATCGCCTTGGCGATGATCGGCCTCCTCCTCTGGATGGCGTTTCGCTCGGCGCGAAGCGCAGCGATCATCTTCCTCAACGTACCGTTCGCGGTCATTGGCGGCGTCGTCGCGCTCGCGGTCACACGTATTCCATTCTCCATCCCCGCCGGGATCGGCTTCATCGCGCTCTTCGGGCTGGCTGTGCTCAACGGGCTCGTGCTCGTCTCGTTCGCGCGACATCTCGAGCAAGAAGGCGTCGAGCACATCGAGGCAATACGTCGCGCGGCAGAGGGACGACTCCGCCCGGTGTTGATGACCGCCTTGGTCGCCTCACTCGGCTTTTTGCCGATGGCGATGTCGACTGCGCCGGGCAGCGAGGTGCAGCGGCCACTCGCCACGGTGGTCATCGGCGGCTTGATCAGCGCCACGTTGCTGACACTTCTCGTTCTTCCCGTAATTTACGCCGCGCTCGGCGGTGCTCGCCACCGCCCGCAGCCTACGAAAGAAGTGGGACGCTCCAATGCCGCATGACCATGGTACCGATCACGACGAAAATCACGGGCACTGTGACGATGACTTCGTTGGTCGCGAGTCCGCTCACGACCATGTCGAGGCCAAGCACGAAAGCCACGATCACAGCAGTCACGGACACGGTGGGCACGACCATGCGCACCGTGGAACGCAAGCCACCGGACGCGCCTTCCTCGTCGGGGTGGGCCTCAACTCGGTCTTCATCGTCATCGAGGTCATCTACGGTCTCGCGTCGCACTCGATGGCCCTCGTCGCCGATGCGGCCCACAACCTCAGCGACGTCCTCGGCCTCGTGCTCGCCTGGGGGGCGATGGCGCTCGCACGCCGGAAACCTTCGCGGCGCTTCACGTACGGCCTGCGACGCAGCACGGTGCTGTCGGCCCTCGCCAACGCGCTGTTGCTTCTCGTCGTGCTCGGCGGTGTCGCTTGGGAGGCGATCTTGCGGCTGCGACATCCCGACGTGGTCCAGGGCAAGACCGTGATGGTGATCGCGGCCATCGGCGTCGTCGTCAATGGCGGATCTGCACTGCTGTTCGTCGCCGGCAGCAAGAGCGACGTCAACCTCCGCGCAGCGTTCCTTCACCTCGCATCCGACGCAGTCGCAGCGCTCGGAGTGGTCGTGGCCGGCGGAGCAATGTTGCTCACGGGCTGGATGTGGCTCGACCCGGTCGTGAGCCTACTCGTGGCGGCTGCGACGTTCGTCGGGACGTGGTCCTTGCTCCGCAAGTCCGTCGCGCTTTCGCTGGACGCGGTGCCCGAGCACATCGATCCCGACAAGGTGCGCGAATTCCTCGCCGAGCAACCGGGAGTCGAACAAGTTCACGACCTCCACATCTGGTCGATGAGCTCGACCGAGGTCGCGCTAACGGCACATCTCGCGATCAACGAGTACGAGGCGGTGCTCGTGCAACGAGTGACAGCGACGCTCAAGACGCGTTTCAAGATCCATCATTCGACCCTCCAATTGGAGGAGTCGGGGTTGTGCCCGGATCCGTGTGCGCTGGAGGCGAGCCCAAAGTGACGCCGATCGCCCGGGGCTCGCTCGTCGCCGTCGCGGCGGCCGTTCTCTTCGGCCTGACCGCGCCGGTGGTGAAGCACTTCGGCGAGAACGTCGGGCCCTTCGCGACCGCCGCGCTTCTCTACGCCGGCGCGACGCTCGGCGCAGGGTTGCCACGACGTCGCGACAACGAGAGCCCCGTGAAGCGCGCGCATGCCGGACGACTCGCGCTCGTCGCGCTGTTCGGCGCCGCGATCGCACCGGCCTGCCTCGCGTGGGGCCTTCAGCATGCGGGCGCGCTCACTGCCTCGCTGCTTCTCAACCTCGAGGCCGTCCTCACCCTCGTGCTTGCGTGGTTGCTCTACCGCGAGCCTGTCGGCGGTCGCGTGGCCCTCGCGAGCGCCTTGATGCTCGGGGGCGGCGCGCTCCTCGCGTTTCGGGGATCGGGCGGTGGCGGCGGTCTACTCGGCGTCGCCGCTGTCTCGGTGGCGACCCTCGCGTGGGCGCTCGACAACTCGCTGACGCGACCGCTCTCGGATCTCGACCCGCGGGCGGTCGTGTTCTGGAAATCCATTCTCGGCGCGACGCTCTCGGGCGCCGCGGCGTTGGCGGCGCGCAATCGTTGGCCGTCCGGGCTTGCGTGGGGCGTGCTCCTCGCGTGCGGGTCCATGGGGTACGGGCTCAGCCTGCGGCTCTATCTCCACGCTCAGCGCGTGCTTGGCGCGGCGCGAACCGGATCGCTCTTCGCCTTCGGACCATTCGTTGGTGCCGCGATCGCCTTCGGACTCGGTGACCGAGGAGCTCCGCTCTTCGTCGGCATTGCGGGCGGACTGTTCGGAGTCGCCGTGTGGTTGCACGCGACCGAGCGCCACGGCCACCGGCACCGCCACGCACGGATGACGCACGAGCACGCACATACCCACGACGACGGCCACCACACGCATCGCCATGAGCCCGCGATGGTCGGCGCCCACAGCCACATTCATCTCCATGTGCCCGCTGAGCACGAGCACGCGCACGGCGCCGACCTACATCATCGTCACGAGCACGAGTGAAACCGAGGTCATCTGCGTGGAGCGGTGCCTTGGTCGCCCTTGTCGATGACTTGCCTGTGCGGGGCTACGCCGATGTCACGGCGCTCGACTCGCTCAGTCGCACCTCCCGTCACCGACGGGCAAGCCCGCCACGAATCGACGCACCAGCGCAACGCCGTCGGGATCGACGTGCTCGGTGGCGATTCGCGGCATCGCGTCGACGTCGTTGCGCGCCTCCATGCGACGAACTAGCACGCTGAGGTCGGGCTTTCCCGGGAGAATCCGACAGGTCACCGCAGGCGCGAAGCCCGCGTAGAGCGCCTCGTGACCGATCGCCGTTTGGAACAGGGGTGACGCTTCCGGGGACTTGGTGCCGACGGGCATCCACATCAGAAGCCCGGTCAGGCACGCGGTCGATTGGCAGCTCGACGGGTCAGGACCTCGATAGGTGTCGTAGCGATGACAGTGACCGCAGTTCGCGTGCAGGTAGCCGAGCGTCTCGCGGGTGAGGTCGTCCCCAGGAATGACCGCGTCCATGGGAAGCGTCCCGACGTTCGACAATCGGCCTTCGTCAATGAGCCCCTTCAGCGTCACGCCGAGCCCACCGTGCTGCAGTTGAATCGCGCTGAAGCCGTTGACCGCATCCACTGATCCACGATGACACTGTCGGCACGCCGTACCATCTGGAATGTCGTGATCGGTTCCGAGCACGTTCTCGCGTAGGGCCGCGCATCCGGGGCACCCCTCGTCGCTGGTGACGTCCACGACCGCGTTCTGCGCCTCGTTCCAGGCGTAGGCACGCATCGACCAAACATCGACGCCAGTACCCTTGGACTGCTTTCGCAGCACCCGTGTCTCCAGTCGCTTGCCGCCGATCGAGAATGTCTTGTAGAGCGTGGTGTCGACGGGGAAGACCCAGTTGTCGGGATCAGTGCTGTCGATGGTCGCCCCTTCGGGAAGGCGAACGAGGCGTTCCTTTTCGGCTCCGTCAGCCCACAATGGGTACTTCGGCGCATAGGGACGAAGATCGCGTGCCACCACCGTGCATGCACCATCTTCGTAGAGACCGGGCGGTCCGTCACAGCTGACGCTCGGGGCGGTCGCTTCGGTCTTCGAGCTGCAGGCGCCGAGGGCGAGCAACGTACACCCGGCGTGGAGAAGAGTGTTCTTCATCGAAATCTCCTTTCGCGCTAATCGGCCGGCAGCCGCAGCCGCACGACGTCGAATCGGTCGTTGGGCTGCGCGTTGCCGTGGAAGATGTCGGCGAGACGAGAGTCGACGATCCACAGCGCGTCGCCGACGATGACCGGGTTCGTCGGCGAGCTGAGGCGCGGATCGGTCAGCGTCGCCGTCACCGTGCCGTGCGACATCGTCGTATCGAGCCTGACGACCGTCACCCGATTTTCCGGGGCGTTCTGCACGATGACCAAGCGCTGCGCGTCGAGCTGCAGACCGTCGGCCTGCGGCACCGAGACACCGGTGACCGCTTTCGCTTCCCCAGTCGCCGCGTCGACGTTGTAGATGACGCCGTTCGCCGAATTGAGAACCAGCAGACGGTGGATTCCGGGGATCGCGACGATGCCGTTGGAGTTGGCGACCTCGAGCCCGGGAACCATCACGAAGTCGCCGACGAGTGGCACGCGTACGGGCGCACCCGAGGGCAGCCCGTCGACGCCCACTGGCACTCGGTAGAACCACGGATTGACCGAGTCGGTGAAGTAGGCGGCGTCCGCTTCGACGGCGACCGCGTTGATCAACGTGCCCTTGGGGCCTCTCGGAAAGTCGATGTGCGCGCGCGTCGCTCCAGTCGTGGCATCGAAGACGAAGCCATCGGCGAACCATGCACCGCAGGCGAAGATGGCGTCGTGCCCAGCGTCGTAGGTGACGCCCGCGATCGCTCGTTCGGTCTTCGCTCCCGGTGGCACGACGAAGTCGGCGAGCCCCGTGACGAGATCGACACGGACGACGGCGCCACGCGTGAGCGTGCCGACGTAGGCGAGATTGCCCGGGCCTTTGGTGAAACCCTCGGGTTGGAATCCTTTCGGGAGATCGATCCGATCACCGCTCTCCGAGCGACACGGGTCGCGCCCCGTGAGCACGACGCTCCCCGCCGCGCCGCAGCCGAGGTTCTCGAAACATCCGAGCGTCTTGGCGTCGTCGACGGCGCACCAATTGGCCGCGGAGCTCGTGACCATTGGCCCGGCGAGACCACACGCCGTCCCTTTGACGGCAGCGCGTGCGGCACACGATGCGCGCGCGTCCATATCGATCGCCGCTTCATCGGTCTTGGTGCCGGCACATCCGACGACGAAGAGGAACGCGACGAATACTCCCTGACGAATGCGCGCAATCGCCTTCATTTCAGGCACTCCGCGCAGGAGGCCATCGACTTCGCGGACGTCTCGATGCAGGCGCCGAGCCCCGCAGCGACGTTGGTTGCTTCGCCGAACGGGCCACCCGCGCCGTCGACCTCCTTCCCGCACGTCGAGGGATCGGCGCAGCTCGCGTGCTTGCACTTGGTGCGGAGCGCACACACGGCAAGCGGCAAGCAACCATCCGCGCCGCCATCGCTCGCCGTGGTCACCGCGCAACAGTCGGAGGCTTCGCGCATGCACTGATCGGCAATGCAGGTGCGGCACGCTTCGGTCATCGCCATCAACTGCCCCACGCAAACCGCCGGTATGCTCGAAACGTCGGCCGTCGCAGTATCGGCTGTTGCAACGTCGGCCTTTGCGACTTCGGCCGGTGCTGCGTCGAAGGCATCGGAGGCTGCGTCCTGGTCGTTGCCGCCGCTGGTCGAGCTTCCGCATCCCAGAAGCCCGATCGAAATCGGAATCATCATCGTCATCGCGTCGCGCATGCATCACCTCGTGCGAGCGCCACGCGAAGTGCGAGCGCTCGTCGAGGTTTGGTAGTCATTGCGAGGGTTGCGAACCATCCACAGCGAGCGCCTTGTGCCCCGAACTGGACATCGCCAGCGAGTTGTCCACCATGCCCGCGACATCGCGAGACTCAGCGAGCCGCGCGCACCGCACCGAGCGCGAAGTCGCGAAATTTCGCCGCGAGCACTCCTCGCTCGATGCGCGAAGGGCGATCGAGCCAAGCGAGGAGCATCTCGGCGAAGCCTCCGGTGAGAAACTGCGTGACGATGCCGAGACCGTCGGGGGGAACGCCGAGGTGCTCGAGCTCGCCGGCGATCAACCGCGCCACCGTCTCCCGAAAGCAACGCTGCATCGCGTGTCCGCTCTTGCGACCAAGGAGCGCGCGATACAGGCGCACGTTCTCGCTCGCGTGGGCGACGAGCGCTTCGGCAAAGGCGAAGGGAACCGGCGGCTCGTTCGCGCGCTCGACGAGCAGGCCGTGGAGTTCATCGAAGGCACTGAAGAGCAAGTCTTCTTTGTCCACGAAGTGGACGTAGAACGTCGAACGACCAATGTCGGCTCGGTCGCAGACGTCCTTCACGCTGACGGCATCCCAGCCGTGCTCGAGGACCAACGACACCAATGTCTCGCGCAACTGTCGTCGCGTCTTGCGCACGCGCCGATCGGCGATGCGACTCGGCGTCGTGCGGTCGTCGATGGACTTCGTCGCCATGGTGAGCTGCTCGCTACGACTTCCGAAGTATCACGGTGCAGGGCGCGTCACCGACACACGATGGACAGGGCTCGCGATCTGTCCATTTTCGGGGCGCGATGCGCCAACACGAGCGACGGGCAAGCGCTCAGCGTGGCGGCGCCGAGACGATCGAGCGCCCCGTGACGACATGAGCCGCCCACTGTCAGTCGCCTTTGGCGGCTAGGTCTCGACGACGGGAGCGAGCTCGTCATGGCTTCATGTGGGCGCTGAGCACGACTGGCCCCAAAGGACATGCACCATCGTCACGAGCACGACAGAAGCGAGCTCGATCGTTCGACTGGAGCGTCATCCCTATCCCCTCTATCCTCGCAAGATGCCCGGCCCATCTGCCGACGCCACGACCGATCAGCTTCCCGCCATCCCGGACTCCCGTCGGACGCGCTTCGCGCCAGGGCTGGTCGTCGTCTTCGCCGACGGCGCTCCCTGCCACCAGGTCATCCCTTTCAGCATTCCTGCCATCGTCGGCCGCGGTAGCGACTGCACCGTCGATCTCCACGACAACGCAACTTCGCGCGCACACATGCAGATCGATCGTGACGGCGCTGCATGGTCGATTCGCGATCTCGGCTCGACGAACCACACGTTCGTCGACGGCAAGCAGATCGACTCCATCGGCAACGTCTCGCCTAGCGTGATTCGCATCGGCAAGACCCTCCTGCTCCTGCGCACCGACGTCACACCCCACTTCGGGATCGCCAACCTTCGCGTCGGCGAGTACGTCATTGGTCCTGGCACGCGGCCGGCCATCGCCAGCGCCGTCGAGGCAGCGGAGCAACGGTGTTCTCTGCTCGTCACCGGTCCGAGCGGCGCTGGCAAGGAAGAGTTCGCTCGTGTGTTTCATAGGCGCGGTCCCCATCGCAAGGGCCCTTTCATCTCGGTCAACTGTGCGGCGATTCCCGCCGACCTCGTCGAAGCCGAGCTGTTCGGTGTTGTGAAGGGCGCTTTCTCGGGAGCGACAACGACGCGGCCAGGCCTAATCGCCAGCGCCGATGGCGGCACGTTGTTCCTCGACGAGATCGGCGAGCTTCCACTCGCGGCGCAGGCCAAGCTCCTAAGCGTGCTTCAGGAGCGCGAGTTGGTGGCGGTCGGCGGAACGAAGCCGAGAAGGGTCGAATTGCTCGTGTGCTCGGCGACGAATGCTGACGTTCGTCGCGCGGTGGAGAAGGCCGCTTTCGCCATGACCTCCTGCCTCGCCTCGCGCAGCGCGAGGTGCATGTGCCGCCGCTCCACGACCGGCCGGAGGAGATTCCCTATCTCGTCCAGATGCAACTCGATAAGGAGGGGATCGAGAACGATCCGACCGGCATCTTCGTCGAGCGCTGCATGTTGCGACCCTGGGCCGGGAACGTCCGCGAGCTGTTCCTGGCGGTGAGCCGGGCGGCGGCGGCGGCGCGTTCGAGAAAGGGGACCCACGTTGAGAAGCGTGATTTGCAGCATCAGGACATGCCCGGCGCGCCTGCGCGCGTTGGGGCGCTCAGTGACCCGCCAATGCCGATCTTGCCGGCAAGCGACCTCCCGCCAGCCAACCCCGCACGCGAGGAACCGCTCGTGACGCCGTGGGGGAGTCGGAACAAGGCCGAGGTTGTGGAAGCGCTGCGGATGAATGGGGGAAGTGTCAGTCAGGCGGCGAAGGCGCTCGGGGTGCAGCGGTCGACGTTTTACAATTTGATGGAGCGATACGCGATTCGTAGGGACAAGGGCTGACGCGCCTGAAAGGTGCAGGGGCACGTTGTGGGGATGGTACTTCCAGCCCGTAGGCTTAGATCCCGCGGGGGTTTGACATTCTTTGTCCAGTGTGAGGTCGACGGGCTACAGTTCATGACGCCTCGGTCGTCCAAGGCGTCATCCAACGAACATGGACCACCTCACCTCGGCGCTCGGTACCGGCATCTACTCGGTCCCAGAGACGGCACGGCTTGTCGGACTCCAACCACAACGCGTTCGACGTTGGGTCAAGGGCTACGAGTATCGTCTTGCCTCTGGCGTGACGCGTAGGGCGGAGCCGCTCGTGAAGCGAGAGGTTGGCTTCGAGCACGCGCTCAACTTCCTCGACCTCGTGGAGGTCCGCTTCGTGTCGGCCTTCCTAGCGCACGGGGTGAGCATTCATACAATCCGCAAGGTGATCGAGAAGATCGCCGCGCGAGTCGAATCGCCCACGTATCCGCTCACGACTCATCGCCTGGTGACCGACGGCACCTCCATCATGGAGCGCGTCGCGGACGACTGTCGTCGCGAACACCTCGTGGACATGGTGGACGACCAGGTGATGATTCGAAAGATCATCGAGCCACTGCTGGCGCAGCTCGACTACGACGTAACGACCGAGCAGGCCCGAGCGTGGTTCCCCATGGGCAAGAAGAAGCCCGTCGTGATCGATCCAGCACGCTCGATGGGCGAGCCCGTCAC
Organism: Deltaproteobacteria bacterium; assembly: GCA_025363655.1. Classification (GTDB taxonomy): domain Bacteria; phylum Myxococcota_A; class Polyangia; order Polyangiales; family JADJMO01; genus JANYDK01. The sequence continues at coordinate 1,290 of JANYDK010000036.1, read as the reverse complement.
CCAAACAACCGGTGTCCCCACACGCATCATCTACGCGGCGAAGCTCTCGGGTCAGAGCATTGCGGAGATCTCCAACTGGTACGACGTGCCGCGTGCCGAGGTGATGGCCTCCATCGCCTTCGAGAAGTCATTGGCGAAGAATTAGTTCGCCCCGGGGAGGCTCGTTGTTCTTCTTCGACAACTGCATCTCGCCGAAGCTGGCACGAATATTCAGGATCATGGGTGCGGAGGTCTTGCACTTACGTGACGAGTACGCGCCAGACACGGCCGACCTCATGTGGATCTCCGAGGTCGGAGCGAAGGGCTACATCGCTCTGACTGTAGATGGCCGCATCTTGAGAAACGTCGAGGAGCGTGAAGCTCGTCGAGCCGCAAAGCTGCGCACGCTCTTCCTTCACGATTCGTTCGCAAACTCCAATCAGTGGCAACAATTGGTCAAGCTCGCGACGTGGTGGCCGGCGATTCAAAAGGCGGCGGACAAGTGCAAGGAAGGACAGTGCTTCAAGTTCTCCGCTCACGGCAAGGCCGAGCCGCTGACGACTCCATAGGCGCCCAAGCACCGGCTACCTCCGCGACTGCCGCCGCATCACGCGCGTCGGTGTTGATCGCCGCGGCGGTGATTGCGGATCTCCCCCGTCGTTCCACATGACGACCACGCGCGACTGATTGCCATCGCGTACCAGGCGAGAACGTCACGGCGACCATCGGCGTCGAGATCGGCGACGGCCACCTCGGAGTGCGCCCCGACGCTCAGCACGGCATCGAGCGTGCCCGTGTCTGCGTGGAACCATCGAACAGTCATGGACGTTCGTGGACATTCATGGACATTCGTGGACACTCGCGGAAACAGGCGCCAATCGTATTTCCCGAGAAACTCAACGGTCGCCCTTCGCCCCGCCGCCGGCACGCGCATTGCGAAGTGCCCGCCCGTCATGCCGAGCATCCCCCACCACGCGCTCACCGGCCGCATCGTCCTCACGACCTACTCCCCCGACGGCGACTCACTGCGCTTCATCCCGCGCTCGCACGAGTCCTCCCTCGCGTACCTCACCGCCCTCCCCGGCGGTCACCGCCTCCACCACGGTCGCGACGGCGCATTCCAACTCCGCCTCCAAGGCATCGACGCCCCCGAATCCCACTACATGGGCGCGTCGCAACCGATGGGCCTCCGCGCCCGCGACGGCCTCCTCCGCTGGCTCGGCTTCACGCGCACCGATTGGCGCCCGCACGACCAGCTCTGCACCACGTGCGAGCCGGCGACGATCGACGCGACGATCCTCGCCTCGCAGA
>JANYDK010000095.1 GCA_025363655.1 Deltaproteobacteria bacterium | reverse complement strand
CGCACCCCATCTCCGACGTCCTCGCGCTCGCGCGACCGACACTTCGCGCGGTGGCACCGTGAGCGAGAAGACCATCCGCGCCCTCTCCGTGCGGCAGCCGTGGGCCTCCATGATCGCGGAAGGCCGCAAGACCATCGAGGTGCGCACGTGGCTCACGCACTATCGTGGGCCGCTCGCGATCGTCTCGGGACTCGCGCGTGATCGCGATGGCATCGCACTCCACGGATTCGCCGACGCGCCGCGCGGCGTCCTCATCGCCGTCGCCGAGCTCGTCGACGTGCGGCCCATGACCGAGGACGACGAAGAAGCCGCGTGCGTCGCGTGCCCCGCCGACGCGTACGCGTGGGTCCTCCGAAACGTCTCTGCACTCGTCCCTCCTCCGCCATGTCGCGGAGCACAGGGTCTCTTTCACGTGGAGGCGCGCATGCTGCGTGCCTACCAAATCGATCTACTGCGGGCTGGCCTCGCCTCTACCGAGGTGACCAGTCATGTACGAGAACGCGCGCAGTAGGACTCACCGCCACGCCGCGATGGCCGAGAAGGCCGCAGCGAAGAGGGCCACGTGAGCGGGGCGGAATTGGACTTCATGAGCCCCGAGGACGTCGCCACGACGATGGGCCTCCCTATCTCGACAGCGCGCGAGCACATGCACCGCATGGGCGCGTTTCGGGTCGGTAAACATCTACGAGTAAAGCGGTCGCGATTCAACGCTTGGGTGGAGGAACTGTGTCACCGAAGATCTACAAGCGCGGGGCTATCTGGTGGGCGCGAATCCCAAACCTCCAGGGCGGGCGAGCCCTCCGCGTCTCCACGCATTGCACGGACCGCAAAGCAGCGGAGCTCGCCGCCGCGGACCTCGAACGCCGGCAGGTCGACCCAACCTATCGTGCCGCGCACGAAACCAAACTCTCCGAGGCCTGCGATCGGTTCCTAGCGGAATGCGACGATCGCGATCTATCGCCGGCCACGCGCCAGTTCTACCTGGAGCGCTCACGCCACCTTACGCGCGGATTCGCGCTCGTCTTCGCTGACCGCGGCGTGTCAGACCCTCCGCTGTTCTGGATCGACGCGCGAACGGTCGCTCTCTACGTCGAGTTGCGTAAGAGCGAGGGCGCGCATAGCAACAGCATCTCGAAGGACCTCATCGCGCTCACCGGCGCGCTCGCGCTCGCCAAGCATCGCGGGGAGTTCGTGCGCACGCCGGCCGAGGTGATGCCGCGCCACTTCTCCGCGAAGTACGTGCCGCGTACCGGGTTCCTCGAGGAGGACGACGCGCCGCGATTCGTCGACGCGTTTCCCGCGGAGCGCGCGCGGTTCGTCGCGTTCTGCATCGCGACCGGGTGCAGGTATAGCGAAGCCGGGAGCGCGATGGTGGAGGACATCGACCTCGACTCCATGCGGATCCACATCCGCGGCACCAAGACCGCGCGCTCCAAGCGCTTCGTTCCCATCACCAGCCTGACGCTGGCCTACGTTCGACGCGCTCTCGACGGCGCTCCGAAGTCAGGGCTTCTGCTCCAGGTTTGGGGCAAGGGTGCCATGCATCGCGACATGAAGGCCGCGTGTCTGCGTACCGGCATCGCTCGATGGGTCGACGCGAACGGGTCAGAGATTCCGGTCGCCGTGCGAAAGCCCGGGCTTGCGAGGTGGCGTCAAAAGTTTCCCGGCGCACACGTCCTAGGAGGACTATCCGCGAACGACCTGCGCCGCACGTTCGCTTCGTGGCTGCTCCAGCGCGGCGTGGACACCTACCTGATCTCCAAAGTGCTCGGCCACGTCGACACCAAGATGCTGGAGCGCGTCTACGGCCAGATCGATGCAGGCGGGGTCGGCAGGCTTATCGAAGCGCGGCTTTCCTCGCCGATTCCGGTGCGCCAACTATGTGCCCCGGCTGTGCACGCCGATGAGGGAACGACCGTGCCAAGCGAGGCCGACCGGCGCTTGACCACCGAGATTCAGGCCGAAAACTCGCAACGAGGCGACGAGGAAGGGGTGGGGCAATAGCGGTTTCCGGATTGTGGTTCAGGTTGTCGCGGGTTCGAGTCCCGTCGGTCACCCCACGTTTCACCCTGCCTATGGGCGGGGCGTTCGAGTCTCACCCCGCCTATGGGCGGGGGCCCTCGAGAGTTCAACCCGCCGCTGCAGCGAGAGCTCAGCGACGTGCGAGCGTCAGTAGTCGGCCCGCGTCGCATCCGTAGACGTTGAGCTGGGCGCCGTCGTCGTCCTCGACCAAGTAGCGATCGACGGGGCCGAAGAACGCTTCGAGCTCGGCGGCGTTGCATGTCGGAAGGTAGACGCGGAAGACGCGCGGATCGTAGTAGCGAAAGACGAGCTTCTTGCCGTCCTCGGTCATGACGCGGAGGAAGCGTCGGAAGTGTTTGCGCAGCTCCTCGAGCGGCGCGCGCGAGTGGAGGAAGATGCCCCACGAGTCGCCCCAACACGCGTCGAGCAGCTCGAAGGCGAGCGGATCGTTCGGCCGCAGCTGCACGAGATAGGGCGCGACCTCGGCGAGCTCGTAGGGGATGTTGCCGGCGTAGAGGCACTCGTAGGGCGCGCCGCTGCCGACGGCCATGTCGAACACGCGCGGATCGCGCGCGCCGTCGAGGACCGCGTAGCAGGGCACCGGGCCACCGACGAGGTGCGGCGAGAAGCGCCGACGATCGCCGCTCATGCCGACGCTCGCTCGGCCGCTTGCTGTTTCTTCAGTCGCTCGCACTCCGCACAGAAGGGCACGCCGTCCTTGGCAGCGTCCTTCAGCGCCTCGGCTTGCGTGGCAACGTCGAGCGCGTCGGCGTCGTTCTCTTCGAGCGGCGGCGGCTCGTAGGTGATGGTGAACTCGAGGAGCTGCGGCTCGTCGGACTCGATGCCGGTGTCGAAGAGCGGCGGTCCTTCGATGACCGCGTCGGCGGCGATGCCGAACCCTTCGTGCACCGAGGCAGGTCCGAGCACCTCCTCTTCGGGCTCGTCCGGGAGTTGGATGCGGATTGGCGCGCGCACCTCTTCGTAGACGCGAACACGCCGCTGCACGATGAGGAGACCGACTAGACCGAGCACCTCCTCGTGGGTGAGCCCGCCGAGATCCATCCCGGGGCGCTCGGTCAGGAGCAAGCGCCGAAACGAGCGTTGCGCGTCGAAGCCATGCGACGAATGTCGCAAGAACGCGACCGCCTCGGCCGAAGAGCGGAAGACCACCTCGACGCCTTCGTGCGACGGGAGGCCCTCGTGGCCCACCACCAGGCGGTAGTCGCTCGCGCTGCGGGAGAAGCGGTGGAGCACGTCCAGATCCTATCGCGGCCGCTTTGTCTCGGCGACGATCGCGATCGCGGTCGGCCCCGACATCGTCTCGCCCGCGAACGCGTAGAGGAAGTTCGTCTGCGCCAGGCGCTTGAGGTTGCCGAGCAGCTGCAGATCGAGCGCGAAGTGACCGACCAAGTCTTCGCCGTCGCTGCGAGGCACGATGGCCGCCGGGCAGACGAGCCGGAAGACGAAGGGGACCGCGACGATCGAGCCGGTGACGACGAGGGTGATCGGCGCCACCGCGGCCGGCGCGCCGTGCGGATAGATGGCGTGATGCTCGACGCGCACGCGACGACCCGCTTCGAGCGGTAGACGGAAGCTGCCGTGCACGATGACGGTGGCGGTCGGGTCTTGCGAGACGAGACGCGGCGCGACGAGAGCGACGCCGTGCGACTCGGGCACGGGCGGCGAGGCGGGCTGCTTCTCGTAGCTCGGCAACGGCGTGCCGCGCACGGGATGGGGCGCGATCGGCCACGGCGGCTCGAGCTTGCGCCGCTCTTCGAGGAAACGCTCGACCTCGGGATCGCGATAGGAGGCCTGCGACTGATCGAGCGTGACCCGCACGCGATTGGTCTGCTGGTCGCGCGCGAAGATGGTGACGAGCAAGAGCGAGCGCTCCCACGGCAGCCCGAGCCGCTTGCGCGCGTCGATGTCGTACGGCTGCGCGTTCATCCCTTCGGGCAGCTCTTCGGCGTCGGAGGTGGGCGGATCGGGCGGCTGCCCACGACCGCGACCGCCGAGATCGAACGCGGTACCGACGTGCACGAAGTTGCTGCGGAGGTCGACGGCGGTGAGGATCGCCGTCTGTTCGAAATCGAGCTGCGGCTTTTCGCGATTGGGCCAGACGCGGAGCGCGAGGATCGGCACGGTGGTGCGCAGATCGAGCTCGACGAGCGCGGGCGCATCGAGCGCCACGCCGGTGAACGCGCTGGCGAAGAGACCGTCGATCACCGTCGACTCGTTCTTGAACGGATCGGTGAAATATTCGCCCGGGAGGAGCTGCATGAAGCCTTGCATCGACATTCTCCTCGCGCGCTACTCGAGCCAACTCAGGTCGGTCGCACGGATGTAGCGCTTGCACTCGTCGCAGAAGCCGTCGGTCGCGATGCTGGGCGAGGTGCTCGGACCCCAATCGAGCATGATGCACGTGCCTTTGTTGGCGCCCTGGAAGGACGGCAGTGACTTGTCGGCGCAGGAGTGCGCGCAGTGCGAGCCCGAGCCGCCGTGATCGATGTAGGCGTTGCCTGCGGCCACGGCGACGGGGAACGTCTCTCCTGGAGGAATCACGCCGTATCGCCCCGTTTGACCGGCGTAGTAGACGAGGCCCATCGCGTGGGCGAGCTCGTGGAGGAGCGTGTCGGTGGTGCAGTCGGGCGCGGCGGCGACGAAGACGACGAGGTTCTCGCGGTTCTGACAGAGGCCGAGGCCCGACTTGGCGACCTCGTAGCGGATCGTCAGCTTGATGGGGCACTTGCCTCGGTGCGTGCCGTCGGCGGGCGCGACCGTGGCGTTGACGAGCTGACCGGGCACGCCGGGCAACGCGACTTGGAATTTCTTCATGTCGACCTCGGTCACGTCGGCGACCGGATCGAGGTTGCCGCTCTTGGCGACTCCCAGGTCGTCGACGCCGAAGTGCGTGGAGATCTTCCGACGGTTGGGCGAGCTGTCGAACGCGGTGTCGACCAAGCCCTTGACGAGCGTGAAGCGCGCGTTGCGGCGATCGTTGCCGGACTCGGCGATGAGCTCGAATTTGACCTTGTTTCCCTGTGCGCGCAGCGTGTCGGCGGAGGCGAGGAGCCCGTCGATGAAGGGCTTGATCTTCGCCTGCTCGGTCGACGAGAGCGTCTGCTTGATGTGGCCGATCATCGGCTTCTCGAACGTGAGGACGAGCCGCTGATCTTGGAGCATCTCGTGGATGACGACCTGCCCGTTGACGGCGCCGCCCGTCGTCGGTGCGGCGGCGTCCTTCCATGTCTTGGTAGGGGAGGTGAAGTAGGTCGCCGCCGTGAGGTCGGCCGCCCAGGCGATGCTCTTCACCGCGTTGGTGCCATCTTTCCCCGAGACCTTGACGAAGTAGCGCGCCGAGGTCTCTTCGAAGGGATTGGCGGTGGCGGTGCGGCTCACCGTGGAGGCCGAGCCCTCGAAGTAGAGGTTCTTGTCGCAGAGCTTGACGATCATCACGCGGCGATCGGTCTTGTCGGGCGCGCCGGCCGGCTCGTGCGGGGCCGAGTGGTCGCTCAAGAGGTAGACCTTGGGCGACGCGCTGCCGATGAACGCACCCGGCTTCACGCACCCTGGCGTCGCCGCCGCCTCGGCGAACGTGTGCGAATCTTTGAGCACGTACTCGAAGAAGGCCTCGTCACCGCGCAGCTTGATCTGACTGACGAGGTTGGCGGGGAGATCTTTGCAGGCCTTCCCGTCCACGTCCTTGTCGACGAGCGGCATGAAGTCGGGCGCATACACCACGTAATAGAGACGATTCCAGTTGATGAACGTGCGCTCGGGCCCGCCGTTGCAGTCGGGGGTGCCGCCGATCTTCACGGTGCACTTGTCGCCGCCGGCCTTGCCGAGCTGCACTTGGAACGTGGCGTTGCCGCCGTCGGAGGGGAGCTCGACGTAGCCGGTGTATTTCTCTTTGCGCGCCTGCGCCGGCTTGATGTCGAGCGCACCGATCAGCGCGCGCTCGGGGTTGTTGCGCTTCGAGCCGAACGGTCCGGTGTTGGCGAGCGCCTTCTCTTGGCCGAACGTGACCTCGATGAAGATCTTGTTCTTGGTCTTGCCGCCCTTGCCGCTTCCGCCGGGGCCCTTCGAGTAGACGGTGAAAGTGACGAGGCTGCCTTTGCCGTCGGCGCCGTTCGAGGCGGAGTCGAGGTTGATGAGCTGCTTCTTGTCGGCGGGCTGCGCCGGCGTCTCGAACTCCGGATCGGTGCGATCGTCGACCTCGGCCTCGAGATCACGAAAGGCTTCTTTGTTCCATTTGGTGATGCGGTGCGCGCCGACGACGTCGACGGAGAAGTCACCGGCGCGCTTGAAGAAGTGGACGACGGTGCCGTCGGGGCGCGTGCGCGCGAAGCCCTCGTCCCAGCCGACCGCGGACATGCCGCCGCCACCCGCCTGCTTGACGACGAACTGGACACCCTTGAAGGCCTTGGCCTTGTCGTCGACCGCCTTGAGCTTGAGCTTGAGCGGCCAGACTTTGTAGACCTCGGTGCTGTCCTGGGCCTCGCCGTCGCACGTCACCGAGTAGGTGAGCTCCCAGTTCTTCTCGTCGGCCTTGACCTCGTCCAGCTTCTCGATGGTGAGATAGGCCTTGTCACCCGCGAGGGTGACCTCCTTCGTGAGGAAGGCCGTACCTCCGCGCATCACCTTGAAGGTGGCCTTGTTGCTCTTTGCCTGCCCGCGAACGACGGTACAGCGAAGCACCACTCGGCTTGTCTCGAAGACGTCGACGTCCGCCACGCGTTCACCTCGGTTGTGGGCCAGAGCGAGGCGGCGAGTACATCACATCGCCGCAGAGAGTTCGACCAAGACGCTCACCAGGGGTCGAGGACCTTCTTGTTGCCGCGAGAACGCAGCTCGGCGCTCATGTCCTGATCGGCGCGCGGTTGCTCGGTGCCGAAGTCGAGCGAGCCGACGAGCAGCGGTTTGCCGTAGACGCGCTTGTTGGCGAGGAGGCCGTTGTCCTTGCTCCAACCGCCGTTCATGAGCTCGCCGTCGGCGCCGGTGTGGCCGGTGTCGCCGAGGACGTGGCCGATCTCGTGTGGGAGCGTGAAGGGCGAGACCTCTAGCTGATCGTCGAAGACGACGCCCTTGGCATCGCCGGTGCTCCAGTGCGTCAGATACGCCGCGTTGCGATAGGGCGCGGCCGGCGACTTCGCGCCTTTGACCTCGTCGTAGACGGGATAGGCGCGCCCGTTGAGGCCGCCTTTGGGGAGCACGTAGATGTCGATTTGATCGTCGCCCGACGCGCCGAGGCGGAGGATTTTTCGCTGGATCGGCGAGCCGCCGTAGAGCCCGTCCTCGTTGTCCATGCCCTTGCCGAGGGTCGGCACCTCGAGCACGTCGAACGCTCCGCCCGGTGCGTCGCCGAGCTGGGCATCGTCGTGCGAGGCCTTGATTTGCACCGGTTGGCCGCCCTTGGTGATGACGAGGTCGTGCGACGTCAAGTGCGCAGCGTCGCTCAGATGCGTGGTCGGCCCGACGACGACGTAACCCTTCGCGCCGAGCACGCGAGCGATGTCCTTGGCGATGTCCTCGGTCGACTCGTCGGCGGTGAGAGGGATCTCGATGGTCTCGGCGACGCTGCCGCTGTCGGTGAGGACGAGGGTGATCTTCGAGTCGCCGGCCGTCTTGTTCTTGCCCGACGGCAGCTTCGGCTTGGCGTAGCCGGGGACCTTCACGCCGACGACCGAGAGCGTGTTGTCGGCGATGTTCGTGATCTCGTCGATGCCGAGGATCTTCGGCGAAAGATTGGCCGAGGCGAAGACGCGTCGCACCCACTTCAGGGTGCGCTTCGTGGCAGCCTTCTCGAGCTCGGCCTTGGTGGCGTTGTCGTTCGGCAGGAGGTGATAGCGGAGCTTGATGCGCTTCTTGGCGAGACCTTCGTGACCGACGGCGATCTCGGCCTTGACCGCGGAGGCCGAGAAAACAGGCAGATCCTTGAGCGCGATGGCCGGCGGCGGCGTCTCTTTGAGCACCGTCGGCTTGGCGACGACGACGGGTTTGGGCTGCAGCGCGACCTGCGCCTTGGCCTGCTCTCGTTTCTTCACCCACTGACAGAAGTCGTCGGTCGTCTTCTGCCCAGTGAACTCGACGAAGTACGCGCGGCAGTCCATCTGCATCGCCGCCTTCTTCATCATGGGCGGCTTGATTTGTGCGACGGCTGCGTCGACCCAGTCGTCCTTGTCCGTGTCGGGCTTGACGGCCGCGGGCCCGGCGAAGAAATCTTCGTTGGCCTTTTCATCGAACCACGCCATCTCGTCCTCCTCGGGATGCCCTAGCTCGGGTCGTACCAGACGCGGATTTTCTGATCGAGGATCTCCACGGCGTCGTCGTCGGCGTCGCTGTCCTTCTTCACCATGTCGGTGACGAGCAATCCTTGTTTGGAGCCGGCGAGCTCCTTGTGGTCGTACTCGTCGGTCACCAGGCGCAAATAGCGGGAGCGATAGACGTGCGGGTCGCCGGCGATGGGCGCGCACTCGACCTCGACGAGCGCGCGCCGCTTGCGCTCTTCACCGGTGAACTCGGTCCAAGCTGGGCCTGGATAGGTCGGGCGCAGCGCCTCGAGCGTTACGTAGACGACGGCGACGGCGAGGTTCGGATCTTTCACCTCGACGCGGAAGGTCCCGGGATCGAGCGCGGCGTCGAGGCTGTCGCCGAAGGTGCGTGGGAACTCGGGGAGCGCCGAGAGCCGGAACGCCAGGTGCGCCGCGCTGTGCGCGCCAGCCTTGTGCGACGGATAGAAGCTGACGCCGATGGTGGTGAGATCTTTGTCGGCGTACGTCGCCGACTTGCCGTTGCCGGCGACCGTGTCGCGCACCAGCTTGACGGAGACCGGCTTGACCGGGACGACGGCCGCGCGTGCCGGCGCGCGTGCCGGCTCGCCACCGTCGAGCTTCCAACCGCGGATCTGCAGGTTGCACTTCCCGCAGAAGTGCGGCTTGAACTTGTCGTAGCAGTAGTGCGCCTTGGTCGAGTGCTCGCTGCCCAGGTACTGCATCTGGAGAAACGCGGCGCGCTCGGCCTCGTTGCAGTCCGCCATCTTGTAATAGACCGGGTAGCTCATCATGCAGTTGTCGTCGGCCTGGTCGTGGTTGGCGGCGACGGCAGTGGGCGCGTTCTTCCAGTGCTGGAGGAACATGCAGTGACCGATCTCGTGCGCGGCGAGCGAGTAGAAGTTCGACTTCAGTCCTTGGTCGAGCATCGCGACGCCGTTGAGGCCACCGAAGGCGACGCCGTCGACGACGAACTTCTCGCCGCGGATGTCGACCTCTTCGCTGGTGGCGTAGTCGAGGAGGATGGCGCCGTCGCACACCTTGGCGTTCGTCGCCAGGTGCTTGCGCGTCACCATGTCGGTCTTCTCGGCGAGCCGCGCGTTGACGAGACCGGCGAGGCGGCCGACGCGGCGACGAATCACCCATTTTCGCAGATCGAGCGGCGCGGTGCGGAAGAGCTTGGTGACGCTGTCCTTGAAGGTCGTCTTCACCGTCACCGCGGTGATCTGGCCCTGGAGGAGCTCGCTGTAGAGGTTGTCGGTGTCCCACGTGCCGAGATCGCGCAGGTAGATCGACATCGCCGCGGTCTGCGTCGCGTCGTAGCTCTTGCCGTCGACGTACGCGGTGACCTCGTCGACCACCGGCTTGGGCAAGAGCAGCTCTTCGATTTGCACCGCGGTGATCTTCGTCCCGCTCCGCACGAGTGGCGCGAACGGCAGGGTCGGCAGCGCGGTGTCGAAGTGCGTGCCCGCTGCTATGACGTCGGCGTCCTTGCCGTGGTCCTTCCACGCTTTGGCGAGCACGCGCGCGTGGGCCGAGTCCTTCGGAACGAGTCGATTGACGAACGCATCGAAGGTCGACTCGCAGTCCTCGGGGTTGCCCGGATACACGGACTTGTCGGAGAACTTCCGGAGCTTCACCGCCTCGAGATAGCCGTTGGTCTCGACGTCTTCGATCTTGGCGTCTTCCAAAACGGCCTGAAAATCTGGGTCTGTCACCAGATTCTTCGCCTCGAGCTCCTCGACCCCCGAGATGTCGAGCTCGACGAGGCAGGGCTCGAACTCTTTCTTGATCTTGGCGAGCTCGCCGGCGAGGCCGAAGGCGGCGCGCTTCGGCCAGGCGACGTAGGCGGCGATGCGCAGCCGACGCCAAATCGCCACCAGGCCGGTCTTGGCGGGAGCGACGCCCGTGTGCCGCGGCGTCAGCTTCGCCTCGTTGGGCTCGTCTTCGAGGAAGAGCGCCGCCTGCACTTGGTAGCTGTCACCGGCGACGTTCGAGGGCTTGAGATAGAGCACCGGCGCGCCGAGGACCTCTTTGCGATCGGCTGCCACCGAGCCGCGCGCGACGACGCCTTTGCCGGCCTTGTTCGTGGCGCTGTCGTTGAGCGTGGCGCTGACGACGAGCGGCGCGAGCGCGTCGCCGTCGGTGCCATCGAGGATGCCGCCGCGGGTGACGTTGACGCCATGGCGCGTGCCCGGCTTGGCGGCCGTCTGTGCGTCTTTCACGTAGTCACCGACACGGCTCGGCTCGTCGGTCTTGTAGGCGGGCAGCTCGGGCGCGAGGCTCTTCGCGCGTAGATCGGCCTCGGCGACGTCGGTCCACGACCAGAGGATCGGCACCTTGCCGATGCCCTTCGGCGCCTTCTTCGCGGCGCCCGTCTTGTCCTTCAGCGTGACCTGACAACGAATCGGCAGGTGCGGCCGGCCGAGCCACGCCTGTTCGGCGGCGTACTTGTTCCGCGGGGCGTTGGGCGCGTTGAACTCGGCGAACTCGGCGATGTGGTAGCGCGTGTTGTCGACGAAGAGCTTCGTCCCTTTGCCTGCGTCGGCGATCGCGGTCTTGTCGCTCAGCGCCTGCCGCTCGACCTTGGGTGAGTCCGACTCGAGCTGCGTCTGCAGCGGTTTGTCGATGGCGAAGAAGGAATCTTGCGCCGAGAGCACCATCTCTTTGGCGCCGCCGCTGCGCTCGTAGAACGCCTTGTCGGTCTTGAAGACGCAGAGCTCCGGGTGAGCGAGGCGGAAGGCGCGGATCGCGCGCTTCAGCTCATCGCTGTTGGTGCCGTCGGGCGGGCCGGCCCAGAAGCCGAGGTCGTTCAATTTGTAGGCGACCCACGCGCGCATGTTCCCGTCGTCACCGACTGGTGCGTCGAGGCTCGTCAGCTTGGTGTGCGCCTTGTAGAGGTCGGCCCACGGAGCGAGCTCGAGCGCGAGCGACGCGTAGACGATGTCGAACGGCAGCTCCGACGTCGTCATGCCGTCGCTCAGCAGTTGCACCTTGAAGGGACCGTCGAGCGGGCAGGCGAAGAGCCCCGTCTTGACGCCTTGGGTGATCTCGCCCGTCCACTGCAGCACCTTGCCGGTGCCGTCCGCCGACTCGTCGTCGGAGAGCTCGACCTCGTGGAGCAGCTCGTCGTCGTTGCCGAGGATCCGCAAGGTCACGGTGCGCTCGGTCATCCACTTGATGTCGTATTGGATCTCGAGGTTCTCGGCGCCCGACGCGAACTGCAGGTCGACCTTGGTCAGCTTCAAGACCAGCCTTTCGACCCTGAAATAGACCCTCTCGATCTTGCCGACCGCGGCGGTGACGGGCTGCTCCTCGAGGCTGACCACGTGCGCGTTCGCGGCGTCGACGTCGCCCTCGTCGATGGTTGCGTCGTAGTCGCCCTTGCGTACGTCGGCGAACGTCACGCTGCCGCCCGCGGTCAGCGTCGGCCCGTGCGTGACGTCGTCGTTGGCGAGCGTGATTTTGATGCCGTCGAGCGGCTGCTTGCGATCGGCGTACTCGACGATGGCGAGGACCGTGCCCGTCTGGCAGGGCAGACTTCCGCTGCCGACCTTCTTGCCGGGCTTGCGGGGACTCTTGTTCTTGCGTCCCTTCTTCTTGGGCATCCTCAGTCCTCGCTTTCGAGGCGCCCATCGATGCGTGCGATCTTGGCGGTGCTGCTGCCGGGGCCCTTCAGGATGGCGCCCGCCCACGCCAGGTCGGGACTGGCCTCGAACCCCGGCCCGTGATCGAAGCTGAGCTCGACGAAGCGCTCGACGTCGGCTTCGTCGTCGAGCCCGTAGTCTTTGGCAGCGCTGACGAGGGCGGTCACCAGCTCGGAGAGCGCGCCCAGGTCGAGCGGGTCACCGCAGAGAGCGCCGGCTTCTTCGGCGTAGCAGTCGCGCACCATGGCGACCGTTTGTCGGATGAACCGCGCGCGATCGGCCTCTTGAAACGCGCGCAGCTGCTCGTTGCGTATCGTGATCATCCGCTCTCTGGTCCTTCGACGTGCGCCGCGCTCCGCTGCCGAACTGCTGGTGGGCCGCCGAGAATACCCTCCCCCGTGGTCGTTGCGGATGGCGTCGTGCGCAGGCGGCACTTTTCGGCGATTTCGTGGCGCCGTCGTTTTTCGTGAAGGTCCCTCCGTCATCCCCGCATGCACGTCATGAGGAGCCCTTCCCATGAAACACAAATTCGCTTTGGCATGCTTCGGTGTGGTGCTCGCGTCCGTCGGGACGTCGACGAGCGCGTTCGCGAGCGATCCGTTCGGGGTCATCACCGCGCCGCGCTCGGTGCAGTGGATCCCCGACAAGGCGTCGGCCACCGAGTTCGTCATCCACGGCACCTTCGAGCTCAACCTCGGCGGCACGCCGCCTTCGTATTCGTTCAGCACGCCGCCGAGCTGCGGCTATCTTCACTTCAAGTGTCCTGCAGGCAGCGAGTCGCTCTGCCGCATGCAATGGGGCGAGATCGAAGGCGTGATCGCGTCGGGACACTGCCGCGGCTTCGGCTCGCTCTCGAAGGTGCCATCGGTGACGGTGCACACCGAGGGGACCGCGCTCGGCACCGCCGACACCTACGATCTCGGCGTGGGCACCATGGACGTGTTCGGCGTCGGCGAGTGCGGCACGCAGGTCGCCGCGAAGTGTGACGGTACGACTGGCGACGCAGGACCGTCCGACACCGGAGGTGCCGACACGAGTCCCAAAACCGACACCGGAACGGCTGCCGATACCGGCACGACGACCGACACGGGCACCAAGGCCGACACCGGCACGACGCCGACCGACACGGGAACGCCGACGACCGACACCGGCACGCCTGCAGCCGATACAGGAACGGCTTCTCCCGGCGGTTCGGACGGCGGCGGAGGTTGCAGCTACGGTTCGGCAACGGGCGCGGTCGGCTTCGGCGTCGTCTCGCTGATGGCCCTCGGGCTCCTCGCAACTCGCCGACGCGGATTCCGACGCGGATGAACGCGGAGGTCTTGCCTCCCTCGACGATCGCCGCGCGCGCGGGGGTGTTTCGACACTCTCCGCGCGACGCGGCCCTCGTCGTCATCGCCTCTGCGCATGCCCTCGCCTTCATCGCCTTCATCGGCATGCTGACGCTCATGCCGCTCAGCATCCCGGCCGCCCTCGCATCGGCGGCCTTCGTCGGCGTCGGGATCTGGTGGTCGTCGAACACCGTCTCGCACAACCATCTGCACAACCCGATCTTCGTCGGGCGCCGGGCAAACCAGGCGTTTTCCTTCGCGCTCTCGATCGTCCTCGGGGTGCCGCAGACGATTTGGAAGCAGCGACACCTCTGGCATCACGCCGGTGAGCCTTCGACAGGACCACGTCTTCGGCTCGGCGCGTCGGGCATCGTCGAGTGCGCAGGCGTGATCGCGACCTGGCTCGCGCTCGTCGCCTTCGTCCCCAACTTCGCGCTCTACGCGTACCTCCCCGGCTGGGCCCTCGGGATGTTTCTCTGCTTCCTGCAGGGTCACTTCGAGCACCGCTCGGGCGAGACTTCGCCCCCCGATCTCCGCGTCGGCATCAGCCACTACGGCACGCTCTACAACCGACTCTGGCTCAACGACGGCTTCCACGCCGAGCATCACCTGCGTCCTTCCGCGCACTGGACGACGTTGCCGTCACTGCGCACTCGAGCGAAGGCGACGCCCGGAGCCCGCGAGAGCGCGTTCCCTCCAGTCCTCCGTTTCCTCGAAGGCGCGCGCGCCGCGCTCCAACTCGGCATCGCGCACCTGCTCGGCGGGCTCGAACGCTTGCCGTTGTCGTCGTCGTTCATTCGAAAATTCGTGGTCGAAGCGCACGTGCGCGCCTTCGCCAGGGTGTTGCCGAAGCTCGGGCAAGAGCGCATCCATCGCATCTGCATCGTCGGCGGCGGCCTCTTTCCCCGCACGGTCTTGGTGATGCAGCGGCTCTTGCCAGGACGACGCCTCGTCGTCATCGACGCGAGCGCACCCAACCTCGCGATCGCGAAACGAGAGCTCGAACGCGAGAGCGCACTCGACGGCGTCGAGCTCCGTCACGCGCGTTTCGATGGCGATCGTGAAGGCGCGAGCGACGAGACCGACGAGACCGACGAGACGGGCGAGTGCGAGTTCGATCTCGTCATCGTCCCCCTCGCCTTCGTCGGAAAGCGCACTGCCGTCACCCACGCGCGCACGCTCACCTTGGTGCACGACTGGAGCTGGCGGCGCACCGGCGAGGGCACGTCGATCGCCTGGTGGCTCCTCAAGCGCTTGAACGTCGTCCGTCCCGCGAGTGAGCGGCCGCGATGAGCTTCTGGCGAACGGAGCCATTTTTCCAGCTCTATCCGGCGCTCCCTCACGGCGTCATCAACCGCACGGCGGCGACGATCACCGGACTGCGTAGGCCACGCTGGGCGGTCGACGCGGCCATCGCGGCGTGGGTGCGCCGCGACGACATCGAGCTGGGTGACTTCGAAGATCGACGCTACGAATCGCTCTCCGACTTCTTCCTGCGACGTCTGCGTCCGGGCGCGCGTCCCCTCGGCGAGGGGCTGGTGGCGCCGTGCGATGGCCGCATCGTCGGCGCCGGTCGCGTCGATCGCGACACGATTCTCCAGGTGAAGGGCGTCCCGCTCTCGCTCGATCGCGTGGTGCACGGCGGCGCGCCGACCTCCCCGCGTTGGGATCTCGCGAAGTACCAAGGCGGCGCCTACGTGACGACCTTCTTGTCTCCGCGCGGCTACCACTACGTGCACGCGCCCTTCGACGCACAACTCCTCGACGTTCGCTGGATCGCCGGCCGATTCTTTCCGCAGAACGAGGACGCGCTACGTCACGTGCCGGGCATCTACGAGCGCAACGAGCGCGCGGTCTTGCGAATGGTGATCGGCGGCCACGAAGTCTTGATGGTGATGGTCGGGGCCAGCGTGATTGGCGGGATCGAGCTCTTCGGGCATGCGCGCAGCGCGTGGGTCGGGCCGCGTCCTTTCGCGCTCGGTCGTGGGGTCGCGAAGGGGGAGGAGCTGGGGCACTTTCGCTTCGGGAGCACGGTGGTGATGGTGTTGCCGGAGGGTCTTGTCGGGAGTGCAGTTCGAGAAGATGCGTTGCCTGCGATTGGACGCGATGTGCAGATAGGAGAGCGGATCCTGGCGTTGCAGTGACAGTCTCGTGTCGCTCGGGTGGCTGCCCACGCCGAGATCTACTATTTTATCCGGAGCGAAGAAAAACCGACTAGGTGACCCGAAGAGGGCGGCAAGGCCGTCGGACAAGGGGACCCATGGCGAGCGCGCGTAGGTTTGGCGGAGTTGTCGTTGCGACGTGGATGATGGCCTGCACGACGAACGTGCCGGATGGCCAACCAGACGCGGGCATGGACGCGACGGCGTCGATTCCGGATGCGCCTGCCGCCGCTCCGGCCGTTGCCACCGTGGCGCCGCCGCCTGCCGTCCACGACGTCGTCGCACATCGAAAAATCGACGCGCTCATCGGCGGTTACGCACCCCTCGCGACGGCGCTCCAGCCTCGGCTCGAAGGTCTGGCAGAGCACGAGTCGCTCTTCGCCTCGGCTGCCTTTCGCAAGGACGGTCGGGTCGACCCGAGCCACCTCGGCGCTACGTTCCCCAGCCAAGCCGATCGCGCGTTGCGCTTCAGCCCGGCGCGAAGTGAAGCGTGGTCGTTGCGACTGACGCCGATCGGAGCGCGTCCAGCCGTAGGCGCCCTCGATGAGGGCCGTGTCTATTGGGATGACGCATACGCTTCGACCGACATCGCCGCCACGAGCGCCGAGCGACACGCCGAGTGGACGCTCTTGCTCAAGGACGCCAAAGCACCGACCACGTTCCGCTGGACGGTCGCGATGGGTAAGGGCCTGCACGTGCAGCGCACTGGCACGTCGATCGACTTCTTGGATAAGCGCAACGACCCAGCGCTGCGCATCGAGACGCCCTGGTTGGTCGATGCGCAGGGGACGCGCCGCGAGGTGGCGATGGAGCTCGCGGGCGACGAGCTCACACTGACGATCGATCCGAAGGGCCTCACCTATCCCATCGTCGTCGATCCCGTCGTGAGCGTACCTACCTGGATCGCGCGAACGCCGATTCCGGGGTCGCCCGCCGCACGCAACCATACGGCGCTTGCGTACGTCAGCGCGGGCGCTCCTGGAATCGTCATCTTCGGCGGCGAGAAGATCGGTCCGACGCAGACGGCGGAAGCGTTTCGTTGGGATGGAACGAGCTGGATCGACATCGCCGATCCGGTCGTCAACCCGACGGCAGGCCACGCGGCCGCGACGTGGAAAGGCCAATACGTCTATTTCGGAGGATGTACGGGGGCGGGCTGCGGAACGCTCCTCAACGCCTCGGCGTTTTCCGATGGCTTCGGCTGGGGACCTTTTTGCGGCATCGGCTCGCCCGCGTGTGGCATCACCGCACGAAAAGATCACGCGATGGCCTCCACCAGCAACTACCTGGTGGTGCTCGGCGGCACGGTGGCTACCTCCCTGCCCCTCTCGGCAAACTTCGCCGTCGATGGCAAGGATTCGTCGGGTCAGCCGGCGGCCGACCTCTGGGTGCTGTCGAGCTCCGCGCCGGCGAACACCTTCACGCAGGTGACCGCCGTGGGAACTCGGCCCGTCGTTCGTCGTAACGCGTCGATGGCCGGCTCGCCGAGCACGATTCTCCTCTTCGGCGGCTACAACAGCGGCTACTCCGGGAGCAACGGCTTCCTCTCGGACACTTGGCTCCTCAACCCCGCCACCTCGACGTGGACACCGGTGTGTGGGTCACCGGGAAGGCCGTTCTGCACGCCTGGCCCGAGCGGGCGACTCGACGCAGGCCTCGCATGGGACAGCAACCGCGCGCGATTCATCCTCGTAGGAGGCTATCGCTCGAATGGAGCTGGCGCCGAGAGCGGCGACGACACGTGGGAATTCGATCCCGCAACCAACAAGTGGAATCTGCTCTGCGGCGTCAGCGAAGGCGGCGCGCCGTGCTACTCGGGAGTGGGGACCTTCAACAGCGACGATCCGAAGCTGGCCTACGATCCTGCGCGTCGCCGGATGTTCCGCGCCGGCGGCTATTCGTTTGGCTATCGCGCCGACAGCTTCGAGCTCTACGTGCGAGGCGGCTCGTGCTCCGTCGACGCCGACTGCGACATGAACGCAGGCGGGGCGGCGGCGTACTGCATCGAGGGGACGTGTTGCGAGCAAAACTGCGACACGTGTCAGACGTGCGTCGATCCGGCCTCGCCGGGTGTCTGCAAGAACGTCGCGTCCGGCTCGGCAGATCCGCGCGGCCGTTGTGCCGGCTCCACGTTGTGTAACGGGAGCTCGACCGCAGCTGCCTGCCAGCCGCCGAACGGCACTGCTTGCACGTTGGACTCGCAGTGCTCGTCGAATCACTGCGTCAATTCGACGTGCTGCTCGACGTCGAGCTGCGCGCCCGGCTTCACGTGCGCGACGCCGGGCGGCGTCTGTAAGAAGTCCATCGGTCAGACGTGCGCCATCACGACGGACTGCGCCTCCGGTTTCTGCGCCAACGGCTACTGCTGCGGCTCGGCATGCTCGGGCGGCGGGCAGCGGTGCGACTACGCGCGCGCGCCCGGTACGTGCTTGAAGAGCAGTGGAGCGGCGTGTAGCGCGGGCTCGGAATGTGGCGACGGCGCGGGAAACTGCGTCGACGGCGTCTGTTGCACCTCGGCCTGCCCGGGGCAGTGCCAGGCCTGCGCCGAACCGGGATCCCCGGGCATTTGCACGACGATCATCGGTTCGCCGCGCGGTGCTCGCGCCGCCTGCGGCGGCAGTGGCGCGTGCGGATCCACTTGCAACGGCAGCAGCGCGGCGTCCTGCGTCTATCCCGGTGCAGGCTCGAGCTGCGGCGCGCTCTCCTGCAGCGCCGGCGTGCAGACCAACCTCGGCAACTGTAACGGCGGAGGCGGCTGCACGCAGACCACCACGCCTTGCAGCGCGTTCACCTGCGGCGCCACCGCCTGCAAGACCTCCTGCACCGTCGACACCGACTGCGCGTCGTCCAGCTACTACTGCAGCGGCGGCGCCTGCCAGCTCAAGGCCGCCAACGGCAGCACCTGCGCGAGCAGCACGAGCTGCCAGAGCGGCAACTGTGCGAGCGGCGTCTGTTGCAACACCGCGTGCACCGGCGCGGGCTTCGCCTGCAACCTTCCGACCTCGCCAGGCAAGTGCGCGAAGGCCGGCGGTACTGCGTGCACCGCGGGCAGCGAGTGCGGCACCGGCAATTGCGTCGACGGCGTCTGCTGCGACTCCGCCTGCAATGGCCAGTGCCAGGCCTGCGACGCCGGCGGCTCGGTCGGCAAGTGCACCGCGGTGAGCGGCATTCCCCACGGGACGCGCACGGCGTGCACCGGCACCGGGGCTGGCACCACCTGCGGACCGACCTGCGACGGCACGACCACCTCGGCATGCACCTATCCGAGCGGCACGAAGACGTGCGGCGCGGCGACGTGCACCGACGGGAGCGCCGTCTCGACCTACGCGCAGCTCGGCTTCTGCAGCGGCGCGGGCTCATGCACCGCCGGCGGCGGCGACTGCGGCACCTACAAGTGCAGCGGCAGCGCGTGCGCCAAGACGTGCACCGCGAAGGGCGACTGCTCTTCAGGCAACTACTGCAAGAGTGGGCTCTGCGTTCCCTTCGAAGGGCTCGGCAACGCGTGCACCGACGCGACGGCCTGTCCGAGCGGCTTCTGCACGGATGGGGTCTGCTGTGGTTCGGCGACCTGCGGCAGCGGAGCGTCGTGCAATGCTTCGGTGAAGAGCAAGGGCAAGTGCGCCAAGCTCAACGGCTCGAAGTGCGCGACGCCGGCCGAGTGCGACAGCGGCAACTGCATCGACGGCTTCTGCTGCAACAGCAGCTGCTCCGGCTCCTGCGAATCGTGCAATCTTCCGAGCGCGGAGGGAACCTGTACGCCGATCGTCGGGCAGCCGCTTCCGGGGCACCCGGCATGCAGCGCCACGCCCACCGACCTCGCGTGCGGGCTGCGCTGCAACGGCACCGACGCCAAGGCCTGCCATGACTCGGCGCCGAGCGCTTCGTGCGGCGTCGCGAGCTGCGCGGCCGGCATCGAGAACGACGTCTCGACGTGCGACGGCAGCGGGACGTGCAAGTCGTCCACCCGCTCGTGCGGCGCCTACGCCTGCGGGGCGACCGCGTGCCTCACGTCGTGCGCCGACGACAGCGGCTGCGCCAAGGCCAACTTCTGCAAGGCCGGCGCGTGCGTCGGCGTGCAGGCGCTCGGCGAGAGCTGCGCCGGCGACTCGCAGTGCACTTCCGGTCACTGCACCGACGGCGTCTGCTGCGGCGTCGCCAGCTGCGGTTCCGGCGCGGCCTGCGCCGGTCCGGGTGCGAGCGCGGGGACCTGTCTGAAGGGGGCGGGCGCGAGCTGCGGCGCTGCCGGCGAGTGCGCGAGCGCGCACTGTGTCGACGGCCTTTGCTGCGACAAGAGCTGCGATGGTCAGTGCGAGGCCTGCGACATCAAGGGGAGCGAGGGCTCGTGCACCCCGGTCACCGGCGCACCTCACGCGATCGGCAAAGGGCGCGCCGCCTGCGACGCGCTCGACGCGGCCGATTGCGCGAAGGCGGCTTGCAACGGGGCCGCGCGCGACAAGTGCGCCGGCTTCGTCAACGGCACGACGACCATCTGCGGAACGGCGAGCTGCACCGCCGACAAGCGCTTCCAGAAGAAGGGCGCCTGCGACGGCAAGGGAGGGTGCGGCTATCCCGATCCGAAGTCGTGCGTGCCGTATGCATGCGACGTCGCCGCCCCGAGCGGGTGCGGCTCCACCTGCAGCACCGACGATCAATGCGCGAGTGGCTTCACGTGCAAGACGGGCAGCTGCGTTCAAGGCGCGACCTGCAGCGACGACGGTCTCTCCTCCATCGACAAATCGGGCGTCAGCACGAGCTGTCTGCCGTATCGATGCGGCAGCGACGGACTGTGCAGCAAGGCGTGCGCCTCTTCCGACGACTGCGCGCCGGCGACGGTCTGCCAGACCGACGTGAAGGCGTGCGTGGTGCCCTCCACCGAATCGCAGGGCGGGGGTTGCAACGTCGGAGAGGTCCAAGGCTCGGAGGGGCAACTCGGCTTCGGCGCGGCGGCGCTGACACTGTTGCTCGGGCTCGCCCGCCGACGTCGCGGCAACGGCACCCGTCGAAGCTGACCTCGCCTTCGGGGCGTCTGGCGCCTTCGCGTCCGCTACACTCCGAGGATGATTCGTCGTTCCGTCCTCCTCGGCGCGCTCAGCGCGTGTCTCGGCGTCACCGCGTGTGGACGCGTGGCGCTCGACGGCGCGCTCGACGAGGACGCCGGCGGCGAAGACTCCAGCGCCGACACGAACACCCTGCCCGACGTCTCCCGCAGCGACACCTCACGCCCCGACGTCACGCCGCCCGTGGACGGAGCGCCCGACTTCGACGCCACTTCCGACGCGACTTTCGATGTTTCGGATGCTCCGATCGATGCGTCCTTCGATGCCACCACCGATGCGCCTTTCGACGATGCCTTCGACGTCGGCCTAGACACCGCGCCGTCCGACGCGCCTTCCGACGTGCCTTCCGACGTGCCCCTCGGGAGCGTCTGCGACGTCATCGCCGATGCGTCGTGCGGCGCGGAGCAACGGTCGTGTTGCACGAGCCGTGGCGTGAGCTTCGACGAGCTCGGGTGTCGCGACGTCGCGCACTCCTGGTGCGATCAGCGCGTCGACGCCGTCAGCGTCGGCAAGGCCACCTTCGATGGAGCTTGGCTCGATGCCTGCGCCGCTGCGCTGCGTTCGCTCGAAGGCTCTTGCGCGCCGAAGCTCCTCACCTACCTCGACCAGTTCGTGCCCTGCTCGCAGCTCTTCAACGGCACGAAACTGCCCGGCACGGCCTGCACCTACCACAGCGACTGTCACGCCCAACCAGACATGACGGCGTTCTGCGACGCCTCCACCTCACGCTGCCGTGCGTACCAAATCGTCGGCGCGAGCGAGCGCTGCAACTACTTCGGCAGCACCATTCGCTACTGCCGCGGCTCGAGCCTCTACTGCGACTACACGGTGGCCAGCCCCGTCTGCCATGCCGCCACCGCGCTCGGAGGCACCTGC
The DNA here is from genome assembly GCA_025363655.1 of Deltaproteobacteria bacterium. Lineage (GTDB taxonomy): Bacteria > Myxococcota_A > Polyangia > Polyangiales > JADJMO01 > JANYDK01. Next base: position 40,322 of record JANYDK010000095.1, on the reverse strand, counting down.
AGCGGCGGGCTCGATGCCTCGTGCGGCTTCGGGAACACGTGCAAGTCCGGTCACTGCGCCGTCGGTGCGCCCTCCGGCACCGCCTGCGCGGGAGATCTCGAGTGCGCCAGTTGGTCGTGCCAGACCGGCAAGTGCAGCGATCCGTATGTGGAGTTCGGGACTGCGACCTATTGCGCCGGAGGGTGACCGAAGAAGGGAGATCGGCGGCGCCGGCCACCCGAGCGCGAGATCGCCGAGTTCCCGCGGCAGGGATACGGCTTCAGCGGACGCTGACGACGAGCTGGTGTCCCTGAAGCGCGCCCTCGCTTCGCACTCCTGGCTTTTCGCTCACCTACCTGCCCACCAACTCCCGCGCGCGCGCCTGCCACGCGAGCAAGTGCGCGCGATACCTCTCCACCCGCTCCGGATCGGACGCCGACACATCGACCCGCTCGTCCGGATCATTCGCCACGTCGAACAGCCGTGACCTCCCCGAATCGATCTCGGTGATGAACTTCCAATCGCCGTCGCGCAGCCCGTCCTGCCACACCGCCTGATCGACGAAGAACCTCGCCACGCGCGGGGTCGGTGCGAGGAGCGAGCCGCCTTGCCACTCGGGGCTCGCCTTCAGCGACGCGAGGTCGGCCATCGTCGGGGCGAGGTCGACGAGGCTGGCGATTTGCGGAGCGTGCACCGGGCGTTCGAGCGCGCCGGGGACGACGATGATCAGCGGCACGTGGACGTTCTCTTCGTAGACGAAGAGCGTGTGCGCGAAGTTGCCTTCGTGCTGGAAAAAGGCCTCGCCGTGATCGCCGTGGATGACCCAGAGGGTGTCTTCGAGGAGACCTCGGGTGCGCAAACCCTCGATCAAGATGCCGAGCGCGAGATCGCCGCGGAAGAGATCGCTGAGGTAGCGATGGTAGTCGTCGTCCTCGCCGAAGGGCCGCGCGCCCTCGCCGGGCGTCGTGTACGGGTGGTGCCCGGAGATGTTGCTGTAGACGGCGAAGAACTTCTCGAACTTGTCGCCTGCCTTGCGCTCGTCGATGAAGGCGAGCGTTCGTCGGGCCGTCGATGCGTCGTCGACGCCGAAGCTCGATTCGAATTTTCCCCCTATTTTTCCTGCGTCGTCGAGGCGCGCGAAGCCGCGGTTCTCGACCACCGAGGTCATGCCGAGATAGGCGAAGCGGCCCGAGTGGAAGAAGCCCGTCTGGTAGCCGGCCTCCGCGAAGCGCGCGGCGATCGACGTGCACGGCAGCTTGTCGGCGGCGTAGGCCTCGACCTCGACGTGGGGCGCCGGCGCCACCGAGCAGAGCATGCTGTAGAGGCCCTTGATGCTCTCGGGGTGCACCGCGTACGCGTTGTCGAAGATGACCGCGTGCTCCGCCAAGCGGGTCAAGTTCGGCATCGGATCGACGTCGGCGCCATACGGCTTCAAGTAGCGCGCGCCGGTCGATTCGAGGATCACCCAGACGACGTTCTTGCCGCGCGCCGCGCCGCCGAGGTGGGAGAGGTCGAGGGCGCGCCCGGATGGAACGATCGGCGCACCCTTCGGGCTTCCATCGACCCCATCGATCCCATCGAGGTGCGCGCGCCGTTGCCAGAGGCTTCGCACGACCGTGACGGTGGCGTTGCGATGGAGGCCGAAGCACTCGAGGCGACGGGTGCCGGGCGGTCCGAGGACGAGCGCGAGCCCCGAGAAGACGCCGAGGACGATCGGCACGCGCATCGTGCGCAGCTTGGAGAGCTGGAAAGGGAGCACCGCTGCGGCCGCGACGACGACGAGCACGCCGAGGAGGTTCGAGCGGGAAAAATAAGGCAAAATGGAGTCTTTGAGGGCCCCGCCGGCGGCGCCGAGCATGGTCCAGGTGAGGGGCGTGCCGAAGACGCGCGCGACCGGGACGTTGATCGCCGCCCATCCCGCGAGGGCGACGTAGAAGATGATGCGGAGCGCGCTCGCGACCCGTGGCCAACGGAGCCCGCCCCGGTCGACGAGCACGACCAGGGTGACATCGAGCGCGAGGACGACCAGCGCGAGCCAGACGTCTTGGTAGGTGAAGACGAACGGCGTCCACATCGAACGGAGCGCGGCGCCGTGCCGATCGAGCACCCGGAGCCCCACGAGCGTGGCCTTGGCGACGAAGAGCGCGGAGAGAACGGCGCACGCGCGGACGATCGAAGCACGCACCAGGCTCACCGCGCTCACGGCGCAAGGATACTCTCGACGTCGTGAGTTCGCTGATCGCGTGGCTGATTGGATGCGCGCTCGGCTTCGCCTCCTCGATCCCGGCGGCTGGGCCGCTCGCGCTCCTGATCGTGACGAGCGGGCTCGAACGCGATCCTCGCCGCGGTGTGCGGCTGGCGGTCGGAGGTGCGGCCGCGGAAGGTCTCTGGGCGCTGGTGGCGTTCCTCGGCCTCGGCACGGTGCTCGCCTCATCTCCCAAGGCGATCCCGATCGCACGCGCAAGCGCGGCGGTGATCATCCTCGTCCTCGGTGCCGCCATGATCGCCAAGCGAGCACCGAGCAGCCAACCCGTCGCGCCGGTCACCGCGTCGAGCGGACGCTCGCACTACCTCGTCGGCTTCTCGCTGGTGGCGCTGAACCCGGGCTTTCTCGTGACGTGGATCGGCGTCGCAGCGGCGATTTCTGGGCATTCGCAGCTTCAGGCGGCGAGTGAGCACCCTGCGTGGTCCGCGCTCGGCGCCTTCGTCGGCGTCATCGGTTGGTTCATGGTGCTCCTCGCGCTCGCACGTCGCGGGGAACGGGCGATGACGCCGCGGACGATCCACCGCGTGACCCGCGGGCTCGGCGTCGTGCTCGTGGGGATCGGCCTCTGGCTGGCCGTCGATGCCGTGCGACAGCTGATTCTCTAGCCGCTGCGGAGCCATCCCAGCACTGCGTCGCGCTTCTTCCCGCGGAGCCCGGTGCGCATGCCGGCCTGCTGGAAATCCCAGGCAAAGCCGCGATCGCGTGCGAGCCGGGAGAGCCACGTGGGGAGCTCTTCGGGCGCGCAAGGGCCGATGCCGAACGTGTCGCGATGCACTTTGCCGAGCTCGAAGGAGATGCCCTCGGGGGGCTCGCCGGGCATCTGCTGGGTCGACACGTGGATGTGCACCGCGAACCAGCGATCACGACGACTGTCGACGTCGACGTTGGCCTGGAAGCGCGTGATGCTCGCAGTGGCGTCCTCGGCCGAGAAGAAATAGGCGTGAAACCAGAGCTCTTCGAGGCTCCCGAGGCCGATCGGGCCGGCGAGGGCGAGGGCCGGCGAGCTGGCCTTGCGCGCGCCGAGCAACTCTTCGATCTCACGCAACATCGCGCGCATCGCCGGCGTGTCGCGCGCGTGCGTACGCAGCCGCTCGAGGCGATCGAGCCGCGTCCCTTTCGACTCGGTCGCATGCACGAACTGCGGCATCAGCGCGTCGATGGAGGTGTCGGAGCCATCGACCGCCAGCACCGCCAACATCGGGAGTGAGGCCAGCTCGCAGCCCGACGACGCCGCTTGGCAGGCGCCGAGAAAGCGCCTGTCGCCGGCCAGCTTGGCGAGCTTGTCGCGCCGCTGCTTCGAGCCCCACGCATAGCTGCAATCGAGATCGAGCAGCGCGCCGAGGGTGTCGTCCCAGGTGGAGGCGAGCGAAGCGTCGGCGGCGCGGAGACGAATCGACTCACGCACGAAGACCGAAAGCGAAGAGCTCGACGTCTCGAGGCCGGCGAGCACTCGACGAACCACCGGCTCAGGCAATCGACGACAGGCGCGCGCGAAGCCCCACCAGTTCGCTTGGCGTGCCGCATCGAGGACGATACCGGCGACGAGCTCCGGATCGACGTCGTCGGGCAGCCGGCGAAGCGCCTCGCCGCGGGCCGATCCACCGAGCCGAAGGGCCGCTTCGGCAGCATCGCGCGACATCGGCCGGGCCATCGGCGAATGGTACGTTCTGCATCGACCGAACGCATCGGCGTCCCTTTCCGCGCACCCACCGAGTGCGTAGCGGACGACGCGGCTAAACGGGCAAGACGCACGTCGAAAGGCGTGATTAGGCTCTTGCCCATGTCACGCATCAGCCGATATTTCGACCTCCGCCGCGATGCGCACGGGAACGAGCACTTCGTGACCCACATCGACGGCATGGCGCTCTTGCGCCTCCCGCTCGTGAACAAGGGAACGGCCTTCACGCGCGACGAGCGCATCGAGCTGCGGCTCGACGGGCTCTTGCCGCCGCTGGTGAACGACATTCATCAACAGGTCGAGCGCGTCTACAACGGCTTCCGGCGCGAGCCGACGTCGATTGCCAAGTATCAATATCTGCGCGCGCTCCAAGAGCGACACGAAGTGCTTTTCTACGCGCTCGTCGAGAAGCACCTCGCCGAGATGCTGCCCATCGTCTACACGCCGACCGTCGGCGACGCCGTGCGGCAGTACAGCCACCTCTACCAAAACGCGCGCGGCCTCTCGCTCTCGACCGACAACGTCGCACGCGCGGTCGACGTCATCGGCAACTATCCGCTCGAAGACGTGCGCATGATCGTCGCCACCGACTCGTCGGCGATCCTCGGCATCGGCGATCAAGGCTACGGCGGCCTCGCCATCTCCATCGGCAAGCTCGCGCTCTACACCGTCGCCGGCGGCGTCAGCCCCTTCCACATCATGCCAGTCGGCCTCGACGTCGGCACCGATCGCCTAGATCTCGTCGAAGACCCTTTCTACCTCGGCGTCCGTCAGCCGCGTCTGCGTGGCGAGTCCTACCTCGCGTTCATCGACGCCTTCGTGGCCGCGATTCGCGTTCGCTATCCGCGCGCGCTCATCCAGTGGGAAGACCTCTCCAAGGACACCGCGTTCACCGTCCTCGAGCGCTACCGCAAGGTCACGCCCTCGTTCAACGACGACATCCAAGGCACGGGCGCGGTCGCGCTCGCGGGCGTCATCTCTTCATGTCTGCTGTCCGGCACGCGCCTTCGCGATCAGCGCGTCGTCATCCACGGCGCCGGCGCCGGCGGTGCAGGCGTCGCGTGGGCCATTCGCGAGGGCATGGTGCGCGACGGCCTCACGCGCGAAGAGGCCGGCGCACGCATCTTCGTCCTCGACTCGAAGGGCCTCCTGACGACCTCCCGCGCGATGGAGGACTACAAGCGCACCTTCGCCCAAGACATGGCGAAACTGCCTGATTTCAAGTGTGCAGGCCAGGTGCCGACGCTCATCGAGACCATCCACGGCGCCAAGGCAACGGTGCTCCTCGGCCTCTCCGGCCAGCCCAACACCTTCAACGAACCGATCGTCCGCGCGATGGCCGCCAACATCGATCGTCCGATGATCTTCCCGCTCTCCAACCCGACGAGCTCCTGCGAAGCGTTGCCGGAAGACATCTTCGCGTGGAGCAACGGTCGCGCGCTCGTCGCCACCGGCAGCCCCTTCGCCCCGGTGAAGGTCGGCGACGCGATGGTCGAGATCGGGCAAGGCAACAACGCCTTCATTTTCCCAGGCCTAGGCTTCGGCGCGATCCTCTGCGAGGCGCGCGAAATCACCGACGACATGGTGCTCGCAGGTGCAGAGGCGCTGGCCGCGTACACGGCAGAGCGGCACGTGCCGCATGGTCGCATCTATCCGCCGGTCGAAGAGCTGCGCGAGGTCTCGCTGCGCGTGGCCACGGCGGTGGTGCGCGAGGCGCAGAAGAATGGCGTCGCGGGGAAGCCGATTGCGGAGGCGGAGATTGACGGCTTCGTGCGGGCGAGGGCTTGGAAGGCGGAGTATCTGCCGTTCACCAAGGGGTGAGTGCGGGGCCCAAAGCCCTCGAGCCTCAGGCGCGGAGGTTGCTCGGCAACACTTCATGCTCCCTCGCCCTCCGTGGCTCATCACCGCTATTTTCCTGCTCATTCCTGCTTGCGGTGGGAGCTCCCTCGGCGGCACCGGCGCCTCCGACACGAGCATCGACAGCGTAGACTCGAGCGCAACCACGGACTCGAGTCCCCACGATGGGGGCAGCGGGCCCGATGGCACCGACGGCGTGGCGGTCCCGCCGAGTGACGTCGGCGATGGCGCTCCCTTGCCCGATGCGCCTGCAGGGCCGAGCTGCGGCTACGGAGGAAAGGGCCAAGCCCTCCATGTCGCCGACGGCATCGACGTCTGTCTTCCACCGGTCGTCTGCACGGCGGAGACGTGTCCGCCCGCGCTCGGAAAGTGCGTCGATGGCGCGTGCACGTTCCAAGGGAGCTACGCCGGTTTGAAGACGTTGCCCGAGGCGTGGGCGACGTACTACTGCACGCTCTCGACGGGCGGCTGTCATGGCGTCACCCAGCTCGAGTTCCCCGAGGTGACGGCGGCGACGATCGCGAAAGCGGCTGGATTTCCCCTGTGCGAAGGGGCGAGTGGGAGTGGGACGTGCGTCGGGATCGCGGCGTCGAGTCCGATGGTGGTGGGAAACAGTCAGCTCGCGATCGATCCGGCGACCGGCAAGACGGTGAGCAACTGGGGGCTCGGGCTCACCGAAGCGTCGGGGCTCTGTTACGAGATCGAAGGTCCAGGCGGGAAGGCGATCGTCGCGCTCACCGATCGTTGCGGCGGCTACTGCCGATGCGGTGGCTCGGGTTTCCAAGAGTGCGGCCCATGCGTGAGCGCGCCCGACATGGAGCCGAACTGCGCCTGCGTCGGCGGCGTGCCGGGGCTGCACGATCAGTGTTGCGGTCGCGGATGCGTCACCACCAAGGCCGACTGCGATTGGTGCGCGTCGAACAACCATCCGCACTTCGATCTCGACACCGGCACCTTCAACCACCTCTGCGGCGCCGACGGCATCAACGGCAGCTGCCGCATCTCCAAGGTGCGCTACGTGCCGTGCCTCGGCCCGAGCAGCGCGTGGCCACCCGGCGGTGGCGGCGGGTCGTGCAAGATAGGCTCGTACGATTGTCCCGCAGGGCCGGAGCCGCATCACCCGGGGGTGCCGGGGACCAAGTGCTGCTGCAATTGGGATCTGACCCCGCAAGGCGACGGGAGCTGCAAGTAGCCGCCAAAACCCGCCTGTTCGCCGCTACCCTCCTCAGGCGATGCCCCTCCCCGATGCCTCGCGGCTCACCTCGCTCGGCGACGAACGTTGGCGCGCGCTCGGACAGCGGCTCTCCAGCATCGGCGTGAGCAACCAGACGATCGCGAACGTGACGCGGCCGATCGAACGCGTCGCCTACGAGCTGCGCGGCCCGCTGCGCGTCATGCACTTGCGCAAGCACGCGACCGAGGCTGCGTGGGCGCTGCGACTCTTTGCCTACGGCGATCCGGTGACCGAACGCGAGGCGCGCGCGGTGCTCGGAGACGACCTATTTTCCGGCCTCGCCGAGATCGGCGCGATCGAGACCGTCGAGACGAGCTGGGTCTCTCCCTTCCTCCTCACGCTCCACGCCGACCTCTACGTGTTCGTCGACGATCTCACCCATGGTGACGATGCGGTGATGGGCTCGGGTTCGTCGACGTTGGCGCTCTCGCGCGCCGCGGTGCCGAGCCAGCGGAAGGCGACGGCGCTCGATTTCGGCTGCGGCGCAGGTCCGAGCGCGCTCGCGCTCGCGCGGCAGGTCGATCACGTGGTCGGGCTCGACATCAACCCGCGCGCGATCACGCTCGCCCGCGTCAACGCTGCGCTCAATGGGATCGACAACGTCGAGCTCGTCGTCGGCGACATGTTCGAGGCCGTGCGCGATCGCCGCTTCGACGTCATCGTCTCGCAGCCGCCGTTCGTCGCCAGGCACGAAGGGAGCAAGGCGTCGACGTATCTCCATGGCGGCGCGCGCGGCGACGAGCTGCCGATGCGCGTCCTCGCCGAGGCCCCGAAGCTCCTCGCGGACGACGGCGTCCTCGTGACGTGGGTCGAGTGGCCCGAGCTCGCCTCTGACGATTTGACCGCGCGGCTACGGAGCGGCCTCCCCTCGCGCGAGCTCGATTTGCTGGTGTTGCGGGGTCCGCGGGTGAGCACGCAGGTGCACGCGGCCGGGTACGCCGCTGCCGAGCATCCGCTCCTCGACGAGGCCTTCGCCACCGATGCCGAGGCGCGGCTCACCCACTTCGAGCGTCACTCGGTCATCGGCGTGAGGCCGACGATCACCGTCGTGCGTCGACAGAATGCTCGCGCGTCGGGCTTCGACGCGACGATCGACGTGCGCGGTCTGGAGGCCATTTTTCCCTCGCGATTGCGGGTCGATCGCTTCCTCGCGGCGCACACTCTCTTGCAAGGCGACGACGCAGCTCTCTTCGCCGCCAAGCTGCGCGTCCCCAAGCGCACGTCGTTCGTCGAAGAGCGCGACACCCCCTCGCCCGAGGCGCCGCCGACGTTCTTCGCGCGCTTCTCCGACAAGGCGATGGTCACCAACTATCCCCTCGCGCACGATTCGTTCTTGTTCCTCTCGCTCGTCCACATGTCGGAGAGCGCGGCGGCGGCAGCGGCATTCGTCGCCGAGAATTGGAATGTCACCATCGACGAGGCGCGTCAGAAGCTGGCGCCCCACTTGCGGAGCGCACTCGCGCACGGCGCGTTGGAGATTGGATAGAATCCGCGCGATGCCCGACGATCCTCGCACCCTCGCCGTCCTCACCTCCGGCGGGGATGCGCCGGGCATGAACGCCGCCGTACGCGCCGTCGCCAAGGTCGGTGCCGCGCGTGGTCTTCGCGTCGTCGGCGTCGAAGACGGCTACGACGGCCTCATCGACGGTCGCTTCCGCCCGCTCACGTTCGATGACGGAAACGGCCAATTTCGTGCCGCGGCAGAGGTCGATCGATTGAGCGGCCTCGGCGGCACCACGCTCGGTTCGGCGCGCTCGCCACGCTTTCGCACCGCCGAGGGTCGAAGCACGGCGGCGAAGCGCATCGAAGGCATGCTCGGGCTCGTCGTCATCGGCGGCGACGGCTCGCTCACCGGCGCGCGTGCCCTCGGAAGCGAGCACGGCGTCAAGGTGATGGGCATCCCCGCTTCGATCGACAACGACATCGGTTGCACCTCGTCCGCGCTCGGCGTCGACACCGCGCTCAACACCATCGTCGACGCGTGCGATAAAATCGCCGACACCGCGAGCTCGCATCGACGCGCCTTCGTGGTCGAAGTGATGGGGCGTCGATCGGGTTACTTGGCGATGGCCGCGGCGATCGCGGTCGGCGCCGACGGCGTGCTCCTCCCCGAGCATGGTCGCAGCGAAGAAGCGGTCCTCGACGCCGTCGAGCAGTTGGTCCGCGCGGGGCTCGGCAAGGCCGGCGACAAGCGTCGCGTGCTCGTGCTCAAGGCGGAGGGCGTCGCGATTCCTTGCACCAAGTTGGTGCGCATCGTCGAAGAGCGGATGCGCGCGCTCGACGCGACGATCGAAGTCCGCGCGACCGTCCTCGGTCACCTCGTCCGCGGCGGGGCACCTTCCTATTTCGATCGCATGCTCGGCAATCGCCTCGGGCTCGCCGCCGTCGAAGCGCTGCTCGCCGGCGCCTCGGGCGAGATGGTGGCTTGGCTCGCCACCGTGCAGGGCGGCTCACGCACCAATGACCCATCCATTCGACGTTTTCCGCTCGATCAGGTGCTCGACGAGACCGCCGCCCTCCTCGACGGCACGAGCCCGGTGACCCAATGGCGCCTCCGTCTCCTCGAGAGCGTCGAGGGCGTCCTCCCGCTCTGAGAGCCCTCATTTCGCCAAAGATTGCCCCGTGACTTTGGCCGATTGCATCTCGCCCAGAGGCGCCGCATGAAGGGGCCGTGAGCGCGCAGACGCAGAACATCCTCAAGTGGGTCCTCGGCATCGGCATGGCGATCGCGGGTGTGAAGGTCATCATCGACCTCAGCAAACCTGCACCGACGCCAGTCACCACCGACAACTTCAAACCAGTCGCGAGCGCCTCGGCCTCCGAAGATCCGCTCGTCCTCGGCGTTCCCAAGCCGCGTGCGAGCGGCGGCCTCGGCGGCGGATTGCCGGCGCCCAACGGCACCGCTGGAGCGAACCCGCTCGCGCCGCTGGTGGCGAAGCTCGCGGCGATCATCAAAGATCCCGAGGGGAATAGCCCCACCCAGAAGATGAAAGATCCGCAGGGGGCGACGCTCGTCTACCTCTACGATCTCCCCGGCCTCAAGCAGCCGGTGCTCATCACCTTCGTCGGCAAGCCCGACCTGTGGCAATGGAAGTTCGGCGCCGCCGTCCCGCCCTCGATGTTCTCCGAGAACGGCGAGCTCGAAGATTTGAAGGCCCCCGAAGAGGGCATCAAGGCGCAGAAAATCGTCTCCGGTCCCCTCGCGGGCGCGGTCGTGATGACCGTCGACGAGCAGCCTTCGTTGCGCATCATCCACTCGCCGGCACTCTGGGCGCAGGCGATGGCCGAGATGGCGGGCGGCGCGGCGTCGGGCTCGGCCTCGGGCGGAGCGTCGGGCAAGCCACCCGGCAAGCCAGCTCCTTCGGCGAGCGGCCGCACCAAATAACTAGATAGTCGATCTATACGATGACGGGCTGCGCCGTGAAATGCGGCCTCGCAGCTCGGCACTGGAACATCTGGGGCAGCCGGCGCATCTTTGAAGGGAAGGTGCCCGCCCTCCGCAAAGCTCCCCAGCCGTCGTCGCGTCATCCGCACCTGCGGCTCGTCACGCCCCCGAGCACTTCCGGTCTGGCTCGCGCGCCCAACTGGGTCGAGGTGCGCATCTCTTGGGGCAACACCCCGCTCGACGTCACTCACCTCTGCGAGCCGACCGGCTTCGTCATCGCGGATACCCTCGAGAGAGGTGAGCACGGCTTCATCGCCGCACCGAAACCAGGAGAGCCGACACGAAGCCCCATCGTCGTGAAGTTCGACGAGGGAATGGCTGCAGTGATCGGCGATGCCCGCGACCCGCGCGACTCTCGCATCACGCGAGCGGTCCTCTCCGATCGTGGCCACGTCCTCCATGGCGCACGTCGCGATGCAGTGCTCGTACGACGCGGCGACCTCACGCTCTTCCCGCTGACGCGCGATCGTCATTGTCGCTTCACCGCGCACGGCCTGCTCGTCGAGCTCGAAGTGGTGACGCCCGAGATCGCGCCGAAGGAGCGCAAGCGAGTACCGCCCATGCTCTGGGCGTTCGCCGCCTTGGTGCTGGCGCTGCACGTCGTGGTCTTGGCGATGATCCTTCGCATTCCGCCGGCGTCGGCTGCGCATGCGGAGAATGCTGCGAAGGGGCCGTAGCGCTCTCTCGACCGTATCCGTCGATGAGCAAGTAGGGCCTGTGCCAGCGCAAGGTGCCGCACCGCACATCTGGCCAGCTCGCCGCAGACGGGAAACTCGGTAGGATCGGCGCAGTGTCGGGAGGGAGGTTCACGTCGCGCGCGGCGCTGCTTGCCGCTGCGCTCATTTCGCTCACGTGCGTCATGCCGTCGGCGGAGCGAAGTTTTTCGCGCGCTCCGCTACCGATGGCGACGACGACTCCCGGTGCCCTGCACCTCGACGAGACGCACACGCTCGGTCCCGAGCCGATTCGACGTCTCACCCACGGCGAGTACGATGCGACGATTCGCGATCTGCTCGGCGACGATTCGAAGCCGAGCAAGCGGTTCGCGCCCGACGTCGACACCCGTGACTTCGACAACCGCGCCGACGCGCTGACGGTGACGCCGCTCCTCGCCGAGCACTACGCAGAGGCCGCCGAGCAGCTCGCGAAGAGCGCGCTCGAACGCGATCCCGGCCTCATCGGCTGCGCGCCGATCGACATCGAAGGCGAGCTCCGCTGCGCCGAGAACTTCATCGAGAGCTTCGGAAAGCGTGCATTTCGCCGCCCCCTCGACGTCGCCACCGTCGCCAGCTACCTCGACGTCTTCCGCGAAGAGCGCGCCACTACCAACTTCGTCGCCGGCATCGAGCGGGTGCTCGAGACCATGCTGCAGTCGCCGCGCTTCCTCTATCGCATCGAAGAAGGCCCGATCGACGACTTCGCTCGTGCGTCGCGGCTCTCGTATCTGCTCTGGGGGACGATGCCCGACGAGGCGCTCTTCGGCGCCGCCGAGGCCGGCAAGCTCCACACCACGGAAGAGGTCGCCAAAGCAGCCGATCGAATGCTCGCTGATCCACGTGCCCGCGAGCGCGTCGCGCGTTTCTCCGCGCAGTGGCTCGAGCTCGACGCCGTCCTCGAGACGAACAAAGTCGAAGCCGTCTACCCCGGATGGGACGCCGATTTGCGGATGCGATTGCGCCACGAGGCCGCGCTCCTGGTCGACGACGTCTTCTGGAACGACGGTCGATTCTCGCAACTCCTCCTCGCCGACTACACCTTCGTCGACTCCACGCTCGCGCGCTTCTACGGCCTGCCGCGTCCACTCCCGGGCAAGGAGCTCGACGCGCTCGGATTCCATCGTCTTACGATCGACCCCTCACGACGCCTCGGAATTCTCGGCCTCGGCGCGTTCCTCGCAGCGCAGGCTCACCCCGATCAGAGCGCGCCGGTGCGTCGGGGAAAGTTCATCCGCGAACGTCTTCTCTGTCAGCCGCTCGATCCTCCTCCCGACGACGTGGTGGCGACGCCGCCGAAGATCGATCCCCGCTCGACGACCCGCGCGCGCCTCGAGCTGCACGAGTTCGATCCGCGTTGCGCGACCTGCCACGACAAGATCGATCCGCTCGGCTTCGCGCTCGAGCACTTCGACGGCGTCGGTCGCTTTCGACTCCTCGAGAGCAAGCATCCGATCGACGCCACCGGCACGCTCACCTTCGCGAAACCGGGCGGTGACTTCGACGGCGAGCCCGCCCTCTCGCGTCTCCTCGCCGAGAGCGACGACGCGCGCAGCTGTTACGTGAAGCAGTGGTTTCGCTTCGCTTTCGGGAGGCGCGAGCTCTCTCAGGACGATGCAACCTTGCGCGAGCTCTCGCGACGCTTCGCCGAACACGGCTACGACGTCCGCGTCCTTCCGCGCGCCATCGCCGAGAGCGTCGCGTTCCGACTCGAAGGTCGTCTCGAGGGCAAACTCGAGGGCAAGCTCGAGGACGCACCGTGATCGATCGTCGACGTTTCCTCGGCTCGCTCGGCGCCCTCGGTGCGACGGCCGGTGGCCTGGTGCTGCCGCTCTTCCACTCGTTGCGGGAAGCGAAGGGCTCGCCGGAGCCGTGGCCGAGGCGCCTCGTGATCGTCTACACGCCCAATGGGACGATCCCGTCGATGTGGCCTCCGCGAGGCTCGGAGCACTCCTTCGATCTCGGCCCCATCCTCGCGCCGCTGGCCGCGCATCAACGCGATTTGCTCGTGCTCCACGGCGTGGCGATGGAGTCGTGCCTCTCCGACGTCGGCGATGGTCACGCACGCGGCACTGGACATCTACTGACGGCGGTCGATCTCATCCCCGGTCCGAACAACGGCATCGGCGGCGGAATTTCCGTCGATCAAGTGATCGCGCGGCACGTCTCGGGAGGGACGCCGCATGCCTCGCTCGAGCTCGGCGTCGGCGTCGCGCAAGGCGGCGTCGGCTCGCACATCAGCTATCGCGGCGCCGCCAGGCCGTTGCCGGTGGAGAACGATCCGGCGCGTGTGTTCAGCCGCCTCTTCGGAGCCGGCGCGGGACACGAGGCGGCGTTGCGCGATCGACGCGAGCGGCGGAAGAGCGTCCTCGCGGCCATCGATCGCGAGCTCTCGGGCTTGAAATCAAGGCTCTCTGGCGCCGATCGGGAGAAGCTCGCCGCCCACCTCGAGGCCGTGCACGAGCTCGAAGAGCGCGCTAGGGCGCAGGGCAAATCTTCGTGCATCGTCCCCCATCCGCCCGAGCGACTGGCGGTCGCCGAAGCGAACGTACCGGCGCACGCGCGCATGCAAATCGATCTCTTGGTGACCGCGCTCGCCTGCGATCTCACGCGCGTCTCGACGCTGATGCTCGGCAACGCCGTCTCGCACCTCTCGTATCGATGGCTCGGCCTCTCGCAGGAGCATCACGAAATCACGCACCTTCCCGGCGAGGTCGACGGCAAGGGGAGCGGCGCGTTGGCGAAGATTCTCCATTGGCACGCCGAGCAGTTCGCCTACCTCCTCCAACGCATGAAGGAAGTGCGCGAGGGCGACGGCACGATGCTCGATCACTCGGTGGTGCTCTGGGCCAACGAGCTCTCGCGCGGCGACGTCCACGCCCACGACGACATTCCCTTCGTCCTCGCCGGTCGCGCCGGCGGCCTGCGTCCTGGACGCTACCTTCGCTACCCGAACGAGCCCGGCAAGAGCCACGGGCCGCCGCACGATCGACTGCTCGTCTCGCTCTGCCACGCGATGGGCATGGGCGACGTGCAGACCTTCGGCAAGGCGTGCGGCCGCGGTCCTCTGCCTGGTCTCACCTGAGCCCCGTCTCGCCCTTGCCGCGAGCGTGCGGTTGCGCGACGTTGCGACGGTGAGCGCCACCCGGAAGCCCCTACTTTCCCGCGGGTTTCCCTTGATCGACGCGATCATCGATCGCCTCAAGTCGGTGCTCGGGCGGCACGGCAGCAAGCTCTGGTGGTTCCACTCGTTCTACGCGCTGACGCTCGGCTCGTTCGTCGTCATGTTCGCGCAGAAAGGCTTCGAGCGCGCGCGCTTCCTCGCCGTCTCGGTCGGCGCAGCGTGGCTGCTGGTGCTCGTCTTCTTCAGCCTCTATGGCTCGGGCGCCGCGCAGCAGAACCTCGACGAAGCGACCGCCAAGGCGCGCATCCGCTTCTTCGTGATGACGTACGTCCTGAAGAACCTCTACCAGGGGATGCTCTTCTTTCTCCTCCCCTTCTATTGGAAGAGCGCCACCGTCGGCGCACCCAACTTCTTCTTCGTCATCGCGCTCGGCACCTGCGCGCTCCTCTCGACGCTCGACATCGTCTTCGATCGTTACGTCATGAAGCGCCGAGGGTTCGCCGCGCTCTTCCACGGCGTCACCCTTTTTTCCTGCATCAATCTGGTGATCCCGGCGCTCTTCCCCAACACGCGGACGATGTACACGCTGCTCGGCGCCGCGCTTGCCGCCACGCTCGCGTTCTGGACGCTCAACGTGCAGTGGCGAACGCTGAAGAATCACCCGACCTACATCCTCTTCCTCTTGGTCTCCGCGACTGGCTTCGTCTCCACCACGTACTTCTTCCGCTCCATCGTCCCGCCGGTGCCGATGCACCTCTCGAAGGGCGCGGTCGGCCCCGAGACCCTCCCCGACGGTCGCCTGGCGATGGAGGTCAAATCACTCCACGCCTCGAAAATCAGGCAAATCTACGCGGTGACGGACATCGTCGCGCCCGGCGGCGAAGGCGATCGACTTCGTCACGTCTGGCGGCTCGACGGCGACGAAGTGCACCTCTCGAGCGAAGACACTGCGCGCGTCGAAGGCCCTGCGCCGGGCACGCTCCGCCTCAAGAGCGCGCTCACCGCCGAGACCCTGCCGACCAAGCTGAGCGGCGACTGGACGGTCGACGTCGAGACGGAAGACGGACAGCTGGTCGGCCGAATCAGCTTCTCCGTCATCGATTGAAGCTGCGACTCCGCCCTCTCGCTCCTCCAGCTTCAGGCTGCTCCGTTGCCCCGTGTTCCTCTCGCTCTCCCCCGTCTCGTGCTACGTCGCCCCCATGAGCACCGACGCCCGGCGGGTCGTGTTTCGAAAGTTCGGCGACACCTCCGTGCTCCAGGTCGAGCGCTCCGTCGTGCGCGATCCAGGCCCTGGTGAAATCGTCGTCGACGTCGCCTTCGCCGGCGTCAACTACGCCGACGTCCTCGCGCGTCGCGGCTTCTACAAGTGGGCACCTCCGCCGCCGACGTGCGTCGGGTTCGAAATCAGCGGCACGGTGCGCGCGGTCGGTATTGGCGTCACTTCACCGAAGGTCGGTGAGCGCGTCTGCGGCATCACGCGCTTCGGCGGATACGCTTCGCGCATCGTCGTCGAAGCGGCGCGCGCCTACGTGATTCCCGACGCGATGTCGCTCGAAGACGCGGCGGCGATCCCCGCCGTCTACATGACCGCCTGGCACTCGCTGATGGAAATCGCCCGTGTTCGCAGCGGTGAAACGCTTCTCATCCAAGCCGTCGCGGGCGGCGTCGGGCTCGCGGCGTTGCAGCTGGCGAAGCATCACGGGCTCGTCACCTATGGCACCGCCAGCAGCGCGGAGAAGCTCGCGTTCGCCAAAGAGCACGGGCTCGATCACGGCATCGACTACACGAAGAGCGACTTCGAGCTCGAAATCAGGCGCCTCACGAACGGGCGCGGGGTCGACGTGGTGCTCGACTCGCTCGGCGGCGAAGGTCTGCGCAAAGGGTATCGCTGCCTCGCGCGCACCGGACGCGTCATCACCATCGGCGCCGCGCAGGTCGCGCCCGACTCGCGACGCAATCCGCTCGCGTGGCTCAAGGCCGGCGCCGAGCTGCTCCGCGGCGGCATCTTCCACCCCTTCCAATTGATCGAGGAAAATAGGGCGATCGCCGGCGTGCAGATCCTCCTCCTGTGGGACGATCTCCCTCGCCTTCGCCGCGGCATGGACGAGCTCTTGGCGCTGCATACGCAGAAAAAAATCGCGCCGCACGTCGATCGCATCTTCGCGATGGAAGACGTCGCCGAGGCGCACCATCTGCTGGAGACTCGCCGCACCAAGGGCAAGCTGCTGCTGCGCTGCGGGCAGGAGTGCCCATAGAGGCCATCGCGCGGCGATCGTGCGATATTGAGTCGGTGGCCCGCCCATTTGCTGACACGGCACCCGTGTCGACGCTCTACGTGCCGCTTCCGAAGCCCCCAGCGGCGACGACACTG
The DNA here is from genome assembly GCA_025363655.1 of Deltaproteobacteria bacterium. Lineage (GTDB taxonomy): Bacteria > Myxococcota_A > Polyangia > Polyangiales > JADJMO01 > JANYDK01. Next base: position 23,655 of record JANYDK010000095.1, on the reverse strand, counting down.
ACCGTTCGCAAGCTGATTGGGAGGGTGCACGATGGCGCGGTGCGGGTTCCGCCGTTTCAGCGCCCACTTCGGTGGAAGGCCGAGGATGTCGTAAAGCTCTTCGACAGCATCTTGCGAGGCTATCCGGTTGGTTCGCTGCTCTTTTGGAAGCGTCCTTTCGCAGCCGAGGAAGGCCTGAGGGTGGGCAACGCAACGATCGAGGTGCCCGCGGTCGCGGATGGGTGGTTCATCGTCGATGGTCAGCAGCGGGTGACCGCGCTGGCTGCAACACTCCTCGATCTCGATCAAGGGGGTGACCCCCGCTGGGACATCCGCTTCGATCCCGCAACCGACACCTTCCTTTCAGGGCCGACGTCGGTGGATACCACGCGACGTCACGTGCCCCTGCAAACGCTCGGCGACCTACGGCGATTGGGGCGATGGTTTCCCGAATGCGATCTGTCGGATGAGGAGAAGTCGCGGGTAGAAGAAGTGCAACAGCGCTTGCTCGACTACGAGCTTCCGGGCTACGTCGTCGAGACCGACGATGTGGACGCTCTGCGCGGAGTGTTCGCGCGCCTAAACAGCACGGGCGTGCGCATGCGGGCGGACGAGGTCTTTCAGGCCCTCTTGGGCCAGAGCCCCCAACCCTCTGGTCAACGCAGGAGCATCGATCTCTCGGCGCTGCAGGGAGCAACCGACCTCGATGGTTTCGGCGAGCCGCCCCGCACCGAGGTCCTGAAGGCACTTCTAGCGATGAGCGGGCTTGATCCCAGCAAGCGGCTCGAAGACATCGCCGAGGCCGACGTGGCAAAGGTCGTCGGCCAAACCGACGCCGCCGAGGCGCTCCGCCGAACCGTGAGCTTCCTCTCGGCGCCAACCACTGCTTCCGAGCCTGGTGCGGGAATTCCCGCATATGCATTCATTCCTTACCCCGTCGTCTTCGTGCTCCTCGCAAAGTGGTTTCATCTCTTCCCCGAGCCCGACGCCACGACGCGTCGAGCGCTGGTCCGCTGGGCATGGCGTGGTGTCGCGACGGGCGTGCACCAGCGGGCGGCTGTCTCGGCAATGCGCTATCAAGCGAGGGCGATTAGGGCCGACGACATGGGCGGCTCCATCGAGCGCCTACTCGACGAGGTCGGAGAACCCGTGCAGCGCGAGTGGACGTTGGATCGATTTCACGCCACCCACGCCGCGAGCCGCGTCGAGCTGCTCGCGCTCCTCGAGCAAGTCCCACGAGATCTCGAGGGGCCGGTGTCCTGGAGAGCGTTGCTCACCGGCGGAGATCGCGTCGCCCGGGAAATTTTTCGGGTCGACACCATTGAGGATCACCTCCGCGAGCGAGCTCGAAGCGGTGCCAACCGAGTGCTCCTCGACAAGTCTCACACCGACCTCAAGACCGAACTCCGGCGTTGGAGTTGGGAGCGCGATCGACAAGCCCTCGAGAGCCACTTGATCGACGAACAGGGTCTCGCGCTACTGAAGGCCAGCGATGCGGCAACGTTTCTCGAGCGGCGCGCCTCTCGACTTCGCGTAACGGTCTTGTCATTTCTCGCGCGCCGTACAGAGGCGGGCGCACCGCGAATCCTGTCAGCTGAAAGCTACTACGATCGATCGCCGACCCGGTCGGCCGCAGGCGAGTGATGCGTCAGCGGTACCTCCGAATCGCACTGCCCGCCTGCGACGTTGGCGAACTCTCCCAAGATCGCCACGGCATGGCACGCTTCGCTCCAGATCTAGCCTGGATTCAGGGTGGCCAAACGCCGAGGCTCGGTGTGGACTTTCTCCGAGACTCGAGGCCTCGGGCCGATGCGAACGGGCTTCCCGTCTGGTTCGACAACCTCCTGCCCGAGCGGGGCAGCGAGCTCAGGCTTCGGCTCTCCGCACTACATGGGCTCCGAGAGGGACAGTCCTTTGAATTGCTACGCGCCCTCGGCACTGACCTCATCGGCGCCGTCGAAGCGCGAACCGCGGATGGGCATCAGGAAAGACCAGCGCGCGACGAGAGCGCAAGCGTCGACGCGGCGTCCACCGACGACCGCGAGTCGATGCGCATGTCTGGCCTCACGGGCATCCAGATGAAGTTCTCGATGTCCATGGTCAACGAGCGCTTGGTTCTTCCCGCGCGGAGCGGCAATTCCGAGTGGATCGTCAAGATCGCCGGACACGAGTATCCCGAGCTCGCGGCGGTGGAAGCAGCCACGATGACCTGGGCGAAGCACGCTGGCTTCGTGGTGCCCCCTCACATGACCATCGCCTTCGACCGACTGGACGGAATCCCCGACGGCTGGGTCTCGGAGCATGCGCTCGCCTACGCAGTGATGCGCTTCGACCGGCGCGACGACGGAAGTCGAATCCACCAAGAAGACCTCTGTCAAGCGCTCGCGATGCGACCGCAAGACAAGTACGGCGACGGCGATCCCAAGGTCTCCTTCGATGGCGCGCTTCGATTGATCACAGACGTCTGCGGTGAAGAGGACGGGCGCGAAATGGCGCGCCGAATCGGCTTCATGATCGCCTCCGGGAACACGGACGCACACCTCAAGAACTGGACAATCGTGTGGGGTGACCGGCAGCGCCCTACCCTGTCGCCGTGCTACGACCTCGTCGCGACCATTTCCTGGGACCATCTCGGGTGGGCGAAACGACGCGGTCCCGAGCTAGCGCTTCGGCTCGGCGGCGAGCGTCGATTCGAGAGGCTCGACGTCGAGCAGCTGGCTGCCTTCTCGGCAGCGTCACGAGCGTGGGCGGCCGACGAGGTGAACGCTGGAATCTCGCGCGCACGGGACAGCTGGGAGGCCGGTAGCTGCGACCTCCCGATTCGAATGCGCGCAGCGATCGATGCCCACTGGCGCGCAGTGCCCTTGCTCCGCCGCCATGCTCCTGCGTGACGAGAAGAGTTCCGAAAGGCCAAAGGCCGGCGCAGCCGCCACACGTGCCATTGCGGTCGAACCGCTAGCCCACCGGTTCGGGCCCGCCGAAGGCTCCGAAGAAGCGCGCGATCCAGACGCCGAAGAAGGCGAGGCCGAGGACGATGAGCGCGACGTTGGCGAAGCGCCCCTTCGCGTTCTCACCCGCGCCCCAGAGGCCCGTCTTCACGTACCCGAAGTAGTTGCGCACGAGCGCGACCGCGACCACCGGGCCCATGATCAAGCCGAGCGGATGGTGATGCAGCGACTCGGCGAAGTGTCCGTGCGCGGCGGCGATCACCGAGCGGGTCATGCCGCATCCGGGACACGGCCGATGAAGGAAGATGGCCACCGGACAAATGGGAAACGAGCCAAAAACGAGCACCGCCGCCACTCCCCCCATGATGAGGGCAGCGACGGCGGCACGACGTCCGGGGGTACCGGCGCCGATCAGCCCGAGGGGAGACCGCGCGGATTCCATACCTGGTTCAGATCGTTCGCGAGGGCGTAGAGGCCGACGAAGATGTAGAGGACGATGCCCGACGGGTTGGGGTCGGCGCAGCCGGCCTTCTGCTTCGCCTCACCGACCCACTTGGGCACCTTCACCCAGAGCCAGTAGATGTTGTAGTAGGGGATGAGCACGTGCCAGGCCTGGATCTCGTCCTTCTGGAGATAGGCCTTGAGCTCGCCGATCATCGAGAAGATCTGGATGAGGCCATAGATGCCACAGATCATGCTGATGATGAGGACCATCACCGGATTGCGGGTCGTTCCAACGGGGCCGCCTGCGGCCATCGGCTGATTCATCGTGTGAGACTCCCCCCTCGCAAGGATGGTGCAAGGGTCAAGTTGGGTGGGAACTGCAAGGCTCTCCGGGCATGGTAAGCGCCAGGCGCCAACAGATACAAGGACGTATCGGAATGTATCGGAACCATGCCAGTGCCTGAAATTCCGCCGTTTTCGAAGCGAACAGGGTGGAACTTATCCGAAAACGAGCTGAGTAGGGCGATCGCGAGCGCGCGCATGAAAGGCGTGATTTCGAGCGATCTCACCGAGTCGAACCCGACGAAGTGCTCCATCTTCGACGCCGAGCCGCTCGTGTCACTACTCGGACACGTACGTGGGACCACCTACGAGCCCGACGCGTTCGGGCATCCCGAGGCGCGCGAGGCGGTCGCTCGCTACTACGCCAGGCGAGGTGCGCGCATCGATCCGTCGCGCATCGTCCTCTCGGCGAGCACCAGCGAAGCCTACAGTTGGCTCTTCAAGCTGCTCGCCAATCGCGACGACGAGGTGCTCGTCCCTCAGCCGAGCTATCCGCTCTTCGATTTTCTGGCGACGCTCGAGGACCTGCGGCTCGTGCCTTATCCGCTCGTGCGCGAGGAGGGCTTCCGCGTCGACCTCGATCAGCTGCGCACCTCCATCGGCGAGAAGACGCGCGCGATCCTCCTCGTCCACCCCAACAACCCGACCGGCGCCTTCACGCGACGCGACGACGCCGCCGCCATCGACGAGCTTGCGGCAAAACATGGGCTCGCGGTGATCGTCGACGAGGTCTTCGCCGACTATCCACGCGGCGCGCTGCCGAGCGATCGACTGCCTTCGTTCGCCGATCCGTCGCATCGGGCGCGCGCGCTCACCTTCGTCATGAGCGGGCTCTCGAAGGTGCTGGCGCTCCCGCAGCTTAAGCTCGGTTGGACGGTGATGCTCGGCGACGACGAGTTGATCGCCGCCGCCGCGCCCAGGCTCGAGATCATCGCCGACACCTTCCTCTCGGTGGGAACGCCGGTCGCCCGCGCGCTCCCCGAGCTGCTCGACGCACGCGCGCCGGTGCAAGCCGCACTCTGCCAGCGCACCGATCGAAACCTCGCCGCCCTCGACGCCGCCATCGCGCGTCTTCCCGAAGGCTCGCCGATTCGACGCCTGCCGAGCGACGGCGGTTGGTACGCGATCCTCGACGTGCCGCGCACGCGCGACGAGGACGAGTGGGCACTTCATCTGCTGACGACCGAAGGCGTCGTGATCCAGCCCGGCTACTTCTTCGAGCTCGACCGCGAGGGCTACCTCGTCGTCTCTCTCCTACCGAACGAGGCCGATTTTACCGATGGAATCGAACGCGTCGTGCAATCAATCGCGCGAGGCTGAGAGTGCTCAGCCGCGCTTGGCCAAGGCGTCGTCGATTTTCTGATTCATGGCGCCCGCAGAGATCCCGATCGCCTCGGCGACCGCATGAAGGTACGCGCGCTCTTCGGTGACGACCTTGCCGTCGGCGACCGCGGCTTCGAGGAGGAGCTTGACCGCCTCTTGCTGCACGTCGGCGGGTAGATCCTGCATCGCCGACTTGGCTTCGGTCTTGTCGACGATGGGGAAGATGGTGTCGCGTTCGTCCTGGGGGATGCCGAACTTGAGGAGCATGCGATCGATGAACGCATCCTCGGAAGAGTCGAGGTCGTCATCGGAGACGACGAGCCCGGCGATCAAACGACACACCTTGTGCGAGAGCTCCTTGTCCATGCTCCGAACGTATCGGGGCACGGCGGCGCTGGCCACCGCTGTCGCGAGGTCGACACGCCGTGCTCGAAAAATGAGGTGCGCCGCGCACGAACACCGGTCGCGTCGCAGGTCTCCCTCCCAGCGCATCGGCCTCGCCAGCGCCATCGAGGCGTTGCTCCGCGCAGCCGGTCGCCGAGAGGTGCGCATCACGCACTCGACCTTGCCGCAAGGCGCGTTCTTCGACGTGCGATGGCGCTAGGAGCGCAGGGGCTCCGGCGAGGCCCGGGGATGAGACTGTCTCGTTCGAAATCGGAGCGGCGACGGCCTACGATTCAGGCACGGTCGCGCCGCTGATGCGCGCAGCGTCGGCGACCTTCCCGTCGAAATCACCCTGCGCCTCGATGCGAACCCGCTGAGCCTGCGGCGAGCCGGCGCCGTGCATCGACTCGGTGCGAATCGCCACCGCGGTCGAGCCCAGGCACATATTTTCGATCAGTCGCAGCACACGCGCGCGATCGTCGGCGTTGCCGCGCGCGCCGGTCACATAACGTCGTAATGCTTCGCCGTACTCCGGGTGATCGAGGTCTTCCGCGGCAGGCAACGAGACGAGCAGGCCGCCGGCGATGTCCTCGGCGAGGCGCGTCAGCTCGTAGGGAATGCGGGTGACGTTCTGCTTGCAGACGTTGGCGAGGAGCGGATCGACCATCGCGGTGCCCGCCGGCGTCATCTTCGCCTTCGTCGCCGCCGCGAGGCCGCCGGCGTGCATCGTCTCGGTGAGGTGCGTCATCTCCACCAGCTTGTCGCGGATGTGCGAGGCCTTCTCGGTGCCGCTGAGCCGAGCGATGAGCGCCGCCGCGCCGATGAGCACGTCGGCGTTGCCCGGCTTGCAGCCGCCATAGCTCGCGCGATGGTGCCCCGCGAAGTACTCCACGAGCGGCGTCGCCCACGAGGTCTCGCCGAGCATGAAGACGTGATCCATCGGCACCTCGACGTCGTCGAAAATGACAACTGCCTCTTGCCCGCCGTAGCGCGCGTTGCCTTGATCGAGCTCGCAGCCGCTGCGTCGATCGTCGCTCGGCTGGCGGCCATAGACGAGGGTGATGCCCTTGGCGTCGGTGGGCACCGCGAACGAGACCGCGAAGTCGCCTTCGCTCGCCGAGAGCGAGCGCCCCGGCATGACCACGATCTCGTGCGAGTTGACGACGCCGGTCTGGTGCATCTTCGCCCCACGCACGACGATCGAGCCTTTTTTACGCTCGATCACGCGCAAGTACTGATCGGGCTGCTCGATCGGGGCCTTGCGCCGATCACCCTTCGGATCGGTCATCGCACCGCAGAGCACGAGGTCGTCGCGCTGCACGTGCGCGAGATACGAGAGGAACCGCGCGTGATAGCCGGTCCCCTCTTTGCGATCCATCTCGAAGGTGGTGTTGAAGAGCGCGTTGACCGCGTCCATCCCGACGCAGCGCTGGAAGCAGGTTCCGGTGAGGCGCCCGAGCACGCGCTGCATGTCGAGCTTCTTCAGCAGATCGTCGCGTGACTCGAAGAGATGGGTGAAGCGGTTGACGCGTGCGTCGATGAGCTTCGAGTGTGCGGTGAAGAGCTCGCGGTGCTCGGGATCGTGAGCCAGCCGATAGCTCTCGGCGACGGTGCGGATCGACGGCGCGACGTTCGGATGATCGACCGGACTCTCGACGCGCTGACCCTTGATGAAGAGGCGCACGTTCCGCGCGCGCAAGCTCGCCACGTACTCTTCAGCGGTCTTCATCTCGCTCCTCTTGGTTCGCGAAGTTGTTTCGCTTCGTTGCTTCGCGAAGTTCGTGTTCAACGCGTGACGGCGACGCGCGGCGGGCTCACCGTCACGTCCGTGCAGCCGGGGATCTCGAGCTTGACGTCGGTCTCTTCAGGCCCTTTTTTGGCGAAATCGGGGCCGAGCGCCTCGAGATCGATCTTGGGGATGATCGCGTCGGCAACGAGCTCGTCGGCGCGCCGCGGTGGACAGGTGGCGACGACGGTGACCTTCGGCGGTCGCAACGTCACGCCTTTGCCGCCGGTCGCCAGCACCACCAGGTTGGGGAAGGTCCGCGTCTTGGTCTCGGCGACGAGATCGAAGCGCGCTTCGACGGTGTCGATCGAGAGCTTGACCATCGCGTCGAGGCCGAGCTGCGCGCCGACGAGCGCCGGGTTCTCGCTGAGGTCGACGAAGAGGCTCTGGGTGTGGCTCCCCGCGTCGCGGTGCGCGAGATCGAGGCCGTTGGTGCGCAGACGCTGCATGACGTCGATCAGCGATTTCGGCCCGCTGACGGTGATGCTCGAGGGATCGGCGACGAGGTTCTTGATCGCGAGCCCTTCGGGCGGCGCGGTCCACGTGACCTCGACGGGGATGCGTTTGGTGATCTTCGTGTCCCAACGAAGGCTGACGTAGGTGGGCACCACCTGGACCTTCTGCACGCCCGTCGGGAGCTTGAAATCGAGGTTGCCGAGGTTCACCCGCGCCGGCGCCTTCGAGAGATCGATGGTCACCGGCTCGACGTTGGTGCCGAGCTCGTCGAGGAGCCCGCGCGGCCCTTTGACGGTGACGCGCACGCGCGAAGGGATCGGCGTCAGGTGGACGATGTTCGTATCGTCGGGGGTGCGTTCGAAGACCTCGACCTCGATGGTGCGCTGCGCGTCGCTGCCGCTGTGGAGGACCACGTAGAGCCCGATCGAGATGGCGAGCGAGACCACCTTCAGCACCGAATTCTCGGTGAGCCGCGAGAGCACGCGCGTGCCGATCGACGGAATTGCCGGCTCTTCGTCGACGCGGCTCATTGGTCGGTGCCTTCTTCGGGAGGAGCTTCGGCTGCGGCAGGCGGCGGCAACGATGCGGGTCGCGGCGTCGACGGCGGCACGGGCTCACGCTGCGAGACGGGCGGAGCATCGGCGCCGTACGTCGTCTGCCGCTGCGTCGTCGGCGGCGCGGGGCGCACGACCACCGGTCCGGTCGAGAGCTTCACCGGCGCAGGCAACGGCGTCGCGCTCGCGCTCATGCTGGCCCGCGACGACGACGGGGGCGGCGGCGGCGGGGGCGGCGCGATCGACTGCGTGTTGCGACGCGACGACGGCGGCACGGTGTTACGCGGCGCCTTCCGCTTCTTCGGCTGCTCGTAGCGACGGAGGAGATTGCGGAGCGCGTCGGGCGTGACGTTGTCGACGTGGTTCTCTTGAAAGCAGAACATGATCGTCCCGCGCTCTTCCGAGACGACGATGGCGAGCGCGTCGGTGTCGGCGGTGATGCCGATGGCCGCGCGGTGACGCGACCCGAACTGCTTGTCGAGGCCATGTTTCTCGGGCATCGGGAAGAAGACGCCGGCGTGCGCGATGCGCAAGTTGCGGATGATGACCGCGCCGTCGTGGAGCTTGTTTTCGCCGACGGGGACGAAGAGCGAGACGAGCAGCTCGCGCGAGACCTTGGCGTCGATCTCGGTGCCGGCGCCGACGATGAACTCGTCGAGGTTGGCGTCGCGCTCCCAGGTGATGATCGCCCCGTGGCGAAGGCGCGCCAGCTCGGTGACGGCGGCGATGATCTCTTCGATGACCTTCGCCTCGTCGTCACGCGTGAGCCCGACGAAGAGCGGACGCGTGCCCGCGCGCATGAGGCCGCGGCGAAGATCGCTCTGGAAGACGACGACGACGACCAAGATGATCGACGAGAGGAGCGTCGAGAGGAGCGTCACCAGGGTGACGAGTCCCATCCATTTGCCGACGACGTAGATGCCGCCGAGGACGAGGAGGCCGAAGCCCATCTGCATCGCGCGCGTCCCGCGGAGCACGAGGAGCACGCGATAGACGAGGTAGCCGACGATCGCGACGTCGGCGAAATCGGCGAGAATTTGCCAGAAAGGCCGCGGCGCGAAGAGCTGCGAGAAGCCGTCGAGCATCAGCTTCTCCCCTTCTCTCCACTCGCTACAGTCGTTGCAGAGCGCGCGCCGAGAATGGCCGACTCGACGGCGAGGGCTTGGCGAAGTGGGGCCGGCTCGTGGACGCGGAGCGCAGCCGCGCCGAAACGCGCAGCGAGCAGCGACGCGGCCAGCGTTCCCCCGAGGCGATCGGTCGAAGCAGCACGGACCCCGAACGCGCGCTCTTCCGCGGCAGCGATGAAGGCCTTGCGACTGGCGCCGACATAGACGGGATGACCGAGCTCGAGGAAGCGAGGGATCGACGCGAGGATGCGGAAGTTGTCGGCCGCACCTTTGCCGAAGCCGATGCCGGGATCCATCACGATGCGCTCACGAGGCACGCCCGCGGCGACGGCGCGATCGCGGGCAGCCGACCATTCACGCGCGACGTCTTCGACGACGTCGTCGTACGCCGAGGCCGCGCCTGGCCGGCTGTGCATCAAGACCAGCCACGCCGAACGCTTCGCCACCAGCTCGGCGAGCGCGACGTCGGCCAGACACGACACGTCGTTGACGATCGCTGCGCCAGCCTCGAGGGCAGCCTCGGCGACCACGACCGAGGTGGTGTCGACGGCAACGAGCGCGCGGAGCTCTCGCGCGGCATGCGTGATCACCGGCAAAATACGGGCGATTTGCGTCGCGTCGTCGACCTTCACGTGGCCCGCGCCGTAGACGCTGCCGGCCGGCCTCGTCGATTCGCCGCCGATCTCGAGGACGTCGGCGCCATCTTCGAGGAGCCGCGCCGCCTGGGCCGATGCCGCGGCGACGTCGAGGTAGCGCCCGCCGTCGCTGAAGGAGTCGGGCGTGACGTTGAGGACGCCGACGATCGCCGGACGCACCGGTCCCTCCGCGGCACCCGAGGCACCACGCACCCACGCACGCAGACGGAGGATCACCGCCTGCGGGTCGAAGTCCCCCGAGGCCACGATCGAGCGGTAGCAGCCGAGCCGCGATCCATCAAGGCCGGCGCGCAATCGCCGGCCTTTTCGCCCTGTAGAGTCGACTCGCTTACTTCCCGCCCAAAGGGACGGGGCGCGGGCCGACGGAGATGGACGGAATCGGCACCAGCTCGTCGTCGAGTTGCAGCGGATTCGAGCCGTGCAGCCGATCGAGGAGGCTCTTGTACGTCGCCTGCTGCTTTTGCTCGAAGAGGAGCTCGCGGATGGTCGCCTCTTCCATCGCGACCGTGCGGGTCATCGCCGGCACATGACCGCGACGCCAGATGAGGTGCCAACCGGCATCGCTCTGGACGGGCTCTTTTCCGATGTCTCCGTCCTTGAGCGCGAAGGCGGCAGTGACCAGCTTCAGCGGGACCACGACCTTCGGCTCACTCGAACGACCGTCGGCGGAGACGAAGCCGAGATCGCCACCGGTGCGCTTGGTGTTCGGATCGAGGCTGTTGTCGGCGGCGAGCTTCGCCCAACCTTCGCGGGTCGGATCGGCGAGCACTTTGGCGAGGAGCGTGTCGGCCTCGACCTTGGTCGCGAGGATGATGTGCGAGAGCCGAACGCGCTCGGGCGTTTGGTACTCGGAGAGATGCGCGTCGTAATAGGCCTGAATTTCAGCCCCGGTGATGCCTTCTTTGGTGACCGCCCCGAGCTCTTTGCGGACGAGCGCGCCGGCCAGCACCTTGCGCAATTGCACCGTCACCATGCGATCGTCCAAGGCGCCCTTGCGACGCGCGGCCTCGGCGAGCAGCTCTTCGTGGACGATCGCCTCGTCGACGTACTTCTTCAAGACGGCCAGCTTGGTGGTGCCCAAGGCGTTGAGCTCGAACTTGGGCACGCCGGCGAGGGCGCGCTTCAGCGTCGAGGCGCGGACGAGCTTGTCGCCGATTTTGACGACGACCGGATCGGGGTCTGGCTGCTGGGCCGTGGCCAGCCCGGTGCCGAGGGCGACGAGCCCGGCAGCAAGGAGCGGCAGGAGCGACCTGAGCCCGTGACGACGCATGGTGATCGGGTAGGTCGGCGACCGGACGCGGTCAAACGCGCCGGAGAAGATCATTTCTTCTTTTTGGTGCCGCGACCGCTGCCTTCGACGTGAATGACGCCGGCTTCGGCGAGAGCCTCTTCGGAGATACCGACGAAGCGGTACGCCTCTGGCCGAAAAGCGTAGGCATTGTGCAGACGCTTTACCAACTCGACGATGCCTTCGTTCTGCACCGGCGTCTTCGGCACCTTGCTCACTTTTCGGATGTTGGCGACGGGCTCGCCGAGCTCGAGGAGCTCTTGCACGCGCTGGAGGATGTCGAGCGGTTTGAGCTCGCGTGCGCCGTGCGCCTGACCCTGTTCCAGCTCACGAAGAAGGCGCTGGCGTCGCTTCTCGGTGCGCCCGTCGAGCTTCTGCGAAGAGGGACCGCGACCGCCGAGGAGGTCGTTGAACATGCGGGCGACCTTGCGCTTCTCGACCGCCTCCGGGCTGCCTCGCCGATTCGCCGGACGCGCGCTCGCCTTCGCCTTGGCCATGGTCACGTCTCCAGTGGAAGGGCACGAAACAGTCGATATTTTGTGCGAGAAACCTCGTCGCACACTCCGCGCACATTACTCGTACATTCGCGATTGTCAAACCGCGTTCATTGCCCAAAGTCAGCTGGGCAAACGGGAGAATCAACGCTCCGAACCGAGCATGACGAGGAACACGACGAGGGCGATGAGCCAGAGCGGCCAGGTGACGCGAAGGAAGCGACCGAAGTCACCTGCGAGAAAGCCGACGCTCGAGACCAACTCCGCGGGGGTGCTGCGCTTGCCGACGAGCCGCGTCCGCTCGCGCACGATCTCGGCGCGCTCTTCGTCGTCGAGCGGATCGTCCCCCGCGAGGTGGTTCTGGTGGTGCTCGAGCTCGTGCTCCAGGGTCTCGCGAATCTCGGCCTCGACGTCGTACGGCTCGTCCTCGTACATCGCGCGAAAGGTCCGGAAATAGAGGGCGATTTCGAAGGGCGCGGGGGTCGGCCGGAGCGCCTCGGCCTCGCCTTCGGGCGCCGGCGTGTAGCTGCCGAGGAGCGGCTCGCCACCGTCGTCACAAGGGGGCACCCCATCGTCGACGAGGATCTCGACGCCCGAGCCCTCGGAGAACCCCGCTGCCGCCATCACCTCGCGCGCGAGCACGAGCGCCATTCGGCGAAACTCCTCGAGCGAGGGAAACGCACCGTCGCCGACTTCCGATCGCGGCAAAAATAGCTCGATCGGACGATTCGCCGGCACCGGCAGATCGTGCCGCGCGCCACACTTCGGACAGGGAACGGGCGCGAGGAGCCGCGGCACGTAATGCTGCGCATCCCACGCCTCGGCGATCGCCGCGTAGGTCGCGTCGAAGTCGTCGTCGGACAGGCGCACCAGCGCGCGGGCAATCGCCGTCGGGCTCGCGACCTGATCGAACGAGAGCCGAAGCGCCCGCACGAACGAGGCCTCGAGCGGCAGCGGCGTCCCCGGCGCGCCGAGGAGCTGACGAAGTCGAACGACGTCCCGCAACGTCGAGCGCCCGAGCACGAAAGAAGTCACGGTGCGCGACCGCCCGATTCGCAGCGGCCGCGGCAGAGGGTAGGTGCGCTCCTCGTCGACCTTCGGATCGAGCTCTGGATCTCCTTGCGGCATGAGCAATGGCGCGAGCTGCACGTGCGCGCGGGCATCGACCTCGACCTCTTCCCGACAGTTTCGACACTCGATTTTCTGCGGTGGAGCGCCGATCGCACCGAGGAAGGCGAGGATTCCTTCGACGACGTTGGCATCGGCGAGCGGCAAGGTGAAGAGATCGACCGAGCACTCGACGCCACTGGAATCGATCAGTGTGGCGAGATCGCTCGGCGGCTTCTGGTCACGTGATTTCGCGCACACGGTGACCCGCACGCCGCTCGGCAGCGTCACGTCGAAGGGAACACCGATCCGCGGAGCCACTCCGATCGCGTTAGCACGAGCGGAGCACGGGCGCGGGCGCGGGTACGGGTGCGGGCGCGGGCGCAGGCGCGGGTGCGGTTTTTCTCTCCCTTGGCTGCCTTTGAGTTGCCCGCCCTCTCCAGCAGAGCGAACGTAGGGCCTGGCATGGCTCACAGCTCCCCGCCGGTCGCATTGCGCGTGCTACGGCCGTTCGCCACCGAGAGGGAGCTCCTCGAGGCCGAGGCGAGCGCCTTCACGAGAACGGGCGTCGTCCTCATCGGGGCGCAGAGCCGTCCCAACGGCGTCGTGCTCCGATTCGAAATCGCCTTGAAAGACGGCACTCCGGTGATGCGCGGCGAAGGTCGCGTGGTCGGGTTCCGCGCGGGAACGCCGAACGAAGAGGCTGCCCTCATGCTCCGGTTCACGCGGCTCGACGTGAAGAGCAAGACGCTCCTCGATCGCGCCGTGGTGATGCGCGAAGAGAAGCGCTCGATGGCCCCGGCACGTCACCCGACGCCTTCGCCGTCGCGCCCGAACACGCCACCGCCGCCGCCCCAGCCGCGCCCCTCGGGAACGCCGCCCCCGCTCCCGGTCACCGCGCGAAGCTCGGGAATGCCGAGGCCGCCGACTCGTCCGCCGGGCCTCCCTTCGGTGCGACCGTCTCTTCCGAGCGCCGCGCCGTTCGCCGCCGCACCTCCGCCGCCGTTGATGCCGAACCTTCCTGAACCGGAAGACGATCTCGACGACGCGGAAGAGGTCGACGACGGCGAGATCGAAGCGCACGAGCTCTCCAACGCAGGGCTCGACGATCTCACCGTGCAGCAGCCGCCGGTCGCCGCCAGCGAAGCGCAAGGCCACGAGCAAGACGACCAAGACGAGCAAGACGATCACGACATCGCGCCAGTCGATCTCGAAGGGCTGGATGGTCCTGACGGTCTCGACGCCGAAGGTGGGGTCGGCGAGTCTCGCGACCTCGGCGATCCCCAAGGCATGCTCGACGATCTCGACGCTGCGCATCCGGCCGCCGAATCGCTCTCCGAGCCGTCGTCGTTGCCAGGAATCGAGCCCGTGTCCGAGCCGATACCGCTCCTGGCGCGATCCGAGGCACCGGCGCCGATCGTTCTGCCCGTCGAGCTCGCGGCTCCGCCAATCGCCTCTCCCGCGCCACCCATCGTCGCGCCAGTCGCTCCCGTTTCCGTGAGGCCCGTGCAACGTGCCGAGGCGGGCCCCATGATCATCGACGCCGACTCTCGGAGCCAAGCGCTCGAGCGCTTGCGTGCGCGCGCACGAAAAATCGTCGAGAGCGAACGCGAGAGCGAGAAGGCGCCGCCCGTCGTCGATCCATCACTCACGCCGGTGCTCGGCTCGCTGACGCAGCTGCGAAAATAGGCTCGAGAGGCAAGAGGAACGGGGTGCTTCGTTGCTCCGTGTTGCGCTCGGTTTGGGGCCTACGTGTTCGCTTCGCCGGTGCGCGCGACATCGAGCGCGCGGGCGATGGCGGCGAGCTCTTCGACGCTCAAAGTCTCGCCGCGGCGTTGCAAATCGATGCCCGTGGTGGCGACGGCGTCCTTCGCGCCAGGCTCCCCGAGGAGGGCAGCCAACGCGTTGCGCAGCGTCTTGCGACGGGCCGCGAAGGCAGCGTGGACGACGCGGCGAAAGGTCGGCGTCTCTTCGGCGCGCGGCGTCGCCAGCGGAGTGAACGACACCACCGCGCTCTCCACCTCGGGCCGCGGATGAAAACATCCGGCCGAGACGAGGAGCTCACGTTTCACCGTGAAACCAGCCTGCGCGAAGATCGAGAGCTGTCCGTAAGAGTCGCCGTCGGGCGGCGCGATCAGACGATCGGCGACCTCCCGTTGCACCATCACCACCAGCCTTTGCACGCGCGTGCCGAGCTCGGTGGCGCGCTCGATGAGACGTCCGGTGATTTGATACGGAAGGTTGCCCGCGAGGACGACGCGCTCGGCGTCCCCGAAGAGCTCTCGAAAATCGACCTGCGCGGCGTCGGCCTCGACCAGCCGAAGACCGCCGCGGGTGATCGCGCCTTCGAACTCTTTCTCGAGCACCGGCAGGAGATCGCGGTCGCGCTCGATGGCGACGACGCGTGGCGCGCGGGCGAGCAGCGCCGAGGTGAGCGTGCCGAGACCGGCCCCGATTTCGACGACGACCTGCGGCGAATCGGCGGTGCATAACTCCGCTATCTTTTGCACCACCCGCTCGGAGACGAGAAAATTCTGCCCGAACGAGCGCTTGGGGCGCAGCTCGTAGCGGCGGAGGAGGACGCGGGGATCGACGAACCCTTCGGCCGTCGGCGTTTCGTCGCTCACCGGCCGTCGCCCTCGTGGGGAGTGGGCGCAGGCGGCCCGGGCGGAGCGTTCGGCCCTTCACCGGCGAGGCGCTCGTGCACGTCTTCGTAGCGGTGCGCCGGATGCTTCTTCACCAGGCTGCGCGCCTCGACGAGCCGCACGCCGATGGCAGTGAGCTGGGTGGTCGCTTCTTTCATGGCGATGGCGCGCTCGACCTCGATGGCGCGGGTGACGAGCTCACCACCTTCGGGCGCATCGAGACCATGCGTCGGATCGACGGTAGCCCAACGAACCTTCACGCCACGCTTGCGCACGCGAGTGACGGCGTCGCGCAGCTCGTCACCGGCCACCGGCGGCGCCGGCGCGATCACCACCACGTCGGTGGCGCGAGGACGCGCGCGATGGATGCGACGAAGCGCGTCGGCGATGCCTGCGGTGACCATCGCGCCCGAGCCACGCGCCGGCACGTCGAGCCCGAAGCTCGCTACATAATGACGAACGAGCCGATCGCGCGCTTCGTTGACCGCCGCCGGACGCGGAGCCGGACCTTGGAACGGCGCGCGCACACGGAGCCCTTCGAGCCGCGAAAGCAGGCGATCGACGTCGCCCTTGGGAAGATCGGCGAGGCCCGCCGGATCGAGCGGACGCGCGTGCTCGATGGCGAGCCGCAAGAGCTCGTCGATGGCCATGCCGCAACGATCGGCGCCGTAAGGATCGATGGCGTCGAGCCAGATCGCGCCGAGGCGATCGAGATCGGCACCGCCTCGCGCCGGAGGGCTCCACGCGACGATGTGATCGGTGACGAGCGCGACGCCGACCGCCGCACCATGACGCGCGCGCTCGATGGCATAAGCAGACGCAGTGTCGACCGCGCGATCGAGCGGAGACTCGCCGATCGGGCCCGCCCACCCTTCGGCGGCGACGTCGACGACGAGCCAGACCACGTCACGCTCCTCGACCTCCATCTCGCGCACGAGCAGGCGCCCGCGACGCGCCGAGGCTTTCCAGGCGATTTTTCGGAAGGAATCGCCAGGGACGATGTCGCGAATTTCACGAAGCTCGGTGCCGTCGCCCTTGCGACTGCGCGAACGACCGGGCGCGGGATCGGCGCGGAGACGGCCACCGCGCGGCAACTGCAGCCCGCTGGCCACCGCGCGCGGCACCACCTCGACGCCGAGCACGTTGGCGAAGGTGAGCGGCACTTCGAAGGCAGCGCCGACGCCGCCGGCTCCGAGCGCGAGCCCATGCACGCCACGCCGTCCGACGCGACGACCGGTGACCTCGACCTCGATGCGCGCGAAGCCGCCCGGAAGCACGTCGAGCTCGTGCGGTCGCACCTCGGCGCGCAGTCCTTCGCTGGCGACGGCGCGCAGGCTGTCGACGTGGACGACGCGATCGCTCCTGTTTCTCAGCTCGGCGACGAAGACGCGCGATTGACCGACGGCCAAACGCGCACGGCGACTCTGCTCACGCCACACCATCTCGAAGCCGGCTCGACGAGCGCGCGCGATGTCACCGCGCGTCGAGGCTCGACCCCAAGCGACCGCGGCGAGGAGCGCTCCACCGGCGAGGGCTGCCTCCGGCCGGCGCGTCGCGATCGCCAGCAGCACCAGCGCGACGCCGGTGATCGCGGTCGCGATCGTCGAGGGGCGGGGGTTCGTGTGCACCGCCCCGTCCTTTCATCCACGTCGATAGGGGACGCGCGCGATGCCCTCTTCGACCACGCCGGCGCGCGCCTTGGCGTCGCCTTCGAGCTCGGGGACGAGAATGAGACGGTGTGACAGCGTCGGCACCGCGACGTCTCGCACGTCGTCGGGCGTGACGAAGGTGCGGCCTTTGAGGAGCGCGATGCCGCGCGCCGAGGTGGCGAGCGCGAGCGACGCACGCGGTGACGCGCCGAGCACCACGCGCGGATGCTTGCGGGTGAAGGTGCACATCGCCACGATGTAATCGAGAATGTCGTCCTCGACGTGGATGCGCGGAGTGAGCGCCTGCAGCGCCGCCACCCGAGCCGGATCGAGCTGCGCGGCGACGTGTGGCGCCTGGCTGCCGTGCGTCTTCAGCATCTCGACCTCTTCGCGCGCCGAGGGGTAGCCCATCGCGACGTGCAGCAAAAATCGGTCGATTTGCGCTTCGGGGAGCGGATAGGTGCCTTCGAGATCGATCGGGTTCTGCGTCGCGAGGACGATGAAGGGCGGCGGCAGCTCGAAGCGATCGCCCTCGATGGTGACCTGCTTCTCTTGCATCGCTTCGAGGAGCGCGGCCTGCGTCTTCGCCGGCGCGCGGTTGATCTCGTCGGCGAGGACGACGTTGGCGAAGATGGGGCCGGGACGAAGGTTGAAGGTGCCGTCCTTCGGCGAAAGCACGTAGGTGCCAGTGATGTCGCTCGGCAGCAAATCGGGCGTGAATTGGACGCGGCGCACCGAGCAACCGAGCGCGGTGGCGAACGCCTTCACGAGCGTGGTCTTGGCGACGCCGGGGACGCCTTCGAGGAGCGCATGGCCACGGCCGAGCAAGGCGAGGAGGAGCAAATCGATGGTGCGCGCCGGGCCGAGGTAGACGCGGGCGACGGCTGCACGGAGCGCATCGAGCGGGCCGCGGGCGGCGTCGACCTCTTGCTGGGTCGCCGACGTGGACGTCGCGAGCGGGGCCTCGACCTGGGTCGCGGGAGAGGTCGCGGGAGAAGATGTAGCGGTCATCGCGCGATGCGGAGGCTATCAGCGATTGGCGCGAGCACGCGACCAAAGAGCGTGGCCTCGCCCTTGGTCAGCGAGGCTCCGCTGCGCCCACCGACCGCCGCGGCCCCGATGCCGTTGCGAAGCCGGGTGAACGCCTTCTCGACTTGTTGCACTTCGGGTGCAGAAAGTCCCGCTTCAGCGGCGAGCTTGCCCACGCCTTGTGCGCGCGGCAGCTGCGCGAGATCTTCACGCGCGGCGACGGCAGCATCGAGCGCCTCGTGGACCGCCGAGAGCCCCGCCGTCGTCGGCTTCGGTCGCCCGCCAAAGAGCCGCCGACTGCCCCGCGCGAGCAGCGAGGAGAGGCGCGGATCGTCGAGCCCGCGCGCAACCGAGAGCGCCTCCGGATCTTCACCGGCGTAGCGGGGCCGAGGGATCTTCGAGCGGAGCATGGCGCGGAGAACGACCCAGATCGCCGCCGCGACCGCGATGCCGAGCGCGACGACCCGCGAGGCGATGCCGCCGAAGCCCTCGCGACGAACGCCGTCGACGGCGGAGAAGAAGCCGCGCAGACGATCGCGAATGGAGCCGGTGACGCCGCCGCCGAGCGAGCCGCGCTCACGGAAGTGATCGTGGACGATGGTCAGCTTGGCGTCGTGTTTGTGCTCACCGCCGGCATCGAGCAGATACGCCGCGAGGTTGCGCGCGAGCGAGCGATTGCCCGGGTAGCGCATCATCGAGTTGATGAAAATCGACGGATCGCCGATGGCGACGAGGCGCCCTTCGCCGACCTGTCCAGCGAGCGCGACCTCGGGCCCTTGATCACCACCCGCGCGCGGAATGCGAAGGAGCACCGACAAATCGGGGTGGCTCACCGTCGTCGGGTGATTGAGCACGACTTGTCCGACATCGGCGACGATGGGGTGACCTGACGCAGGGATGGCGATCGGCAGCTGTGGATTGCCGTGGAGCATTTGCAGCGGATCGGACGGCGCCGGCCCGCGCTCGATGCGGAAGCGCTCGAGGAGACGATTGCCGTCCCCGAAATCGTCGGCGACCGCGAGCCTCCCACCCTGCTTCATGAAGGTGGCCAACTCGTCGAGATCGTAGGAACCCTCGGGATGAATGAGGAGCAATCCATCGGCGGGACCGAGCTTTTCGTAGTCGACCTCGTCGAGCACGAGGACGCGCGACGGGCCGAGCTCTTCCCGCGCCACCTCGATGAGACGCGAGCAACCTTCCCAGTCGGTCGAGTCGGGATCGAAGGGCGCCGATGTCGCGGTCGACGTCAACGTCATGACGCTGCCGAACGCGAACGAGAACGCCCACATGTGACGGCTCACACGCAAAAGAGACGGTCGGGGAACCCGGCGCATCGGAAGGGGCAAGGATTCCACGGATTGGCCGGGCCTCAATGAAGTTCTCGACGGGCCGTCCCATCGCTCGGTTGCCGAAGCAGTCCGAGCTTGGGTCGGCAACTTGACCCTGGTATCGTCATTGCTAGATTCGTGGCAAGGGAAGGAGGTCCGAGATGCTTCCTCCGTTCATCATCGAGCAGATCAGAAAACGTGAAGAGGACCGGCGCCAACATGAGCGTCCGTTGCACCTCGAGCTGCCTCTCGTGCACCCCGAACCGATGCGTCGTCCGAAAGTCGAGGACGACATCGATCGCGGCGTGATCATCGTCGAGCTGGGCACCTGACATCGAGGTCTCTTCCCCGCAAAATCTTGCGGGGTGAGGCCTGAAACCCGCATCTTTGTCCCCTCTTTCGAAGAGGGCGATTGTTCAAGGTCGTGACATGCTGGGCGCATGCGCACGACCTTCGCCTTTTCCGCCCTCGGTCTCGCCGGCGCTCTTGCAGCCTTCGCGTTCGCACCGAGCGCGCACGCCGATGCACTGGCGACCGGCGCACCGGCGACCAACTTCACGCTCGCCGACTATGCCAAGGGGCTAGGTGCGACGACCGACTTCGCGTTCCTCCCTGACGGGCGAATGGTCGCGACCTCGAAGAGCGGCACGGTCTATGTGCGCAAGACCGACGGCACGGTGGTCACAGCGGGCAACTTCGCGGTCAACACCATCTCCGAGCAAGGTCTTCTCGGCGTCGCGATGCATCCGAGCTTCGCCACCAACAAGACGGTCTTCTTCTACTACTCCGCCGACGCGTCGGTCGGCGGCACCGATCTCGATCGTCACCGCGTCGTCTCCATCGTCCTCAAGGACGACAACACGCTCGACAAGACCACCGAGAAAATCCTCGTGCGTGGTCTTCGCGGCCCACAAAATCACGACGGCGGTGGCCTCGCGGTGGGTCCTGACGGGAAGCTCTACATCGGCGTCGGCGACACCGGCTGCAACTCGAACGTCGCCCCTGGCGGCGTCATCGGCAATTACTTCGGCACTTGCCTCACCAACGCCAACGGCAAGATCCTCCGCATCAACCTCGACGGGACGATCCCCAGCGACAACCCGCTGGCCGCGGTGGCGGCAGTGACGGCGTGCGGCGCGAGCTGCGGAAACGCGATCTCGGCGACGACTGGCGCGCCGCGCACCGAGATCTGGGCGTGGGGCTTTCGCAACCCGTGGCGCTTCAACTTCGACGCGAAGACGGGGCTGCTCTGGGTCGGCGACGTCGGCGAGGTCACCTACGAAGAGGTGACGATCGTGCAGAAGGGTCGTCACCACGGCTGGCCGTGGCGCGAAGGATTTCACGGCTATCCCGTGACGAAGTGCAACGACGTGACGCCGTCGGGTGACTGCGTCGAGCCCATCTACAACTGCCTCCACAAGGGCGCGACGGCGACTGAAGACGGCGACTGCACCGCGATCACCGGCGGCGTCGTCGACGATTGGTGCACGTTCCCGACGGCGTTCCAGAACCTCTATTACTTCGCCGACAGCAGCGCGAAGAAGATGTGGACGCTGCCGGCCAACGCCGCGCGCGATGGTTTGGCATCGACCAAGCGCACCGACTTCGCGAGCTTCGACAACGCGCCGGTGTCGATTCGCAAAGGCCCCGATGGCGCGCTCTACGTCGCGCTCCTCGATGGTGGTCGCGTGGTGCGCATCGCCGCGAAGACGCCGACGGTCTGCCCCGGTGGAACCGACGCAGGAACCGACACCGGACCGGGCACCGACACCGGTCCGACGACCGACACCGGCACGCCGGGGACCGATACGGGCGCGCCGGGCACGGACACGGGCACGCCGGGCACCGACAGCAGCACGCCGGGCACCGATGGATCGACGTCTGGAGATGGCGGCACCGACGACGCGGGGAGCTCGGGTGGGTGCGGTTGCACCATCCCTGGAACCGAGCGCCCAATCTTCGCGTGGCCGGCGGCTGCGGCGGCTGGAGCGCTCGGCATTCTCGTTCGTCGTCGTCGTCGTTGAAGAGAGCCGAGCGACGTTGAGTCGTGCGGCACCATCGGTCTTCATCGCGACTGTCGCCGAGCACGGACAGTGCCCAATCCGTCGGTTATCCGGGCCGGCGGACCCATCCCGAACACACGGAAGCCAACGACTTGTAGATGGCTTGGCACACGCCATTGACGCATACCCCCGAGGCGCACTGCGCGCAGTCCTCCTGCTCTGAAGCGGTGCATTGGCAGCGAGCGCCCGCTGAGAGCGGCTGGGCGCACGTCGACGAGGAGCAATAGCTGCCGTCGCCGCAGCACGCTCCGCAAGAAGCTCCTGTCTTGGGCAACTTCTGGCAAGTGCCGCTGGGTCCGCAGTCGAGTCCCGGGCCGCACGTGCTCTTGGGGAGCGAGTAGCCACTGGTTGGAGACGCGCACGCCATGGTAGCAAGACAGGTCTCGCCTTCGCCTGCATATGCTTCGCAGTGTGGCGACGGGCTGGTATTGCAGCCGAATCCGTCGGCGCACCCAATCGGCGCGCACGGCTGCCCCGCCCTGGGAAGCGCGTGGCAATTCCCGTCGCAATAGAATCCTGGCCCGCACACCACGCCGTCAGCCTTTACGGTCGCCGATGCGGGGTAGGTTCGCGTCCCTGCAAGGTCGACGTTTCCAACGCACGGTCCATCGCCGTCGACTCCGCCGTGAACGCGGACACAGACCTTGGCGCCGTACGCGCCTATGCACCAACTATCGGCTTCGCACAAGCCATCGTACGCGCACGGCTGGCCAGGTGGGAGGTTGGGCTGGCGATAGACGCCATCACACGCTGGCGGGGCACCGCGAAGGCACACGCCCGTCGGGTCGGCGTCGTGCGCATCGAGACACCGTTGAGCAGCATCGGGGTCGAACACGTAGCCATTGCCGCCGGACGTCTCGGCTGAGACGCACTGGCTCGCATCGATGGTGAACCCGGCAGTTGCGCAGCACTGACTGAGCCGACGACAGAGGGCTTGACTGAAATCGTAGGGCAAAAGGGATTTGGACGATGAGCAACCCATCGCGATCGCGCTGGCGAGCATCGTCGCCATCGAGAGCACGAGAATACCTCGGCTGACCGCACGACTCGACATGGCGGCAGGCTATCAGTCCGTCCGAAGGTGCGGCGTCGATCTCGGCGGCGAAGTGGAGGCACGCGAAGTCGTCGGCGTTCACTTTCGAGCCTCGCGCGTCCCGAAATAGGCACCGCAGCGACTACGACTCGGCCCATATCCTTTCTACCGTGCGGCGGTCCATGAACATCTTGATGTCATCCAGAGCGGTTTCCACATACCCCGCGATTTCTGCGTCTTGCATCATGTTCTTGAGAACTGGAACAACCTTGTTCAGATCCAGCGCCCGATGTATGCGGGCTAGGTGACCAAGGCAAGTGGCAGCAATCGCGCGAATACTGGCATCGGAGCTGGCAGCAAACGTCAAGCACACTTCCTGCGCCCATTCCCCGTCGGGCTCGTTCAGTGACAGCGCGACAAGAGCTTCCCTTATTCTATAAGGGTCACCGCTCTGAAGTTCGACCTCAGCCAACTCTTTGTTCAGCTGGTCCGGCTCTTTGTATCTCATTCGCCACCTACAAGAATATTTCCCTTACGGTCCGCCATCCCTGACCATTTCAAGGCATTCTGCATCCTCTGATCGAGCTGGTTCCACGCGCGTATATGGCCGTGGAAGATACCCTTGCCAGGATGGGTCTCGTCAAATACCGCAAATTCACCTGTCTCATAGTCGATGCCCACTCGTCGCGGTGTGTTAGGCGAAATTGTCACGGAGGAGTCGAGTACAGCTTGCCCATTAACGGGACCGGGACTCACCCCAGGCCGAGGCGCGACGCCGACAGGATGCTTCGCCGATGCCTCGAACTCCAGTCGACGCGCGGCTCCAACGCTGCCTTGTGGCACGGCGCCCTCGGCTTCACCCAGCTCGGGCACCAAGGCCTGGAGCTCCCCCGCTGTCGTGGACGGTGGGGCTATGCTGCCAACTGCGTAACTTTCTTGTTCATGAAATGCAATTCAAACTCAATTGGACTGACGTAGTCGATCGCCGAGTGCCGACGAGAAGGGTTGTAGAATCCATCG